>JBHLMQ010000020.1:0-49955 GCA_048938005.1 Promethearchaeota archaeon | reverse complement strand
TTTGTTTTATTTTTGGTGGAGGAACAAAAACAATTCTTGGACCTGTTCGTTCTAATCTAATAGCTTCTTCAGGGCAATGATGAGCACAGACACCACATCCAATGCATCTTTCCTCATTTATAACCGATATGGTATCTATCAATTCGGGAGCTTCTACAGGGCATATATTAACACAAGTTTCGCATCCAACGCATAGATCTTTATCTACTATTGAAACATAGGAAGTAAGTGAATGAAAAGGTGCCATTCCACGGTAATACATTTGAAAAGTTTCACAGCAGCATTTACAACAGTTGCAAATAGCAGCTTCAGGCTTTTCTGGGTTTTGGTTTACATGAATAGCTTTATGAACGAGGCCTTGATCTTCAGCTTCTTGTAAAATTTCAAGTGCTTCTTCTTTAGAAATCTGTTTTGAAAATCCATATTTAATCGCAAATTGAGCATTCTTTCCTAATTGAAGACAATTCAATTTAGAAGCATTTAAATTACATTGCTCATCTAAAAGATTTTTAAAGTGTCTACAATAACAATGAGCAACACCTATTGTATCTGATGATTCTATAAGTTTTACTACTTCCTCATATGGAATTATTTGTTCTTGTTGTACTTCTATTTGTTCTTCAACTGGAACAATTCTATCAAGGGGTGTGAAAGTTTTTAACCTATCCAATGCCTCGTTATAGTTGGTTTGAGTAAATTTTGAAGCATCAGAAAACATTTTCTCAAATATTCTAGCTAATTGTTTTTGTGTTTCTGTAGTTTCTCCTTTCATGAAAGAGTATTCGAAAATCCCGGGAAAAAGCGGCATTAGTGTATACACCATAATTCCAGTACTTCTACTAGGAATTCCAGTAATAATACCTTTATTCAATAGCCGATCTAGAATTTGTTTTAAAGTTTCCTCATCCAAATTGATTTTTTCTTTAATTTCATTGATATTCAAATTTGGTTTTTCAAAAATTAGAAGAAAATTAGCTTCTTCTTCTGTTAAAAGCGTCTTTAGTAATTCTATATATGATTCATTTATAGGAAAAATGAATCGACACATCTTTGAGAAAAGGTTTGCTAAATCATACCATAATTGTTTTGCCATATTTTGGTCAAATTTAATATTTCTTAAAAATAATTCCACTCTTTCTCAATGAGAATAACATAAAATAAACAGACCAAACAGAATCATAAGGAATCAATTAATTGTTAATTAATGATGGGAATCAAAAATTCAAAATTTTCGATATATTTAAAGATATTAAAAAGATTAAGCTAGATTCTAGTTATTTAAACGGATTTCTATAAAAATATTTAAATAGATAGGTTGGATCTTAAACGATATGCGAATCCTCTTAACGGGTGCTTTCGGTAATATAGGCGAAAGTACTTTAAATAAATTGTTAAAACAAGGACATCAAGTTAGATGTTTTGATAGAAAAAATTCTAAAACTAAAAGAGTTAAGAAGAGATTATCAGAAAAAGGGTATTTTGAAACTTATTGGGGAGATATAACCAATCTTGATGAAATTAATAAAGCAGTATATAATCAAGATTGTATTATCCATCTTGCTGCAATAGTTCCTCCGTTAAGTGAAACAAATCCTGATCTTGCATATAAGGTAAACGTTGGGGGCACGAAGAATTTAATTGAAGCTGTTAAAAAGCTAAATAAACCTCCTAAACTAATCATTGCCAGTTCGGTTGCCGTTTATGGACCAAAAATGAATTGTGAGCCTCCACGATGTATAGATGAACCACTTCACCCTATTGATAATTATTCTCATCATAAAGTAGAAATAGAAAAATTAGTTAGAGAGAGCGGCCTTTCTTGGTTAATATTACGTTTAAGCGCAGTTGGCTCTCTGAAATTTCCTCTAACAATAGATCCTATTCTATATGAAGTACCTCTTAGCCAGAGGATTGAATTAATATATACCAAGGATGCAGGTTCTGCATTTGCGAACGCTGTTACAACTGATATTAAGAATAGGATATTTCTTATTGGGGGCGGAAAAAGTTGCCAGATATATCAAAGAACTTATGCAGAAAAGATGTTTGAAATAATGGGGATTTCTATGCCACCTGATTCAGCGTTTAAAATACCAAAAAAAGATTCAGATTGGTTTTACACTGATTGGATGGATACTGAAGAATCCCAAAAGCTGCTTAATTATCAAAGGAAGAGCTTTAAAGATTATATAGAAAAATTAAGGAAGATTTATAGAAAAAGAAGAATTTTTACTCGTTTGGCAAGTCCTATAATAAAACTTCTATTATTGTCAAAATCTCCGTACTATAAAACCTAAATGTTATTCTAGGGCGTAACTCCTTAATTTTTAACAATTTTTAAGAGGCCTCATAAAACCACCAGCAGTTCTTTCTGTTAATGGAGTCATTGATTCACATTCCTTAATTGGAACCTCTTTATTAAAATAAAATTTTCCAATTTTTTGAACTTTAGAACACAATTCCTCAAATAAATCTTTATCAATTGAGCGAAATAAATAAAATTTAACAACTGGTTCCGGCTTTTCCTCAGCATCCCAAACTCCAATAATAACTCCATCTAAAAATATAGATGATGAAATATTACCCGAACGATCAAATACTTTATTATAATTATTAAATTCAATATATCTCTCTCTTTCTTTATAACCCATTGGATAAGGATCAAGTTCTGGTAATAATGTTAATAATGGTTTATTAGAATTAGTACTATTCTGTAATTGAACGATGTCTGAATTAGAAATTATGAATGTCCCTTTAATCGATGATATTTTTATTTTGTTAAGTTGAGGTTCAATATTTTTTAATGCCTCTCTTATTTGTGATTTTGGTAATCCTATCCACCATGACATATCATTTTCTGATACGGGTCCATACCTTTCTAAATATTTTTTTAATAAAAGTTGAGTTGCTTTCTTTTCATCTATTTTTTTCAAATCGATGCTTGGGAAATATTCTTTAAAAAGGGCATATTTATTACGCCTATCTTTCCAATCCTTAATCTGCTTAACTCTTAGTAATACTCCATTGTCACACATTAATTGAATAATTGCTGGAATACTTAAGTTTGAATTCAGTTCTTTTCTTATTTCAGACGCAGATAATTCCCTCCCTTTTAATATATTCATTATTTTTCCTGAAACTTCTTGATATTCTTTCAGTGAAAAATTATGAAATTCCATATATTTTTCAAAATATTTCTCAATCATATTAAAAGTTGCAGAATAAACTATAGGAATCATATTTTTAGTTTGTATAAATAAAGTTTTTCTCATTCCCCGAATCCTGCCGAGAGTTCTATTTGTATAAAGTTCTCTTTCTAAATCGGTTTTCTCAAAATTCTTGGTTCTTGCAAATAGTGATAAAAAAGATGTTGTAAGATTAGTCGAATGTAAACCGCAAACATCATCTGTTATTTGAATTAGATCATCAATTTTTGAATCTTCAGTAAGGTGCTGTTTTTTTAAAATTAACTTATTAACCTTATTTAATTCTAAAGTATCCATTTAATTCCTCTATAAATTTTACACTTCTTTAAAAAAAAGGAGAAAAATTAAGATTTTAGTTTTTTAAGCAAATAGGCAAAATTTCTACCTAAATTTTTAAACGTTTTAATACCTTCTTCATCATCTAAAACTTCTCCTGGATTCTTTCCAATACCTAAATTCCAATAACTGGAACCTACAACGAACATCTGCTTGATCAAAAAGAAGAAATTAATGCTAGAGAATGCATGATTTGCACCAGCTCTCCTGACAGCCACTACTGCGGCGCCTACTTTATGTTTTAAATGCCCTCCTGTAGCATATCCCGCACGTTCAATTAAAGCCTTTGTACTTGTTGATAAATCAGAAAAATAAGTTGGAGAACCAATAATTATACCATCTGATTCTAACATTTTTTCTATATATACATTCATTTTATCTCCAGTTAATACACATTTTTGATCATCGTTATCTACACACTTCATGCAAGCAGTGCAGCCTTGCAACTTTTCCATACCAATCCAATTATAATCACAATCAATTCCTGCTGCTATAAGTTCGTCCATAACAAAATTTAAACAATGAAATGTGTTTCCTTTTTTTCGCGGACTTCCATTAAAGAGTACAACTTTCAATTTTATAAACCTTCAAGAATTTTATTAGCATTTTACTTTTGAATAATTTTTATAATGCTTTTAATTTTTACATAAAACTAAAAATAGAGAATTAGTGTATTTTGACAAAACTATTTTAGAACTAGTTATCATTTCTTTTCATAAGATAGAGATTTTATTTGAATCTATGATTTCTAACAAAAAATATCGTCCCGAATTACTTGCTCCTTGTCAAGACTGGAATTCGTTAAAATTAATAAACGGGCTAGCTGATGCTATATTTTTTGGTGTGCAGAGGTACAACATGCGAGCAAAGGCAAGAAATTTTGAACGTGAAGATTTAAACAAAATAGTAGATTTTTGTCATAGTCAAAATCCACTATTAAGAGCTTACTTAACCACAAATATTTTAATTTATGATTCTGAATTGCAAGATTTAGAAAATCTTATATCGCAAGCTAGAGAATCTGGGATTGATGCAATTATTGCTCATGATATTGCAGCAATTAGAATTGCAAAACGATATAATCTAGATTTTCACGTTTCAACACAGGCTAATGTCTCAAATATTGAATCTGCAAAATTTTTTGAAGATATGGGTGCAGAAAGGATTATATTAGCAAGGGAATTATCACTTCAACAGATTAAACTGATAAAGCATCACCTTACTAAAACACAAATAGAGACCTTTATCCACGGGTCAATGTGCACTTCAATTTCAGGCAGATGTTATCTTTCTGCTGTTATTTGTGATTCCGAAGAATTTTCGGCAAACCGAGGAAACTGTGTCCAACCATGCAGAAGGGAATGGAGAGTAATTGATGATGAGAAAAATGAATTTTTCTATGATGGTCAAATGTTTTTGAATGCTAAAGATCTTTGCATGATCGAATATATCCCTCAACTTATTGATGCAAACATAGACGCATTTAAAATTGAAGGTAGAATGAAGGATCCTCTGTATGTTAAAACAGTAGTTGAGTGTTATAAAGAAGCAATAGATAGTTATTTTAATGGATCTTATACAAAAGAGAAAGTAAAAAAATGGTTAATAAAACTATCTAAGGTATATAATCGAGGGTTTCATACTGGTTTCTATTTTCATAGACCTACAATCGAGGATATTGAATTAGAAAAAAGAGGAAATATATCTCCCTATAAAAAAGAATATTTAGGTAAAATTCTTTCATTCGACAAGAAGAGCATGACTGCGAATGTTTTAATTGAAATTAAAGAATTTAATCTGAAATTAGGTGATGAAATAATCATCTTGGGGAATGATACATATCATTTTCAAAAAATAAAACATATGATTTTCAAAGGTCAAAAAATAAAAAATATTTACAAGAAAAGATATGATAATCCCTTTAAAGTTAATCTGCGTATTAATAAAGAAGTCAAAATGAACGATAAAATTTATATCATTTCGAAAACATAAAGAAATGATTTTTTTTTAAAGATTGCTCCAAATATAGCATTATGGTTTCAATATTAAAAATGAATTTTGAAGAAAAGAGAAAGCGATTAGTCGAAAGTCTCAAGGATAGAGGGATTTTAACTAAACCAGAAGTAATTAAAGCAATATCAGTTGTACCAAGACATAAATTTGTACCAAAAGAAGCTGAATCGAGTGCATATATAGATTCACCCCTCTCGATTGGTTTAGGACAAACCATAAGTGCTCCACATATGAATGCTATGATGTGTGAATATCTCGAACTTAAAGAAGGGGATAAGGTTTTAGAAATTGGAACCGGTTCTGGGTATCATGCTGCTTTATGTGCTGAGTTAGTCGCACCAAAAAATTCAGAAAATCCTGGGCATGTATTCACAATTGAACGTCATGAAGAATTGGTGGAAAATGCTAGAATGAGTCTTAAAGAAACTGAATATGAGAATAGTGTTACAGTAATCCATGGCGATGGTACATTAGGATATCCTAAAGAAGCTCCTTATGATAAGATATTAGTCACCGCAGCTTCACCTACAAAAATCCCAATTCCCTTGCGAGATCAACTAAAAGATGGAGGAATTCTTTGTATTCCTGCTGGGTCTAAAAATTTTGCGCAGAATTTATATGTGATCCAAAAACAGGGAGATGATTTTAAAACAAAAAGAATAACAGGTGTACGTTTTGTCCCCCTTATTGGAAAATATGGATTTGAATCCTAGGAACTAATAAAAATTTGTAGCGAATTAATTATCTTTAATCTTTTTATATTTCTTCTTTTTCAGTTTATTTCTAAGAGTTCTAACATATTCTGATCTATCAATACACGCTTGTAGATTTTCATCGCAACAATTCCAACTAAAACATTTATCATTATCAGAATAAGTTCCCATAATTAAATTTGGCTTTATTTTAATTTTAAATAATATCCATAAATAAAAAGAAAAAGTAGGCATAATAAAGTAATGCTTAACAAAGTAAAACTTTCTGAGTAAATTTTTTAAATCTTATAACGAGAGAAAGAAAGAGAATTATAAAAATTAAGTTCTTTTAGAAAAATTCTTTTTCTGAAGTTTTTTTTTTAATTTTTCTTCCGTTAACTTCTTTCGAATATTTTTAACATATTTATTATTTTCAATATTAGTTTTCAATGTTTTTTTAGTATAAATATAGCCATTCCGATTACCATTTCCGTTACTTCCCATAAAATCCAAAACCACGGCGAATTTTTATGTTTTTATAATTGTTATTTAACGGTTAATATATTTAAAACTAATCGAATCCGACAAAATTCTTACGTATATCTACAAAATTGTATATAAAACAAAAGTTTAAATATTAAAAAATCTGTAGCTTTAGATGAAATTCTAAGTTTTTGTCAAGTTTCAATAGAGGAGTAACATTTATTCCTTGATAAATCTCTTTATAACCCTCATCTGTATATACATTTGCGATTATTGGAAATTTATTAATTTTAATTGAGTTACTTTTGCTGGAGATTTCAAATTCAAAATATAAGTCAGAGGTTTTATCATAAGCTTTAAAATGTGAACCTTTATATAGAAATGGTTCTAATAATTCATTTTCTTCATTATCTTTAAATTCCCCCTGTTCACTCCCCCATTGGAATTTGGATATATCTCCATTGAAGAAAAAAGGGATATCAATCGCTAATTTTAAGTTTTTGATTATACGGGTTAGAATCTCTTCTTTTCCGGGAATCTCATCGAAATTAATTCTCATAATGACTTCAATTTCATTATCTTCTATATAAATATCTTTTGTAATTCTTACAGGGTTTCTATCATCGGTATCTGGGTCTTTTATACTTCCAGTTTTTTCCATTTCTATAATAGCAATGTTTCCTTCTTTTTCACTACTAGTAACTGTGAAGGATCCATCAATAAAATCTCCATACTCATAATATTGATCTGCTTGGATCTCTCCAAGTGTTACCTCGTTATGTAAAAATCTAAGGCGTAATAAACTCCTTCTAAATCTATCAGTAAAAACTTCTTTTGCAGCAAGCTTCTTACTCTTATGATAAGCTTCTGGCCAGCGTGTTAAAGTATTTAACAAATTATAATTTTTGGGTTTAAAATCTAACTCAAAAATAGTTCCACCATCATCAGGATTAACATAAATATTAAATATATCTGATTCAATTAAGTATTCTGTTTTGCTATCCATAAGAAAATCGATTGGCATAATATAAATATAAGATTTCAATTTTGGATTGATTAAAGTATTAATTTCATCAATAATTCTTTCAGCATTAATTAAATGTGTATAAACTGAAAATCTTAAGAATTGTAAATAAACACCTCCAAACAAACCATGCCAATAACAGTCATTACATTGGGCTTTGTAGATTTCATCCCACGCTTCACTAATTTTCTTTAATATCACAGAAACCAAATTTTCACTTTCAATTTTTAATAGATTTTCTTCAGCATAAATAAGTTTATTTCTAACATAAAGCATTTTCTTATGCATATTATTAGATTCTGGGTATTTCACTAAAAAATACCTCCAAAATCCCCCACGGAGAAATTGATATATTTCCTTCTTTTCTTCATCATCTTTTAGTGATTTCCTTATTTTTTTAAAATTTTTGCGAATTTGAGTTGGTAAAACCCATTCTTCCATTTTATCATAGCTCGCAGTTGGAAGATAAATTAAATTTTTTGCTGGAAATCGTTCCATATATTCAGAAAGGGTTATAGATTTAATCCATGAATTATTTTTAATTTGTTCAAAAAATGCTGGTATAAATGGTTTTCCTTCATCTCCATCTTTGTGTCCCTTCCCCTCTACATAACATATTTGGTGTGTAGTGCCCCAAACGCCCATTTTCTCAGCATCAGATATTAATAATGCCACTCTATTACCAATATTATCTGCTTTTTCTTTCAAATAATCAATAGAGTAGTAGGTTGGTTTCCAAGGCGTTAAATATCTAAGTTCTTCATTAATTGGAAATATTCGCAGTGTTTTTCCTTCCTCTTCAGTAATATATGAATAAAGAGTACCATCCTCCGTAATTCCAGTAGAACGGAAATGATTATCATCTACGATAACATATTTTAATCCTGCATCATTCAAAAATGAAGGATAATTTGGTTCCCACACTCTTTCTGATAACCAAGCACCCTTGACTTCCAAACCAAACTCCTTCTTAATTAAATCGGATAACTTTTTCATTTGAGCAATTTTATCACGATAAGGAATTATGGCAAATATTGGTTCATAATAACCCCCTCCAATAATCTCTATTTGATTTCTCTTTGCCATGATTTTTATCTTTTCTACGAATTCAGGTTTATTTTTTAAAAGCCACTCCAATAAATTACCAGAAAAATGAAGTGCTACTTTAATATCAGGAAATTGGATGATATTATTAATAAGGGGTTCATAGGATTTTTTATAAACATCTTCAAATACCCACGGAAAATTGTCAACAGGTTGATGAAAATGAAAGACAATAGGTAAATGAATACTGATTTCACTCATATTTGGGAATTCACTTTTTTATGCTTTTTTGGTGGTTAAATATATGTAAAAAATTTTTACTTATAAAAGATTATTGGTTTTTATGACTAATTATTTTGATAAAAATGTGATTCAAGGAATATGTAATTCCAACGAGTTTAAAGGATGGCTTCTTTCAAGAAGATGGTTTGGTGATAAATCAGCTCTTTCAAATTTAGAGTTTGATGTTTTACTACAGTATTTTGAAATTATTGCAGATAGAATTTTTCTAGTAATAATTGAAGTAAAGACTACTAATTACTCTAAGACTTATTTTCTTCCCTTAATCTATTATGAAAAAATTGAAGTAATTTTAGATCCTGCTGAAAAAACACGTTCGAATATATTAAATCTTACTGAAAACACATTTAGTAAAAAGTTAGCTATGACTATCCAAAATGAACAGAAAATTATTACACTCAACTTGTTAGAAGCGGAATTTTGTCTTTTTTTCTGGAAGAAAATGTTATTTGATGCAGAAATCTCAGAAAATTTTCCCTCATTGGACTTAGAATTGACCCTTTATAGTAAACAATTTGAAGATGAAACTAATATGAAAAAAGTACAGAACTTAATAGAGGCAGGATTATACCCGGATCGATACAAACTTTCGATAAATCAATTAGGTAAAGGAAATACTACTAATGTTTTATTTTCATTAAACATATCTAATAAAAGGGTCCCAAAACAGAAACAAATTTCTTATGTATTAAAATCTTATAAGGATTATTCTGTAAGTTTAGAACCTTCTACATTATATGTTTTGGTTAAAAACAAATTTCCAAGCGCACCGAAAATTTATGGAACAATTAAAATACGCAATAAAGACATCATTGGAATAATCGAAAGTGTTCCCAATCTAGGAAATGTAGGTGATATATACTGGAATGAACTTAATAATATGATTAACTCAACATTCGTAGATATCAGTAATAATTATTCTAAATTTAATGAGAAAACTAACATATCTCAGTTAATTAAAAAGAATTGCACAGAAACTATTAGAGTTTCTTCGGAGATAGGAAGTTATATCAACAATTTGCATAGATCTTTAGTTATACCAGACCAAAAAAAGTATAATCTAGAATCAGTTGATAGTGTGATATATCTTAAAAATTATACTGAAAGATTGAACTCAATGGTTTCAGAATTATTAAGCCATATGACTGATCACCCGGAAAGCAGATTTTTCAATTTACCAAAAATAAGTTCAATCCTTATAGATATTAAGGATATTATTGAAAAATTTCGTGCAGAATATGATGAACCAGAAATTAGAATTCAACCTGTACATCAAGATTTACATATGGAGCAAATTTTATATAATAAAGTCAACAGTCAATATAATTTTTACTTTATAGATTTTGAGGGTGACCCACAACTTACTTTGGAAGAAAAAGAAGGTAAATTTCCTATTGAAAAAGATCTAGCCTCATTTTTAAGAGCTTTAAGTTATATAAAATTTAACACATTACTTAGGTTTATCGAGCAAAAAATTATTCGAAAAGATAAATATGAAGTACCAGAAGAAGTTCTTTATAATCTTTTCTTCAGGAGAGCTGCTAGACCTTTAAAAAAAGTTCTTGATATAGTTCTCAATACTCTTAATATATGGGAATCAAGATTAATAGGAAAAATATTGAAAAATTTAAATGCTCATTATATATTAATTACCTATTTCTATATAGAAAGAGCTCTACATGAATTAAATTATGAGATTTTATTCCGACCAAATAAAATAATTGTTCCCATTTTAGGACTAAAAGAAATTGTAGATAAAAGTTAGATCGTAATCGGTTTTTTATTCAGTTTCTTCTTCAGGGATTTTAGCAAATTCAAAGGAATAATAGGATGATGAGCGTTCAACTGGTTGAATTAATTTTTCATATGATGTTCTAATTTTGCTTTGGCTGCCAATAATTTCTTCAGTGAATCGTTCATCGTAATTAAATTTAGGTTCATGATTAATTAATTTATAAACAAAAGCCTCTATAAATTTTCGGGGGCCGAATTTCTTTGAAAACAATATATAATTTTCCTCATCAATAAATTTAGTGAAAAAACCTAAATGTTCACATAAATCCAATTTATATTCAATATTATCAATTTGTCCTTGCAATCGTGCTATATCATTAATAAATCGGGCAGTTTTCAAGCCCATTTTTATTTGTTCTGTCTCATCCAGCCCTTCGATGAGTTTTCTATGAAAACTTTTTTTGACTAATATAAAGTCTCGATCATTAAGTGATTTTAATGCATTGTTCTGAAGGAGTAAATATTTTGACATGTCAAGATATTTACGAATAAAGTCCGCCTTTGAAATACCTAATTTAGAACGAATTCTCTCTATATTTTGGTTTAAATCCTCATTTATTCTAACAGTAATAACACTTGTTGAATCTCCTAATTTATCGCTTCTATCTGAACCATATCTTCTTGTTCCCGAGGATCCTTGATCAAAATTTTGACTCATTTATGATTATCTCCCATTATTTTATTAGTAATATTTGTATTTAGTATATATCTTAAGTAATATAAGTAACTTTAGTATATTAATGATTGTTTTTTTCAATAATTGTGATTTCTAATATTAACAAAATATCCAATTCCATTAAATACGTAAATTAAATCAAAAATAACTGAAACTAAGTTAATACTTTTTATTCTATAAGATCATTTTAAAGATCTTTCCAGATTTTTCATGAGATTATTCAACTTTATCTCATTTTGAGGGAATATTATTGTTCTATTTATTAAAAAAGTAATTATATTTTTATATTAATCAATTATGAAACGAGATTTTTAAAATAAGATTTTGACAAAAAATTAAAAATTTGTTAAATATATCAACAGACATTAAAAATATCAAATTTTTAATTTAACTAAAAAATTCCGAATTATTATATAAAAAATGATAAAATTTCTTGATCATTAAAATTGTTTGAGTTTAAAGAATTTCAGTTGAAAATTATTGCCAATCCTAAAAAATTTTGGCAATAACATAGAATATTAACCAATAAAGCTATTATATTAAAAAATCAAATTTTTGTTGTTGATCTATTTTTATTAAATGGTTAGTTATTTAATATAATGCATTTTTGAAACAAAACCTAAATTTCAATATTTTCTATATCAAAAGAAATATAAGTAATCTTAGTAATTATTGTAAGCAAATGAATATACAATTTTAGAGGATTTGAAAGTTGAAAGACTTAAAAGCATAAAAGTACATAAATTTCTTGTATATAAAAGCAAAATTTAATTTAAGGGTTGGAAAAAAAGTTATGGAGATTTCACAAACCGGCATTTTAGAAGCTAGTTTGCAAAATAAAACTGAATCTATATCTGTAGATTCAGATGAGCAAATTGAAAGAATTGTTAAAGCCTTATCCTCAAAAACAAGGCGCCAAATACTCCATCACATTCAAGAAGAACCGATGGATGTTTCAAATATCGCGGCTAATTTATCAATGACTGAAGCAAATATATCAGCTCAAATTAAGAAACTTGAGGAAGCAGGGTTAATTATTTGCGATTATGCTTCTGGTGATCATGGAGTGAGGAAGATCAGCCGGTTAAAGTTCAATAAACTTGTTATAAAGTTTTGATCATTCTAATCTTTTAAGATAAGGCTTTAATATTGAGTTATTTAAAATTTTAATCTGTGCTTTTTTGATTCTATTTTCATTATAATTAATAGTAAATAATATTTTTTTAACAATTTAAAATCGAGATGCTAATTAATTCAATATTGATTTTGATTAATTAGTAGCTTTTACTAATTTTTTCATATTTTTACCAAGAGGGATTAACTCTGACAATTTTTCTTTATTTTCAACTTCGTTAGTAATAGAGGGTTTCCCAGCTTTCGCTTGTGCCATTATTTCTTTCATTTCATCAGAGATTATTGAACTTGTCATCCCCATTGTGTGGAGCATTTCTACACCATTCACGATACATGTTTTAACAAATCGAGGGACATTTCGACCCATCCAATTGAATTTACCAAATGGATTACAATATCTTTTTGCAAGCATCTTAAGCCATCCCTTGCTAAGATAATAAGCAGAGTAGGCTTCTGCAACTAATCGATAAAGTTCAATATTAGTTAATTGTTCTGTTCGCATCATAGGATGAAATAAGTCATAATGTTTGTAATTACTGCTAGTAATCATATTTTTTTCCGCCATTTCATTGTAAAATTCAGTTCCCGGAAATGCAGTTATAGGCGTGAATTGGACACATGTCATATTAAGAGAACGTGCAAATTGAATGTTTTCTCTTACCATTCTTTTTGTTTCTCCCGGAAATCCAATAATAATTCCTCCGAAAATTGATATTCCACGATCTTGGAGCAGAGATACAACTTTTCGGACCATAGCAGGAGTAGTATTTCTCTTATTCATTGCATCAAGGCTCTGTTGATGAACTGATTCTATACCAAGAAATACTTGTCTTATGCCTGCTTTATGCATAAGGTCAATCAGCCATTGATTTCGATATAAAGTATCAACCCTAGATTGGCAAGAAAAATAAATTTTATTAGGGACTCCTGAATGAATTAAAGTTTCAAGAATTTTTTTGGTTCTCTTTATTTTAATTGTGAAATTATCCTCACAGAAGAAAATAAAATCATTATGCCAGTCAATATCATACACTTCTTTCATAATTCGCTTAATTGATTTTGTACGATAAATAACAGGTTGCTCAGAATTTCTCCACATTTTTGTAATGCAACAGAATTTGCAATTATGTGGGCACCCTCGTGAGGATTCGAGTTGAGCTACTCTTGCCCCTAAATATACATATTTTTTATCATCCAGAAGATCTCTTCTAGGCAATGGAAAATTATCTAGATTTGGCTCTAATCTCCTTTCTTTGTTATGGATCACTTTTCCATCTTTATTTTTATAAGAAAGGCCATTAATATCTCTTAAAGTCATTTGATTTTTATTTCTATCTAAGAAAGTTATCAATTCTCGAAATGTGTGTTCACCTTCACCCCGAATAGTATAATCTACCGAAGGATGCTTTGTTACAAATTCAGGAGCTAAGGTTGGATGATATCCCCCCAAAATGGTAGTACACCCCCGTTCTTTAGCCATTTCAGCTACCTCAAATGCGTGACCAATTTGAGGTGTCATACTAGTAATAGCAACGATGTCAGACTGGTTTAAAATATTGCGAAATCTTTTTTCTTTATATTTCTGAACTTTAAAATCGAATATTTCGGCATCATGCTCTGGTACCATAGCTGCAATTGATATTAGGTTAAGAGGCGGGCCCTTAATAATTGCATCAAGTCCAGATTTGATACGCGAAGGATTTACATATAATATCTTCAAACTTTATATCAACTTAATTTTCTTTTATTAAAAAAAATTAGAAAAATCACCGAGAATTTTTTCTCAAATTCTCTTTAAATATAAATTTATTAATTAATTACACATATATGTTAAGAATATTTAAGTTTTTTGTTAATTCTATATAGCATATTTAAAGTTTTCGGTTTTGCCACAGTTGTGAATATTTTAGGGTTTTATGCATTTTTAAATAAAAATTATAAAGCATGTTAGATGATAGTTTTAAATTTTTATAATTATCAATTTTAAAGAAAATTATTATGGAAGAAACATATGAATTATGCAAAATGGTAAAACAGGGTTATAATAAAGGAGCTTGTGAAGTTATTCTGAAAAATGGTAAAGTACAAACTGCATGTAAAGCCACTTTGAAAATTGAAAATGAACAGTATTACCGCGTAATATCTGCGATGCATTTATCACGACCAGAAGATTATTTCTCAATTTACCAATCAGGGTGCAATCATAGTTGTCTAAAATGCCATTCTTGGGAATTCTCAAAATATTTTAATGGTGAATGGTATTCAACAGATGAAATTGCTGAAGAATGTAGAAAATATGAAGAATTTGTGACTATATATGAACCAAGGGAGCGCGCTTTAATGTATTATGCTAATGATTTATGCAAACATTGTGGCTCCTGTGTAATTTTTAATAAGAGGAGTCCTTTATGTCCTAATAAAGTCTCAAAAGATAAAATTGTATTAGGTCCTCAAGGCTTTGGTCCTGCAAGAAATATAGTGGCATTCACAGGGGGCGATATCGCTTGTCAAGCAGAGTTTTATGCAGAAGTGACTAAGAAGATAAAAC
The DNA here is from genome assembly GCA_048938005.1 of Promethearchaeota archaeon. Classification (GTDB taxonomy): domain Archaea; phylum Asgardarchaeota; class Lokiarchaeia; order Sigyniarchaeales; family SOKP01; genus Loki-b32. The sequence continues at coordinate 34,705 of JBHLMQ010000020.1, read as the reverse complement.
ATAGGTGTAGAAATCTATGGGTCTTATTAGAAACAAATGGATATGGATTAACTCCAAAGAATTTAGATTTGCTTCAAAAAGCAGGTTTAGATTCATATTGGCTTGATATTAAAGCTTTTGATGAAGATATATATAAAAAATTGTGTGGTACTTCTAATAAAACAGTCCTTAATTCACCAAAAGAAATTTTAAAAAGGAATTTTGTTTTAGAAATTCTCACGGTTTATATCCCTAAATTGATAGAAGTAGATCAATTTGAGAAAATCGCTGAATTAATTGTAGAATTAGATGAGAACATTCCATTTCATATTTTAGCTTTTTTTCCACAATATAAGCTAAAATCGTATCGTTCACCATATTTGGATGAGATCTTAGAAACATATAAAGTTGTAAAAGAAATTGGTATAAAACAAATACAAATAGGCAATGTAGGTGTTTTTGCCAAAACGGATGAAGAAATTAAAAGGCTAATAAAAACAGTTGGTGCTGAAGCAATTTGATTCAGTTAGAGTGTAAAAAGAGAGACTTGGAAATTAATTAAAAAGTTAATTATTGGAAATAAGAAATAAGTGTATTTTTAATAATCTCAAAATGCCCTAAATGTGTCTTCAAAAGGTCGTCAAAAGACTCTCTAATTCCTAATTTTTCTATCCTTTTGGTTATTTTGTAATAGGGAGATTCTTTTAATTTTTTTATTAAGGCTTTATTCTTCTCAATATTTTCCAATAGGTAATCAATTGGATTAATTTGATTTGTCCCTAACATTCCTAGAATAATTGCTATTAACATAGTATCAAATGTAATTCTCAAAACGACTTCATGATCAAAATCCGAATTCATTGGAAAAAGATATGATTTAAGCATGGAAATTGATTCTTTAAAAAGTTCAAGAGATTCATTTCCTAATTTCTTAATCCTCTCGTTAAAAGCACGATCTTCAGATGCTCTCAAACATAAGGCTGAAACAGTCTGATATTCTGCAACAAAATGAATGAACCGAGCTTTAGCATTAAGCATAGTCTCTTTTGATTCTTCTTCATCAATGATATTCCCTAAATCATCCAATGCTTTTCTAAAATACGTAGCAATATCATAAAATTTTTTGGCAGAAGCTTCGAATTCTTTTCTTAATAATAAATTTAATGCCCTTTTTTCCTCTAATTCATAAAGCTCATCAAATTTATGTATCTTCATAACAGCCTTTAATATCAAACGCTTACCTTCGTCTTTTTTAATCCTCGATCGTTCAAAAGCTTGCCCTGCTTTTAAAAGAAGTACAGAAGACAAATTATTATACTCCTCTGGATCAGTTTCAAATAAATAATCTGAAGCCTTTTGCCAAGATTCACCTGCCGTTTCCCAGTCATGCATGTTAAAAGAGATATTACCTAATTGTATCAATAATTTAGCAGAAACCTCATTTAGTTTTAATTGTTCAGTCTTTCTAACTATAGATTTCAATCTATAAACCGCTTGAATATTATTTTTAAATCTCGAGATTATTTGAGCAATTCTAATATATAATTCATCTAATTTGATATAACTTCCAAGGTCAAGGTAAATTGAGGCTGCTTTTTCGTAGAATATGATTGCTTCTTTTCCTTTTCCACGATCTGCAAGAATTTCTGCTTGGTCTATTAATCTTATAGCCTCCAGCTCTTTCTCATCATTATAGCGATTATTTATCATACTTTTTTGCTCCTTGGTAATTAGCCATTTAGTAGATAACTGATTCAATTAAAATTTCTTTACAATTTACATAATCTTAATTAAGATATTAAAACCTTATCATTAATAGATTTTTATCAAATCTATAATTCTATACATCTTTAAAATAAAAAGTTAATGTTTATCTTTACTAAAATTGTTTAAAGAGCTTAATATTTCTGCTTTTTATGATATCTCTGAATTCTATTGATTGATGAGCTGATGCAAATGATTCTTTGGCATCTTCAATTGCTCCATAGAAAATGAAGTTGGAAAACCAAGTTGCAATGAACATGATACTAGCTCTTCTATAGCGGGTATGGAATTTAATATTTAAGCGCGGTGAAGAATATTGAAAAAGAAAGAGATTTGGGGCAGTACCAACAGGAAATTTTAATGATTTACTAATTAATTGTTGAGTTTCTAATATATGTGCTAAGCTTTCTAGATTTATAACACCACCATCAATCCAGAATTTTTGAACACCCAAATTTCTTAATCCATCAATTATATTCTCATTATTAGGTTGATTTTTCTCAATAAGATACGCATATCTTTGGGTTGAAGTCATATTTTCTGAGCCAAGAATTAAAATCACAACAGAATTTATTTTATATTTCTTTATTATTTCTAATTCTCTCTTGTTTTTTAGATTCGAAATTGTATTATATATATACTGATCTGGTTTAATATCATGTTCCGTAAGATATTGGATTCCGGCTACTCTAGCTTCAAAATTACCTCCTAAAACAAATGGAGGTTCAAAAAGGTCTAGATAAAACTCCAGATATTTTACCATTGCTTTAGGTTCAACAGCTGAAATTTCTATTAAATTTGGAATTTTGTATTTTTGAGACAATGAAAAATGGGTTTCGATGCGTTTCTTAGCTTTTTGCTCATTAAATTTTTCAGTATTCTTCCTATCTACAATAGTTTCATTCTGATAAAAAATAGTACCAATTAGTATAGGTGGTAATTCAAAATTTCCTCTTCCTAATTTTATATTCCCGTAAGAATAATATTCAGAACCATCCATTTTTAGATCATCAGTTAAATATTATAGTTAGAATAGGAATGAAATACTATTTAATCTGCTTGATTTTTAAAGATTCGGTTATTTTTACCAAATTTTTCGTATTTCTATGAATATATAGATTTCAGCCAAGCTTATAATATTCTTCTAAATTAACTTAATTTTTATATAGAAATTAAATGTCTGAAAACTATTAATTATTTGAATATTAAAAAATTCAAATAAACTGAGAAATAAAAATGCAAGAAAATGAATGATGATAAAATTTCAAATATTAATATTGCGGCATACTATCTAGCACAAAAAGGTTATACTTATGATAAATTGTGCTGGATGCTTGCTGAAAGACAATTACTTGTTCAAAGAGACCCACAATATAATCAAAAAGAGAGAATAAGAGAAAAAGCAGCAGAAATATTTTTTTCTGGTCCAAATTACGATGTATTATGCTATTTGATCTCTGAAATAGATATTAATATGAAATTAGGAAAAAAGTAAAAGGTAGTTTATATAATCTATTCATAGATTTCGATGAAATATCCTCAAATTCATTGAAGATTGTTTTCGAGGTGACTATTCTAGAGAAGATTTTGAACGAGCTAAAAAGGTCAGTTATTTAATAAAGATGCAACTTCACATCACAATTTTTGCAATGGCTTTCTTTTAATTTCTTAAAACATTCTTCATGATAAAGAGTATTACATTGGAGATTACCGCATCGAACTGCAGATTGACCTTTCTCAAAAATAAAATGACAAACGGGACATGCATTAAAAAGAGCTTCCTCTCCGAGTATAGCAATATCTTGAAAATATTGCGCTGGCATAATTTCAGGTTTTTGAGCAGTATCATGTTTTAATCCTTTCGTGAGGACACGTAATTTTTGAATTTGAGTAACTTCTATAGGTATTTTTAAAAGATAGAAACAATGTGGACATCTAGCTGTTCCTGACCTTCTTACTTGATGTTCTTTTTGAGAATCTGCCCATGCTGCTAAACAATGTATATGAAACGGAGTAGTGCAATTTGGGCAATATCTCCCTGTAACATAAAATGAGCCTTTAGTATATGGATTTTGATCAGAAAAACATATAGAACATTTTTTAAAATCTGCTTCTCCTCTTATTTGTTTTATTCGTTGTTCTTGATCTTTGGTTAGATCTTGAACTCTCAATAGATTTGCAGCAATTTTCCTAAGGAAAGCAGCGTTTTCTATAAGATTTTTTTTTTCGGTACCATAAGTTTTAAGATTATCATCAGCAATTTCTTTTGCTGATGTAATTAGAGATTCAATATCATTATTATAAAAATATCGTCCACCTGTAATATCGCTTATTCTCTTTAATACATTATCTTGCCTTGCTTTTCCAATACTAAGAGTGTCAATTCTTATACTTAATCCTTGAGCAAGACGAGCCATCTTTATTGGATCAGCGACAGTCCTCATATAATTTCCATCAGACATTAATATTATTCGAGGAGTTTTGGCACCAATTTTACGTAGTTCTGCAATCAAAGTTTTGATGGATAATGCCAACGCATCACCTATAGCAGAGTACCCTCCACACGGTAGACCATTTAACGCTTCATTGAGATTATCTACAAAACCTGAAGTGGTAAAATCTATAATCTTCTTTCCTTTATCAGAGAATTTTATTATTGCAAATGCACTTAAACTATCTAAATAAAATCTCTCTTTTATCAATGTTTTTGCGGCAGAAATACAACAAGTCAATCGATTAGGTGTGAAATCTTTTTTAAACATCGATCTTGATGTATCTATGCAAATGACAAGATTTTCAGGTATTCTGTTCTCTGACATTTTATTTAAACTATGAGGAGGATATATTATTTAAAGTACATTAAATGAGCTTTTTGATTCAATCGATTTTTAAATGTTTATTAATTACTAATTAATTAATACTGGTTCAATTAGATAAAGTTTTTTTTTACAAACTAATATATATTTAATAATACTTTTTTTAAAGTAAAATGATAATTGATAAAAATTTTGATGCGTAATGTCAGAAAAAGGTAGTAAAAGTACGGCTATTAAAGATTTCTTTAAACGTAACGTTCTAATAAATGAAATTGAAGAAGTTTTAAGATTTAAACCAGATACACTGATAGGTATTGATAAAGTTAGTTCCGATAACTTATCAGATGAAGGAATAAAAACAATTAGTGATTTAGCTAATTTGTCTGTCTCAAATCTCCCTGAGATTAAAGAAATTCTTCCAAATATGCTGTTAAAATGGGTAAAGATTGCTCAGGTTATACAAAATAATGTTAGAGAGCAAATGAAACGTCATAAAAAGCTTTTAATGATAGGTTTGGATAATGGAGGGAAGACATCGATCTTAGCTGTTGTTCAGGATAAATTTTCAATAATTAAATCTCTACTTCCTACAAGGGGTGTAAAAAGAGAGAAATTGGACTTTTTCGGGTACCCAATTATAAGCTGGGACCTTGGAGGGCAAGTACAATATCGAGAGAAGCTCTATTTTAATAGACCAGAATTATTTTTCACCGAAGCTGATATTATGATATATGTTGTTGACACACAGGATCCAGATAGAATACCTGAAGCAGCTAATTATTTTCGAGAAGTATTAAAAGTTTTAGAAGATCTGCATGAAAAACCTTCAGTCCTAATTGTTTTAAGTAAAAGTGATCAGGATGTGCGGAAGACTCTCCAATGGCAACAAAATGTCTCTAATATAAAAAACAAATTCAATAGTATTGCCAGTGAATTTGAAGAGTTCTCAACCGATTATTGCGATACAACAATTTTTCAGAGAGAAACTATAATGCAAATGTTCAGTATTGCATTAAAGAAAGTATCTGAAACATCTGAAATAGTTGAGAATATACTCGAAGAGTTTACGCATCAAGTAGAAGCAAAAGCATCAAGTTTAGTATCCATGGATGGTTTAATTTTTGGAAATTATACGGGATCAGATACCGATGAAATGCTAGTAAATAATACAGCATTATTACTACAAACGCTTTCAAACTTTTATAATTCAATAGGTTTAATAAGAGAAAAGTCAATAAGACTAGATTTACCGCTTAATGGATTTACAATTCGGGGTGAAAAATTATTTGAATATTCAGAATTGCAGATTCCTGTTTATCTGTGGATGCTTTCTCAAAATCCTGATTTGTTAGAAGGAAAAATAGATTACTTCAAGGAACAATTACTTCCATTGATTAACTTATTCCTATAAAGACATTTCTTCACACATAATCTCTGAATATTTAACATTTGTTTTTGCTGGTTTTTTTACGTATGGAAATTCACATTTCTTACAATAATTCTAACTCCTTATTCGCTGCAAGCAAAAATTCATTACATTTTTCCAACATTTCAATTGATTTATCTAAGTTTCTTGTAACTAATTCTAAACCCTTCTCTTTAGCAATATTTCGCCATTTTAAAAAACTCTCCTTATGCGTATCATTGTGATCTGCCCAATGTTTACATAATTTTGAGAGTTTTAAAATATCTTTATCTTGTTTATCCAAATTATATCACATCTTTAATATTAAATTTCAATCCTAATTAAAATATTCTATAAGACATTTATTTTTAGTTTTTCTAATTAAATAATTGGAGATATATTTTCCAGAAATGAGCATCTCGTCCTTAATTTTGAAATTGAATATGGTTTCCATAGATTTATTTTTATTAAATATTCATATAGAATATAGGAGTTTTTTTTTAATTAAAATGAGCAAATCATTAAAATTGAAGAATTATGGGATTTAATATATTATTAGTGAATCCGAATAGATTTAAAAATCCACCAGTAATCCCCATTGGTTTAGAATATCTTATTACTGCTTTAGAGAAACAAAATCATAATATTGATATATTAGATTTATGTTTTTCTGAATCACCAGAAGAAGATTTAGCGAAGACTCTAAATAAAAAATCGTACGATCTTGTAGGTTTCTCAATCCGCAATATAGATTCTTTAGGTTATTTTAATAATGAATTCTATTTACCTTCTATTCAACAATTGGTTCAATGTGTTAAAAAATGCAACATTCCCGTACTTCTTGGTGGCTCTGGATTCTCTGCTATGCCACATGAAATCTTAGATTATCTTGATGGGGATTTTGGAATAACTGGACCAGGTGAGACGATTTTTCCTCTTTTTTTAGAGTTATTACAATCTAAGCAATTAACAAAAAAAATTTTTGATGGTTGGCAATATAGTCCTGATATTAAATTAATTCATTTACGCGGAAAAAAGTTTGATTACTTAAAGTATTTATCTCTCACCGAAACTGTTGGTTTTGAAACACATAAAGGATGTTTAGGACAATATCCGTATTGCATTAATGCTGGTACGCAAACTCTGTACAGAAAAATCCAAAATATTATAGAAGAATTAAAACATATCGTTAACCAGGGTTATCTTCACTTTCAATTATGTGATGATGAGTTTAACTCTGATTTAAACTTTTCAATCGAGTTTTGCAAAGCATTGATTGAGGCAAAACTTCCTTTAAAATGGAAGCTTTTTATGAAGCCTTGTCCTTATAATAAAGAATTATTTAGATTACTATATGAAACTAATGCTTATAGTATTTCTATGGATGTTACTAGTGATAGAAAAATTCAAGAATTAAATAATTATAGTTATCGCGACTTAAAGAATATTATTGATTATTGCAAAGAATACGAGATAGAGTTAGTAATTAATTCATTGGTTGGCTACCCATATGAATCACGTGAATCTGTTAAAAACATGATAGATTTTTTTAAAACTCATCGACCTACAGCAATAACCATTGATTCTTACTTCCGAGTATATGAACACACCGATTTAGCGGAACTTATTAGAAACGATACTTTCTTACAGAGGAATTTGACAAAACCTTATTCAGAAGGATTAAAATTTTTGGAACCTGTTTTTTATAATCAGATTAGTCAGACTGTACTAGAAGAATTAATTTCAGATGATAAATTGTTTAGAATTGCTTGGCTTACTTCAGAATTAAATTGTCAATAGATCTAATCTATTTAAAAAAAAATCTAAAAAAGAAAAATAAAAAAGAAATATTAAATTAAGTTCGACATAATCTTTTTAAAAGTGTTGGATCTATGATTTCTTTTGGTTTCCAACCTTTTTCCTTTAAATACTCATGTATTTCATCTTTCAAATTAATTGGAATATCTGCTTCAAGACGGACGAATTTTTCTAAATCATTTGGGAATTTAACACCTTTATATTTACGTTCCAAATCGATCCAGTGAGATAGTTTAATCATTCGTCCCTTTGAGTTATCTGCAGGTCTCAAGCATAATTTAGCAACAAGACATATCGCCTGTTCAATACTTTCTGCAGTTGTTAATAGATGTTCAGGACCAGGACCGACTAGATGATCAGCAGTTCCATCCCTAGCGTTAAAAACTTTCCAAATATCCTCATCATCAGATCTCCCAATATACATTCTCCTATATTCTGCAGCGTGTGGTCCACATACTGCGGGAACGCCCAGTCCATTCGCCATACTAGCAATACTTGCAGCTTTTTGGGACATCGCGCCCCATGCGACACCCACGGCACCAACTCGGTTTAAAACATAGTCGGCGATTTCTTCGAAATTGCCCCTCAGAGGACGTCTTGCGAAAATATTGGCAACTTTTATTGCAGCACCAGTAATATGGGGATTGCTTACGCAACTTCCAACATTTACTAAACCTCCTCGATCGAAATCACCAGGGAATCTATCATATAAAGTCTTTCCTTCCTCATTTTTCACTAGACCAATATCCATTGCTCCGCAACCAGATACAACGACAATGTAATTCCTTATTAAGAATTCTTCTGCCATTTTATATAATTCCTGAATTTCATGTGCATAACTTGCGCATCCAATTATAGCAACAATTCCTGGGATTTCTCCGAGAACAATTGGAGCACCTACATTGCGTATTTCAGTATCCATTATAGGCCCTCGCCCTGCTCGACAATTGTATTTTTCATTCCGAATATATTCTTTTCCAGCATACTGTAGTAAAGTTAAAGGAGATACATTTTTCATACACTCTCCCTCACATCGTCCACATCCTAAACAGTCATCAAATACGCTTGCTAATAATGAAAAATCCCCTTCCTTTACTAAATTCACTCCTTCCACTAAGGGTAAATCGTTTGGACAATTTCTTTGACAATTGCCACATCCATTACAATTCATCGCCATATCAATACAACCTTGCTCATCAGGAATTCCACTTTTTGCTTTTCTAATTGGTTTTACTTTTATAGCAGTTTCTGCAGCCACTTCTCCAGCTTTAATTGGATCTAAAATGAGTACTCCTAATTCCTTTCCGCTAACTAAATCATCGACAATCTCATTAACAGGATCAGCAGTTCTATTAGGAAGCCCGCCCATAATTTTTTCATTCGTTGCAATATATGGAGCACCAATTAATTTGGCTTGCTCAAAAGATCTTAAATTAACACATTGTTCATCAACCATAACAACATCTGGTATACCTGATCGAATAACATGAAGCTGTCTTGACATAGAACCTACAATTTTGGCTCCATCATAATATCTGGTTAAGTCATGGGCAGTACAACAAATTGCCCCTACGTCAACTTTATCTTCAATACCTCTTTCCCTTATATAATCAACTAATTCTACTCCCGGGGCAACGTTATGGCCAATCATCAAAATAACTGCTTTTTCTGTGTCAAGTGTTCCCATTCCTAATTCCACGATAGGAACATCAGGATCTCCCATAGGAAATCCGTACGCCGCAATTTGAACAGCATCCGAAATTTCCATACCAACTGAATCTGCTAGACCAGCTAAGAAACTTTTAGATTCATAATCCAAATAGTTAGATTCTTGTCCAGTATGGCCAGCAGCAAGTAAGTGAGTTATTGTATAATGAACCCATTCCATTGCTGTCTCCAGATCTTCTAGTGTTTGTGGTTTCATTCCAACAACTAATCTGGTGTGAGGCATTTCAACAGCTATATTAGTACCAAAATTAATAGGAACATTGCCATATTTTTCTTTTAACCAATGTAATAAATGATCACCATGAGCACTATGACAAGCAGCTCCTATACAACAAGCAATCTCAACAATTCGAGATTGTTGGGTTTCCATATTTATTCCGCATGCACCCGTCCTACCTTTTGAAAGGTTGCATTTCCCGTATGTACATAAGCAACACATATCACAGATAGGCATATAAAAAGGTTTGTATCTTTCCATAAGTTTGAAAAACCAGCTACGTAATGTAGGAATGTGTGGCATAGGATGTGGTCCCATTGGTTCCCATTCGGTCTCATCTCCATATGATACTTTACCAGTTGTTAGTTCAAATCCTTTAATTGTACCGAGTGGTCCCTTATATTCGTCAATTTTTACTTTTGCTCCTCTCTTTTCCAAAGGTTTCTCACATCAATTATAATTTATTTTTATTATTAGTTAGAATAATAAGTAATTTTATCTTTGAGTGTATTTTAAATTTATTTTAGAAATGTATTTCTACAATTAAGAGACATTTAGAGATTTAAAAGTTAATGTTTATATTCAAAAACTCAAAATTGAATATAGATTAAACAAAAAAAGTGTGAAACTTCACACAAATTTAAAAAACTTTAATAAATATTATGCTCAAAGGTTTTCTCAGAGGCATTAAAAAAATATAGAGATATGTGAATAAAATATGAGAGAATCTTTCAATATCAATAATAAATTTAAGGCTTATATTTATGTAATAGTATCCTATGTTTTTACCTTTTTCATATCTATTGTAATCGGAGTGATGTTTAATTTTTTACATCCGCTATTAATGATACTATTTGCAGATATCGTGGCTACAATCGTGATATTTACAATTAGCACAATTTTGAAAAATACAAGCTTATATGATCCATATTGGAGTTTAGTCCCTTTATTAATAGCATTATATTATTTACTTTTCCCTCGTACAAGTAGTATAACCAATTATCGTTTCATTATTGTGTTTATCCTCGTATTTATTTGGTCAATAAGATTAACATTTAACTGGTTAAGGCAATGGCGGGGATTAAAACATGAGGATTGGAGGTATACGATGTATAGGGAAAAAAAGGGGAAAATATTTTGGCTTACCAATCTTATAGGATTACATTTAATGCCAACAATTCAAGTTTATTTAGGTTCAATGTCACTATACCCAGCAATATCTCTGAGAATGAAACCAATTTGGGTTGTTGATATTTTAGCAATATTTATTACAGCAACCGCAATTCTTATAGAAACTATAGCCGATCAACAATTGTATAACTTCATTAAAACTCGGCAAAGTCATGAACAAAACATAACTACGGGTTTATGGAAATATTCACGGCATCCTAATTATTTTGGAGAAATATTATTCTGGTGGGGATTATACATATTTGCATTAGCTTCTGATGTGTCATATTATTGGGTTATAATTGGTCCAATTTCCATTACTATCCTTTTTAACATTCTTAGTATTCCTATAATGGAAAGGAGAAATTTGAAAAGGAAACCGGATTATGTTATATATCAAAAACATGTTTCAAAATTAATACCTTGGTTTCCAAAGAAAAAAACCTAAAAACTGAAGCAAAAATTAAAGTTTGGATAAAAATTCAGAAACTACTTCTTCGGAATCCACAAGATCTTCTTCTAATTCTCCTCCGAGGAGTTCAAATCTAAACACGCATCTTTCATGCCCTAATAAAACACACTCGATTTCCTCAACTTCAACATCGATTAGTAAGGTCTCAAACATACCACCAAAAATCCCTTGATAAAGTAAACATAAGTTTTTTGCCATAATATTATCTTTTTCTTCTGATGCCATTGATTCTGCTACACTAATTAAAATAGAATCTTTTTTAAACGCCCCTGTTAATTCTCCATATCCCATAAGTTCCATGGCTTCAAGATTGCCAAGGATAACTTCTTTTCTTGTAGCCATAGTTTCAGTACTCCAATCTTTGTTATGAAAAAACTTTTCCAAATAAGATCTCCCAAGAGTTTTCCCGACCCAAATAAGGATATCATCTGCGTTAGTCCCAGCAAATTCTGAAAATTCAATTAAGTCAATGGGTCTTAACATAAGCAAGCGTAAATCTTTTTTTTTATCACCGAAAAATAGTTGCCCTAATTTCTCTTCAATCATAATTTGCAGTTCTTTTTTGAGCCTTTTAGACATTATTTATCCCTAATTTAATATATAAAGAGAAATATTATGTTTTTAATTCATATAATAGAAATTTAAATGGCTAGATATTTAAATTTAATGTTTAATAAGTGAAAACTCTAGATTTACTAAAAGTGAGAATTTTAAATTTTAAAAATCCTATTAAAATAGCACATTAAGAAGAGATCAAATCGAAAACCGCGGGAATTACATCATCAATATTAAAATTAGTTTTTACTGATGTAAATAAGAAATTCCATTTTCGATTTTTTATATTTTTAAATTTATAATATTCGAAGAGTTCTTTTTTTAAGTGCTGAAGTTGTGTGTTATAATCTTCTTTAGAGTATTTGATTAAATCAATTTTATTACCTAATATTAACAACGGTATTCCATCCAATTCTTCATTATTTAACACGTTCCAAAACTCGCTTTTTGATTCCTCGAATCTTCTTTGGTTAGCAATATCAATCATATATACAATAACATTAGAATCTTGAAGTCCTATCAACCATTTCGACCTAAAAGCTTTTTGTCCAGGCATATCCCATACAGCTAACAACCCTTCTTCTTTCACCGGAAGATATTCAATATTAAATTTGCGAGTTGGAGTAAAAAAATTTTCGTTAAACTCCCCGGTTTTTAATCTTCTAACTAAACTTGATTTTCCGACTTCATCAATTCCGAATAAAAAGACTTTGAAAAATGTTTCAGTTTGATAGTAATATTCAATTTCTGGAGATTTTTCGATTACTTCATCGCCAAACCTTCGAATATCAATAAACATAGAAATTAATAAATTATCTACTTCCATTTCCTCATCAAATGAATATCCATTCCCATTATTCAAAAGTTCATTTAATAATTCTTTAAATATTTCCTTATAGTCATAAGGATTATCATCATTATCAAAAATTAAACCAAGGATAATTTTTCCATTAATACAAGCAGTGTATAAATTTAAATCATTGATATATTGAGCAATAGGTTCATCAATTAAAAAATGATTTGAATTAGTATGGAGGATAATATCATCTTTATCGTGTTCTTTTATAATCTTATTAACAAGTATTTTATCATTAATACTAATAATTTCATTAGGATAGCTATAAATATTAAGATCTTCTAAATCTTGGAATTTCTTTCCTTTAAATAAAAAGATATTTTGTAACAATTATATATCCAAAATACTTAATTGCTATAAGTTTGAAAATAAAAATAACTTAAAAAAAGTTTGGAATCTTGATGATATTGTTTACTTTTAAAGTTTTTGGTTTAAGAGAATCACTCTTTTGTTATTTATAAAGGAACCTAAAAATAAAACCTTAAAAATTGGATTATTTATTCTTGATCCTCCTTTTCTTCCTTTAGATCCTCTGAAGATATTTCTTCTTTTTTCTCACTGGGCTGTTCCTCTGATTCTCCGCTCGGTTCGGGAGTTATTTTCTCAATTGGTTCTGGTTCTACCTTAGCATCTACTGGAGTTTCACAAACAGGACACCGACTCCACCCAGGTCTCAAGCTATACCCACATTTTACACATTCTTTCATACTTTCATCTAATTTCCATTCTGGTATGTCTAAACCCCCTTGTCTCTTCTTTGCTAATTCCTGCAATTCTTCTTCAGTCCAGACCTCCATTCCTTCTGGTATTCCTGTTCCTCGCTCCGCTGCGAATTTAGCTAAATCTTCCTCTGACCAAGAAGGTATATCTGGCTGAGATGTCATTCTTTTTTGTGCTTCCTCAGCTAATTCTTCGGCAGTCCAAGTTTTGAGTTCTTGGCCTCCGGTGGTTCTAATTGTGCTAGGCTGTGGAGGGGCTATTTGCCCAGGAACTTGAGGTTGTTGAGTTGGGACATTACAACATTCAGCAGAAAATCTTAAAAGAGCTTCAAAACACCTTGAATATTTTTCAGGATCTTTTCCTTCGTCTGTGACTAATACTAAAGTAGATTTATCTGAAGCGTGTGGTATCGCAATGCTATAGACCGAAATATCTTGAGTAAATCGATTAGATTCGATACTTGAAATAATTCGTTCCATTGAATTTATTAACTCATTATCTTTCATTAAAAAATCACAGATTGGATCACCGTGTCTCTGATATGCTTCATGGTATTTCGCAAGATGATTTCTTGTAATTGTAGAATCAAACGAATTGATTATAGCGCTGATGTAAGAATATATTTGAGATTTAGGAGCCTTCTGCGATTCATCGAGTTTATAGCCGCCTAAGTCGATAGTTCCCATTATTGGGGCAAATAAAGGTTTCTCATTTTTCATCTTCCCAAAAATAGTAGGGCGTGAAATAATACACTTAACTTCTCCATAATAGGCAATAGCATTATCCAGTAGCTCTATTTTTTTGTCGAAAGTTATGCGCGGAACCGTTCGAAATAAAACATCAACCCAAGGCATCTCTTTTACAGGAATTATAGCTACACATACTTTTTCGATTGCTTCCTTTAATTTTTTAATGTAATTCTTTAATTCTTTTTTTATATCTTCGTATTCTTCATTTTCTAGTTCCTCATTTGCTCTATTCTCAAGTTCTTTAAATTTTTCCCCATTTACTTTTAAATTACCTCCAAATGATTTAACTTCCCCTACAATATTATCTTTCATAATTGTAGTTGCTTTCTCAATCACTTCTTTCTGAAAATTAGAAAGTTCTTGTTCCTCACTTGAAACTAGGTATTCAGAAGGATCATACTCAAGTTTATTTACAAACACTTGAAAAAGCTTTTTTAAAACAGTATCTGACAATTATTTTCCCTTTTTTTTCCTTAATAATTTTGAATCAATGATATTTATAAATATAGCAACGGAATGTATATAAAAATTTATTTGAATTTATTACAAGTAAAGATTAAGACATTCTTTTATTAAGTTAAGTTAATAATAAAAATCTAACACTATGAACATATCAAACAATCCTTTAAATAATTCAGATAAATATATCAATATATGTTTTATTTCGAGTTTTCTTAAAAAATATAAGATAAAGTTTTAGAGTCTTATTTAATTTAGTATTTGCTTAAATAATTGATTATTTGAATTGAAAATTTGTTTAATAATATATAAATAAATAAATAGTTTTTACTTGATTTCAATTTTTTTTTAAAATATTTTAATATTAGATTAAATTAGGATAAAAATTTTTTAGCCATATTAAATAATAATTAAAACTCTAAAAATGTCATTAAATTTGAGGAGTACAGCAGTATTTTAAAAATAAATGCCTCAATAATCATTTCCTTATATTTAAGAAATGACAAAATAGTATTACTTTAAATATATTAATGCATTAAAAAAGAACATTTATATATTAATGTGTAATAAAATAACTTATAAAAAAACTTGTGGTTTAAGGCGATCATTTTAAAAAACGCTTTAGATAATTTGCCGATTTTTAAAATTGGCATTTCTAAGAACTCAAAAGGAGAGATAAAATGAAAATTGTAACTGTTAACATTCCTGAATCTTATCTTGATAGTATAGAAAAGTTAGTGGGGGAAAATGGGCTATATCCATCTAGATCTGAGTTAATTAGAGTAGCTGTAAGAGACTTCTTGCTTCGAGAGCTAAAGATGGCTGATAATATGGCTAAATATAAAGAGAGTGAAATTGAGGATTTTGATGATGAGAATTATGTAAGAGTGCCAATTGAGCGATTAAATGAAGACAAGGAACCAGTGAGAGAGTTTAAAACTTACAAGATTATTAAACGCTTAGAATATTAAGAAATTTACATATTAAGTTCTTTATACATTTGGTATAAGTTGGTTAGAAAAGATATAACCTTTTTTTCCTTTTTTTTTAAATTGTACCCTTTCCTATAATTACTCACTTGAGTAAAAAATAAATACCATTAAAATAATATTTATAAAATCTAATCTAAAAAAAGAAAGAGGTAATTTTTATTTCTGTTGAAAAAGAAAGACCTGATCATTATAAACCTAAATTTATGGAATGGGGAATAATAACGAAAGAAAGTTTTAAAGATAAGACTACATATGATGTTCCAATTAAGAGATGGGATCCCTTATCCACAGTGAGCATACACACTGAAGATTTCGGTCTTCGAAAAGAGCGTAAAAGATATTACGGGCATTATTCTTACATCTCTCCAATTCGTTCACAGAGACCAAGAGGATTTAAGACAGATGTGGAGGAGAAACAATTTTTAGATTGTTCAAAAAAAATTGTGGGTAAATATAAGGATGTTTTCAGTTCTATCACGGAGGGTAAGGTTTTATATGACGATTGGGGGATTCCCCTTAGTGATGGCTTTACTATGATTATAACTCAAGATGATATAAGACGAGATAATCCATTTTCAGAATCACCACATCAAATTGAAAGAATCCCAGATGCTTGTAAGGCTTTAACCTTAATAAATCGGTATCCTTCAATGGCTCGGATTATAGATTCTGAAATTGAGGAGTATATAGTGAAAAAACTTCCAGCTCATTTGAAGCTTTCAAAAGGAATTAATTTAGTAACAATTTCTCGTGATTTTTATCCTTCTTTATGCTTTAATTTAATTCCAGAAGATGTATTGACTGGAATTTTTCTTTCAATGAAAACCGCAATATTGTATTGTATTGAAGAATCTATAAATAGAGATTTTTATGATATTCCTGTAATGCCATTTTTTAATATCGGGACTAAAGTTGGAGGATCTCAACCAAGGATTCATAGTCAGATTTATATAGATCTGAATATGGATGGCCATGGTAGCCGATTAGAGGGACATCTTGAAGCTTTTAAGGAAATGGGAGATGATTGTCATTTATGTAAAACTACACATGGTGGGACTGATCGTATTATACTGGAAACGGAGTTCTGGACTTTCTACAATACAGGAAGTCCAGTAAGAAATTATCATATAAGATTCCATCCAAATGAACATCTACGAAGATTTGCCCAATTAAAAATTAATCAAATAGAAGATTTGGCAAATTCATTAAAAATGATTTTTCAAGCATTAGATGACTTAAAGATTGATAAAAATCGTAATATTTTGTTTAATTGTTGTCCATACGGTTATAATGCGGATTTTCATATGTTTGCCGATATTATTCCACATGAGATAATCGGTGGTGCTGAAATGGCTGATGATATGCGAGTTGCGAGAAAATTACCTCACGTTGCTGCCAAAGAAATTAGAAATTCATTGAAGAAGTATCTCAATTGAGTATTCTACGTTCCAAGATTATAAATTAATAATGGTCTAATCTGAGATTTTGGATATTTAATTTAATTATTAGTATTAAAAATCATCCAATAAACTTACTTCTAGTATATTATAATAACGTTTTTAATTCAAATTGAATTAGATTTATATCTATTAAATATGTTACATATATGAAAGTTTCTTAGAGGAAAATATATTGAGAGATTGGTCTGCGATAATCCTAGCTGGTGGTAAAGGAAAACGCTTGATGCCTTTGACTTCATTAATTCCAAAACCGCTTGTAAAAGTTACAAATGTTCCGATGGTGGACTATGCGATAGCACATTTGGTATATGCCGATATAAAGCATATAATAATCGCATTAGCGTATAAGGGAAAGGAAATGGAAAAATATATCAAAAAAACTTGGACTCCAGACAAATTGGGCGATGTGGAATTAGAATGTGAAATTCATGAGAGCAGGGGTACTGCTGATGCTTATAGGCTTTTAACCGATCATATAGATTCAAACCAAATTGTCGTCTCAATGGCAGACATTGTGACTAATCTTCCAATGAAACGTTTCATGGAATTCCATTCCGATAAAGGAGGAATAGCAACAATTTCAATGAAAACTGTTGAAAGTCATATTTCCGAGTATGGTGTTGTATTATTAGATAAAAACCGAAAAATATATCTTTTCTTAGAAAAACCCGCTCCAATGGAATTATATTTAAGTAGTATGGCCCAAAGAGCAGATCTTTTTTTACATACAAATATTATTAACACAGGTATTTACTGTTTTAGTAAAGATATCGGAAGCGTCCTTCATGAGACAGGTTTAATGGATTTTGGAGGTGAAGTCTTTCCGTATCTTCTCGAAAACGAATATAATCTATTTGGATTTGTTGAGAATTATTATTGGATGGATGCAGGGAATGCAACTACTTATCTATGGGCAAATTGGGATTTATTACGTAAATATGCTTGGCCTATTTTGCCTAATGGTTTTGATTATGATGGGGTTTATGTCATGGGAATTATTAGCTCAGGACAGAATATCACGATTGATAAGCCAGCTTGTTTTGGAGAGTGTGTAAAATTGGAGAACCGAGTTAAAATCAAAGAGTTAACTTCAATAGGACATCAAGTTACAATCGGAGAAGATACTGTTATTGAGAAGAGTGTTATATGGGATGAAATCAAAATAGGTGCAGGCTGTATTATAATAGAAAGTATAATATGTAATAATTGTGAAATTGGAGATAATGTAATTCTAGAGAAAGCAATTATTCCACCCAATTGTAGAATTAGCAGTAATTCTCAAATTAGAGACAAAACACTGGAGTTAGGCCAAGAATTTTAATTAAATTAGGTCTCAAATCATTCTGTTAGAAAAAATCAAAATACAAAAAAATATTTAAATATAAAAAAATAAAACCAATATTTGGTATAATAATAAACTAAACAATTATGAGTCCATATTGTACATATTGCGGTAATGAAGTAGAGGAATCTTGGAATGTATGCCCAAATTGCGGAAAAGGATTAAAAGAACAAGTTATATCCCAAACACAACCTCAACAACAACCACAGATGCACCCACAACCAATACCATATCAAGTCCAACCATATCAGAAAGTATATGGTTTAGGTGGTGGTAACAATTATGGAATTGCAGCATTGATTTGTGGAATCCTTGGAATCCCTTTGGGTATTGTTTTTGTTGGTCCTGTATTAGGAATAATTGCAATAATTATGGGCGGTATTGGAATAAGTAAAGATGATAATGCCGCAATCGCAATAATAGGCTTGATTTTAGGTATATTAGACTTCGTGTTCTTCTTTATATTATTCTTCTGGTTCTTTATTTGGTTTGGTTGGCTTTGGCCCTGGTGGTAAAGCAGCAAAATATGATAGGATGAAAAATAAAAGTTCTTCTTTTAATGTTGACTTAATATTAATTAATGAAATAGGATGAAATTACCAAAATATTCAATTGGCACCGGAGATCGATTCGGGTGTCAAGGAAAGGCTCAATTGAAAGCAATAATAAAAGCAGAAGAGAAAGGTTTGGATCTTGCTATCGTTTGGAATAAATCTCACAGAGAGCATTTAATAACCAAAACGACTCCTTTAGATGTCTTAAATGAAGCTCAAAATGCAGTAAATGAATTAAAATGGAAAGGAAAGTATTTTATTGATGCTGATCATATTGGACTTTCCAATGTTGATTTGTTTATTGATTCATGTAATTTTTTCACTTTAGATGTAGCCGAGTTCATAGGAAAAAAGGCTTCTGGTTATGACATAAACGCATTTATCGAAAAATATAAAAAATTTATAGGAGAATTATCGATTCCAAATATCGATGAGTCATTAAATGTTAAGGAGGAACACTTAGGCATTATTGCAAGAGAATATCTCTTCGCAATAAAAGAAGCAGGAAAGATATATCGTAAAATTAAGGAGAAAAAAGGTAAGAACAATTTTATAATTGAAATCTCGATGGATGAATCAAGTAAACGTCAAACACCAATCGAAATCTTCTTTATACTTGCAGCTATTGCTGATGAAAAAATTCCTGTTCAAACATTTGCTCCTAAATTTTATGGAACATTTAATAAGGGAGTAGATTACAAGGGTAATGTTGAAAAGTTTGCAAAAGAATTTGAAATGATTTTAGCTATAATTCAATTTGCGAAAATACAATTTTTTTTGCCTAATAATTTAAAGCTAAGCATCCATTCAGGAAGCGATAAATTCTCTATTTATAAATATATTAATAAGGCGATTAAAAAATTTGATGTAGGGATCCATTTAAAAACTTCTGGAACTACATGGTTGGAAGAATTAAGTGGTTTAGCAATGGCAGGTGATGAAGGACTAAAGATAGCTAAAGATATCTATATTCAGGCTCTAAATCGATTCGATGAGTTATGCAAACCATATGCTGCGGTAATTGATATAAATAAAGAGAAATTACCTTCTCCCAAAATATTAAAGAACTGGACGAATGAACAATATATCAGAGCCTTACGTCATGACTTATCTTGTAAGGATTATAATCCAGATTTTCGCCAATTACTTCATATTAGCTATAAAATTGCTGCAGAAATGGGCTCACAATATAAAGAAGTCATAATTAAATATGAAGAGTTAATTGCCCTAAATGTTATTGAAAACATATACAAAAGACATATAGCGAGACTATTTCTCTAAAATATTAGTTATGTGAATAAATTCTGTTTGAATTAATTGATTAAAATAAATTTGCGTACTTTTTTTCAATATTTTCCAAAGCTTCATTCAATAAATTCATTAATATAATATTATCATATACATAGTTATTTTCTAAAATGTAATCTAGAATATCATTCGCAATTTTCTGGTCCTTTTTAGTAAAATTTTCCATTTTAGATTTAAATAAAATTTCAAATTCCTCCTTCAACCAATTCAATTCTTTTTCTAAAAATTCTTCAACAATTTCATGATATTTGATATTAACCTTCATTAAAATACCTCAACCCAATAAATTTTATAGATACTTCCTTTTTCTCTATGTTAAATGAATTAGAAGTGCTATTTATAATTTTCATAGACCAATTTTTGTAAAAATCGGAATTGCTAACAATTAAATCGTCGGAATTATAGTTTACAGAGGTAGTATGTTATTGATGAATTCTCCCAACACTATTTCTTAACAAATAATCTCTATTATAGGAATTTAAAGTACGAAAGTTTGCGAGATTAGAAATCTATAAAACCACATAAAAATGTTAAATATTCAATTATTATTGTAAATTATGAAATTACCAAATGATCTGAAAAGAAATCCATATTCAATTTCTAAACTCAAAGAAAGGTGGGGGAACATTCGGGAAAAATACAGAAATATAAAAGAAATTTATAGAAATATAATTTCCACGTTTTTAATAGCCTTAATAACTTTATTCAGTGGATTATTAATAACTTATATTATTTTTCATTTAATACCTGAAGATCCGATTGAGGCTCTATTACCACAACACTATACTCAAGAAATGTATAATGCAATGGCCAATGTATTAGGATTTGAATATAATCAATTATTAGGTGTTTATATTCTACGATTTTCTAAATTTCTCAGTGATTTTTTTTCAGGTGCTTGGGGTCGGTCTAGTAGTTTAGCTCGTGGGGTGCCAGTTACTGACATAATTTTAGCAAATAATACAATTCTATATGTAATTTTATTATGTATAATACCATTGATAATAGGAACATTCTTTATGATTAAAAAATCACGTAGAAAGTCGATAGTTTTTAATTCATTAGTAATTACCCTACTTTTTAGTGCGGTGTTTATTTTTTATGTGATGTTTAGTGTTCTATTTAATATTAGAGGATTCGGTAAGCTCTTGGTAGATGCCATAGGTGTAAATGATCATTATCTTATAACGGGATGTCTCTTTTTAGTGGTAATAATGTATCTTTCAGTACCTTTAACATCAAACGTAATCTTTAGCATCTATAAATTGCGATCAAGCAAATCTATTGAGCAAAAGGTCGAACCAAATATAAATGACGTTACAAATACAAAATAAGAATTATAATTTTTTAGCAAAAGGTTCAAGGTCCAAGGCTTTGAAAATATCATCTACAGATTCAATAGTTCCTAAGAAGTGCCATTCTCCTTCATCGACATTCTGACCAGATCCATATTTCGAAGCCATATCATAAAGCCTATTGAAATTTTCATAATGCAAAGCAACTCGATTTTCAGCATAATCTCGAGCAGACCAAGTTGTTATTAAAAATTGCCAATCGCTACTTTCTAAGAGAAGGAGTTCTCGCGCCATCTGCTTTAAAATCTTTATTAGGTTAGGATCTTGAGATTTCTTGTATTTTGCAATGATCTCTTCACTTTTCGCTTCACATTCATAGATTCTCTCCCACGTCCAAGTTGTCCACTCGTTAAGCCACACCCAATGAGATGAAGCTTGACCCCAAGAACCCTCAATTACCGATACTACCTTATTTGGGGGATTATTCTCCATAAATATCCTTGTGTTTGTTAGGTTTATTTCCGGATCATCTTCCATCCAACGAAGAATACGGGCTATCCACCAATTTCCCTCAAACCACCAATGTCCAAAAAGTTCAGCGTCATATGGTGCTACTACAATTCCTTTATTCCCATTCTTATTTTTGTAATCCCTTAAAATATCTTTAACTAAATTAAGATAATGACCTGCATTTTCATCTAATTTTCTTGGAACATCATCTGGCCAATATAGCATCTTCTTTCCAAGATCCAGCTTTGGACTCGTGACTTTCCAGTATTTCATCCCTCCAGGCCAGTTCTTTTTATGAAAATCGAGATATTCAGCACAACCAGGGTATCCATGTTCTCCACTCCATACCACTATACCTGTTTTTTCATCTCTTGTAAAAAATCCGACAGGTCCAGGAGTGGAGGGATCAGTAGATACTAAATATGGTTCATATTGAGATTTTTCAAAAGAAGTTGGGATTTCTTCATATTGAGATTCAAATTGTTTCCAGAGTTCTGCGAGCAAAGGAAACCGAGCGGCATAAACTCCTTGCGATTTCCCCCCTAACAATAAAGCAGTATCGATAAAGAAATATTTTAATCCATTTTTAGCAAGAAAATATTCTACACCTGGACGATTATATTCTTCACCAGTTATGGGATTTTTCCATCGGTATCCTGGACGATATGCACATTCAGGTAACCAAGCACCCGTAGGAGCTCTCTCGAAATGCCTTTTATAATTATCAACTGCTATTTTAAATTGAGCATCGATGGAAGTTTCTTTTGAAAGAAGTGGAGCGTAGCCGTGAGTTGCCCCACTGGTGATAATATCTAAATGCCCCATATCTTGAAGTTTTTTAAATGCACCTACAATATCCTTTTCGTATCTATGAATAAAATTGTCTTTAACACGTTCATAGAACTCTTGCCACCATTTGGTTAATTTAATTCTCCCTTCTTCATATTTATTTTCTGTAAAATCCTCAAAATCATGCAGAGCAGCGTTATATTTTTCATCTAAATAACCTAAAAATCCATAAATAAACTTAGGATTGCGGAGCATTTCACATAAAACTGGAGTGAGCCCAATAGTAAGCTTTGGATGATATCCATCGTCAACCAATTTATATAATTCTATAAGAAGTGGAACATATGTTTCAGCAGCCGCCTCATTAACCCAGTCCATTCCATGTGGCCATACTCCATGTCCCAAAACCCATGGAAGATGAGAATGTAATACTAAAGTAAAAGATCCTAAAATTTCAGTCATAATTTCCTACCATTCCTAATGAAAGTTAAATTAATCGTAATTTGTTAGTTTTAAATAATTTTCCATTTCTTAAATAGTAAAGAGAATCTCTTTAATATTCAAAAATCGTTAAAGTTATATAGGTTTATTTAGCTTTTTAACATATATAATTTCCAATTGAAATTTAATCGAGATTTTAAAAAAGTAGTTATTAATGAGTCATAGGCCAATTAAAAACCTTAACGAGTTAAAGAAGAACGGGAGAATCATTGGTAAAGCAAACTTTGTATTTACACCCGAGATTTCGAGCGTCTTAGGATCAATTCATGGGAGTTTATTTAAACAAGGTGAATCAATTGTTATTGGGAGAGATTATCATAATGATAGTCGGATGTTAAAACGAGCTTATACCTCAGGTCAAATGTCTGCTGGTATTAATCTTTTAAACCTTTCAGATTGTACCTTTCCATTATTACAATTTACAATTAGAAGATTTGGGGCTAGTGGAGGGATTTATTTTTCTGGAGGTCATTTATATAGCGAAGATGTTGGAATTAGGTTCTTGGATGCTGGAGGGATTGAACTCGCGCAATCAGAAATTCAGAAAATAATAGAATCTTATAATAATTATCCTCAGCAAGTTAGAAGAGTAGAACCAAATGAAATAGGACTGATAACAGCAATACCTCAAACCGCGGATGTTTATATCAAATCTCTTCAACAATTTGTGAATAAAAAAAAGATTAAGAATGCAAACTTAAAGATAGTAGTAGATTGTTCCTATGGGCCTACTGGCAAAATAACACCACTTTTGATTAATGAAATTGGAGTTGAAGTTATTGCATTAAATACACATTACCGCGAAAGATCTTCAAGTCCAGTGCCAAGTATTAATACTATTAGAAATACCGCAGATATTGTAAAAGCATCTAATAGTCATCTTGGAGTTTGTTTTGATGTAGACGGCTCAAGAATATTAGTAATAGATGAGAATGGATTAGAAATAAACTATGAAGATTTACTAATGCTTTTTGTTACTTTTGACAAAAGAATTCAAAAATCTAAAGGTAATACCATCATTACAACCCCCTCAATTTCTCCTGTTGTAAAAAATTTTATTGAGGATGGTGGGTTTCCTATAAAAAGATTTGAAAATCTTCCTGGTGAGATTTCAAGGCAAATAAGGGAAGAACGCGCGTGTTTTGCAGCCGCTGATACATTAAAATTTTATTTTACTGAATATGCTCCTTTTAGCGATGGAAATTTCATTTTATTGAAAATATTAGAAATAATGACTAGTCAAAATGATTTACTTAGCTCATTAACTAGAGGATTTCCTAAAGGAATAAAAATTAATAAAACAATACCAGTTTCACCAGAATTGATTGATAATATACATAATCGATTAAGAGAAGTTGCGGATGAGAATGGGTATAAATATCACGATATCATAAATGAATTGAAGATAATCAATGACGACACGTATACAACCATTAAAGTAGCATTATATAGAAATGCTATAATCCTGTCTGCTGAATCAGAAGAAAAGGAAAAAGCTCAAGAAATGATTCTTGAATTAGAAAAAATAATATCTAGCCTCTAATAATATATTTTCTGTCTAATATGTAATTAAAGTTTAAAATAAATAGAATTAATAATATAATAATATAAAAATAACTTTAGCACCATAAAAAAAGTTGATTTAATCATGGCTTTTGATATTACTTCAATAATAATTTTGATAACTTTATTCATTATTTTTGCGATTTTTTTAGTGTTTGATTTATTCGGTCGGAATGAGAAGTACGGCTATTTAGCTTATATTGTTGCAGTGGTACCAGTTAATTATTATTGGGGCATGGGAGGGGATCCGGTTTTTACGTATATAATTCTTTTCTTATTATGGATTGCTACAATTTTGCGCGATACGATTAGTGTTTATCGCAAAAAAGAAAAAGAAATAAATGAAATATTATTATACCTGGCTCTGGGAGTTTTAATACAATTGATTATTAGCGCAATTCTCCCAGAGACTATTACTGCTTTACGTGTAAGCCCTGTAAAACAATTTTGGTTTTTCTGGTTGCCTGATATCCATTTAGCAGAAGCATCAATTGCTTTAGGCTTCAAAATTCTTGCTACGATCTTAATATCTTTGGTTGTAGTTCCCTTAATTCTAGATATTAAAGATGAGGAGATCCCATTGCCTATTGTTATTCTATTTGTCGTTATTTTCATTATTCCCTTTCTGTATTTAAGTTATATATGGATTCCTGAAGCAATGGCTGTGTTAACATTTCTGTTTTCAGTAATTTTATTTATAATTTTGCTTTTAATAACTCGAAGTGGAAAAGAGACACAATAAAATAATTTAAATTTTTTTATTCTTCTATTAACTTTTTATTATTATTTTTATATTTATTTCATGATAAAGTATTAAATTTAGAAGGAATTCATAGTAAAATTATATTTGATATAATACGATGGCAAAAAAAAAAGATCAGTCTGATGATACAAACGGTAAAGAAGATACTAAAGAAGAATCTTCGTATAGTTTGAAAGATTTGCCTGGTGTTGGTGATGCAACTATAAAAAAATTGACAGATGCAGGAATTTTATCTATTAGAACACTTGCTATGTATCCATTAAAAAAATTAATGGATGAAGCGGGTATAGGTGAAAAAACAGCTGAAAAAATAATTAAGGTTGCCCAGGATATCGAAAAGATGGGATTCAAGTCTGCAGATAAAATTTGGGAAAAAAGAAAAACTTTAAACAAATTAACTACGGGTAGTAACAATTTAGATGATTTATTAATCGGTGGAATTGAACCAGGTGCAGTTACAGAAATTTTTGGAGAATATCGAACTGGAAAAACACAATTAGCTCATCAGTTGTGTGTTAATGTACAATTATCTTATGAAACAGGGGGACTTGAAGGTAGAGCTTTATATATTGATGCTGAAGGAACTTTTAGACCTGAAAGATTAATACAGATGGCTGTTGCAAAAGATTTGGATCAGAATTTAGTATTAAAAAATATAACTGTTGGCAGAGCTTACAACAGTAATCATCAAATCTTATTAGTAAAAGAAGCTCCAAAAATAATAAGAGAAAAAAACATTAAATTAATTATAGTAGATTCCCTTATAGGGCACTTTCGCAGTGAATATATCGGAAGAGGGACTTTAGCAGAGCGCCAACAAATTATTAATTCACATATCCATGACTTATTAAGATTAACTGAAACGTATGATGAATTAGCAGTTGTTTTTACAAATCAAGTTTCTGCTAGACCAGATGTGTTTTACGGTAATCCTTTAATACATACAGGCGGACATGTTGTTGCGCATGGTGCCACAATTAGAATTTTCTTGAGAAAAGGAAAAGGAGAGCAGAGAATTGCTAAAGTTGTAGATGCACCACATATTCCTGAGAGTGATGCAATATTTTCTATTACTGAAGATGGTATAAAAGACTAATTTCGAGAAAGAATCAATATTCAAGATTAACGTTAATTTCAATCCCATTTCTTAGAGATTCTGAGATTACACAAAACTGTTCGAAGAATTTTTTACATTGATCTGCTCTTTCACGCATTTTGGGATTATTAATCTTTGGATTTAATTTTATATTAATTTTTTTTAGCCTCCAAAATCCTTTCTCATTTCTCTTACTAATAATAACTGCTTTTCCTTCTAAATCGGATAATGAAAACTCTTTCTTTTGCAAACAAAATATAAAACTTGCAGCTAAGCAACCTAAAACAGACAAGGCTAACAATTTTGAAGGATTTGGGCCAACTTTTTCAATTGTTCTTTTATTTTGTTCATCAATAAATAAGTCATTCATTTTTATTTGTCCAAGATCACATCTAAATATCATTTCTTCTTCTAATTTTATACCAACTTCAGATTTTGATTCATTTAACAAGTAAAATCACCATTATTTAAAAAAAAAATAAAATTATTGAATTAAATATTGAGATTAACATTTACTTCAATTCCGGATCTTACAGATTGGGTTACTATACAATATTGTTCAAAAAAGCTTACTCCCTCTTTCACTGTTTTTAAACACTGTTTTGCTCTTTTAAGGGTATCGGGATTCTGTATTTTTGGATTAATATTGACATCAATTTTTTTAATTCTCAAAAATCCCTTTTCATTTCTAGCAATAGTAACTTCTGCTTCACTTTTTAAATCATCTAGATTAAAATTTCTTTTTTTTAAACAGAAAATAAAACTTGCACTTAAACACCCTAAAACACCCAAAGCAAGTAACCTTGAGGGATTTGGTCCTAACATATCAACTTCTTCGGGATGTTCCTCATCAATATAACAATCTTTAACCTTCATATTACCTAAATCGCATTTAAAGATCATTTGAGATTCGGTGTCATCTAATTTTAAACCAACTTTAGTTTTTATTTCATCTGAAATTATAATCACCCTATTAAATATGATTATTGATAATTATTTTTTAGAAGCTATTTTTCTAAAAATTGAGAATAAATTTTCTTTTTTTGATTTGTCATCTCTAATTTCTTGAAGTAATCGATTTGTTTCAAGTAGCTTAATTTTATAATATTTTAGATCTTCCTTAATTTCTGAATGAATCACTGATAATTGGATAGAATCATCGATATTACACCCTTTCTTAAGGAATTTCAGACATTGATTTATTCTCTCGAATATTAGGTCATCATCAAATTGTTTCTCAACAACAATATTAATTTGTTTAATTATCCAATCTCCACTTTCATTTCTTGTAATTTGTAATTCTACTCGAGGAAAATCTAATTCCTCTCTATTATTTCTCAAGCAAGTTACTAAACTAGCGTTTATACAATTGATATATGATTTATCGTGTATTATTGAAACATCAGTGGATAATGTGTTAAGATCTTTTTCATCTAATTCATTGAGAATACAACTGAATAAATTACTTTCATTTAAATCACATTCGAAAACCCTTATTTCACTTTCATCCATTCAAATCAAATTTAAAATTATAATTTACATTTATTTTAAATTAACTAATTTAGTGTTTTACAAAAATATTTTACCTATTAATTAAAAGTTAGAATTTATGTTATTTTGTTCAATTTTTTTTAGAGAAAAATGACGATGTAAATGAAAGTACAAGCCAAGAAAATATAGTAGAATTAAAAATGTAAATTGTAAGGCGTATATTGTAATAAACAAAACCATTAATATAAATAGAATTATTTCTATCGCCAAGCATATCTTATTATTATAATATTTTTCGTCAAAAAATGCAGCAGGATTTTTGTATTTAGCCAGATATTTAGGCAAATTTTCAATCTCCTCTTTTGAAATTAATAATTTAAAACCGATTTGTTTCTTTTGAAAATAAAAGAAATTTGTACCCCAATCAATTGTGTCAATAATTATATGAATAGCATAACTAAAACCACCTATAACTAATGCTGGCCAATTTAAAATATATCCAATGATAATAATTATTATACTTGGAATTATTGAGTGGCTAATTAATAGTCTATGATTGTTATCTTTAGCATATTTTGAAAAAAATACATCGAAATCACAAATAAATGAAAAACAAACAATAAGTATAAATTCTAACAATGTGAAGTTAAGAAAATGATGTAATAATGATGTAAAAATTACTCCAACTGCTAAATGACTATTAATATGCATAGTATTAAGTCAATTCTGATTAATTTATGTATTTAGCGCTTATTACTCTTTTTAACACTCGTTTTTTTGTTTTAAAACCAGCTGAACCTTTTTTTTCAACTAAAAAAGAAGCTGCAGCAGATGCCAAATAAGCAGCATTTTCAATTGCTTTCCATGATTTATCAGAACGAATAAATTCATAAAGAAATATCGAAAAATATACGTCGCCTGCACCAGTTTCATCAATAACCTTTTTAGCTTTAAATGCTGGGATCTTTAAGATTTTTTTTCCTTTTTTAGTGAGCATGGAGCCTTTTTCTCCTAAAGTCATAATGAAAATTCCGTTATTATCATATTTACCACAGTGAATCATGACTTCTTCAAACTCATTACATTCGCCGGCAAGTAGTTTCATTTCTTCCTCTGATCCTTTCAATATCAACCTATCTCCAATTAATTCAATAATTCTTTTCATATTAGCGATTATTTCGTTATCATAAACATATACGACATTGCCTTTATCATCAATTTTTCTAATAAAACCCTGTAAATCTACTCCAATATAAGCATCAGGGAATTTTTTTAAAATTTGAGATACATAATCAAGTGAAATTTCATTACATAATGGTACAAACACAAAAATATCTGGAGGATCCTTAAGATATTCTGATGGAATATCATTAGAATTAAGATTGGGACTTCTTGATTTTAAAGTTAAAATCCTTGCATGATCAAAGTAATCCAAAACAAAATTAGTATTTTTTATTTGAGAGTATTTGATTCCGCTTAAATTAATATTTTTATTCCTAATTTTATTTAATAAAGAGTTATTGAAATTTATCGTACCTATATGAGAAATTATGCTTATTTTAGCATTTCTAGTATATTTTCTCAAGGCTAATGAGCAGAATGATACACTTCCTCCTAAACTGGGCTTGTTTATACGCTTAAACCGTATTATATGATCAACGGCAAAGTGACCTGCAAAAATTATGGAGGTGTGATTTTTATTTTGATTAATCATTTAGGATGATTTAAGTTTTTCAATAATTTTATTCTTTTCCTCAATTGTTATTTTTAACTTATTTATCCTATTCTGCAAATCTTCTATTAAACCTGACATTGGACCTTCATGAACTATAGGTTGAGTTTCTTGTAAAGCTTCTAATTCTATTATCAAACGGTCTTTTTCTTTTAATTGTTCCTGAAGATCAATTATTTTTTTTTCTGAATCGTTAACTTTAGTAGTAGGTATAGCTTCCTCTGTTTTCACTTTGAGAGATTCTTGTATTTTTGATAATTCAATTTTAAGTTCTTCATTTTCTCTTCTAAGCTCTTTTATCTCCTCTGGTTCTAATTTGAAACCACCCTTTTCAACAGCTTGCTGGAGTTCAGATTTTTCTTTATTCAACTTTTCCACGATTCGTTTATACTTGTTTAAATCAGATTGAAGATCTTGACATAATATTTCCAGTGTTTCTGACGAGGTTTTTATTGGCTGAGGTCTTATCACTGATGATTTTGGTTGTTCCACAGGTACAACATAATCTATTGGTAGTTTTTTCATCTTTTCTACTAATTGTTGATTTAAAGCTTCATTTTCCTCAATTAAAGTATTAATCCTATTTTCTAATTCATCTATTTGAGTCTTTTTTTTAGATAATTCAGATTTTAAATTATCTATCAATGCTGTTGTAACAGTAATATCTGTTTCGGATACAGTTTTTTCTAATGATTGTTGATTTCTTGAAGCGATATCTAATTTTGTTTTCAAATCAGTTATTTCATTATCTCTTGCTCTTATTTCTAATTCTTTCTCAGTTAAACTTTTTTCTAAACTTAAGATCTTACTATTAAGCTCCATATTTTCTTGTTGAACATCTCTGACAACCCCACTAGCCATTCCAGCTTGTTCTAATTGTTCTTTTAATCTCTCATTTTCTTCAATAGTTTTCTTGACGATTTCTTCTGTTTTACTAAACAATTCTATATTCTCTTTAATTTTATTTCTCAATTCTTCGTTCTCTTTTTCTACCTCTTGAATTCTTTTTAAAGTATCTCCAATGGCACTTGGTCTTGTAAGATCAGATTCCATCTTTTTTCTCCATAAACTAATGAAATCCTCAACTTTTTCATTATCTTCAGGCATTTTACTTCAAAACTTTTTTTCTATCCTAATTTTGTATATTTAACTTGATTTATATCATTAATACTCCTGAAAAATATCCTACACAATATCCACTAATACTTCCAGTTTTTTCAGAACTTGTATAATATTTTAATAATTTCCCTTTATTCGCATTTAAATTATTAGATATCATGATTAAAGAAGTTATAGTTTGAGGGCCACATACAGTTGTTTTTGAAGCGGCTTCAAGTGTTTTTTCAGGATTCAACGCAACAAAAGCATCAATTACTTGTCGATCTCTTTCTTTAAACTTTTCTAATTGTTTGGAATCATACACCTCTTTATGTGTCATATCGGAAGAGGCAACTATAACCACATCTTTATCATATGATTCAATAGATTTTGCAATATCGCTTGATAATTTACTCATTATATTAAAATCTTTATTAGAGATTTTTATTGGTATAAATTTAACATCTTTTTCTTGGGCGCAGTATTTAATAAATGGTAATTGGACTTCGATATTATGTTCTCTACCAAAAGGAAAACCCATAAATGCAGATTCATCATTTACAATTGTATCGCTGTTATCTAATATTTTTTTAGATAATTCCTCGTCAATACTTATATTTCCAAGAGGAGTTTCCCATTCTCCCTCATTCATTAAGGCTACTTTTCCATAACCAATGTGATCGGTACCTAACACTATAACAGTATCGGGTATTTTTTCTTTAAATAAATTCAAAAATGTAAATGCTGCGGCGCAACCAGAATAAACATATCCTGCGTGAGGAGACACACCTCCAATTATTGATCTTTGTTCTTGGTTTAATGTTTTTGGTTCTTCGCCAGGACCGAACTCATTATTAGTAAAAGATTCTTTTAATATCTTGAGTAAATCTGGTTTATAGCGTGGATAAAAGCTACCAGCCACAGCAGCTCTTCTAATGACCATTTTTTTACACAAGTATTTTTTAGTTATATGATTAAAATTATTAATATTGAAAATTATATAATTTCATCTAATCACTGTAAAATTGAAAGATTTATTAAGTTATTTTTAATAAGTGTTTAATGATGAATCAAGTGAATGACAAGCAAATCTCTCTTGACGATATCGAAGTACCGGATAAAATTCCAACGAAATTTATCAATTCAAGAGTTATAGTTTTTAATCCGTTGTATGCCTCATATTTATATGTGAAGAAAGGATTTTTTGGTTCCCCCCTTGGAATTAATAAGCCGAGATTAGAGTATTTTTCCAAACCAAGCGAATTATCTTTAATAGAAGCTTATTACTTATTGGAGAGGGATGAAATTACTATTTTTGATGTCAAAGAGAACAAGAACATAAATCCTAAGAAATTTCATGAGATTGCAAAGAAAATTCATCATAAGTTTGAAGAAAAATATATAATATATAAAGATTTAAGAGAAAGAGGATATATTCCGAGACCAGGCCTTAAATTTGGGGCAGATTTCGTAGTTTACAAAAAAGGACCAGGACTAGAGCATTCACTTTTTATGGTTCATGTTTTACCACATGATTCTGAAATTACTGCTATTGATATGGTTCGCGCGGGGAGATTAGCGACATCTGTGAGAAAAAAGTTCGTTATTGCAAATCCCCTTACATGCAGCTATTATTTTTTTGAATGGTTTAAGCCATAAGAATATAATATTACTTAATGAATTATAAAGCTAGTATTCGTAATCTTTTTTTTATTTCTTCAATTTGTTGGAAAGTCTTGTTGGGTTGGTCAATTAATGGCAGAGTGATGTTTTAAATATGCTAACTTAGGATCCTAAGCCAAAGTAACTTGTTATTTTATTCACTATTTGGTTTGATCAAAAAAGATTTTATTTAGAGTTTCACGAAGTATTGTGTCTTTAAAATTATTAATCTGGTTAAAATCTTCATTTGGTATGGTATGGGTGACTTCTATAAAACTATTTAAGACTTCATCTTCTTTACTTTCGTTATACTTAAAATTCTGTTTTAATCGAACTTTTCCCTCATTGTATAATAGAAGAATTATCTTAATTAATCCCAATAACTTTTTATGATCAGTAAAATTGTCGATTTCTTCAAAAGCATTCTGGATTAAAAAGCTATTCCGAATTATTTTCGCAATAAAAAGTTCAAGTTTTTGATCATCCGCTAAATTTTGCTTTCCAATTAATTGCATTATAAATTTTAAATTATTTTCGTTAGATAATATCTCATCTACCTGTCTTCGACATTCTAACCAATTAAAATCAATCTCTGCCCAAGTAATATCATTTTTAATCCACCAATCTGAGATATAATCAGGGTAATTAGAATACGATTTTAACCAATCAATTGCAGGATAATGCTTTAGATATGATAAACTACTATCTAATGCTAATAATCCTTGAACTATACGTTTAGTAGCTGTTGTAACTGGTTCACTGAAATCTCCTGCTGGAGGTGAGATTGATCCAATAATTGTTAAAGAACCCCTAGTTGGTCTCTCTAAATAATCCCGACCCAAGGTTTCAAAAACACCGGCTCGTTCATAAAAACTTGAGAGTTTTGTTGATAAATATGCTGGATATCCTTCTTCTGCAGGCATTTCTTCTAATAATCCCGATATTTCTCTAAGAGATTCTGCCCATCTTGAAATACTATCAGCAATAACAGCAACATCATATCCCATATCTCGATAATACTCAGCGATAGTAACTCCCGAAAATAAACTAGCCTCTCGAGCAGAAACAGGCATATTTGATGTATTTGCAATCACAATTATGTGTTCGCTCAATGGAATTCCACTTTTAAAGTCATGAATTTCTGCAAATTGCTTTAAAATATTAGCAATTTCATTCCCAGGTTCACCACAACCTATGAATACAATTACATCAGCATTACAATATTTAGCTATGGTTTGCAATATAACTGTTTTTCCGGTTCCAAATCCTCCAGGTACTCCAAATGTGCCTCCTTTTGCAATAGGGAAAAGCAAATCTATTATGCGCGTTCCCGTTATTAAAGGTTCATAAGGCTTAATTTTTTTTGAGAATGGCCTTCTTTTATTGATTGGCCATTTTTGCATCAAAGTAAAAGAATTTTCTGTACCATTTCTTTTTAAACAATAAATTTCATCAGTGATGGAGTAATCTCCCTCTTCTACGATAAAAGATAATCTTCCAGAATCCCCTGGTGGTACCATTATCTTGTGTTTAATAATTTTTGTTTCTTGAACAGTTCCAATAATATCTCCACTTATCATATCTTCCCCTGATTTTCTTAATGGAATAAAATGCCATTTTTTTGTCCTTGATAGTGGTGAAAATTCAATTCCTCTTTCTAATTGCCCCTCTTTGAAATGTTGAAAAATTGTTACTAAGGGACGTTGGATCCCATCAAAAACATTTGCTAATAATCCGGGGCCTAATTCCATAGATAATGGCTTTTGAAGATTAATAACTTTATCGTTTAACTTCAATCTATGAGTATCATCATAACATTGAGCAACAATATAATCAGGATA
>JBHLMQ010000100.1:0-3138 GCA_048938005.1 Promethearchaeota archaeon | reverse complement strand
CAGTAAAAAGCATGATTAAAAGCACCATCGATAGTATCTGTACGGTTTAAAGCGTCCCAAAACATATGAAAGAACCATGAACCAGCAAATCCATCAGGATTCATATTGTTTATATAATACCACGCAAGCATATTCGAAGAAGCGCTAACCATGATACAATTATCAATATCATACCAGCTCTGACCAATATTAGCATCCGCATTTAAAAAATTACCACTAAAGCAACAATCAACATTTATCATCATTCTTTGACATTCTATCGCTTTCACTAAATCATAAAATTCAAATTCAGTTATCCAAAAATTGTCTGCTTCGAAGTGGAATGTAGCATTTCCATCTGCGAGTACTTTATTCGAGCCATGATCACACATGAAAATTATCAAATAATCTTCTGGATGTATTTTTGAAGCAAAAGAACCTGTGTAGGAAACATTTAATTCTTGCTTGAATCTAGTTGAATTAACATCATCATTCGCTACATCTATTACCGCGGGTTGTCCATCATGAATTAAGTCATTAGCATATTTATCACGTGAACTTATATCAATGATTCCATCAGTATCATCTTTATAATATAACATCAAAAAGATATTTTCATCTGTATAGTCATGATTTTTTAATATCCAATATACTTGTAATGCTTGAGCAGGAAATCCATCTGAATTTATGCCTGGAGGCGGAGGTGTAGTGCCAGTAGGATTGTCTAAATCCACTAAAACCCATTTATATATTTCAATGTTATCAAAATATATAATTCCCTCTAAAGGATTAATGCTAAAATAAGAACCATTAACTGTCAAAAACAGTCTTAAATCAGTTATTTCATTATTAGTTTCATTGTTGCATACACCTGAAACACTTAAAGTAAACCACTGATTTAAAGTAGAATTAAAATAATTAGACCAATCTGTTCTTACAACTTGATCCCCAGAATCTAGCCACTGTAATCCAATTCTAATACCACTACCATTTATTGGCTCTGGATTAGCAATAAAAACTTCAGCAGTCATATTGTAATAAGCATATTCGTGTAAGATATATTTACTCTCTTCCCAATTCAATGAAAAATTTGCATTAATGGCATCTGGACTTGGCGGCGTAATAAATAAAGATCCCAGTGGATTACCCATAACTCCGGACCACTCTCCTATACTCCCAAACGGACCAGAATATGTCCAATTCCCTTTACCTGTGTCAAAATTAGAGTCATTTCCATCATTAAACGGTTCTTCAGGTTCTGAACCAAAAAAGTCATTAGCACTACAACAAATTAAAGCTTTTCTTTGACCTATATATACCTCTGGACCGGGAAATAAAAATAACACCAATAATGTAGTAGTTACTCCTGCAACAATAACTAAAGCAGCAATAATCGCAATTGCTTTTTTCTTTTTCATAAACCTTCACAAAATTGAATTCCTATTTTAATAATATTTTACAATTATTATTATTTAAATTATACCTTAACAGAACACTAGAAAATCTATCAATTTAAATATTGGCTAATTTTCTCAATATTGTCCAATTATTAATTGAATAATTTAAGGTAAATAATGCTTTAAAAGTCTATTATTGGATAGAATAGGATATTTAAATCAAAAAATGGATATTAAAAAAGCTATTAAATTTGTCTATTCTAAAGGTAATGAAATTGAAAAAGCACGTTTAGATAAGATTCTTTGGGACAAACCAGTTCAAAAAGAAGTTCTTAGACAATTAGCTACTTTTCAGAGATCTGATGGTGGTTTTTGCTATTGGATAAAAGAAATTAGTAGTATATGTGATACTATATATGTTTTGTTTTGGTTTGATGATTTAAAATTATACCACGGACCAATTGTAGATCCTGCTTGCAGATTTTTACTAAAGAGGCAACAAAAAGATGGAGGTTGGGATGAGGTTGACGAAATCCAAAAATTCAACCCACCTGAATGGATGATACCGGGAAGAATCGAAACTCGGGTCTGGTTAACGGCTTATTGTGCTCATATCCTAATCCGCTTTGGATATGCTGAAGCTGAAGGAACCTATTGTCCTACAGATTTTTTGATGGCTAATTGCGATGAAAATGGAAAATTAACCGGATATTTGAGAGCCACATGGATTGCCCTCCCTATGCTAGCGTTTTATCCTGGTCCTGATCCAGAATCATTTCAAAAAGCTATTTCTGTTGTCGAATCCAATTATTCTCCCGATAGGGAAGGTTCTTACTTGGCCTGGTTATTACGATGTCTAAAAGATGCTGGCTTATCAAGCGAACATCCCTTAGTTGATCGTTGCCTAACTGATTTAAAACAAAAACAGAGAAGAGATGGAAGTTGGCAACCTGAGACTAGTGAAGGAGAAAAACATTCAGTTAATGCTACAATTGGGGCTATACATGCGTTTAAAAGATTTAATGTTATTTAAGGGTTTATAATGAAAAGAGGAGTGTCTATAGATAATACTTTAATATATTTGAAGATCCTTTCCAGAAACAACCTTTCCATCATATTTTTTCTTAACTTCAGTCAAAAGATCCTCTTCACTAGCACCCCAAAAAAGTTGGTGATAAAGAATTAATAAACCAGGCTTTACATTAGAAGCTATCTCAGCAAGTTCGTAGGAGGATGTATGTACACTAGAATGATATGTCCTCCATTCAACAGGTAATTTTTCAAACATTTTTAAAGAATAAACTTCGTGAACCAAAATATCACAACCTTTATAATAATCAACACACTCATCAAAAGGAGCAGTATCGCCCGAAATGATAATTGTTTTGTCTGATGTAATGAATTTAAAACCAAGTGAAGTTAAACTGCCATGATTAACAGGAAACGCTTCTACATTTATGTGATCATCTTCATAGATGATTCCAGATTTTATTTCTTTAACTCGAACTTGATATCCATTATCATTTGCAGGTTCTAATCCATCTAATCTTTCTTTAATATCACACTCATAGGCCTTAAGAAGGTAATCTGTCATTTCTTGGGTCCCTTGAGGACCATAAACCTCAAGTGGATTAGATCGTCCCATCACCCATGGCGTTATTATAAGATCTGGATATCCCAACGTGTGGTCTGAATGTAAATGCGTTAAAAATCCTTTCTCTAATCCAGAAGTTTTAAAAGCTTTAATACCTAGATTAGAAAA
>JBHLMQ010000005.1:50488-153825 GCA_048938005.1 Promethearchaeota archaeon | reverse complement strand
TAATTTTAATGTAGATCATGAGAAAATATTGACTAGTGACGATATCTTAGATCCTAATTTTAAGACTATTCCAAAGCATTTATTAATTATTGGTGCTGGTGTGATTGGATGTGAGTTTGCTGATATTTTTGCGAATTTCGGCAGTGAGGTAACTCTCTTAGAGTATCTTCCTTCACCAATTGCTACAGAAGAACCATTAATTATAAAGCAATTGGAAAAGAAATTTGATTCAATGGACGTTAAGATATTTACTTCCCAAAATGTATTATCTGTTGAAAATTTAGGTTCAAGTGTGAAAGCTACAACTTGTTCTGCTTCAGTTCCAATAGATCAAATTGAAAACGCAGAGAAATCTACTTTTGAGGCAGATTTATGCCTAATATCAATTGGTAGAAATAAAGTCTCGAAGAATTTAGGATTAGAAGAGTTGGGAGTTAATACAAGAAGAGGTGCAATTGAAGTTGATCCGAGCACCTTGGAAACCGCTGTTAATGGAATATATGCAATTGGTGATGTGACCGGAGGGATTATGCTTGCTCATGTGGCAAGTTATGAGGGCGATATAGCTGTTGCAAATGCTTTATCCAGTCTTAGAAAATTTCAAGTAAAACCAAAAAGAATAAATTATAGAGTTATTCCTTCAACAATATTTACTAGTCCTAATATTGGTTCTGTTGGACTTAAAAGAAAGCAGGCAAAAGAATTAGGAATAGATGTATTAGTTGGACAATTTCCTTATGGTAGTTTAGGAAAGGCAAAATGTATGGGAGAAGAGGGACTCCTAATGATTTTAGCAGATAAACACACACTTCAGATTGTAGGTGCGTCTTGTATTGGTGAGGGCGCATCAGAATTGATTGCTGAGATAACACTTGCAATGCAGCATGGGTTATCAATCGAAGACATTACAGATACAGTCCATAGTCATCCAACTCTATCAGAAATGGTTCTAGAAGCAGCAGAAGCAGTTGTAGGAAGAGCTATTCATAAGAAAGGTCGCCCAGTTGGGCCAAGATTAAAGGATATTTTAATAGAACAAGTTCCATTTGGGATTGAAAAAATTTAATTTGTATTTATTCTCCTTTTTTTCAAATTTTTCTAATACTATCTGTATTATCTTTTTAAATAATAAGATTGAATTAACATACAATATAGTCAACATGTTTTTTGTTAAAATTCATGACGAGAAACAAAAAAAATGGCAAAAAGGAGCAAGAACGTAAATCTAATGATAATTATTATTTTCAAATAGATCTTGTAAAAGCCTTCATAATAATTTTTGTTATTTCTGAACATGCCCTTCCTTGGGATATAAAGAATTATATGGCTGTATTCCTATGGCAAAGACTCTCTATTCCATTTTTCGTGGTCATATTAGGATTTAATATGGGGCTTTCATTTAAACGAACAGGAGAAACTTCTCTAAAAAAACTCTATTCATGGAAATATTTTAAGAAAAAATTATGGAGGTATGTTTTTCCTTATTTACTTTTCTATACCATTTCAATAATAGTAGGTTTGATGATTTATGGAAACTTTGAAACAACAATATCCAATCAATTATATCCTTTCATGGATGAAAGATTCTTATTTTTGGGAATCTCACCTTTCTGGGGTCCCGGAATTTGGTTTATTCCTTTACTTTTTCAAACTATACTATTTATGCCTTTAATATATAAGGGATTTTCAAGCAGTACTTCAAAAGCTCTAATAACACTAGTTGTTTGCTTTATTATTAATTTTGCTACTCATATATCACTATTTTTTTTTATGGGACCTACAGTAGAAGATTTAGAAGAATGGCGAAATATTTCGCTCTTCTATATAAGCATTACGATGTATTTAGGAGGTATAGGATTAGGTATGTGGTTTTCAAGAAATCCTAGTATCTTTAATGTTCGCAATATTTTTATGTGGGTTCTCTTTCCACTATGTGCTTATTATATCATTCTTTTTCAAATTGACAGAGATTTATATCAAATAGATTTTATACGTGGAGATTATAATATTATTTTTTATACCTATGTGGCATTTATTCTTTTAATTATTTTAAAAGTAATTCCAAAAAAAAATCAGAATAAATTAGCAAAAGGGATTTCTTGGATTGGAAAGTCATCATATCATATTCTTTTATCTCAGATTTTCTATTTTGGATTAATGAAAGCATTTTTGGGGAATGCTCAATGTATGGTCGGCGCTACTGATCCTGGGTTTTGCATTTTATATGATATTATAGCTATAATAATCTGTGTTTTAATAGGAGTATTGTGGTGTTTCACAGAATTTAAAATCAGGAATTATCGCCTAAATAAAAAAAAAGTTAAATAGTTATTTTTGGATATTATTTTTCATTTAATTTTCTCTTTTTTGGAAAAAACATACCTACTCGATTTTTATAATCAATATAGGGTTTTCCATATCTTATAATCAGATCTTTTTCTTCTGCTTTACAAAACCAATAAAATAATGGAAACCAAACAATTGAATAAAGAAAAAGAAATGGAGAATTTAACAGTAATGCAACCACCCACCAAATGAAAACTTCCCCTAATGCTTGAGGATGTCGTATCTTTTCATATATCCCTCCATAGAGAGTATGTCCTTTATCTGGAAAAAGAGCTTCTCTTCCTGCATCTTTAACTCCTTTTAACATAATATATACACTAGGAATTAAAATGACAATACTAAGAATAACAGAGATCCAATAATCCCAGATAAAGAATTGAGGAATAAGAATGGGGAGAGGGAGATAAAAGTAAATTATATAATTAAAAACAACAATTACTTCAAACACACTCGCAATAATTCGATAGTTACCACATGTCTTATACGCAATCTCACCTATTTTTTGTTCTAATTTTGCTGGACTTACACTTTTAATATAATAAAACGCCATTAATGCAGTTGAGATAAATAACACGATAAGATTAATCCAGGTAAACATATTTATGGTCAATAGTTATTATTAATGAATAGAATTTTTTAGAATATTTAACAATAGTATAGAAGTTTTCCATTTTTTTCAATGGTTTTTACTTTTTCTTGAGCTTCAAGATATAAAAGATGTCCTAACACTTCACTTAATGCCATATAGGAATTTATTTCATCCAAATCTTCTCCAAAGTGAATCTGAGAAATTCTATATGCAGTTAAAGGGTTATCTTTAATTAGACTTGAAATCTCAGCTAATCGATTTTTATGATGTTCTTTAATTTGCAAAATCCGCTCATGAGGATTATAAATTATTTCTTGATGAGCAGGGAAAATGATCTTGGGATTTAGCTTATCAATTTTATCTAATGAGGCTAAATAATGTTTTAAAATATTATTAAAATCGTAATCTTTATACTCTTCTGCC
This sequence comes from Promethearchaeota archaeon, assembly GCA_048938005.1. Classification (GTDB taxonomy): domain Archaea; phylum Asgardarchaeota; class Lokiarchaeia; order Sigyniarchaeales; family SOKP01; genus Loki-b32. The sequence continues at coordinate 150,467 of JBHLMQ010000005.1, read as the reverse complement.
AAATATTCAGGAACCACGAAATTTCCTATGTGAGGTGTAATCCGACTTAAAATATGGTCTCCTGAAAAGAGATACTTTTTCTTTTTATCATAAATACAAATATGACCAAAACTATGTCCTGGAGTCCATATAATTTCTAATCTATCCAATACTGTATCTCCATCGTGTACAATAATATCCGGTTTTTGATACTGTAAGAATCTGGGCCAATACGTAAAAAACTGAATAATTCTATTTCCTTGTTCTTCACTCATTCCATATTTTTTCAATTGGTTTGCTATCTCTCTGGCTTCTTGCTTTAATTCTTTTAGATTCTCATCATTAGTTTCCCATTTCAATAATTCATGAGTTATATCATGCATTAAGAGCATGAGTTCGGGATTCTTTTGCTTGAGGTTAAGGCAGTTACCTATGTGATCTGTGTGCATATGGGTAATGATGCAATAATCGATATCTTGAATGGAAAAATTTATGTCTCTAAGCGCTGAAAATAATTGATTTTTCCACGTTCCTATATTTAAACCAGTATCGATTAGGATATTTAACCCATCGAGCTCAAAGAGATAAAGACATACAAATTTTACTGCGAAAGGAACGTCGATTTTAATTTGAAAGACGCCTTCAATGTTTTTTACTTCATAGTTAAACTTGCCTACATACAATGTCAAAAAGACCCTTAAAATAGTTAATAATGAAAATTAATCTATGAATTTTTAATTTCGTATTTTTTATGATTAAAAAATCGCATTTTCTCCAATAGATAATATTAAAAATTTTAATCTAAGAAATACATTTATCAGTTATAAAGTTAGATTCAATACGTTAGAAAATAATGTCAGGATTGAATGAATTAATCAGACTTTCGGAAAAGCATATTAAACCAGCTAGTTTGGTGTTATCAAAAGCTTTTCAAAATGATCCCGTACTTCGTTGGCAAATTCCTGACGCAAATAAAAGATTAGCAAAACTTCATCATTTTTGGGAGCTCCCACTTCGCATTGGAATAAAATATGGTGAAGCATATGGAACATCTGAAGATTTAGAGGGAATTGCTGTATGGCGACCTCCCAAACACGTTAACATCTCTTATTGGAAATATATTAAAAAAGGAGGATTCAAATTGCCATTCAAATTTGGATTAAAAACTACAAAAAGAATTATGTTTTTTCAAGATGTTAACCAATCTATAAGAAATATCTATATGAAAGGTCCCTATTGGTATTTAGAATCAATTGGTGTAGATCCTAAGTACCAAGGAAGAGGTTTTGCGAGTATGCTCCTAAAACCAATGTTAAGGCGTATAGATAAAGAAAATTTGCCAATTTGGTTGGAGACTAATTTAGAGAGAAATGTCTCTTTTTATGAACATTTTGATTTTACAATACTAGAAGAAATTATTATTCCTAAAACAAATATAGTCAATTGGTTTATGATTAGAACTGGCGAGATCTAAACCTGCTAATAATAAAAAAAATAATAAAAATATTAATCAGAATTTAGTTTTCTTTTGGAATATTATGATACCAATAGCTATAAACGCAAGTGTAAATGCAATAACAATAAGAAGCCCACCCCATATTGGAATTAGTGTTGGTTGAGAGGTTGTACCTATTAATGAACCGTTATATAAAGGATCAAGTAATCCATCTCCCACTACAGTTATTTGAAGAAATATCTGCTTAGCCCAGAAAGGAGGAGTGAAAAAAACAATAGGGCTTTCAAATGGCCATAAACTTCCTGAAAGAAATAAAATTGGCATGTAATAGAATAATGCGATCGCGTTAGCTATTTCAGGCGTTTTAGCAATTCCAGAGATAATAATACCGATTCCTACAGATGAAATACCGAATAAAACTGCAATAAAGAATCCAATAATTAATTCTAAAATGCCTTTATATGGGACTTGGAGCACAGCATATCCAAGTATGAACATTATGAGAATCTGAAGAGAAATCATAAAAGTTTCAGATAAGAGAGCTCCTAAAAATAGATTTTTTCTTCCCGTGGGCATTGTATCTAATCGTTCAAGCATGCCAGATGTTTTATCTATGGCAAACGATATAGCTGCACTTGTTGTACCTGCTGCTGTTGTATATATTATCATTCCTGGAAAGCTATATTGAAATTCCTCACGACCAAGAAAAAAGTAGAACATCAATGTAAACATAACTGCAAAACCTAGAGAAAATACCATATATTGCCAGTGGCGTAATTTATCTTTAATGTTCTTATTAGCTATTTGGATGGCTTTATTTTCTAATATATTCATTTTAATCTCTCAACCTCCTTCCTGTTAAATTTAGAAATACATCTTCAAGTGAGTTTTGCCTAAACTTCATATTTTCAACCTCATCAATGTTATCAATAAGTCCATGTTGTAAAAGTTTCACTAGATTTTTTAATCCACCTTGAAAAGCGATTAATAATGTCTTTTTATCTTTCCTGTGAATTTCACTCCAATTTGCCACAAAAGAAATGTTTTGTATATTGTTCTTCACAATTTCAAGATCTTCCTGTTCAAGAAAGGAAATTTCTAATGCATTATCACTCCCATATTTTTCTTTCAATTCAGCTGGAGTTCCTTCAGCAATAATCTTACCAAGGTCTATGATTGCAACACGATCACTTAAAGAATCAGCCTCAACCATGTCATGGGTCATAAGAATAATTGTGATATCCTTATTTTTCAAATCTCGAATATAGTCCCATACAAGACGCCTTGCTTGGGGGTCAAGTCCAGCTGTAGGTTCATCAAGAAACAAAATCTCTGGTTCAAATATCAAAGACATTGCGAGATTTAAACGTCGTTGCATTCCACCTGAGAAACGTTTAGACCAGTCTTTTCTTCCGGCTATACCAAAATCTTCCAGCAATTTTTTGGCTTTCTCTTTTGCTTCTTTACGAGGCATTCCATGCATAGCTGCTACAAACTCAACATTTTCTTCAGCCCTCAAAACTTCATAAATCGTTATAACCTGTGGACACACACCAATTTTCTTAACAATCTCATTTTTTCCAGTTAAAATACTATGTCCATTGACATTGGCATCACCAGCAGTAGGAGTTAAAACAGTGGTTAACATTCGTACCAATGTAGTTTTTCCAGCACCATTAGGGCCAAGAATGCTAAACAATTCGCCTTTCTTAATGCTTAAAGATACCCCATCGACCGCTTTAACTTCCTTAAAATGCTTTTTAAGATCTTTTATTTCAATTGCGATAGAATCTTTACTTACACTCATAATTTTAAAATCACATTAATTTCTTGTTTTTCATTTTTAACATAACTACTTTATTGACATAAAAAAATACTTTAAAAAAATAGGAGTCCAAAAATTGATAGATTTCAATATTCTAATCTCTATTTTTTTTAATTGATCAATATCAATCTTGAAATTTTAATACTAAAGTGGAATATGTTTTAGTAAAAATTTTTTTACTAAGTTATAACTTGAAATAATCGATCAATTTTCATATTCAGAGAAAATTTTATCCCAAAATTATAAAATGTTCAGTAAAAATCAACTACTATTAATATTTTTTTCTTAAGGTCCAAACTATTATATAATTTATTGTAGAAATTATAGTAATGACGATATTTACATAGGTGATCGTCCAAAAGCCAAGATCCGCCCCTATTATAAAAGGAATAATAGTTGAAGCACTTAACCAGCAAATTACATTGACATAATACGCATATAAAAACCTTCTTTTATATCTTGAAATCCTAACTGACTCATCAGTTTTACTCAATAAATTAAATGCAGCTTCTCCAATCTCAGAAAGTTCATATTTATTTATTTTTTGAATCAATAATAGCTGCAAGCTTTTTAAATGATAAGAAAGAGTTGGGCTATCAATAGGTTCTAAATTCTTTTTAATCTCTGTAAATGATAAAGGATTTTCTCCTAAAAATTTGATAATATCCCTTCTTACTTGATGACTCAAAGATTTAAAAATTTCATCCTCATCTATAACAGATTTTTTCTTCTTGTCTATACCTAAACCTACATTGCTCGCCATATCATCATCAATTTATTCGGTGTTTATTATTACATAAGATTATTCTATTTAGAATATATAATTGTACTAAATTAATGAATATGATAATTAATGAACATCCTCGCCCTCAAACTTGTATTCAATGATATTATAATTTATAATTAGAAAAATTTTAAATTAATCATTTTATAATTTTTTTTCTATTTTTTTCCTTTAAACTTATCAAAATTAATTATTGTACTTTCTTAAATCTTTAAGAAAAAAGCTCACTTTAAGTTTTTGACACATAAATTTAAATACAATTAGTTGACTAGATATGTGCCTTAATAGATAGAAATGGACTTAAAATGGTTATTAATCATTTTTAAAGAAAAAACAGAATGCATCGAAGCAGAAGAAAATTTGAAAAAAAGGATTGAATTTGAAACAACAATTTCATTAATCTCTTCCAAATTTGTTAATCCTGTAGATATTGATGAAGCAATAAATTCTTCACTTAAAAATATTGGAATTATAAGCCAAGCAAGTCGAAGTTATTTATTCTTATTTAATAAAGATAATATTACGATGAGTAATACACATGAATGGTGTGATGAAGGAGTCAAACCCCAATTAAAAGAACTTCAAAATATTCCAATTGCACCGTTCCAATGGTCCATAAACAAACTAAAGAATAACGAGATTTTAAATATCGAAAATGTTGAAGATCTACCCCCTGAAGCTTTAGTAGAAAAAGAGGAATTTTTAAGGGAAAACATTAAATCTCTTATTTTTTTACCATTAAAGATTGGAGAAGAATTAGCGGGATTTATTGGATTTGATAATATAAGAGCTCCAGAGAAATGGCGAAAAGAGGATTTAAACCTTCTCAACGTTTCCTCCGAGATTATTGGAAATGCCTTAAAACGTAATAGAACAGAACAAGAGTTGGAAGAATTAAATAAAGAATTACAAAAAAGAGTTAAAGAAAGAACTATTAATTTGAAGGAATCAGAAGAAAAATATCGAAAAGCTTATTACCAAGCTAATCTTTATAGAGATATTTTTGCCCACGATATTAATAATATCCTACAAAATATTAGTTCCTCAGTTGAACTTTGTTCTCTCTATTTACATAATCCAGAAAAAATGGGAACTATAAAGGAATTATATGAAATAATAGATGAACAAGTTAATAGAGCAAAAAAATTAATATCAAATGTAAGAAAAATAACTGAACTTGACGATTCTGAAATTATTTTAGAAAAAATGGATGTTAATCTTGTATTGAAAAATGCAATTGAATTTTTACAATCTAGTTTTCAAACAAGAAATATCGATATAAATCTTAATACTCCTACTAAAAGAAATTATGTATGTGCAAATAATCTTTTATTAGATATATTTGAAAACATTTTAATCAACGCTGTCAGACATAACAATAAATCCAAAATTGAGGTCACTATTGATATTAGTAAAGAAGAAAAAGGAGATAAAAAATACATTAAAATGGAATTCAAAGATAACGGTATTGGTATCTCAGATTATCGTAAGAAAAGCATATTCGAAAAGGGAACTCAAAAGATTCAAAGAAGTAGAGGAATGGGTCTTGGATTATCTCTTGTCAAAAAAATTATCGATATTTATCATGGCGATATTTGGGTTGAGGATAGGATTCTGGGTGATTATAAGCAAGGAAGTAATTTTATAATTCTGATTCCAATTAATAACAAGATTTAAAAGAAAAATTCCTCTTTACAACTTTATCACATTCTAATTTTATTATTTTCATAATGTTCCATTAAAATATTACTATAAACTTTAAAAGGGATAGAGATAAAAATGAAATTATGGAAACTTATGACTTAGTAGTTATTGGAAGTGGTGCTGGATTAAATGTTTTAAATGTTGGACTTCAATTTGGAATGAAATGTGCTCTTGTAGAAAATACTAAAATGGGAGGTACGTGTTTAACCAGAGGTTGTATTCCCTCAAAAGTATTGGTACATCCAGCTGATCTAATCCGGGATGCTCAAGATGCCAAAAAAGTTGGAGTTAAATTCAACATAGAAAATATTGACTGGGATTTAATAGCAGAAAGGATGTGGTCCCAAATCAATGAAAGCAAGGATATTGACCAAGGACTTTCTACTGTGCCTAATTTAACAGTGTATAAGGGTGTTGGAGATTTCACTGGTGAATATGAGATGGTAGTTAGGGATACCAAAGATGGTAAAGATCTAGGAAATTTTAAAGCTGAGCGATATGTAATTGCTTCAGGCGCAAGATCATTCATACCACCAATTCAAGGAATAGAAGATATGAACTATATTACTAATGAAAACTTCTTTGGAGAGAGATTTCCAGAAAAACCATGGAAGAGTCTTATTATTATTGGTGGTGGAGTAATAGCTGCAGAGTTTGCCCATATTTTTTCGGCGATGGGTACTGAGGTAACAGTTGTAGAGATGCTTCCACGTCTAGTGGTAACCGAAGAACCAGAAATTAGTCAACTTTTAGAAAGAAGCTTCAGAAAGTATATGACTGTTTTATTAAATGAAAAAGCAATTAAGGCATATTGGAAGAAGAAAATGAAAGCAGTTTTAGTAAAAAATATGCAGACTGGTGAAGAAAGGGAAATTTTAGCAGAAGAGATTCTTATTGCTGCAGGTCGACGTTCAAATGCAGATCTATTAAAGGTTGAAAATACTGGTGTTGAAACAGATGAGAGAGGTTGGATAAAAACCAATCAATACTTAGAAACCAATAAAAAGAATATTTGGTGTATCGGTGATGCAAATGGGCTTTATCAATTTCGTCATAAAGCAAATTATGAAGCAGAAATTTGTACTAATAATATATTTGGTCAAGAGGATCAAAAACGATCTGTAGATTATTCTGCAGTTCCATGGGCAATCTTTACATACCCACAAATAGGTCATGTTGGACTAACTCAAGCGGAAGCGATTGAAAAAGGTTATGAGATTTATGTTGCTATGAAGAATTATTCATCTGTAGCAAAAGGATTTGCCATGGGTTTTGAAACTGGTCAAGAAGATGATGGATTTGCGAAATTAATCGTTGATAAATCCTATAGAATATTAGGAGCACATGTGATTGGACCTCATGCGGCAATTTTAGTGCAACCATTTGTATATTTGATGAATTCAGGATTCACTTGTGCCTTACCTCAATATAGGGATGAAAAAGACCTTCCTAAAGTAGAAAAAGCGTGCCCAGAAGCGGGTTCATTTATGCCTATTTATTATTCTATGGTTATTCACCCTTCTCTTAATGAAGTAACGGGCTGGGCAATCGGGAATTTAAAACCGATAAATATCAAAATGGAGCATCATGAGCATCATCATGATCATTAAGATAGAACATTTCTACTTTTTTTTCCTGATTTTTACAACTTTTTAAATATTTATAGATACAACCAACAACTATTTAGATTCTTAATCCAATATTAAGATCAGATGGTATTAAAAAACAAAATTTCTAAAATGGATAACCGAATTGGACAAATTTTTACTCCAAGTTATATAGCCGAATTTATGGTTGATAACATATTAAATTTTCTAGGGAATAGTGAAAAAAGACCTCAAAATCTAAGGATCTTAGAGCCATCAGTAGGAGAAGGTATTTTTCTGAATTATCTCTTAAAAAATAACCTTTCTAATATAACCGCTTATGAAATGGATAATAATTTAAAGGAAAGTCTTGTGAATTCTTATCCTAATATAAAATTCAAATTTAAAAATTTCTTAGGTTCAGATCCAAATGAAAAGTTCGATATAATAATTGGAAATCCCCCGTATTTAGGTCAAAATTATAATGCTGAAATTTTTCAATTGTATGTAAAGAAATTTCCTATTTGTGCTAAATTCTTTGTAGGTAATATGGATTTATTTTATTTTTTCATTCATTTAGGGATAGAAAAATTAAATCCTGGTGGATTCCTCTCATTTATTACAACTAATTATTGGATTACAAAATCTAAAAAAACAGGAATAAAATTATTAAAACCTCATGTCTTAGAACAGTGTTTTTTGCTCCAATATATCGATTTATCACATTTGAAGCTATTTGAGGGAGCGAAAGGACAACATAATTGCATTTTTGTCTTACAGAAAAAAACTGAACGTGAAAAATTACAGAAGATAAATAAAAACATTGAGATAATTCAATTATTTAGAGATAGAAATTCTAATCAAAAAACTAAATTATTTAATGAGCGCATCTTTAAAGATCTAATTTATAATAGGGATACAAATTTTACTAAAAGGTTTACATCAGCATTAACCAATAATGGAATAAAGAAGGATGAAAGTTGGAATCTTATTTATCCAATGGAAGTAAAAAAGGTTGTTGGTAAAATTGAAAACTATTGTAAGATAAAAGGAAAAATTTCTTCATTAAAAGATTATTTCTTGATTCGTAACGGATTAATTCTTATAAAGGATTCTATTTTCATTTTGAATGAGGGAGAAGATTTAATAATTAAGGATAGTAATTTCTTCATTCGTGTTAATGGGGAGTTTTTAAAGCTAAATGAAGTTGAAACAACTAGACTTAAAAAGATTTACAAGAGTAAAGTGATTAAACCTTATACCTATGAAAAGGAAAACTATGAAGGATATGCAATTTATTTTAATAAAAATGAAATTAATTCAGATTCTTTTAAAGAACGAAATACCTTACTTAAAAAGAAGTATCCAATTCTATCAAAATATATACAACAGCATAAAGAACAATTAAGAGAAATCTTAATTAATGCTAAAGAAAATCCAGAAGATTTTTATTATCCAAGAAGAGGTTCTTTTATCCGCCAAGTAGAAGGGTACAATAAAGATCAAGTAACTGATCTTGAACCATTATATGATAAAGCAGAAAAAATTTTCTTTAAATTTATATCAAAAGGAAACATTTTTGGGTATTCGAACACCTCATACTATGCTACATCAGATACATACTTCCTTTGGCCAAAATACTCAGATTTAAAGATTGATTATCCATTTATCCTTGCCTATTTAAATTCTAAATTGATTTCTTTCATTTATAAAGCAAAAAATCTTACTGTTAAGAGAAGTAAAACTAAACTTGAACAGGGAATACCGATGCCATATCTAAGCAATTTCGAAGATCAAGAGAAGAAAGCTATTATAGAATTAATTAAAATCCTTTCTAATTATTTAATTAATAACTCTGGCGATAATTTTAACAAAGATTTGATCTCCTTCACTGATAAAACACTCACTTCAGATTACTTTAATTCCACCAAAAACATCGAATTAAAAGAGAATATCATAAGAGCATTAAAAAAGTATGATAGGAATCATATACAAAGTACAATAGATCAGCTGCTTTTTCAGTTATTTAACTTAGATGAAAATTTAATAAATAATTTATTAAAAGATTATTATAATCTTCAAGTAAACTAATAACTCATGTTTTTCTTCTTTATTTTTCAAAATCGATAGGTTTTTATAGTTCGAATTGCATATGTAAATTGAATAATTGACAATAATTAATTGACGTTTTAAAAATTAAAGGTGATAAACTTGCCGGATGATTTTGATGATATTATTGATGAAATTAAAAAATATTTTAAATTAGATTCAGACATATTTGATGTTGATTTTTTATTTATACCAGAATCGGAAAATAGTTTAGATTTAAAGCCCAAAGAAAAGAATATAAAGGGATTTAAGATATCATATCACTTCGAAACAGGTATGGAAAAACCTGAGATAAAAATTGAAGGGAATATTGACAATAAAAAAATTCGTGAATATTTAAAGGATATAGATTTATCGAGATATCCAACATTAAAAAACCTGTTTGGAACAAAACCCATAAAAGAACTTGATGCTGGTAAGCTATCTTTAGAATCCTATGCACAAGATCAAGATATATATATTTTAGAGCCACATACTGAAATTAGCGATTATAAAGATTATACCGAAATTGTACTTGAAATTCCTGGGATGAGTAAAGAGGATGTAATGATAGACTTCAGTGAAGGAGGAAGTAAATTGGTATTTACAGCTGAAAATAACAATCGAAAATATATGAAAAATGTTTATTTACCATTCAAATCTTCAGCTAAGGATTTTTATATGGAAGTAAACAATGGATTAGCAATAATTACCATAAAGAAATTGGATAAATAAGAATTAATAATAAATTGTAATAATAAATATTATAAATTTAACCAAAAATAAATTAAGAGTGATGAAAAAGAATGAGTGGAATAACACGAGAGTATAGAGGAGATGGAAGGAAAGTAAGGATAAAAGATGCTTACAAGGGAGATGCTGGTAGAGGTAGGATAAGAATGGATCCTGATGTAATTGATGAACTTGAGCTTAGAACCGGGGATGTGATTGAAATCTCCCATAATTTAGCAGGAAAGAAAACAGCAGCCTTGCTATATCCTGGAAAGTTAGAAGATAAGGGTACAAATACGATTAGAATAGATTCTTCATTAAGACGGAATATTGGTGCTTCTTTAGATGATATTGTAGAAATTCGAAAAATTGAAGCAAGTTTAGCAGATAGGATAACGTTTGCTGGGTTGGAAGAATCAGTTATTTTAAGGAGATCCGAGCAACTAGTAAGGATGTTGGAAAATCGTGTTATTACAAAGGGAGATATTTTGAGTTTTAATGCAATGGGTCGAAGGATTGATTTTATAGTTATAGATTATTTTCCTAGAGCAGATGCTGTTAGGATTCATTTAGATACAAAAATTGCTATTTCAGAAAAAACTCATAAGGAGCTTGAAGCATTAGAGGCAAGGAGAGTTACTTATGAAGATATTGGAGGATTAGAGGAGGAGATTCAGAAAATACGGGAAATGATTGAATTACCGATAAGACATCCTGAATTATTTAAAAGAATAGGAATCGATCCTCCAAAGGGAGTACTATTACATGGACCTCCGGGTACAGGAAAGACATTACTAGCAAGAGCTGTTGCTTATGAGACTGAAGCACATTTTATAACAATTAGTGGACCTGAAATTATGAGCAAATTTTATGGTCAAAGCGAAGAAAATCTCCGTAAAGTATTTGAAGAAGCTAAAGAAATGGCACCTTCAATAATATTTATTGATGAATTAGATTCAATAGCTCCTAAGCGCGGTGAAGTCACTGGTGAAGTTGAACGAAGAGTCGTTGCTCAATTATTATCACTATTGGATGGTTTAGAAGGGAGAGGTGAAATCATTGTTATTGGAGCAACAAATAGGGTAAATGATATTGATCCAGCACTTAGACGACCTGGAAGATTTGACAGAGAAATCGAGATTGGTGTTCCCGATACAGACGGTCGATACGAAATCTTATTGATTCACACTCGTGGAATGCCCTTATACGATGATGTTGATCTCCGTCTTATGGCTGAAAAAACTCACGGTTTTGTCGGCGCAGATGTAGAATCGTTAGCAAAAGAAGCCGCTATGTTAGCAATAAGAGAAATATTACCAAAAATTAATTTGGATAAACCTATTCCTCCTGAAGTTTTAGTTGATCTTCAAATTAAAATGAAGAATTTTGGAACAGCATTAAATAGTATTGAACCTTCTGCTTTAAGGGAAGTTTTAATAAGTCAACCTACTGAAACCTGGGATGATATCGGAGGCTTAGAAGAAGCAAAACAACAATTAAAAGAAGTAATAGAATGGCCTTTAAAATATCCAGAATTATATAGCCATTTACATTCTAAACCTCCAAATGGAATTCTACTATTTGGACCCCCTGGAACTGGAAAAACTTTATTGGCTAAGGCATTAGCTCATGAAAGTGAAGTTAATTTTATTTCAGTAAAAGGACCTGAATTTTTATCTAAATGGGTAGGTGAAAGTGAGAAAGCAGTAAGAGAAACATTTCGAAAAGCTAGAGCGGCATCCCCATGTATTATATTCTTTGATGAAATTGATGCGATAGCAGGAATGAGAGGTAGATTTGCTAGCTCTCAAGTAACTGAACAAGTTGTTTCACAATTATTGACAGAAATGGATGGTTTAGAAGGCTTAAAAGAGGTTATTTTACTAGCAGCAACTAATAGACCAGATATGCTTGACCCAGCGTTATTACGGTCAGGCAGATTTGGTAGACATATTGAGATACCTATGCCAGATAAAGATACACGAATTGAAATATTTAAAATTCATCTCAAAAATAAACCTTTAGCCTCAGATGTAGATATTAATCAAATGGCACAAAATCTAGAAGGATATACAGGTGCCGATATTCAAGCTATATGTGAAGAAGCTACACTCTTAACAATCCGAAGAGCTGTTGCTAATACAAATATCAACACTCAAAATGCGGATTCTGTTAAAGTTGTTAAAATTTCAAAAGCAGAATTTGATGAGTCTATGGAAAAAATATTAAAATCAGCCGATAAAGCAAAAAAATCTCATGAAATGTATGCAAAAGAGCCATCGGAAGAATTATATAGATAAATTTTTCTCTTAAAATGAAAAATGTTAAACCAAATAAGGAGTGAGTAAGAATGGAATTAGAAGAACAGGAAGGAAATGATGTATTTCTTAGTATGGATAATTTACTTGAAATATTAGGCAATCCTACAAGAAGAATTATTCTTTCTAAACTAGCTAAAGTTCCGTTGGGAGCATCAGAATTAGCAGCATCATTTGGGAAAAAGATTTCCAGACAAGCAATCCATAGTCAGCTTAAAATGCTTTCCGATTACGGGATCATTGAAAGCTTCGGTGAAGATCCTAGGAATATAAAATATCATATTAAGAGCAACCTATCTTTACGAATAGATATCACTCCTGATTACTATAATATAAATTATAATGTAGCAAAAGTAGAAGATATAAAAAAAAGTTTAAAACTTCAAGATACTGGATATCATATAGATTATCAAAAAATCAAGAATCCTGATAAGAAACTCAGATTTTTAGGAGAAAAAATAATGAATATTGAACAAGACATCGGAGATTTAGAAGCAAAAAGAAATTCTTTATTGCGTAACAAAGAATGTTTTATTATAGAACTAAAAAAGATAATCAGAGATCAGTATGAAGATGATCTCAGAACAAAAGAGCAACCTAATTTAGAGAAAGAAATTTTTTATACACTTTTTTACAATCCAATAAAATATTTCAACAGAATAAATATTGATAAATTACTTGATGATATGTTCTTTTCCGAAATGGGGCCTATACGAAGGGATCAACATAAGGTTTCCATACAGCATCTTTTGAGAGATTTATCTAATTTGATGGATTTCCTAAGAGAAGATGAGGATGATTGGTTTTTTGACATTTAATTCCATCTTTTTAAAATTAAAATATCTAATATTATTAAGTGAACCATGAAACTGAAAGAGTTAAAGAAAGAAATGCCTGTTATATTTACCCGAGTTAAAAAAGATGTAAGGAAAGTTTATAGGCGGCACAGAGCAGGTTTAAGTCTTGGTCTTGTCGAGATGGGTATGTACAGAGGAGGTTTCATAGGTGGAATGCATTTCAATCCAGGAACGGATATTGTCATGAATAAAACTCCCCTAAAAATCATCTTAAAGGAACAACCTTATAATATTGTTTGGGCTTACACCTATCACATTCTCTTACATGAATACATTCATTCATTGGGTGTTCTAGATGAACAACAGTGTAGAACTATTACACTTAGGATAAGTGAGAAAGTTTTTAAGGAAACGGACCACCCTGCGATAATTCTTGCAAAAAATGGTATCGGAACTTATTTTCCTAATTTACGATTAATCTATGCTCCTCCAGATCTTAGCCCCGAGGGAATTCCAATTGAATATATATATAATTTTGATCAAGAGAGCTACGATTATTATTCTTAATAATAGGGATATATAAGGAAGATCAAAATTCTAGTTTTATGCTTTTTCCAATGCTTTAACTTTTAAAAAATCGTTCTATGGATTATTACTTATAACTTAAAGGTATAAATACAAAGATTGTTAGTAAACTAATATCGAAAATTTTTTTTTACATTATATTTAAAAGAACTTAGAGAGTAGTCTTTTATTTTTCATAATTTATTACAATTTTATTGAATTTTAAACAAGTAAAGTTATATAATAATTATTTCAACAAATGGAGGAGTTACAATATTTCGCAACCAATAACTAATGATGAAAGCCATGAAGGAGAAGAAGCTATAATTGAGAAGGCTATTGAGGTTACGCCCGAGCAATTAATATTTAATTGGAAGTATCAAAATGTCGATAAGAAACTTACATATGATATAAAAAAATGCATAGGATGTTCATTATGTAAAATTGTATGTCCTGCTGATGCAATAGAACTCGGACCAATTCCTGAAATTGCTCAAGAAATTTTAAATGAATCAAACCCAAAAATCCTAATAGATTATGAAAAATGTTGTTATTGTATGTTGTGTGCAGTAATTTGTCCAAATGATGCATTTCATGAAAATATTATACCAGAAGAACAAATTGATCTTGATGAATTCCCTTCAATTGGGAAATTTTTCAAGATAGACATGAAAAAATGCATTGAAGATTCTAAAAATGAGATCTGTCAATTATGTTTGAACGTAAGAGATAGAAATAATATAAGAGATTATTATAAAATTCAAAATGAATGCCCCGTTCACTGTTTTTTTATTGATTCTCCAATCAAAGGAGAAGTAATTATAAAAAAAAATATGCTCCATAAATGTGATCCACAAGGATGTAAAGCTTGTGTTAATATTTGCCCTACAGAATCCTTTTTTATTCCTGAAAGCGCAGAAGATGTTAAAAAATATGGCAAAATTGCCTGTAATGAAAATGAGTGTTTTTATTGTGGAGCATGTGAAAATTCATGCCCAGATGATTTGATAATTGTTAATAGAAAAGAAGTGATAATAAATGATCCAAAAAAGATAGGAAGCTATCCTTGGATTCAGGGCTGGATAAAAAGTATAAAAGAAATACTGAGAAAAGCGTTGATTCAAGGCAAGCAACAAATACAGATCCCTATTATTAAAGAGGAAGTTAAAAAATTAAAAGAGATAATAGAAGAAAAAATACCTCAACTATCTAAAGAAGATAAGAAAAAATTAAATGAATTAAATCAAAAAATTCAAACATTCCTCAGTTCTCCAAAAATCAGATACTGGATAAAGGATAAAAAAATTGAAAAAATAGTAGGGGAATTAAGAAAATCTCTTTATGAGTGATAAAAATAAAAAAAAAATTAAAAAGTAAAAAGAAACCAAGGATTCTAGTATTCCTACATGGAACTAGTATCATGCATAGGAATGCTTTAGGGCTTTCAAGAGATGAGATAATACAACAAATTATAGATGATGTTGATGATTCAATTTCTGACTTTGTTTCATATATTCCAATTGGTAATGTTGTTAAAAAATTAACTACATGGCAAAATCAAGGAGCTATGATTTTATATCTAAGTTCTCATAGATCTCTTCAAAATGTTAAAAAGGATGAGATAGTTTTAAAAAAATATGATTTTCCTAAAGGACCGATATTTTACCGAAAAGAAAAGGATTGGAATTTACCAATTGAAGAAGCTAAACCAGATATACTAATTGAAGATGATTGTGAGAGTATTGGTGGTGAATATCAAATGACCTATCCTAATCTTAATCGAAAATTGAAATCTAAATTAATTTCAATAGTTATAAAAGAATTTGGTGGAATTGATTATCTTCCTGATAATATTAATGATTTAAAGAAATTGAATTCTTTAACTTAAAATCTACCTAACAGATAAAGATCCAACTTTAGAGGGTGAAGCTATAGTTGATATTTTTAATAAATTTCTGTTTTTAAAAAAAAATAAGAAAAAACCCTATTTGAAATAAATAATGAAATTATACTAGGTATAAACATTAAGGGAAAAATAATGAAAAATAAGTTAAGTGAAATAGCTATAGAAGGATTTAAAGAAAACAACACAAAAATCAAAGGAATTAATAACCAAAATATAAATAATATCCATCTACCTTTTAATTTTAATATTGGTTTAAATACTAATCCGACATTAATGGAAATTAGATAATAAATAAGGATTAACGCTAAAAATCCAGGGATTAGAAAAATCCAATGTGAAATTTGAGCATAATTCGCAATATTCTGAATATCTCCAAAATTTAATAAACTTCCAATTAATAAATAACCAGTTGAGTTCATAAATGCCCAAAATCCATACCAAAAAACTATATGAAACATAATATACAATATATTTGATTTAAATTTCTTTTTTCTTAACACAAAATATATAGTAATATTACAGGAAATAGCTGCTATCAGACAAGTAATAATCCCCCCACTAGCCGTCAGTGCCTTTGAAATATTACTTGTTCCTATTGGAAATGAAACTAATGCATAACCAAATTCTAATGGCCAGATCCATGAAACATAATAACTTATTGGCTCACCTCCAACTAAAAATCCTATTCCACAATGACCAAGAAACTCGTGTGTCCATTCTGACACATATTTCATTAAAAAAGAAATTGGACCTAAACTTAAAATTAAAATTAATATCTTTTTCAATTTTGAATTATTAGATTTTAAGCCTGAAATTTCTAAATCTTTTGAGTTCAACATAATATACCGATTATAAATTCATTATTCTATAATTACAAATTTAAGTATTTAATAGGAGTTTAAAAAGCTCTAATACATAATTTTTGGAAAATAATACAAATAAACTGTTGATTTTATAGTTAATTCATTTTTAACTTCATTTCTAAGCTTTATAAGAATATTTTTTCATTAAAATGATCCATGTTTAAATATTTAGGCTAATAACTAAATTAAATGTCGGAATTAATATCGGAGTATTGTTAAATGAAATTGATATTAAAAATTAAACCAAATAAATCATCTAAAAAAAAGAGAATTGTTGCTTGGATACCAAAAAGTTCCGATTTTGACAAAGATATTCAACAGTTATTTCATTTTTTTAAAGATAATATCAAAATCTCTAAATTTAGTAAAATTTTAAGATATTATATAGTAATCTCTAAAAGACCAGCTATTATTCTGAATTTGTTTTCATCAATTCAAGAATTAATTCCGGAGGTTTACTTTAATAAAGAAAACTCAATAGAAATAGAAGATTTTGTAGATCTCTAAACACTATTTTGAGAACGTAAAATAATACAAATAAAAAATGGGAGAGGGGGGATTTGAACCCCCGACCCCTTGGTCCCAAACCAAGAATCATGCTATAGAGAAACTCCCTATAGTATCATACCAAGCTAGACCACCCTCCCTTTACAAAATGAGCCTCTTTTTTTAAAGATTTAAATCAAATTTGAGAGATGGGATAAATAATTGTGCAACTTGATATAAATTCTAATTGTTATATAATACAAACAATAAAAATTAAAATATTTTTTCAATTTAGTTTATCTATTTAATAATTGGCATCTATGATTTTGGTATTAAATTCTACTGATAATTATATATTGAAAATAATTCTTAAATTATATAATTTAAAATGAAGAAAACAATTGGATTGTTAAAAATAGGAGAATTTGATGAATCAATTTTAATAAAATTAAAGAAAAATCTTGAACAAGAATTTAAAGAGTTTAATGTATCTGTCAGTATTATTCAAGAAAAAATTCCTTTAGATGAAGCTAAATATAATCCAATTAGAAGGCAATATGAAGCCTCTAAAGTCTTGAATAGCATTATATTATATAATCAGAATAAGCAATATTTTCGAATATTAGGTGTAATGGATAGGGATATTTTTACAAATGGCTTAAATTTTGTATTTGGGATCGCTATGAGCCCAAAATTCAAAATATCGAGAGTTCCAATTATGGCTTTGATCTCAATTACAAGATTAAGAGAAAATTTTTATGGAAGACCTGAAATTATGGCTCTTTTCGAATTAAGGATATTAAAAGAAGCCATTCACGAACTTGGACATACCTTTGGTTTAGGACATTGTAATAAATTTTGTATAATGCGATTCTCAAATTCTTTAGCAGATACGGATGAAAAACCTCCGAAATTTTGTGATTCTTGCCAAGTAAAGTTGAAAAACTTTATAAAAATTTAATATTTATTCTTTTTGGAACTTTATATTAAATTTATTATGAAGTTCTTCACTTAATTTCAAGATTTGCTTATTATTTTTAACCAGTTTTATTAAATCAGGTGGAATGTTTTGTAAACCAAAATAGACCCCAGCTAAACTTCCTCCAATTGCTCCAACGGTATCGCTATCACCTCCTGCTGTTGCCAGTTCGAGAATACACTCCTTAAAGGAGGTTAATCTTTTTAAAAAGATGAAGATTGAACAAACCACTGTACTTATAGTATATGGATGTACAAAAGCTTTACCCAAATACTGTTCAATGAAATAGGGCGATTTTACTCCAGCTTGAGAAAATTTTATCAATCCTGATCGAATTGGGATATTTAAATTTGATTTCAATTTATATAAAATTCTAATAAATTCCTCCCATATCTCATCCTGAGAGTTGGAAATCGAGGTGGTAATGACGTCAAAAAACTCATCAGTGGAAAAACCAACTTCTGGATTTTTTTCAATCAAATATGCTATAGCACTAGCGATTACAATAGCTCCTGCTGAAGCCGCAGGATGAGAATGTGTGATTAAACTAGATTTTAATGCACTTGATTTTAATCCTTTGGGATCTTTACAATAAAATAATCCAATTGGAGAAATCCTCATTGTTGTACCGTTCCCACCAGAATTTGAGGCAGCTTGCTTCCAATGAACACCATATTTTAACTTACGGATAGAAGAGATGCAGCCATAACCAGGACCAATTGGGGGATCTTCTAACCAATTAACATATTCTCTGATAAAATAATCGATATTGAAACCATTTCCTTTAATTAGGGCTTGAGCTGTGTGAAGAGTTAACTGTGTATCATCGGTATAAGTTCTAAATATTGATTTGTTTTTTTTAATAAAATCATTAAAATCATCGAAATATGAATATATTTGAGAACGTAGTTTCCCTTCAAAAGGATGGCCTAATACATCTCCTATTGCTACCCCTAATAAACAGCCTTGAAATTTGTCTAATAGATTTATATTCATAATGTTTTAATATTTAGTTCAAAAAATAAAATTAATCTTTAGCAATTATTTTTTTTCTTTAAATATAAAAAGAACATAACAGTTTTAAATCAATTTTTAAAAATTATAAAGTTAGTAATAAGTCTTATATATGAATTTTACTAGTTAATGTTTTAAATTACAGAATAAAATGAAATTGAGAGGATATAAATGTCTAAAATAGATAAACTAAATAATGTAATTACTGCTATGATCTCACCATTCAAAGATGATTTATCATTAGATGAAAAAAAATACAGAGAATTCATCCGATTTCAAATTGATAATGGGTGTCAAATATTAACAATGGGGACAACTGGAGAGAGCGCGACAATGTCTCATGAAGAGCATCATAAAGCGATGGACATCGCAGTCGATGAAGCAAGAAAAAGTGGGAGAAATCCATTTGTCTTAGCAGGAGCGGGAAGCAATTCAACCAAAGAAGCTGTTTCTCTATCGCAGTATGCTGAAAAGATTGGAGCTGATGGGGTATTAATCGTAGTACCATATTATAATAAACCCGTTCAACATTCACTAATAGATCACTTCTCTACTATAGCTGATTCTGTATCTTTACCAATAATTTTGTATAATGTGCCAAGTCGAACTGGAAGAAACTTAGAACCAGAGACTGTCTCAAAATTAGCGTATTCAAAAGATAACATTATTGGAATAAAATGTGCTAGTGGAAATATTGATCAAATTACAAAAATTATAAAGACCACTCCAGATGATTTTATAGTTTTAAGTGGAGATGACAGTATGACGTATCATATCATGGC
Source organism: Promethearchaeota archaeon (assembly GCA_048938005.1). Taxonomy (GTDB): domain Archaea; phylum Asgardarchaeota; class Lokiarchaeia; order Sigyniarchaeales; family SOKP01; genus Loki-b32. Next base: position 130,604 of record JBHLMQ010000005.1, on the reverse strand, counting down.
TTTAGGTGGAAAAGGTGTTATTAGTGTTGCTTCTAATATTATTCCATCAAAAATGGTTGAATTTACAAATAGCATGCTTAATAATGATTGGAAAAAAGCAAAGAATATGCAATTAGAATTATATGATTTATTTAAGGTTCTGTTTATCGAAACAAATCCAGGGCCAGTAAAATTTGCTGCTGAGATTATGGGAATAATGAATAAAAGAATGAGATTGCCGCTTACTCCACCATTAGATGAAAATCAAAAGAAAATCAGAAATGTATTAGAAAATTTAAATCTAATTTAATTAAAAGGTAGGGATTCAATTTTGATTAAATTATTAATCTTAGGACCAACTGGTTCAATGGGTAAGTTGATTAGTAACTTAGCACTAAAAGACAATGAAATAGATGTAGTCGCTGCTTGTGATATCACTCATATTGGTGATGAGTTAGGTTTTATTATAGCTGGGAATGATCCAAATAAAATAAAAGTAGATGACGTAAATAAACTACAAGAGGTAATTAATGTAACTAGCCCAGATGTAGCAGTAGACTTTACAGTGGCGCAAGCGACTGAAAAAAATTGTTTAATATGTGCAGAAAAGGGGATAAGATGTGTTATCGGTACTACTGCTTTATCGGAAGAATTTCTTACTAAATTTGAAGAACTTGTGAGAAAAAAGAAAGCTCCAGGAGTAATATCACCTAATATGGCTACTGGTGTTAATATATTATTTAAAATGGCATCTGTGCTAACGGAATATTTAACTGATTGGGATATTGAAGTGTTAGAAACACACCATCATAGAAAGATTGATGCTCCAAGTGGAACAGCATTAAAAATCGGACAGATAATAAGCAATACCCTTGGTTCTGATTTTGAAGCGATCGCTAAGTTTGGTCGTAGTAGAGGTTCAAATAAACGTTCAGTTGGGGCGAAAAATGAACTTGGAATTCATTCTATTCGAGCGGGCGATATTGTGGGAGATCATACGATATTATATGCTGGACCAGGAGAAAGAATTGAATTGAAACATCAAGCTCATAGTCGAGAATGCTTCGCTAACGGGGCAATAAAAGCAATAAAATTTATTGCGCAAGCAAAAGAAAACAAAATCTACTCGACAAGCGAAGTTCTTGGGTTAAATTAAGATTTTGATAATATAATTGTTTTAGAATTTTAAAGTGTGAGATAAAAATTATAAAAAAGATCAGTGCAGATCAGTATTATCATTAATCTTCTTAGTCATAAGACGAAATTCAGATTTCATTACGCCAACACTTCATCGAGAATATTAAGGGGTATCCAAGCCCTAACAATCTCACTTTTTATAATTTTATCTCAATAAAAAAATAATAGGTTCGAATTTTTATTTTTATTGTTTCACTTAGATAAAAAATAATTTATTTTAAATAATCTGGTAGTGTTTGATTTTTGATTAAATCATCAAACGTTTCCTCATCACGAATTTTATATGTATTCCCATCGTTTATTAAAATTTCTGCAGGTCTCGGCCTTGAATTATAAGAACTGCTCATAGTAAATCCGTAAGCACCCGCGTCTAATATTGCAAGATAATCGCCTTCGTTCAATTCAGGTAATTCTCTTTCTTTACCAAGTACATCCCCAGATTCACATATAGGTCCAACAATATCATATGTTAACAATTTATGCTTACTTTTTTTATTACAAACAATAATATGATGATATGCTTCGTACATAGTTGGTCGAATTAATGTGTTAAATCCAGCATCTATCCCTGCAAACAATTTATAGCCATTATCCTTTATAGTATTGATCTGTGTTAAAATAATGCTTGATTCAGCGGAAATAAATCTTCCTGGTTCAATAAAAAGAAACGGTTTTCCAATATTTCCTTTTTCTACCACTTCTCTGAAATATTTAAGTACAATATCGCTATATTTTTTTAAATCTAATGGATTTGCTTCAGGATGGTAAGGGATACCAAGACCTCCACCAAAATCTACAAACTCAAACTCAATTCCTAATGAGTCTGCTATCTTTTCAATGATCTTAATAAATTTTTCAGTAGGTCTTTCAAAATCAGTAGCTTCAATAATCCCTGAGCCAATATGTTGGTGAATACCAAATTTTTTAAACCCATATTCTTTTGCCTTTGAATATACTTTAATCATTTGATTCTCTAAAATACCAAACTTTATTTTCTTCCCTGCTGTTATGGTATAAGGGTGATGGCCTGCTCCAAATTCTGGATTAAACCTAAATGATATAAGATTTTTTTCCTTCCCTTTTTTTTCAAAAGTTTTTATTAATCTATTTAATTGACTATAGCTATCTAAATTAATCAGAACATCATTATCAACAGCGAACTCGAAATCATTATTTGTAAACATATTGCCTGTATAGATTATTCGATCTGGTGGAACATTTGTTTTTAAACATGAATAAATTTCTCCTATTGATGAACAATCAAAATTAGATCCTTCAGAGACTAGGATTTTTAGAACTGATAAATTTGTATTTGATTTTACTGCAAAGTAGATCCTGTTTTTTTTATATACTGAATTCAAAATATCCTTTAATTGTCGATATCTTTTTCGAATCATTTGTTCATTAATAATATAAATAGGAGTACCGAATTTTTCAGCGATTTCAAGAGTATTTAAATTCGCAAAGTATAGAATTCCATCTCTATATTCTAAATCCTTATAATCCAACCAGTCTATATAATTCATAATATTAAAAAACTAGGTTATTGATGTGATTAATATCTGAGAAAATCAAATAATTCTTATCTTAAAAAGTAAATCTTTAAATTTCTATTCTTTCAAGCACACCATTAAAAACTTTTTCTATAGGACCTTCCATTAGAACCCTTCTACCAGTATATGTTATTTTTAAATCCCCTCCATCGTTATGCACAGTTATAGGGACATTCTCATTAAATATCCCAAGTATAGTACCTGCCACAACAGTAGCACAAGCTCCAGTACCACACGATTTAGTAATTCCTACCCCTCGTTCAAATACTCTTACGATACTCTCTTCCTTAGAAATCGTTTTAACAAATTCAACATTTATTTTATTTGGAAAACGATCATGAGCTTCTATTGCCGCACCATACATGTTTAACTTGTCATCATTTAATTGTTCTTCGACAAATATAACCGCGTGTGGATTCCCCATAGAAACAGCTGTAAAATGAAAAATTTTATCTAGTATTACTAACGGTTCATTAACACATTGATTTAGAGGACTATCCAAAATAACAGGTATATCTTCACAATTTAGAATAGGTGGACCCATGTCAATTTCCACACTATTTACCGTATTTTCAACTATGTTAAGCTTCGCAACCATGATTCCCTTAAGAGTTTCGATTTTAATCTCGTCTTTTTTAACGATTTTATTTTCATATATATATTTTGAAAAACATCTAATTCCATTTCCGCACATCTCTGCTTCAAAACCATCATTATTAAATATTCTCATTTTAATATCAGCATTTTTAGATTCACAAACAAAAATTAATCCATCTGCTCCAATTGAGAAATGTATTTCACACAGTTTAAGTGCTAAGGATGACTTTTTTCCCTCTGGAATACTCCATTTAATATCATTAATAATTATATAATCATTTCCCAAACCATGATATTTTCCAAATTCCAAATTTTCTAGAATAAATTGCTCCATGAAATTTTTAATCTAATTGTTTTAGACAATAATATTAAGATTTAATCATTACTCAAAAAAATTTCTAAAATATATTTTAATTAAAACTCATAATTATAATATTATATATTTTTTTCAATCAGATTTGGTAACTTTTATAATGAATTATAAAAAGATAGTTCCACTATTTTTAATGTTTTTCTTGCTATTCCCAATTAGTAATACTATAGCTTTTACATATATTGATAATGCAAAGGATGGAAATTACTTTTTCTTCCTAATTGATTTAGAAATTGGAGATAATCTTGAACTCAATATAACTCACGATGGAAGTGGAAATTTTACTCTTTTTCTTTTCAGTAGCCGACCTGTGGAATCCTATGTAAAAGATGATAAGAGTCTAAATTATAAAATATTCAGTAATTCAGCTTTAGTTAATTACAGTTTAGTGGATAATCCTTATATAAACTTTTCTGCCCCAGAAACAAAAATATATTATATAGAAATAATATTGGTTAGCGGTGGTCCAGACACATTTACCCTAACTGCAAATAGAGATTTAACGAGATATTATTTACCCATAATCCCCGGTTTTCAACTGGAAATCTTAATTACGACAATTATTTTCTCAACAGGATTAGTTTTTATCCTGTATAAAAAGAAAACAACGAATCATTCTTAGTTTTTCTTAATTTTTTTTAATCCAATTATCAGGTTTAAACTTCTATTTAGAAGGTGTTAAAAATTACGAAATTCGACATAATATTCTTTTAAAATATCGATGTTTTCAATAAACAAATTTTAAATTTTTTATAATGTTTTTTTCAATATCAATAAATCATTATATATGATGTGATAAGAAAATTTCCTTCGATGAGTTAAGTAAAAAATTAGCAGAATTTATGAAAGATACAGAAGAAATCGAACTTCAAGATGTAGATTTATTTGCGGAATATCTTGAATTTCAAATGTTGCCAAGTATCGTGCAAGCTGCTGCTCAAGCTGTATTGCCAGGAGTTCCCGGGAAAGCAGAATGGATACCTGCAAAATTTTCGCTTGATTTACAATTTCCTGGGAAAATTGAAACCATTGAATTTGTCCGTTCAAATGGAAAGAGGGCTGTCATCGGTGGAGAAATATTTCCTCCATTTTACAATTTTCTAGGACTTGATAAAAGAAATCCTCACCCTCCACTTATAACATATGATGTTTTCGATATGGGCTCTGAAATGATATTACCAAAACCTATTAAAGTAGAATATAAGGAGGTTCTAGCTGATCCACCTGAATGGGCAAAATTCGCTGTTGATAAGTTTGGTGCTGAATGCGTAACATTTCATTCACTTGGAATCGATCCAGGAACTTTAGATTGGCCAATTTCAAAATCTAGAAAAATTTTTGAAGAAATTCTTCAGGCTGTCGATGTTCCAGTTATTATTGGCTGCTCTGGAAATAAGAAAAAGGATGTAGAAATGTTTACAGAATTAGCAGCTATCTCTGAAAGTGAGGTCTTGATGTTATCCGCAGCTGATAAAGCAACGTGGGAAGAAGTAATTCCTCTTGCGGTTAAGTATGATCATAACTGCTTACTCTGGACAAGTTTAGACCTGAATAATCAAATTAAAATGAATAAGGATGCAGTAGAATTAGGATTACCAAGAAACCGAATAGTTATGGATCCAACATGCGCAACACTTGGCTATGGATTAGAATATTCATTTAGCATTTACCAAAGAATGCGTATCGCGGGACTATTAGGCGAAACCGATCTTGCTTATCCAATAAGTGGAGGTACAACTAATGCTTGGGGTGCTCGTGAAGCATGGATGAGTGAGAAACAAGCTCCTGAGTGGGGATTACGTCAATATCGAGGTCCAATATGGGAGGTTATTAATGCCCTCTGTTTGAGCCTTGTAGGCTTAGATTTAGCCATGATGTTCCATCCAATAGCAGCGAAACATGTTAAAGAAATAACAACTCAGTTCTTCGCTGAAGTTCCTAAAGTTTTAGATGATAAGGGCTATTATAACTGGGTCTCAGCGAATTTGAAACGTTAAACAATAATAAAATAAGATTTTTTTTCTCACCCATTATTTATTAAATTAGGGATAAATTATTATACAATCTCCTTAAAATTGAAATTATAATTCAACAAGGATTATATAAATATGCTATCGAGCTTGGTAATAAAATATATAATGAAAGTTAGGAATTAAGTACCCCATAAAGAATTCGTAACAAAACATTTATTAAAATCTATTTAGGCACAAGAAAAGAACTCGGATTGTATATTTTTTTATCCAATATAAAAAATAGTAATTGAAGGAAGGTTACCAGACGATTTGTTTATAATTGCATTTATTACATATGATAGATTCACCTTTTCTTGGAAAATATGAGAGGATATCACCACAATTAATGCAAACTAATTCAAAAATTTTTATTTTTGATTTTAAAATCTTTTTCAATGATACCTGTTCCCTAAGAATTTTAGTAAATGAATACAAAAATGATGCAAGAATTATAGGATTTTTAGAAAATACTATAATATCTATTTGATTTGAACCTATTTTGCTTAACGTTAAGATATCACTTCCGGATTGCGTCTCTGTCCCACAGAACCATAGAATTCCCCTTTCTTTATTTTTTCTTATTAATTGAAGATTTTGAAACTGTAAGATGTGTTCTATCATATCAAAATATTTATTTAAATTTTTTTTCTTACTTATTCCAATACCAAAACTCATTGCAACTCTCTTAGTATCAGTTAATTGCGTAAATTCTCTGATTTGTGAACTTGGAATTATTTTTGGAGTTAATATCAATTTAGCGATTTGGATTTTAATTGGTTTAGAATTTAAAATTTTCAATTTTCCCTTATTATTAACGTATGTTATAATTGACTTAAATTCACTGGCAGCAGGTGATACATAAGGAGTGAACTGAAAGCGTATTTCTTGTGAACTTAATTCTTTTAATTCACCAAGTTCTATCTCTATAATTTTAACCTCTTCTTGATCTTCTTCATTTATAGGAAGAGTTTTTATTGTCAGAGGAAAACAGCCTAAATAACTTAAGAATTTGGGGGATATTACTTTAATTTTAACTTCGGAAATCGGAGAAGAACCGTTATTATTTAAAGCAATTGAATATATATAACGATTAGATTGAGGGCTTAAATTATTTACAAATTTAATTTTATCTTCTTTATTAATTTTTTCAACTGTATAGGAATCAGCCTTTTTTGAAGGATAAGCTTTTTTACGTTTAAATATTACAAGTCCTTGTATCTTATTTGATATTCTTTTTTTTTTTCCCATCTTATTACAGAATTATTAGTTTAATTATCTAGTAGAGCTCTGGACAAAAAATGTTATTATAACTGGGTTTCAGCGAATTTGAAAAGATAATTTTTAATTCTTTTTTCTTCTCCTTACTTTTAGTATAATAATCTCTAAAAATTATATAATTAATGAAATTTCCCTATTAAAAAATAACAAATCTCTTGTATATTAATAATTAATTTATTTTATATATCTGTTAAGGAGGTTTTGCATCGGGACGAGCTTCTGTAGCAGGTTTACCTTCTATACCCCAATGAGCCTTTGGAACTTCATGGACAAGAACCTCTACTGCCTGGGCTGGAATACCCATATCAACAAAAACTTTAGTTATTCCAGATATTATTTGTCTAACGCTCTCTTCAGAAATTCCTTTCCACATATTTACATGAATTACTGGCATATTATAACACCTTAATTTATATATTTATTATTATAAAAAAATAATTACTAATTTATTTTCTTTAGTAAATTTAAAACGTTAAATCTTGTTTTTATTTATATTTTATATTAACGTTAAAAATTATTAAGCATAAAATCATAAGATAATTTAAGAACTCTTTAACCATTTTTTCCTCTTATTTCATATAAAAACCATAGAAAGTAGAGAAAATAAAAATTCAGAAAGCATTATTAAATGAGCGAATTCAAATTAGAAGATAAACCTGAAGAGTTAATTCAAGCGGAAAAACTCATTATAGAAGGTAAGTTTGATGAAGCTCATCAACTAATGGATAAATTTAAGAAACGAGGAGATAATACTCTTAAGGAGATAATAATATGCAATCTCCTTAAAATTGATATAATGATTCAACAAGGACTATATAATGATGCTATCAAGCTTGCGAACCAAGCCTATAATGAATCTTTAGAATTAAATGAGAATCTCTTAGCTTTTGATGCTTTAAATTTGGAAACAAGAGTTTTACTAAGACTTTCTAAATTAGATGAAGTTTCCAATAAAATTAAAGAAGAAGAATCACTTCTAAAGGTTATTAGCCAAGAATTGCCTGGTGATCACAAATTAAGAGAATCCAACATTGAATTTCATAAGGGTTGGTATTATTTATTAAAGCGCGAGGGAGATAGATCAATGGAACATAGAGAAATCTGCTTAACTTTACGAAAAGAAATAGGTAATAAACAGAAACTTGCGGAAATTCTTATAGCAGGCTCATGGGGTCATTTTGCTTTTAGAGGTGATCTCGAAAAAGCTTTAAAAGATGTACAGCTGGGCTTAGCCTTTGCTAAAGAAATTAACTGGAAATATTTTACTGCAATTGGTTTTCAAGCGTTGGGAATAATTTTGCATTTTAAAGGGGAAATTGATCAGAGCATTATATATAATGAACAATCTCTAAATATTTTCAATAAATTAAATAATAAACCTATGATGGCAACCATACATAAGGCTATTGGGATGGGTTATAGTCTTGTAGGAGATTTTAATCGTTCTTTAGAGTATTTAGAACAGACCTTAGCAATAAATCGTGAGTTGGGTAATGAATGGAATATTGCTAATAACCTAATAGACATAATTATAAATTTAATCGAAAACCACGATCTTGGAAGGGTGGAACAATATATCTATGAATTGGAGCAAATGGATATCTCTTCGAAAGATAATTACCTCAACCTATGGTATCGTTTTTGTAAAGCCTTATTATTGAAAACAAGTCTAAGGGCTCCTAATCGAGGAGAAGCTGAAGTAATTTTAAGAAAAATTCTTGATGAGGTGTTTGATGATTATGAGCTCAGCGTATCGGTACTACTTAACTTAAGTGAATTACTTCTAATTGAGGTGCGTATGCTTAATGATTTGGAAATATTAGAAGAATTAGAATCATTAATTGATAAATTATTAGATCTTGCTGAAAGGAGTCATTCATATCATCTTTTATCTGAGATTTATTTCTTAAAAGGAAAAATGGCCCTATTAACTTTAGATATGAAAGAAGCAAGAAAGTGTTTAACTCAAGCTCAGCGAATCGCAGAAAGATGGGAATATAATAAATTGGCAAATAAAATTTCTCTAGAGCTTGATAAACTATATTATCAATTAAACATGTGGGATGAGTTAAAAGAAGAAGAAATTTCCTTATCGGAACGAATAAAGTTAGCAGGAATGGACAAACAAATGGAACATCTCCTCCGCAACCGTGTTTCTTTAACTACTCAAGTTAAAGAAGAGCAAATTACCGTACATAAGGAACGGAAAATGTGTATTGTTTGTAAAGGAGATATATTAGGTTTTATGTACACATGTAATTGCGATGCACTCTACTGCGAAAAATGTGCTCGGGCGTTAATTGATATAGAAAATGTGTGCTGGGTTTGCAATGCCCCGATTGATATTGCAAAGTCAATAAACCAATATAAGAAAGATGAAATTGAAGAAATAGAAGGGAAAAAAGATGAATTCATACCTAAGAAATAGACAAGCTATAACACCTTAATTTATATAGTATTTTATAAAAAAAAAAGATTGAATATTTTATTGAAACTATTTATGGAAGTTCTTTAAGTATGTCACCTGCTTTTTCTATTGGGATTGCCTGTAGAGTTTCTGTCCTTACTGCGCCTGTAGCACCTACAGTAAAGAGAGCTCTCATCATCGCTTCGTAATTAGGAGCCTCAGTTATCGCAACGAAATCATAGCGCCCCATCGTATAATAAAACTCTTTAATGACTCCACCAACTGATTCAGCAACACCTTTAGCAGCTTCAAGCCGATTTGGAGAATCCTTAATATTCGTAACCCCCTCTTGAGTAAAACTACCAAGAACTATGAAAACAGCCATTTTTTTATACACCTCTAAATATTTGTTCAGATATAAATTTAAATTTCAAAAGAAAAAATAGATGGCTTATTTTATAAATCATACGACAAAATTGTTAATTAATAAAAAAATAATAAAAAAATAATTTGATTTTAATTAGAATGGTGTTTCTTTGCATGTTTCATTAATTTTTTCTTTGCTTTTTCTTCTGTTTTTCCTTTAAAAGTGTTCCCACATTTTGAACAATCGACTTCTACTATAAATATTACACCTCATTTAAAAAATTGAATTTAATTATTTAATCGTAAAAATTAGTAAATTTTAATGCATTTCTTGAGAAATTTATTAAAAATTATAAAAAATGGCATAAATATAAAGAAGAATTAAGGTATGATTTTTAGACTATAAATAGTTCCAGAGTTAAAGCATTTCAAGTAAATGAAGAGAAATTAAATTGAATATCCTTTTCTTTAAGCCATTCTCTAAATTCTGTATCGTTCTTAAAACGATCTTTTATTAAATATAATATAACTGAAGATATATTCTCAGCTTTAACCGTTAGCCAATATTCATGATCAAAATCTCCAAAAAATTTTTTTACTGATTCACCACAATCATATCCTGAAAGAACCAGATCACCATTTTCCTTAATTTCAGCAATAAGGGTATGTATTTCATTTTCTTTAGTTCTATAATCATAGATTGTAATTTTTTTCATAAGACGTATCCATTTATAGAAGCTAATTAATATTTAGTTTAATAGTCGAATAAAACTGAAGAAGTAAATATAATTTTTTAATTTAGTTATCTTACTCAATCTTTTTCTAAGGTTTTGGGCAATTAAGACTTTTATGATTGGGTATTATTGCTTTCTTTAATTAAATTATTCAGTTGTACTAAACTTTCATATACCGTTTTTCCTTTTTCAGTAAGCCCAATATACTCCTCTCCGTTATTTATTTCGAGATGTATTAACTCTATTTTTAGTAATTTATTTTTAATACGTAGAAAGGAATTATAATTACTAAACTCTATAAGTGTCCTATAAAATTCTCCTTTTTCCGCTTTATATTCTTTATATTGTGAAAGAACCTGAAAAGTATTAAAAAATCCTCGTTTATTTAAAACTAAATATAACTCTTCGAAATCCATATAATATACCCCTTTAAAAATGAAAAATATATTCTTATGAAATCTAATGGAAATATGGTATTTATTTATTTTTGCATATTTTTGTCGGTAATTATGTTACCAAAAGAAAAAAAAAGAGAACGATATAGATGATATCAATGTGCTATCAACCAGTAGTAATATTCACCAACGCTATAATAATATATTTATTACATTTTTGATTTTAGTTTCTATAGAGAATCATTTTCTAAGCATTTCCAAGAGTCAACAAGTATTTGATATTCAAAATATTTATCAGTAATTTTGGATCTTGGATTTTTACGTTTACCCTCTACTTTAATCAGTTTACCGATAATTTCAATTTTGTCATTACAAGAGATAGAGTCCTTGGTATATATTACAATCTGATAACCATCATCTAAATCGAGATAATTCATATATGGATGAGAATCAATAAGTGTTGTGAGATGTTGCCATATTTCCTTAGCTATATTTCCAATGAGCTTAACATTTTTTTCTAAATTACTTTTAAAATCAGAATATTTGGTTATGATAACCATAATCTATTGAAGTTTTTCCATTTCATTTAAATTTTCTTAGCATATTCGTAAACTTTCGAACCAAAAAAATCCCTAATTTTTCCTGTTTCTTTAAAACCGCTTTTCTTATAAAAATTTTGGGCCCTTTTCAATGGATTAGTAGTATCTAACGTTAAATAAGTACAACCTTTAGAACGGGCATCATTCTCTACTGCTTGCAATAAATCTGTTGCTGGACTATTTTCTCCCTGATTTTTTGGGAGCACTGCCATCCCGCGTATATGCCCTTCTTTACCACTAACCTTTTGCCAACCAATTGTTCCAATTAATTTTGTCTTTTGATCGATTGCAACATAAAGTTTCATTTCATGCATTCGTTCTATCACAGCCTCCTTTGACATTACAGTATCTTTATATCCTTCTAGAGTATAGAACTGGCGATATTCTTCAAATGCAGCCAATAGTACTTCATGTATACCTTTTGCATCTTGGAACTCCGCGGGACGAATTTTAAAATGTTTAATCATAATTACTTTATCTCTAAATCTAATAAGAAATGTTAAGTAAAAAAATAGAAGAAAATTATTAAGTAATTCTTCTATTAAATAACCTTTTCAATTGGACTTCCTTTCATTAAAAATTTGAACTTACAAACATCATCACCAATAGAAATTCGTTTTAATGGAATAATCTCACCATTTACCCCCATCGCTTCTAGCCATCCTCTATGTCTGAAATTACAAGCACAGATATATTCTTGAGCTTCTTTAGATTTTTCCACTTCTTTCCAAATAAAACATTTTTCAACTAAAGCAATTCCTTCTCTTTCTGAATGAACAATAAATTTGAATTTCATAACTTTCGGAATAATAACCTCCATGAATGTGTTCATTATTTTAAAAATCTCTGAAATTGAATTAATTGAGCTTCTTTTGATCCCTAACGCATTTAAAATATGTCGAGCTTCGATTTTACCCATTGAAGACACCACCATTTGATTTAACTGATTAGCTTCATTTATCCCATACTTTCTTTTCGATTTTAAGAACCACTGTCCATCATGCTGAGCCCAACACATCTGTAAAATAAATTTTTGGGTTTCTAATGGAATTTTATATTTCTCTTTCATTATTATTTCCAAATTTCTTCTTCCTCAATTAAAATAGTTTTTACATCTCATTTATCAAAAAAGAAATGGTAATCTCTAAAACATTGACCAATAGTATGCATTAAACAGCCTTCTATTACGGGTTCAGCTTCATATTTAATACCTAAACTTTCAAACCATCCTTCAATTCTATCAAAAATCCCACATTCATATTGGTCAATTGCTCCAATTTTTTTTATTCCATCATAAGCCCAGCACTTTTGCAATTTGCAATGAAGATGGTTTGTGCTGGGAAAATTAAAGCTAAACTCCATAAAATCAGCTTTAAATGTTTTTAATGCATTATTAAAGAGAAACTTTAAATCATTGAAAGTATCAATTTTCTTAATATTAAAAGCTCTCTTGATCCTTTTAATCTCAACATTAGCTAATGATTTAATAGCGGCTCTATTTATTTTGTTAGTCTTCATCATACCACATTCTTTTAGGCAGTGATAAAACCACATGCCATCATGAGTCATCCAACATTTAATTAAAAGCTCTTTCAAATCTTCTGTTTCCATAATGAAAATACATACAGTTTAACTTTTATTATTTTTCGATCAAATTCAACTCTTTTTAAGTTGAAAATAATAAAATCTAAATTTTTATATTCTCATTTGAAATATATTAATATAAGACAACCTTTTTAAAGTTGTAATTTTCTTAAGATGACTTATGTCCAATGAATTTACCCAAGAATTAAAGGATTTCTTAAGAGATGCAAATCTCTCAAATTATGAAATTAATACTTATATAACTCTATTAAGATCTAATAATTTAACGGCAAGAGAACTTAGTGTTAAATCAAATGTACCTACTGGTAGAATTTATGAAATTTTAGAAGTTTTGAAAAATAAAGGAATGATTGAAATCCAAGATTCAAGACCAAAGATCTATAGAGCAATATCTTTTAATGAAGCATCTCATAATGTTATTTCACACATAAAAAATTATCAACAAAGAAAAGTTTCATTTTTAATAAATCAAGCTAAACAATTAGAATCAAAAATTAATGATTTAAGTATTTCTTTGAAACCAGAATCGCCAAAATTGTTTTGGTCAACTGCTTATGGATGGCGTTCTATCTTTGAATTATATATTAAAAGATTTAATACTTTAAAAGAAAAGTTATTAATGACAGGTTTTTTAAATGAAAACACCTTAAAAGTCCTACCACAAGCTAAAATCTTCTATAACGGGATTCTGAAAGCTTTAAATCGGGGAATTCAAATCAAATATTTATGGAGCTTCGAATTTGATGAGAGAATATTATCAGATGAACAAAAAGTTACGAATGAAATGCTTTTTAATAAGTTGACAAAAAATCTAAAAGATTTATTTAATTTATCTTCGGAATTAGAAGGATTTGAGTTGAGATTTATTCAGAAAAGAATTCCTACATATTATGACATATTTGATAATAATAGAGTTTTAATAAAACTTCAAAATCCTTTAAAACCATGGCAAATTTTTGCTTGTATAAACGTCCTAGATCCAGTTTTAGCAAATGAATTAACTGAAAAATATGAAAATATGTGGTTATTTGAAGCAATTGAAGAAAAAAATGAATACAAAGTTTTATACTAAAATTTAATTATGCCTTCTCAATTTTCAAATAATAGTTTTCTCCATCTCTTTTGTATTCTAAAATCTTATCTTCACGTTTATCTAAATATCGCTTAATATTTTCACCTGCTTCTGCATAATCACCAGTTACTTCTAGTATATCTCCACTTTTCATCTCTAGAAGTTGTCTCTTTGTTTTTGCCACTGGCATTGGACAAACAAGATTGGAGCAATCTAATTTATACGAATCTGACATTTTTCAATTACCCTTCTCTAACTAGCTAAATAAAACATTATCTGCTTCTTCACACATTTCTACTAGAGTATTCATGGTAGTTTTTTCAATACCATCCATTAATTCATCTTCAGACATTCCACGTGCTTTCATGCACACTCCACAGGCTTTCACATTTGCTCCTTCAGAAATTACATCAGTCATCCACTTTCCTATATTATCATAAGTTTGAGGATCTTGGTTTTTTTTCCCAACAAAAATACCATCTTCTACTAGGAATATGTTAATCTTGTGCTCCTCTAATAATGCAGTGTAAGCAAATCTTAACATGGTATATGGGCGTTCCTTAGTATATGCACCATCTCCAATTACAATTGTAAATGTCTTCCTTTTTTCAATAATTTTTAATTTACCTCTAGAATACAATAGTTTAAAATAAGTCTTTTATGTGTAATTACATAAAAACTAGACTATTTATTAATTTTTTCGTAATATTCTATTAAAAAAATCGATAAATAAAAATAGATTAGTAACCTTAAATAATAAAGAGAATATCAGATTTTTCAAGTTGATTTAAAGTATGAATATTGAATACTTAAGAAACTTCATTAAATTAACTCAATTTAAAAGCTTCTCGAAATTGGCAAATGAACTCCCCATTTCCCAAAGCACATTATCCCATCAAATATCTCAATTAGAAAAAGATTTTGGCGGAGTTATCTTAATTGATAGAACCACAAAAAGATTTGAGCTAACAAAAGCGGGAAAACTTTTACTTAAACATGCCAAACAGATAATAGATCTGTACGATAGCTGCAAACTCGAAATATTCAAATTTAAAGATCAAATGGAAGAAGATATTATTATAACCGCCTCAACTATTCCTGGTTCTCATATTTTGCCTCGATTTATAGCAGATTTTAGAAATAAGAACCCAAACGTAAATTTCAAAATATTAATTAATAATTCTCAGAAATCAATTGAAAATTTAAAAAATCAAACGGCAGATTTCGCAGGTATTGGCAGTTTTATGAGTTATGATAAAAAAGATTTCGATTATATCAAAATAGGAGAAGATGAATTTAAATTCATATGTTCTCCTAATCATGAATTGCTTAGAAATGGAAATACAGTGAATTTTAATGATCTTATTAAATATCCTTTTGTTTGGAGAGAGAAAGGTTCTGGAATGAGAAATACTTTTAGGCAACAATTTCCAGATTATAAAAAGTTGGATATTGAACTTGAAATAAACGATAACGATTCAATTATATCTACTGTTAGTGAATCTAATTATATTAGTATTATGAGTGAAATGATGGTTGATAAGGCAGAATCAGCCGGTTTAATTAGATCCTTAAAAATTAATAATTATCCTTTAATAGCTAAAAGACCATTATATTTTATCAAATTAAAAGAAAAACAATTAAGTCATTTAAAAAAGAAATTTTGGAATGAGTTAAAATCAAAAGTTTAAAAAATTAGGATTATTTACATCTTAAAGTTGTCTTAAAACTATTAATCAGTACCATGTTCATTTTGTTCAATCAATTTATCAATTAAAGCCACTCTTACTTCTGAGAAACCTTTTATAAATCCTTCTGTCAATTGATATGCTTCATCATCCCTATATTGTATTGGTGGATGTTTCATAAAGTATGAAGAGGGCTCATATAAAACACCACCTTGGTTTCTCTCTATAGCTAGCTTTAGACATCTTATGGAATCAATAACAACTCCCGCAACTGCAATTTTTATTTTACTAATAATTATTCGCCTCTATAGGTTTTTGAATTAATATATTTCAATTTAATATCATCTATCTTTTTCATATGTCTAATTGCTTGAATAGAATAAATTATACTCGTTATAATAGCATGAACACAAATTGAAAAAATAATATATTCAAAACTACCAAAAATACCAAAAATTAAGATATGCAAAGTATAAATATTTCTTCTTCCATCAAATTTTCGAAAGATTTGATCAAATCGACTACTATCAGCTAAAGTAATCCCCATTACTTCTTTATATTGCATGGAACAATGTCGATTAAAAGAATCCATTAAAAGCATTATAATTAAAACAATAATAACATATAAAGAATCAATTATAAAATACGCTCCAAGCCCTATTCCCACGTAAATCGCTTGTTCATATAACTGATCAAATGAGTGTTCTATGTGCCCTGCTTTGCTCTCCTTCATTCTTAAACGAGCGAGTTTACCATCTACACCATCTAAAATATTAATGAGGATTAATAAAATAAGTCCGATCCACCAATAATGTACTAAAAATAAGAATAATACAAAGAATCCGAAGATATTTACAATAATAGTAACGTGATTAGCAGTAATTTTAGAATCAGCTAATACATAAACAAAAAAATTTTCAAAATATCTATTAAAGTACCAGGCAATAAAATCCAAAGTCCCTTTTTGTGCTTTTTTTACAAGCAATTTTTTTACTGATTTAAAATCATTGAATTGTTGAAATACATAAACAGATAATGGTACATTTCTTCTCATATCTGATTTATATGTAGTGATTTCATCTGTAGAATGATAAGAGCTTACATTAAAGGAAGAGGAATTAATAAAATCTGTAAAAGAAAATGATGAATTTGCTTGAGAACATAAATTTTTTAAATTAATCTTTATCTTACAAGTTAGACTTCTTAATTGGTTATTATTACAGTTTGTCTCAATATTTTTTCCCTTTATATAAATTATTTCCTCATCAGAATTTAATAAGGATGAGATTATTCTATCGTCAATTAGAATTCCACCATTTAAAATAATACCATATTCAATTTCTTTATTTGATATTTTTTCTTGGTTTAAAGAATTCTTAATCATATCTAGCGATCTGATTTTTCTAATATGGCTATTTTTATCCAATTCACCAATAATTAAATCTTCTGTACTATTAGTTAAAATAAAAATATCTCTAATCCCATTATTAATAAAAGTACGGATATTTCTTTCTAAAATAGATAAACCACATAATTTTTTTAAATAGAAAGGTTCTTTTTTAATAAGAAATGGATCATCAGATAGAAATATTATTCCTATACAATTAATTGATCTTTGGTTAACTAATTTATATCGATTAATCTTATGAAACATTATCTTAATCTTATGGTTTTTTTTCTTTATTTGAAGAATAAATGTCCTTTGGGGGGATTAAACCAAAAGGATAAAAGCTAGATTTATTATTAAAAATTTTTTTTAATTGAAGGTATACTTTATAATCATCAATGTCTAACCATATGGTATTTGGAAAATCATAATATCCAACATTTAAATCTGAATTAAGAACTGATAGAACAACATTTGTAACACCAAATTTATATAAATTTGATTCGACTCTCTGGCAGATTTTTTTAATATTTTTCGATTTTAATATAAATACACCCATATCTAAACGATTGTAATAAGATAAATCCTTTCCGATATCGATGATAAAAGAATTTCTTCCGTATACTTTAGTTGCATCCTCTATATTGTAATACCCTTTACTGTGCATTGGATCCGTAGCTAAAAGAATATCCTTTCCTTTATAGTTCTTTACCAATTGAAAAAATAAATTTTTTGAAAAAATATGATCTGCCATCGATAATAAAATATATTTAGAAGAAATTGTATTGAGACCTAGAAAAAGGCTATAACCATTTTCCCTATTTGGAATTCTATTTTCAATAATATCTAATTCAATATTATGGAAATTTATCAATGATGGAACTACAGATTTCAAAATTCTTTTTTTGTATTTCGCTTTATTAAAAATTTTACTAGCAACAATCTTTATTTTTCTGATTCCTGCTTTAATCATTCCAGCAATAATATACCCTAAAATATTAGAATTATTCAATCTTAAAAAGTACTTTTTAAATTTTTTATCTTCAAAATTAAACCTATTAGAATAACCTGCTGCTAGAATTAAACCTTCTATTTTATTCTTATCTATTATTATGATCCACCTTTTTCATTCGTATTTTTAAATATCTTTTAAGGGAAATGATTGATATAATTAAGATATCAGAAATTTATTTGTTATGCAATATGAATTTTGTCATAAATAGTTGGATATATCTGCAAAAATTCAATTTTTTCATTTCTAAATATCTCAAGAAATATTTTTTGAATTTCTTTCAATTCTAAATCTCGTTTTTATCGAAATATAATATTATTAATCTTTATAAAATGTTTGGCTTTTTATTAAAAAGATAAATAACTTATTAATTAAATAAAAAGTTATTTAAATAATTTTTTTATTAAATTTTTTTTGAGGAAAGGAGCTATAACTATAAAAAATCCAATCGAAATCATTGAAATTTGGAATGGAATAAAATCTAATATGTAAAAAATAAAAAAGTTAAAAAAAAAATTATAGAAAACTTACTTTATTAGAACTCCTGTTTGATCGAAATTCAGAAAGGCACTAATTTTCTCTTTAAGTGGGTATATTCCCTCCTTAAATAGTGTAATTAGAAAAATTGCGAAAAATACAATCGAGCCTAAACCAGGAGCAAATCCACTTAGTATATCTATAAAACTAGACGTTGGATCCCAAGAGAATAATGTCCAGACCAATGAAATTCCTGCTATTAAAACAGAGATAAAAGATATTATTGCTGCGGTTTTTTTACTGAGGTTTAAATGTATTGGTCCCAAATCAAGTCGGAAATATTTTGGTTGTACAATTATTGATAAGACTGTATAACTAATTATTTTCCCTTCAAACTCAATGTAAACATTTAAGTATCTTCTCTCGCTTTCTTTTTTCTTCTTTTTCTTCTTTTTAGTTTTTAATGGCATGATAGAAAAAATCATAACAGGTGGATTAACTGCATCCTTCTTAACTTCAACTTTTCCAAATATTGGATGTACTTCAAAACCCTCACCTTCAATTTTGAGATCGAGAACTGGAGGTTCTTCTTTAAAAGTTATTATTTTAAATGTAGTCTCATATATGGTCTTGCCCTCTTCATCAACAATCTTCAATTCTTTATGTGAAAAATACACATAAAACAAATAACTCCTTTGCTGCATCATTACAGAATAATATTGGAGTCCCATATTAATCTCATAGATAGTTGGTTGAGGTTTTTCCGGAATACTTATAGAAGGCTCTGGAACCGGCTTTGGTGGTGGAGGTCCCGGACCCTCTAAGACTTCTGAGGGTGGAGGTGGTGGGGCTGCTGCAGGGATTGCAGGTTTAGCAGGAGGAGCACCAGCTCCAGGTGGTGAAGGGGGGAGTGCTCTTGT
This sequence comes from Promethearchaeota archaeon, assembly GCA_048938005.1. GTDB lineage: Archaea > Asgardarchaeota > Lokiarchaeia > Sigyniarchaeales > SOKP01 > Loki-b32. Next base: position 110,953 of record JBHLMQ010000005.1, on the reverse strand, counting down.
TTTCTTTTTTGCCTTTGGAGCTTCTTTTAACCTACGAGACTCTTCCCTTTCCATATCATCTCTTTTTAATAATTTTTCTTCCTCATATACTTCTTCTTTAAATTTTGCGTCATCGGCAATAGAAGATAAAATTGCTATATCTTCATCTAAGTATTCTTCTTCTTCAATCTCAAAAGCCTCTTCTTTCTCTTCTTCCTTAACTTTACGTTTATCTGTCGGTTCTTCTGCTTTTTTTTCTGGTTCCTTTTTCTTCAATAATTTTAGATTTTTTAATTTGGTGGTTTCAGAAATTTTTGCATTGGAAACAAAATCTATTAAATATATATCGCCACGATTAATTTGGATTTCCTGGAAGGATGCAAAAATGTCATCTAAAACTGTGCTAATCCTTGTTGATTTCTTATAAATCCCTACAAACATGAAATTTAAGATCTCTGCGGAGAATACCTTAGTTTTTTTATCATAGAATATCTTATTAGTTGGAATTTCAAGACTAGAAACACTTTTCAAAGATTCCAATTTAGAACTAACCTCTTTTTTTGCTTTTATGAAAAGTCAATAAATTTTTTAATATTAAAAATTAACTTTTTATAAGTTTTTATAATGATATAATAACTAATATAGTTATCAAAATCTTTATATTATACTATAAACGATTACAAAATTGTTGGTATTAAAACCCTAATGGATATTTTTAAATTTATTAATAATTCAAACAAAATACAAATAAACAATAAAAAAAAATTGTGATAATCTTGGAAGGAAAATATATTTTAACTCATGATTTAGGGACATCTGGCAATAAGGCTGCTTTATTCGATTTAAATTTAGAACTAATATCTCAAATAAAAGTAAATTATCCTCTATATTACCCAAAACTAGGATGGGCAGAACAAAATCCAGAAGATTATTGGGATGCAGTAAAACAAGCCACTAATACATTAATTCAACAGAATAATATAGGTCCTGATGATATTCTCACATTAGCATTTGATTGTCAAATGAATTGCACGATTCCTATAGATAATATTGGCAATCCCTTAATGAACAGTATTAGCTGGTTAGACACGCGTGCTGCTCCCTTAACTCGAAAATTTTCAAAAGGGTTAATAAAAATATCTGGTTATGGATTAAGAAATATATTGATGTTTCTTAAAATCACAGGAGGTGCTCCTGGATTTAATGGAAAAGATCCAATTTCGCATATTTTGTGGATTAAGAAATATCAGCCAGAAATTTATGAAAAAACATATAAATTTCTAAGTGTGAAAGATTTTATTATTTACAGATGCACCAAAAAAGCTGTTACTTCAAGGGATTTAGGTCATATATCTTGGATGATGAATACTAACCTTGATATATCTGATTGGTCTGATAAAATTTTAAAAAAATTTAAAATTGATAAAGAAAAATTACCTGAAATAAAAAAATCTACCGAAATCGCAGGAGACTTAACAACTGAAGCTTCTAAACAGCTAAACTTGAAATCGGGAATTCCTCTTTTTGTGAGTTCCGGCGATTTATCTTCTGCAGCATTAGGCTCAGGCGGAATTTTAGATAATAAACCAATTATATGTTTAGGAACGGCTGATTGGGTCGCTGTTCATACATCTAAGAGATTATTAGATATCCGTCATTACACTGGTATTATGAGTTCTTCTCAAGGAAATTATTTGTGTATTTCAAAACAAGAAACTGGTGCTAGTTGTCTTGATTGGATTGCAAATCAAATGTTTGTAAATGAGATTGAAAAATTTAAAGGGCGTTCTAAAGAATTATACAAATATCTAGATTCGCTTATCGAAAAAGCTGAAGTTGGCGCTAAAAATCTAATTTTTACGCCATGGATGTTTGGAGAAAGAAGCCCTATAAATAATCCAAATATTCGAGGGGGATTCTATAATCTAAGTCTTGAGCATACAAGAGAAGATATTCTGAGATCAGTCTATGAGGGGGTTGCTTACAATCTAAAATGGTCCTTAATTTTTATAGAAAAATTAATAGGTCAAACTGATGAGTTTAATTGTATAGGGGGCGGAGCAAAATCAGCTATCTGGTGTCAAATTCTATCAGATGTGTTAAACCGAAAAATTATTCAAATGGAAGAACCTGAGTTAGCTGCTGCTAAAGGTTCTGCGATAATATCAATGGTAGGTTTAGGAATTTTAAAAAGATTTTCAGACGCTATTCCACTAATTAAGTCTAAAAATGTTTTTCATCCAAATACAGAAAATAATAAAATTTATGAAAAATTATTTAGTGAATATATACAAATTTATAAAAGAAACAAAGAAATGTTTAAGAACCTAAATCTCTGAAATAAGATTTAAACATTGCTAACTCTTCTTTAATATCTTTTGTTTTTTCTACTTTTTTATCATGGCCAATAATTTTTGTTATAGCCTCATTTACAATATCAAGATCTCTATATGCCAAAGGATTTTCATGCTTTTGATCTTTAAAGTTCCCTTCCCAAGGCTTTAATTTAGGAGTAGATTCAATATACCTTAAATTCCAATTTATTTTTACTTTATCATCCTCTGTTAAGAGTTTTAAATTAGAATCATTCCATCTTTGAATAACCCACGGAGCATACTCATGTAATTTATCAAAATCAAATTCCAAATCATTTCTCCATTCATATTGATGATCCCAATTCCCTACAGCTATGTAATTCTCAATTCCCAATTGTTCAGAGGGAAAATATTTCCAAGAAGCGCGATTAATGTTTTCATCTTTGAAAGGTCTCCCTTCAGCATATTGGAAAAAATAACCTAACTTTTCCTTAATTTGATGATCTTCATGGCTTAATTTCAAATAAACCTCAATTTGGGTGATGTCTATTTTGCTCTTTATTACTTGTTCTTGATATAACTTAAAAATCACATTTTTGGCTTCATTCGGATGACATTTTCCAGTAAAAATTGGATAATATATAAAACAATAAAAATCAGAATTATTTTCAGATTTACCTTTATAAATTTCAACCCAACATTCTATTAATTTAATATAAACATTAGATTTTATAACATTAATAATTAAAAAAACATCAGCAATAACACATACAATTATAATAGTGGTAAATAGGATTAAATTGAAAAATATAAATGCAAGAAAATATGAGAGCGCAGTATAAATGAGCATAAAACCAGCAATGAAAAAGAAAGCTATTAATGAATTATAAGCTTCGTGCTCTTTATCTTTTTTTGAGTATAATATTGTTGGAGCATTCTCAATAATAATATCTTTCCCATATTCATTAATAAATAATTGAAAACCAACTTTATTCCAATCAGAATCCGACATTTTCCAATCAGAAAAAATTTTATTTATACTAATTTGATTTTATATCATAAAAAAAATGCTATACTAAGAATAAAATAGATTTTGTCTATAAATTTATTTAAAAATTTTAGGAAAAAGATCAATTGTTAAAAATGAGAATTAAATTTGTAAATTAAAGTTCGAAAAATAAATAAATCAACTCTCTTTTGAAATTTTTATTTAGTATATAGTATTATAAATCTTGAAGCGTTTATGGTAGATTTTGAAGACTTTTTGAGCTTTTTAAGGTCTCAAGATTATTACAGTGGCCAAATCGTTCATATTGAAGCCATTCCTGAATCCAAAGCACAATTTGATGAATTAAATACACCTTTAAAAAAAAGACTTCAACGTTGGCTAGATAATAACAATATCAGGTTATGGAGACATCAAGTTGAAGCAATCAATAATATTCTTGAAGGTAAAAATACTGTAATCGTTACTTCTACTGCTTCTGGAAAATCTCTTTGTTATAATTTACCTGTTCTCCAATCAATATTAGAAGATCCTAAAACTACGGCTCTTTATTTATTTCCGACTAAGGCATTAGCACGTGATCAATTTACTGTTTTATCAAAATTACTTCAAGAAACAAATATTAAAGAAAATAGGATCGGTGTATATGATGGAGATGTAGAACCTAACGAGAAAAGGCAGATTTTAGATAATGCAAATATTATAATCACAAATCCTTATGGTTTGCATTATTATTTACCTTGGTTCAAACAAAAGTGGATTCGAATTTGTAAAAACCTAAAATATATCGTATTGGATGAAATTCATATTTATAGAGGTATTTTTGGTTCTAATTTTGCCTTTTTAATAAGACGATTAAAAAGAATACTTGAAAAATACAATATAAAACCTTTATGGATATTATCAAGTGCTACAATCCATAATCCTAAAGAATTCGCTGAAAAATTAGTTGGTGAAGAGTTTTCTCTAGTGGATAAGGATTATTCTCCTTCTGGTGCTAAAAAAGTGATTTTATGGGATTTACCCTATGATGATGTATCCAAAAAATACCGTTCAGCTCACCAAGAAACTAAAAATCTATTTGTTAGTCATTTGAAAAAAGGAATTCAGACATTAACCTTTACACTATCTAGGAAAATGGCAGAACTCCAAGCTATTTGGACAAGAAATTCATTACCCTCTCTAAAAAATAAAATTTTTAGTTATCGTGCTGGAATCAGTAAAAAAAAAAGAAGAGAAATTGAGCAAAACTTCAAACACAAGAATATTTTGGGAATTAGCTCCACCAATGCACTTGAGTTAGGAATCGATATAGGATCTTTAGAAGCAACTATAAGCTCTGGATTTCCAGGCACAATTTCAAGCTTTAAACAGCAAATAGGTCGTTCTGGAAGAGGTACTGATCTCTCAATATCAACTTTTATTCCAATGCAAAATCCTTTAGATCTATTTTATATTCATAATCCCCATAAATTATTTGGACCAGTCCAAGAAGAAGTTCTAATCACATTAAAAAATAAATATATTCTTAAAAATCATATCTGCTGTGCAAGTAAAGAAAGCCCAATAAGAGTTGAAGATTATTTAAAATTTGGAATTCAGGAAAAAAGCCTATTTATTGTATGTTTGGAGGAATTAGTTTCAGAATCCTTATTAATGAAAAGAGGAGATCGGTATTTTTGGAATAGTGATTTTTTTCCTAATGATAAATATGCATTAAATGATCTTTCAAATCGAAGTTATAAAGTCTTTCTAAGAACTGAATTAGGTGTAGAACTTTTAACTGTTGAAGATGAAAGTTTCGTGTTCCGTGATTTGCATCAAGGAGCTGTTTACCTTTATGAAACAGAAACTTACTTAGTAGAAGAACTCGATTTAAAAGAAAGAGTGGTATATCTAAAAAGAGCAGATGTCGATTTTTACACTCAATCTTTAAAACATACCAATATATTTCCTCTTGAAGTAATTTCAGAAAATTCATTAAGTCTAAACAACGATATCAAAACATTTTTTGGAAATGTGAAAGTAGAGCATGAGTATTACTCCTATAAAACTATTGATACATTAACTCAAGAAATACGCTCAAGACATCTGCTAGAAGATATCCCTCTTATCGAGTTTGAGAGCCAAGCTCTATGGTACCTTATACCTTTTGAATATCAAAAAAAATTGGAATTAAAAGGATATGATCTTGGAGGAACTATTCATGCTATAGAACATGCGATGATTGCTACGGCACCAACATTGGCTCAAATAAGTCGATGGGATTTAGGCGGAGTTTCAATTGATTTTGATCCAGTTAAGCAGCAGCCTATAATTTATATCTATGATGCATATAGAGGAGGTATTGGGATATCAGAAGCACTTTATTACAATTTAAATGAATTACTAAAAATAACTTATAATTTAATTAATACTTGCAATTGTAAAAGCTCTGATGGTTGCCCGGTATGTATAATGAGTCCTAAATGTGGCAATAATAATGATCCTTTGGATAAAAATGGAGCTTTATACTTATTAAAGAAAATTATTAATTCCAAATCTTAAAAACAGAACCAATCTTAATTTTAACTACGTAAGAAGTATATTATACCTAATTTGTATAGTTTGAATTTAATGTAAAATTTTTAAGCATATAAATTATATATTACATAACACCAAAAAGAAACCTATAGACTTAGGTATAATATTCATATTTGTCGGGTATTTGGGTTGGCATTTTCTTCAACATATAAGATAGTAATTTTTGGAGATTCACAAACTGGTAAGACTACATTAACTCACAGATTTTTGACGAATTTATTTAAAGAGGATATAACTATGACACTTGGAGTAGATTTTCACCTCAAACCTATTGAAATAAATGGGGAGATGATAAAGCTCCAGATATGGGATTTTGCTGGTGAAGAACGATTTAGATTCTTATTTCCTTCTTATATTAGGGGCGCTAATGGTGCGGTCTTTATGTATGATATTACTAATTATGGTTCACTTGCACATGTAGATGATTGGTTTGAAATCGTTGAGAATGAAATCGATTATGATTTACCAATCGTTTTTGTTGGTGGAAAGACAGATTTAATGCATTTAAAAGAAATTTCCACCAAAAAAGCAATGAAATTAGCAATAACAAAAGGAGCTAATGGATTTATTGAGTGTAGTTCTAAAAATGGTGAAAATGTCCATAAAATTTTTGATCTATTGACAAAACTAATTCTTAAAAATAGGGATTCCCAAGAATCCTAACTTATTTATAATTTCAAGTTTAAATATTTAAGTTTATTCTCCCTGGGTATTCCAGTTGAGGGATCCCAATTCCGATATTCATAAAAAAGTTTTTTTAACTTTTTAAAATTGGGTATTTTTCCTGCCGATCCTCCTTCTCTAAAGGGCCTTAATAAAATCTGTGGTATTCTATCATCTTTATGCGTTAATCCCATTTTAATATTAAAAAGACGTTTCATATTAGCGATTCTTTCACCATACAATTTAATTTCGTTAAGTCCAAAATTTAATCCAGTTGCATATTTAATTATCTCAGCATTTTGAGACGGTAAAGGGTTACAGAAAGAACACATTATCATTGAGCTATATAATGCTCTATAGTCCATTAGTAAGGAACAAAATTCTGCCATTTCCATATCGTTTTTATATGTATCAATTTGGTTAATACCAATTTCATCCAAAGGAATACCCCTTAATATGTAATAAGCATCGCATGCGTTATGAGACGGACCACGGGGCCCAATTCCGTAAGCTATTGCCATACCATAGTTAGAACGACTGTCATGATAAGTAACTTCTAATCTATTAACCGTTGCGAATTCTTCTCTATCAATGTTAAAAGTTTCAGCAAAATAATCTGAACCTTCAGCAAGAACCTTACCAATTCCTTCTTTCTTCACAATTTTTTCTAAAAATTGTTCAGTTATTTTTTGATCTCCCCATTTTGGTTTTAATCCCCCTAGATCTTCTGAATTTATATTATTTAAATTATAGTGATAAAACACACTTCCTATGACTCCACTTGAACTAATTGTGTCGATGCCATAATCATTACATTTCTTATTAATATGAGAAATGAATTCTAAATCATCATTAAGGATTAAACTCCCATAACCACAAATAGTCTCATATTCAGGACCTTTTATTTCATCGGTTTTATATTTCCCCTCTTTAACTTCAATAATCCTTCCACATCCTATAACACAAGAATGACAATAATTTTGTTTAATTAATATAGTTTCCGCCATAATTACTCCAGAAATATTAATTGCTTTATCCCATTTAGGTTTTGTGTGGTATTTTATAGGTAATTCACTTGTTACATTATACAAATCGAGGGCTGCAGCAGTTCCAAATTTACCTAATATATATGATGCAAGAGATGATTTCACGTATTCTCTAGCTGCTTTAATAGCTTTATTTAACTTTTCTTTATTTGCTACATTAACTTTGATATTTGATCCTTTAGCTATGATTGCTTTTAACTTCTTGGAACCTAAAATTGCACCCATTCCAGTTCTACCCGCGGCCCTTTCTTCAGAGATTATATTTGCATATTTCACTAGATTCTCTCCTGCTATACCGATACAAGCTACTTTTGCTTTATTGTCTCCAAAGACTTCCTTTAGTTTTTTTGTGGTATGAAAAGTACCCTTTCCCCATAGAAACTCTGCATTTTTGATATGAACATTGTTATCTCTAATTTCGATATATACAGGATTTTCAGAAGCACCAGTTATTTCGATCCCATCAAAACCAGCTTTCTTTACTTCAGCTCCAAACCAACTTCCACAATTTGATTCTCCCCATATTCCTGTATATGGTGATTTTGAACATACGACCCATCGTCCAGTATTCGGAGCAAAAGTTCCATTAAGTGGACCTGTCATTATCATAATGATATTCTCATGAGAGAGAGGCTCCGTTTTTTTTTCTAATTTATCATAAAGATAACGACAAGCATAACCAGCTCCTCCTAAGAAATTTTCTGCGATTTCTTCATTTAATGGTTTTATCGAAACTTCTTCGGTTGTAAGATTTATACTCAATATCTGTCCTCTAAAAGAATATAAAATATTAAACCACCAATTTTTATCTTTTAAAAAGTCTTTTCAGAAATTAAAAATTCATTGTTTATATATTTTAACTATCATTTATTTTTCTCTATTAAAATTTTAAGGGTATAGTTTTATGATTCATTAAAACAATTTTTTTAAAATAAGCAATTTCAATAATAAATATGAAATCGAAACTTAATTTGAAATGGAGTGATTTAATATCTCCTACAATGAAACCAGATGAATACCTAAAAATATATGGAGACCAGATTAAAAGAAATTTTGAAAATTATGAACCAAAATCAGATGTTCTTGAAAAAATTAAAAATTTTCTCAAAAATAAGAAAGAAAAGTTGAAAATAGTTGCTTTAGGTGCTGATTGGTGTCCTGATTGTTCGAGAAATGTACCCAGTATGATAAAAATAGTAAAAGAAATCAAGATTGAAGATATTGATCTACAAATTTTGTATGGTATAATGGTAAATGCATTACATAAACCAGGAGAAACCATATGGCATAAAAAACGATCACCACCAGAAGCAACTGATCCAAAGTTTGAATTGAAAGCAATACCAACATTTTATTTCTTCAATGAAGCTGGTGAATACTTAGGAGCTATTGTGGAAAATCCTAATTATCATTCAACTCTTGAAGAGGATATCTTGAAAATTTTAAAAAGAAATTTGTAATAATTAATCTAATTTCTCTTTTATTAATTTTTGACCCAAAAATTATCTCCTTAATGCCATTATAAACCTTTTTCTTAAATCATCAAAATTTAAATTTTTATAAGTTATAATAATTTTATGCCAAAATTAAATGTAAAAAGAGTAATCATATTTAAACATGGTGTATCCTACTACATCCTCGAAGGCATTTTAAAAGGTTCTGGTAAATTTGAACTTGAATTTAAGATTGATGAGATGAATGATGTATTAAAATCACTTTTTGTTTTAGATACAAGTAAAAATGGGTATATCTCGTCCATATCTTATGATGCTGCATTAGAAACTAACCAATTACTTAAATCCATAATGCTAAATATTCCAGATACAGATTCATTCTCTTCTCTTGTGACTCAAATTAAGGGAGCTGATGTGATATTAACAGTTGGAGGTGCAAAGCAAATTTCAGGTAAGATAATGGGAATAGAATATGATGAAAAATTTATAAAAGAAGAAAAGATCACTGAAAAATTATTAACTCTCCATCAAGATAACGGTATGATAACCAAATATAAGTTCTCAGAAATTAAATCTCTAGAAATTATGAATGATGAGATTAAAAAAGATTTGAAATTCTTTTTAGATACAGTAATTGCTGGAAAGAAGAAAGATGCAAAAAAAATAATAATAAATTGTGAATCTGGTGGAGATGATGAAATAGATAGAAATATATTCGTATCCTATATACGCGAAAGTCCAATCTGGAAAACATCCTATCGATTGATTATGAGCAAACAACAAGCATTAGAACAAAAATGCTTACTATCTGGATGGAGTCTCATAGAAAATACAACGAATCAAGATTGGGAAGATATCGAATTATCTTTAGTAGCGGGGATGCCTGTTTCCTTTATTTATGAATTTTATCGACCTATTTTTATTCAGCGACCAGTGATTCAACCTCCTAAAGTATTAAGTGCACGTCCTGCTGAAATTGAAGAAGGATTAGAAATGGAGAAATTTAAAGATTATGCAATGGCAGAAATGGACGCAAAACCAATGGCAATGAAAAGAAGAGCTAAAGCTCCAAGTACTAGATCATTTGCTCCTCCAGGAGCACCACCTGTCGGTGGAATTGGCCGTGGGGGTGCTATTATGTCAGATACAGAAATTTATGACAAAGTGAAATCTCAAGTTAAAACTCAAACTAAAGATTTAGGTGAATTGTTCGAATATAATATTTCAAATCCAGTAACAATTAAGAGAAAACAATCAGCTCTAGTTCCAATACTTACCGAATCGATAAAGGCAAAGAGAATTTTACTCTATAATAAAAATGAACATGATAAAAATCCTAATGCTTGTCTTGAAATTACAAATAATACAAATTTAACACTGGAGAGAGGCCCTGTTACAATCATATATGATGATAATCTTGCTGGTGAAGCGATTATTCCGTTCTTGAATAAGGAAGACACAAGATTGCTAAATTATGCGGTAGAACAAGCGGTTATTATAACGCATGAACAAGAATCTGAAAATTTGAGTGTACATAGAGTGACATTTGGTAGTGGCTATTCTTATGAATACTATTACACTAATTTAATGATAACATATAAAATTAAAAATAAAACTGATGAAGAAAAGGAGCTTTATCTTGATCATCCAAAGACTTATGAATATAAATTCATAGAGAAACCCGTTGAACCTGAAGAAACTGCTAATTATTGGCGTTTCAAACTGACTTTGAAACCAAAAGATGCTATAGTCTTTAAGCTTAAAGAACAAAGAGAAAATTACTCAAGTAATTATTTATGGAATTATAGTAAAGAAGATCTTCTCAAAAGAGTCGGATTTTACGTTAGGAAGAAATTTATTGAATCTGATCTTGAAAATCAACTCAAAGAAATCGCAGAATTAATACAAACTTTGAATGATTTAAGAGCTAAAGAAGAAAAATTAATTGAGGAGAGAGATGTAATGACTGATGAACAGTCTCGACTGAGAGAAAATATCGCTGTTTTAGGTGAGGATAGTCAATCAATTTCATTAAAAGAAAGGTATGTAAAAAAATTGAGTGATCAAGAGAGTAGATTCGAAGAAATTAAGAAAGAACTTAAAACCTTAGATAAAAAAGTAAAAGAATTAAATAAAAACATTGAAGAGAAAATGAATTTACTTTCACCACCCTAAAATTTTTCAAATTTTTTTTCCTCAATTTTTATTTTAAGTTTTCAAATAAAAGGACTCTAGTTAACAATGGTCGTAAAAACAGGAATTACTGGTTTTAGAAGCTTAATGTATCGGAGTGCATGGCTTTATAACGCAGTTACAAGAAGATTATATAATCAAGATAAAAAATTTCTAACAATTGCTATGTTAATAGGTAAAGGACCAAAAGAAGTATTAGACTTGCCTTGTGGTACCGGATATTTAATGCGTTTTTTACATCCGGCAATAGAATATGAAGGTGTTGATCTTAATCACCGATTTCTTAAGCGAATAAGAAGAAAAGAATTGAAAAAAAGAAATATAAAATTAAAAAAAATTGCGTTGTATCAAAAAAACATTTTTGATTTTCAAGATTATCAAGGAAAAAAAAAGGATGTAATTGTTATTTGTGATATTTTACATCATATCTATCCCAAACATGTTGATTTAATTAATATAGCTAAAAAAATCTCTCAAAAAATTATTGTTTGTGAGCCTTATGTCATTAAACCGAAAGAAATCTCTGCTCGTGATAGACTTTTTAAAATTGTGATATTCTTCGGTAAATACTTGCCGAAACCTTTATTGAAAATTATTGATTTCCTATTTTTAGATAATGATGGTATTAATCCTTATCAATTGAGATCAAAATGGAACCTTGATAAAAAGAGTCTTAAAGAGTTTTATAAAACCATGGGATTTAATAGCATATATAAAATTTTGGATGAATATATTGCTATTTGGGAATCATAAGATTTCATAAAAGTGTGAATCTAAATATGTTAAAAATTATATTATCGCTATGGGATACAGGAGGACAAGAACGATTTGATTTTTTTAAAACCGATTTTTTTAAAGGTGTTGCAGCTGTAGGTTTAGTTTTTGATTTAAGTCGACCTGATACTTTTGATAAGATAGATGAATATTTTGATGAGATAAGGGAACGCTCTGGGAATATTCCTATTTTTTTAGTTGGAAATAAGAAAGATTTAAAAGAAGATTTAGGAGAAATAATCCCAAGAGAAACAATTATTCAAAAAGTAAATCAATACTACTTATTTGAATATATAGAAACCTCTGCATTAGAAAATGAAAACGTTAGAAAATTATTTTACCGTTTAGCTGTTACAGCATTACTAGATTTCAAACCAAGGTTAGGAGAAGTTGTAGATTCTGATCAATTTAGGTTCAAGATTTTACTTACCGGAGCTGCTGCTGTTGGGAAATCTTCATTAATTAGAACTTTTACTAAGAGAACCTTTGAACAAGATTATAAACTCACAATTGCTTGTGATTTTATGACCCAAGATCTTGAAATTCCTGAAGAAGATTTGCCAAAAGAGACGCTTGAATTAATTAAAAAATCTGTTAAAAGTTATAAAAAACTTGTTAAAAAATTCCGCAAAAAGGAAGAAATTTCTGAGATATCAGAATCATGAGAAGAGACACAAAAACCATAACAACTTTCTTAATTTATTATATTTAATTTAAAATGTTTAGATTATATATAGTGAGTCTGGCTAGCGATCATGTCCGCTTTATGTATAAGAGTTGCCAATTCATTCATTTCTATTGGATAATACTTACTCCACTGACCATGATGAAAAATTATCGCTTTTGACATCTCATCGTCAAAAAACAAAACATCTTTGTTTTTCTTCAGCACTGCTAATGCTTCTTCAACGTGATAATCTCTTCCCTCAAAGTTAAACTTCCTTACAATATCCTCGTGTATTATTTCTAATTCTTCACGAGGTAATGCAATTTTAGATTGAATATCTTTCCTTTTAAAAGCATAATATGAGATTTTACCAAAATCATGATAAATAGCTGTTAAAACTGCTTTTTTAATATCAACGTCGTAATCCATAGTTTTACATAACTCATACGTATAATTTGTCACCAATAAAATATGGTCAAAAAGGCCTCCTTCATACCCTCCATGAAATCCCCTTAATGCAGCGGGCAACTTTTTAGCTTCCATTAAAATAGATTCTAAGCATCTTCTTGCAGTACTTTCTAGTTCAGAAATATCAAAAAAATAATCAAAACCTTTATAATCAAAATCTAATTGATTTTTAAGTTCAGCATTTACAAAATGATTAATATCAAACAGATCAATTTGTTTCTGTTGATTTTCTATCTTTATTTTGGAATGTAATTCTGTTAATAGATAGGTTGCAAATTTATAATCCTGATTTCCTAAAACATAAAAAAATTTTACAATATGTTTGCAAAATTTATTGTTTAGTTTCTTACGAGCTAAATAATCGGGGCAATCATGATAAATAACCTCGTATAGGTTTTTCTGAGATATATTAAAATTTAGCTTATATGGAACTAATTTATTTCCTTGTATTTCAGCTTCAATTATACCAAGCTCTTTATCTATCCTATTAATTCTTACACAATTATCTGAAATTGATATTGCTCGGTTCAAACTATTCTTATTTGTTAGACTTTTGATAATCTCTTTAAACTCGTTTTTTTCTACCATTATTTCTAATAATAATTATGAAACTTATTTAAAACACTAGTCCCTTATTAATTTAAATTTTTAAGGCAAAAAAAAATAAATTATCATATCCTTATTAACATAAAAATTTAAGGTGTGAAATGTGAGTATTGAAGAATTACAGGATCAAGTTGATCAATTATTAGAAGAAATGGATGAACTTCAAGAAGTTTGTGACACCCTCCCACAATGTGAAGAAGATGATGGATGTGCTACCTGTGAAACCAACAAAAAGATTGAGGCACTGGAGGAGAAAATTGAGGCTCTTGAGACAAAGATTGAAGAATTGATGGGAGAAGAAGAGGAGTAAAATCCCTCAAACCCAAATTAGAAAACCTCATTTTTATTTTATTCTATATATTTCTTTTGAAGTGGGCCAGTTTTTATAGATTTTTAAATAGATATCTTAAGTTTCTTGACATAATGAATTGTTGTATTTGTCTACTTCCACCAATTATCTCTTGTATTCTTGAAATGTTTAAATAATCCTGCATGAGAGTGTTATCACATAAACCCGCACCACCCATTAAGTTTGCGGCTTCATAACAAACTTTTTTAGAAAGTAAAGCACAATTATATTTATATTGACTCCCCAAGGCAACGAATGCACGGGATATGTTTTCAGGCAACTTATATCCATATTTCTCCATCTTTTCATCGTAGGTTTCGCAAAATTTCAATATTCCATGAGTAAGAGCTGTTGTTTTAGCCAATAGATCTGTCAATGTGAACCCTACTCCTTGAAATAACAAAATTTCTTTATCGAATTGTTTTCTCATATTTGCATAAATAATTGCGTGGGCTAATGCTCCCCAACACTCACTTACACCTCTCACGGCTATCGAAATTCTTTCAGGTACTAATCCTTCAAAAAGGTGTTCTCTTCCTTTCCCGACTCCACCAAGTACGTATTCTTTTGGAACTCTCAAATTTTCCAATTTTTCCTTACCAAGGTATAATTTAGGCACCCAGGGTATTCCTACACGTTCACAATTCCAACCTTCCCATGAAGTGTTGATAAGAAACTGTCCCATTAAATTACCATTATTTTGTTCTGCGGTGGCATAGGCAACTGCCCATTTTGACTTAGGAGCATTAGTATTAAAAATTTTAGTTCCATTTAGTATAAAACTACCATCCTCCTGCTCATCACATGTTGTTAGCATGTGAACTGCATCAGAGCCTCTCTCAGGTTCTGTGATCATTAAGCATCCTGTTGTTTTTCCTTTAACAAGTTCCTTTAAAGCTTCTAATCTAATAGATATATTTTCATGATGTTCATATATGGGATTAATACAAATAACTGTAGCACCACTGCCCATCGTAAATTGAGGATCAAATAAATCAAGAGCAAGTATCCTCATAAAATCCATAGCCATTCCAAATTCCTTATAATTCGAATCAATACATTCAAATGCATGCTGACGGGTTATATAACCTTGCTCTCCAAACACAGGATACCAATCATAAATTTCTTCGTTTGGGCCATGTGTTATATTATTCTCTCTTTCAAATTTTAAGCAAAAGTTTTGAACCTCTTTAAGAAAGGCAAACTGCTTTTCAGTAAGAATAAGAGATAAATTATCATTAAGGAAATTATATCTATTTGCAAGATTTAATTTGTCTAAAATTTCATCATTAATGACTTGTGTCTTAAATCGTTTATTCATAATTATATTCTCCAATTATTATTTTGTTAAATTTTCATAATATTCTATTTTAATAGTATTTTTTTAAATTTCTCGAAAATAAAATTATTTAAAGAAATCAGTTGAACTTATTATGGAAAAAATGTTATATTCAAAATAAAATAGTATTTTAAAAATACCTAATTAAAAGAATAAAATCATGAGATGAATAATAATGAATGAAAAGCAAAAATTTAAAACCCAAGTCATTAATGATGAAATTCTCGAGAAATTGAGCCTTAAAAATCGATACGCTTTCGTTAATAATAATCTAACACCAATTTTATCTCAAGAAGAATTCAATTTCTTTAGGAAAGTTCAACGTTTTTGTTTAAAGTTTGAAAAGAAAAATCAGGTTACACATGGACCAGATGAAGATTTATATGCATGGATTCCTGCATTTGGAGTAGAGGGTTATATCACTCGACAACATGCGTTTGAGATGATTGACTTAGATTACCCTGAGTGGGGATTGGCCGCAGATTTATTACGTACAATTGCTATTGATAATTATGATCCTCAATTTTCTATGGCAGGTGGCGCAACAGTATTAGCAATAAATCCTATTTATGAACATCATGAAAATATGCCAGAGAGACTTGATGCTTTAAAAGATTTAGTGACTGGCCAAGCGCCAGGTGCAATTCTTATTACAGAGCCTGAAAGAGGCTCTGATGCTGTACATCAACTTACTACATGTGAAGAACAAGAAGATGGTAGTTTTCTACTGAATGGAGAAAAAATTTTTAATACAAATGCTCCTAAGTCAAAATGGGTAGTCGCGTATGCCACTGCTGAGAAAAATAATGGAAATATGATGGCTCAATTTTTAATTAATACAAACTGGGATGGGTGGAGCTGTGAACGTGTAGGAATACCCTGGGTGCCTAAAGTATTTATAGGTAAAGAGAAACTTAGTAATTTAAGAGTACCAAAGGAATATATATTAGGTCCTGTAGGCAAAGGCAGAGAACATTTATTCGAAGGACTTGTTCCAGAAAGAATCGCGATCGCTTACGGAGCTATCGCTCAATGTTGGGGGTCTCTTTCCCATGCTGTAATTTATGCTAATTTAAGAAAACAATTTGATCAAGAAATATTAAAATTTCAAGGAGTTGGATTCTTACTTTCAGATCTCTGGGCTAAGACTACAAACCTGACAATTGGGCTTTTAAAGTTCTGTGAATCATTTGATGAGAAAATCAAGAAATTTGAAGGAAACATCCCTAGAAACATTTCCCAGGCGATGGTCGCAAGCGCCTCTCAGTTTAAGTATCAAGCCACTGCTCTCTCAAAGGAAGTTTGCTATGAAACAGCTAACCTTATGGGAGGTGCGGGTTTATGTGACAACACTCTCATGCAAGATTACCTAAATATTTCAAGAATTCAAGAAATTGTTGGGGGCTCAAGACAAATTCAGCAATATATTATGTCTCTCTCTTTAAGGACATTATATAAAATGTCAGTTTCTTAAAATATCTAAATTCTTTTTTATTTTTAGTTAATAAATTAATTAATTCTATTAGATTTTTTTAATTAGGTATAAGTTTATATAAACCCTCACTATTCTGTGAGATCACTTCTCTCGTAAATAATAGAGGAATATATTTCCCCTTTACCCATAATTTCATTAAATCGCTGTAATGTTTATGGAATGGTAAACCAGATTGCCCTCCAGGAATAACTCCAATGGATTTATCCCAATCAGATAAATCGTGAATTTGGCGGAATGATGGTCCAACAATAACTTCATAATTATTCATTGGATCATAATATCCATTATTAAGCGTATTAGAGTCCCCTCCAATTTTAAACGGTCCTATATTTAACATTTTGGCATCCTCATTAGCCTGAGAGAAAGGATGAGCAAGAACTACTTTATGTAAATTTCCCCATTTCCATTTTTGATAGTCTGAAGAAAATTTTTCTATTAAGAATTTTATTGCGTTTTCAAGTGCATCAAATAATAGTTGTCTGAGTTCATCAACTTTTTCATCATATAATTTGAATAGTCTTTTAAGTTCAAATGGATTTGATGTTAAATAAATATCGAAGAGTTCTCTACCAATTAACGGAACTAAAATGACTTCTAAGGCTTCTTGACACCATATTTTGTATATTGTACTAGCAACACTATTTCTAGTCAAATAATAATCCCAATTTTCTAATAAAGAAAGAATTTCCTTATAAAGTTCCGAATGTTTTTTATCCTTCACGTATTTTATCATTAGGGGTAATATTTCTGGTGCTTCTTCAGTAAAAAAATCTAATTGAAAATTTTTAAAATCTTGAATTGAGAAAATTTCTTTTGATTTGAGTAAATTTTTAATTCTCATTTGCCGATAGGGTTGAGCTACATCTTGAGCGAGAAGTACACCATTAGGAGCTTTATCTTCATTATAATTCGCTGTATACACAAATCCGTAGTCGGGATTATATATTGAAAACATTTTCTCAAAGGGAACAAGGCTACTCCAGTTATATTTCTCATCTGTTCCAGGAGTTACTGTTGCTCCATCTCCATATCTTCGTACTGGAAGCTTTCCTCCGTGTTGAAGACCAATATTACCCTCTATATCTCCATATATAAAATTTTGAGGCGTAACTGTCATTTTGCTTAATGCTTTACGAAATTCACTCCAATTAGAAGCTACATTTATCATTCTAAAACTCTCTATTGAATCTTCTAAATTGGCCACGTAACTAGTCCATTGTAAAGCATATTTTTCTGGGAGTGTGATTTTATGAACTTTATTCTCTAGTTCAATATATTCAACAACCGGTCCAAAGTTTGTCATTTTAACTTTATAATCAAGGGGTACAGGAGAACCTTGAATTCTAATTGGCTCATCAACAATTATAAAATCAACCCATTTCCCGTTGTATTTGTATTGATTTTCATTATCTGGGTTTATCTCTAATTTAAATAAATCAACATTATCTGTTGTGACAGTTGTTGCACCCCAAGCAATTTTTTCATTATGACCTAATATTACACTGGGCAATCCTGGAAATGTTGAACCTATAACATTTAAATCCGGGCAAATCAAATGCATAAGAATCCAAATTACTGGTAATGTAAGTGTTAAGTGTGGATCATTAGCAAACAACACTGCTCCTGATGTCGATTTATTGGGGCTAATAACCCATCCATTACTACCCTTAGATTTTTCTATTTCTGCACCCGAATAGAGAGGAATGATTTTATCTGCCATTTCAACTCCTAATTCCATAATCAAATGCTCACGTAACACTTCTAAAGGATAACTCCAATTGCCTAATCCCCACTCAATTAAACTAGCAATTTTAAGGGAATCTTCTAAAGTCCATTCTCGGGGTTTAATATTAAGAACAGCGAACTCAATTGGTAGATTTTGAAGAGCTTTTTTAATCCCACTATTCACACCTTTTACATACGAATTCAAGCTTACCAATATATCATTATTTGGATTTTTTCTTAAATTCTTTGCACATTTTTTCGCGATACGATGCAATCCAATAATTCTATAATGTTTATCTCTATCAAGAGTAGCCTCACCTACAATTTCAGATAATTTACCAGATGATACTCTTCTAAAGAATTCCAATTGCCATAATCTATGACTCGCATGAATATATCCTTGAGCAAAATATGCATCATTTATTGTTTTTGCGTAAATGTGCGGGATACCCCATTTATCCCATAAAATTTCAACTTCTTCTTGAGTTCCCTTTACTTTTTCAGATCCTGATACAGGTGGAAATGCATTTTTAGCGATATTGAGTAATTCTTCCATTTTTAAACCCTATATAATCTAAATTTATATTAAGAGTATAATTGAATTATTGTTTATTAATATTGTATTAAGGAAAAAAAGCTATTATTAAAAAATAATAAGAAAAAAAATAGATTTTAGAGCATTTTGAAAAGCTGTCTTAGGGCCATACTCATGATATATTGCTGAATTTGTCTTGAGCCCCCAACAATTTCTTGAATCCTTGAGATGTTAACATAATCTTGCATTAATGTATTATCAGATAATCCTGCTCCTCCCATGAGATTGGCAGCCTCATAACAAACTTCTTTAGAAAGATTGGTGCAATGATATTTAAATTGAGAAGCACTCGCAACCATAGCTCTAGAAATGTTGGTTGGTATTTTTCCTTCAAATTTTTCCATTTTTTGATCATATGCTTCGCAAAACTTTAGCAATCCTATGGTCAAATTAGTCGTTTTCGCCCATAAATCTGTTAATAGAAACCCAACTCCCTGGAATTTTAGGATTTCTTGATCAAATTGCTTTCTCATGTTAGCATAAATCGCTGCATGAGATACAGCACCCCAGCATTGAGAAATAGCACCATATGCTATACCAATTCGTTCGGGTATCAAACCCTCAAAAAGATGCTCTCTTCCTTTACCTACAGGACCTAATATATATTCTTTTGGAACTCTTAAATTTTCGAATCTCTCGTGTCCTAAATATAATTTTGGGACATACGGAATATATACTCGATCGCACTTCCACCCATCCCAGTTTGTATTAATTAAAAATTGAGCCATTAAATTACCATTATTTTTTTCCGCAGTGGCGTACGCAACAGCCCATTTCGATTTGGGTGCATTTGTATTAAAAATTTTCTCTCCATTCAGTAGAAAACTACCATCTTCTTGCTCATCACAGGTACTAAGTTGATGTACAGCATCAGAACCTCTTTCAGGTTCAGTTATACAAATACAACCAGGAGCTTCACCTATGACTAAATCTTTTAAAGCTTCAAGTCTCTCTGGTATATTTTCATGATGGTCATAAATAGGATTTACTGCTAATACTGTAGCGCCTATAGCCATAGAAAATTGTGTATCGAAGGTGTCTAAAGCAAGAGTACGAAGTAAATCCGCTGCTGCTCCATAGTGATCATAATTAATATCGATCATTTCAAAATTATGTGCTCTTGTAACATATCCTTCTGCGCCGAATGTGGGAATCCAATCGTAAACATCATCATCGGGGCCATGAGTAATATTATTTTTTTTTTCAAACCTCATACAAAATTTTTGAACACTTTTTAGGAAATTAAACTGTTCTGGTGATAAAATTGGCATTAAATTATTGTTAATGAAAGTATATCGATTTTTAAGGCTCAATTTCTCGAGAATTTCATCATTAATTACTTGGTCCATATATCTTGCCATAGTTTTTACCCCACTTTTTAATCCTTTAAATTTTTAAGATAACTAATTATACTAGGGAAAAAGTGCATACACTTTTTAATTTTTGGAAAACGAATATACGATATGCAAAATATTGCTTTATTTTTTAAAAAATCTTTTTATAAAATAAATAATAATGATCAGTTTCTGAACAAATAGACTCGTTAAATTCAACAAATTAATTTTTGGATCCTATTTGAAAATCTCTTAGAGATGACTAATCCCGTCTCAAAAGGACAATTACTCTTAAACTGAATGACTGATATAAAATGTTCATCAATTCCTATTAATGAAAGCACACCGAAATTTTCTAAGGAAATAAGTTCATTTACTCTAAAGTTCCCTGAGATGAATCTTCCTTCCAATAATCTAATTATTTCAGAGAGAATATTAGGTTCTAAAGATGAAACAATAACTCTTCCAGTTTGGGTTAACAGAGCTGAAGACACCACGAAAGAAGAAAAAGTGTGTAATTCATTAAATACATTTAATAATTCACTTTTTATATCTTCTGAAACTAATTGACCATGATTTTCCATGATTTCATTAATATTTTTTTCAAACTCAAAATATTTTGAAATTTCCCCATTGAAATTTTCGTTAAGTAGGTTTAGATCATATTTATTTATGAATTGATTCTTAATTTCCCTCAATTGATTTCTAATCTCAACAAGGTTATCCGTACGATCACTAAATAAAGCAAAAAGTAATTCATCCTTTCCAATCTTTTCAATTTCGAAAATAAATCTAAAAGGACCAACTTCGATTTCTGATAATTCTTCAGTTTTTAAGGTTTGTTTTACAAATGAAAAAATAGCACTTAGAAAACTACTCGTTAACTTAACATTAAAAATATCCTCATAAGTTTTATAGAAGATTAATTCGCCAGTATTCCCTTTCATTATGAAGATATTTTTTATCATTTAACTCAGAATATTTTTTTTAGTGATAAGTACATCTCTTTAATTTCTTTAATAATAGTCTATCTATAAAAATTCTTTTATTAAACAATTTCTTTATGCACACGCAACAAACATCCTATAAAATGTCGCGAATCTTTTTAAAGTTAATCACATTGACTTTCTTTAAAAAATAAATATAAAAATTGATATCTCTAAAAAGGGTTCGTACAGAAATTTGCGTGTTTAAATTAAAAGCCGTCAAATTTTGCCCATTCATCTTCTTCCTCTTCTTCTTCCTCATCACTATATTCTTCAATCTCATCGCTTTTAATACCCTCTGAAATTTCTTCTTCGAACTCTTCAATTTCATCTTCAAAACTTATCGCTTTTTCTATATCTGTTGTTGTATCCACCGAAACCTTTACTTCTGGGATAGCTTCTTCGATTGGTTTCTTCTTTTCAACTAGTTTAAGATAATCCCCATGAATTTTAATGGTTATTGGAGTTTCTTCCTGTAGAAGTCTAACAACGACCTCTTCACTTGCACTTGAATCATGAGGCATACGCATCACAATTGCTCTCGAACCTTCGAATACTCCACTGATTATTTCAACGGTATCACCTTCTTCTAAATATTCCGTAACGCTTCTAGGTAATAACACGTGCTTCAATTCAGTCAGTTTAATGTTTTGCACAATTCTTCCTTTAATATGAGGGATACCTTGGACTGCTATCTGAACATCTCTTTTTTGTGGAGCTTCAAAAAATATATAGCCTGGTAACAAGGGAGAGACCAGCATAGCCCTTATATCAGGAATTACATCTAAGATCTTAAACCTGTAAAAAATCTGCTTTAATATATTACTTTCTTGATTGATTGTTGTTCTTACTGCAAAGAGGGTTGTTAATTCTTCTTTTTCTTCGAATTCTTCCTTGCTGATAGTTTCTTCTAAACTAATTTCTTTACTCTCAACTCTCTTTACTTCTTCCTCTTGATCAGCCAATTTATATCACGAAGCCTATTTGAATTTAGGTTTTTTTAGAAAATTTTTTGGAAAATAAGTATATATTAGTAATAGTTTATAAAATTAAAAATTTTTGCTTTTTATTAGAATTTTATATTTTTATCCTTAATAGAATTATATTTATAATATCATCTAGTAATTTGATGGATTTTTCCAACTAGAGGGGTATATTATTTATTTTTAAAATCTCGGGTATTTTATTTTTTCGTTCGAGCCAAGAGATCTCATGTTTCATATATCTCCAACTAATCTCACACTTACCCATCTTATCTGGAGTCTCTGTTTCCCAATCCCACGGATTCACTATCACAAGGTCTGCAATCCTTATCCATACCCTTTTTTTTATTTTTCCTCGTATCCTCCCTATTCTATGTTTCCCATCTTCACAAAAAACCTCCATTCGATCGTTTCCAAGAATCCCCACAACGCGCCCAAATATTTCTCCTAATTCTTTATTGGGGAATTTAACACGAGTAATTACGGGCTCTTCTTGAGGCCCAGGTCTCTTCTTTCCTTTTCCTTTTTTTTTAGCCATATTTTTTTCCTCGTTCGCATTTGAACTATACAAATCAGATTTTATCTTCAGGTTTATATTCTCCTTTAATAAATACTACTTTTATTGGCTTATCAGAATCATTCCGGATATTGTGCATTTCTTTTGGTTCACAAAGAAAAACACTTCCTTCTTGTGCTTCGTACTCTTTGTCATCAATGATCATTATACCATCACCTTCCACGAAATAAAATGTCTCATCAATTATATTATGACCGTGTGCTTTTTCACCCATTAATTCGCCAGGTTTTAGTAAAATAACTCCCCAATCTATCGAAGGGCCCCTCATAAGATATTTTACACCAGATTCTCCACCTCTATAGTCAAAATCGGTTTCATGAACTTTTTTAATTGTAGACCACCAATGGTATAATTATGTTATAAAACAAATTATCTAGAGTAAATTATAAATCTTACCTATTATAAAGAGATTCATAGTTTAATATAAGATTTTTCACGACTTTATAAAAAGATAAAAGGTAAATGCTATGATTCCTCCTTTCAGCTTTACTAGAATTCCGCACCTAATTTTTGGAGCTGGAAAACTAAGCGAACTTTATAATCTTATTCCCAAATTCGGATATAATATTTTATTAGTAATTGGTGGAAGCTCACTTAAACAATCGGGGAAATGGGATAAAATTACTTCAAACTTAGAGAAGAAATCAGTCAATTTTTCAACACTTTCAATTTCAGAAGAACCAAATCCAACTCTTATTGATGATGCTACAGCAAAATTTAGAGGAAAAGATCTAAATTTAGTTGTTGGTATTGGAGGAGGAAGTGTCACAGATGCAGGAAAAGCAATTTCAGCTATGATACCAAAAGATGATTCAATTAAGAATTATCTTGAAGGAGTTGGAAATAAAATTCACGACGGAACAAAAATACCATACATCGCAATTCCAACTACCTCTGGAACAGGAAGTGAAGCAACGAAAAATGCAGTAATTAGTGAAGTGGGTCCTGATGGTTTTAAAAAATCACTTCGACATGATAATCTAATACCTAATGTTGCAATAATTGATCCTGAACTTATGATATCTTGCCCACCGTCGGTTTCTGCAGCTTGTGGGTTGGATGCTTTTACTCAATTACTCGAAGCATATGTTTCCCCAAAAGGTAGTCCGATCACAAAAACATTAGCTTATAGTGGTATGAAAAATATAAGCAAAAATATTTTGTTAGCATGCTCAACTGGGGCTTCGGATGTTAATGTACGTGCGACAATGGCTTATGGTTCATTAATGTCTGGAATTGTTCTTGCTAATGCAGGTTTAGGAATTGTTCATGGGTTAGCATCTCCAATTGGAGGATTATTCAAAATCCCTCACGGTGTTGTATGTGGTACTCTTCTAGCGGAAGCCACTAAGAAGAATATTGAAATGTTACTAAAACAAGGATCTGCAGGTAGGGTAGCATTAAAAAAATATGCACAAATAGGAGCATTGCTAACAGATGAATATGATGTAGAAGATCAGAAGATAAAAAAATATTGTATGAAATTAATAGAAACTTTTGAAAGATGGACAGAAGAATTAAAAATTGATCGATTAGGAAAATATGGCATTAATGAAAGAGATTTAGATAAAATAGTAGAAAAAGCAGGATTAAAAAACAATCCAGTCAATTTGAGTAAAGAAGATATTAAGAAAATAGTCCTAAATAGACTATAGTTATGAAAATTTTAAGATAATATAGCTTTATAACTTTTTAATAAGTTCTTTTGCTAATAATTCAAACGCTAAATTAACATTTTCACCAGTTTTAGAGGAGATCTTTAAATATTCAAAAAACCAAAATTTCTTTTTAAACTTTAATGCAAAATTATCATCAAATGTAATTTGATCTACTAGATCTAATTTAGTACCTAAGAATATGATGGGAATACCAGGATTTTCTCCCCTGCAAATGTTAACCCATTGTTCAATTCTCTCTAAACTTGATGGTCTTGTAAGATCAAAAAGTAATAATGCCCCCCTTGCTCCTCTTGCATAGGGCTTTAAAAGACTTCTGAAATGCTCCTGTCCACCAAAATCCCATACTTGAAGTAATATTTTTTCTCCTTCTATTTCAAGTTCTTTTAGGAAAAATTCCACTCCTATAGTCATTCGTGTATCAGCTAGGAATCTACCCTCTATATATCTATAAAGAAGCGTTGTTTTCCCTACTCCACCTTCTCCCGCTGTAATTACTTTTAAGAGTATTGGTTTGGGCATTCTTCTTGTTCAAATCTTAAAAATAAATAAGATTTCAAATATTGAATAATATTGAGTTTATTAAATATTAATAGTTTCAGTTGAAGCTTTAATATGTACTAACTTTTTTATATTTTTTTAACCTCTTTCGATGGATAAAAATTTCTTTTGTCTTAGAAATATTATACTAATACCAATTTTTTTTGCCTTTTTACGCAATTTAGAATCATTAGTTGCCAAGTATATATTTTGACTTTCTTCTTTTAGGATTTTTAACATTCTAAGTAAAAAATCATCAGTGGTTTCATAATCCGTTTTGACATTCTCTAAAATTTCAATTTCGTAATCTACTTTTTTTCTTTCTAAATATAATAATCCAGATTCAAGAAACCTTGTAAATTTAGTAGCTTTTGGTTCCCTTTTTCTTTTAGCTTCTAGTTCATTTAAAACCTGCTGAAATATTATAAATCTTAAATTTCCTTCAACATTTAATCTAATTTCATTAATATAATCTACTTTAAACTGAAAAGGAAGTAAAATGAAATTAGAATCGATTATAATTAAATTAATATTGGATTTCAATAGGCTTGGCGCTCTAGTATTTTTCTTGTTAACATATCAAAAGCTTTACTAACATTTTCGCCCGTCTTCGAAGAGATTTTTAAATAATCAATCAAATCAAATTCATTAAGAAATGATCTAGCGTAATCATCATCTACCATAATCTCATTTTCTAAATCTAATTTTGTACCTAAAAAGAGAACGGGAAGATTTGGGTCACCTTTTCGGACAATATTAATCCACTGCTGTAAATTTTCTAATGTAGTTATTCTTGTGAGGTCAAACATTAGCAGAGCTCCCTTTGCTCCTAATACATAACTTTCAAGTAAAAATCGAAATCGTTCTTGGCCTCCGAAGTCCCAGAGTTGCAACGTACACTGTTTACTATCAATTTCAATTTCTTTAAGGAAAAATTCCACTCCTATAGTCATTTTCGTTTCAGCTGAGAATTTCCCCTCAACATAGCGATGAAGGAGTGTGGTTTTCCCTACGCCTCCTTCCCCTGCTGTGAGGAGTTTTAAGATAAACTTCTGAGGCACTATATTATCACATATTAGGTTAATTTAATTCAAGTAATTATAAATATAGGGCGACTATATTTAGATGTTAATTATTTAGAGCTTTTTTTTTTAAAATTACAGTTTTTATATTATAATTATAATCATAAAACGCATTAATATTCTTTTTTGAAACGATATTTTGAAATTGACTGAATTGAATAATAATTTTTTATTTTTGTTTTTTATTGTTTTTTTCAAATTTAAATCATTAAAAGAGATTTTTAAAATAAATTTTATTAATGGCGGTATAATAATTACTACTAATCTTATTTTAGAAAAACTAATAGATATGTATATAAGATGATTTATTATGAGAATGAAAAAGAAAATTCCAACTGAAGAAGAATTAACCAAATTTAATGTAAAATCATGGGGAACTTGGAGTAAAGAAGTTAGTGAATTTGATTGGTCCTATGGAGATACTGAGACATGTTATATTTTAGATGGCGAAGTAGAAGTTACTGATTCAAATACTGGAGAGAAGATCGAATTTAAAAAAGGAGATCTTGTCCAATTTGAAAGAGGATTAAAATGTGTTTGGAATGTCAAAAAGCCAGTTCGAAAATATTTCAGTTTTGATTTAAATTTTGGAGATATAGAATAAACTTCAATTTTTTTTTAATTTTTTAATATTTAAGCTTTATTTCCTCTAATATTGATTCTATAAATTGAAAAATTTCGAAAATTATCAATTCAAATTGGTAGATCTGTTCAAAATCTAATTGCTTATACGGATACAACTGAATTTCAATCGAACTGCTAAAATATATTAGAAGTAAAATAAGGAAATTGTTAGAAAATGAAAATTACAAAAACCTTTGTTTTTCTCTGTGTTCCTTAACAGAGATTTCTCGTTCACTAATTCTGTCAAGTTTAACTAGATTTTCTTTAATTGCTTTAATTTCAGCCCTAGTGGTAATTTTATAATCATTCAAATTATCAAGAATTTCTTTTTCGCTATAACCTTTATTATAATACTTTTCATAAGCATCAATAGTTTTTTGATGATAGAAAACATATTGTTTGTTTAAAAATATAATTAACCATTTTTTCTTTTCTTGGTTTTGTGATAACTTAAACATCTCATCTTGAACTTTTTGTAGAGTCTTTTTAAATTTCCTAGCGATTAACTCATCTTCTATTTTATAAAAGTTCTTCATAAATTTTTGCAATTTATTTTTAAAAAGCAATCTTGGAACATATGATAAAAGAAACAACACTAAAGTGATACCCGTCATCCAAATTGCCACTATTGGATTATATATCGCTACAACGATAATAATGACTACAAGAAATAGAAACCACTTTCTTCCAATAGTCTTTAGAATAACTTTCCACTTTTTTGGCAAGATTACAATTAAAGAATTATTCAGTATTAATAAAGGATATAATTAATAATATAAAAACTTAATTTTAGATGAATTTAAAATGGTTAATCACGTATAACCACATAAACAAGCGTGACCGGGTATTATCCTCGTAAGCCATGACCGTAAGCGAACTTACAGTTTATAGTTTCCCACAGATTTCGCTCACAACTCGGAAAGGGTTGTAACTCGCAACTGAAGTACTATCTATAACGCTGACAAGTTTAACTTCCGGGTTCGGATGGTTCCAGCGCAGTAGCGAGTTGCTACTAATTTATGTGGTTATAAACGATAATTTTAACAGTTATATAAGCTCGGTTATTTTATAATAAAATACCTACTTATAAGTAAATAGGAATAATAAAAGCTAATAATTAAACTTTATCATAAAGAACGTTAAATTTAAAAGGATAGCTACGGGGGTGCTTCAATACATGATATTTCAATTAATTCTTAAAGAAGTACAATGGTATCAATTTTTAATAAACGCTCTAATAACGATTATTGGTAGATTACTTGATATGATCAGTACTAGATATGTTACTAAAGAATTAAAATTAGAGACTAATCGAATAGCAAGAAAAATTGGGTGGAAAGGAATGATTATAATGCAAATTCCAATCGTTATCCTTGGTTTATTGGATTTTTATTTTAGTTTCTTCATCTTATGGTGGAGTATTTTGCTGTTTGCCAATAATATAGAGGGAAGTTGGTATATTAAGCAAGCTGGAGAAGATGAGTATCAAAAAGAAATTAAAACTAGAATAGATAAAACTAAAACTTGGAAGATTGTCTTTAGCGAATTTTCTTCATTTTTAAAATTCACGTTAGCAGGAACCTTTATCATTATCTTTTTATTTGTTTTTAATGATCTTTTAGCAGTCTTTTTAATCGCTCTAGCTTTAATTATCCAAGGCATATTTGGGACTATTAGTTCTATATTATATCTATTAGATCTGAAGAAAGATAAATCTAAAAAGGGTAAGTAAATTGTTTTTTTACACTAACTTTTCACATATTTTTAACAATATGCGAGTGTTTTTGTATTTCCCTATATATAATGAAAACAGAAATTCCTAAAATTGCGATAATCATAACGATAGAAACAAGTAGTATATAATCAATCATAGGTTTGGGTATAATAAAGTGGAAGGTTGAATCATAATATATGTTAGTATTGTTTGCATAATCTCTCATAAAAATGAAGTAAGAGTAATCTCCAGGTGTTAATCTCCCCGCCTCAATGGAAAATGTTTCACTATTATCTTCAAAATTATTTGATAAACCAAAATAAGATACATCGGTAAAATTATTTTTTGATAAAATTATGTATGATGACTCTAATCCTGAACGATTGTCATAAGCTTCAATATTAAAAGTTAACATTTTCGAGGTTATCGGATTCTCAGGAATACATTCTATTCCAAGGAGCTGAGGCTTAAAGTTATCTGGAAGTGTAGTAAAATTGAAATAGGATGGGATTAAATTGTGACCTGTTATTATTACATTATACACCTCGGTTTCTTGAGCAGGTAAACGAAAGCTTACTAGACCATTTTCATCAGCATAAACAGAATAATACTTTCCATCAGATGTTTTTAAATGAACTCTCGCATAAGGTACAATTTTGCCATTGATATCTTTTATTGTAATATAGACTAATTGACCCTCATAAATATTTTCAGTAAAAGGATTCTGTGCTAATTTTGGCTTATTGGTATAAATATCAAGTTCAGGATCACCTAAAAGACAATATGTTAATAAATTCTTGCGCTCGAAATCATAATCCGTTGAACCAAACCCTTCCGTATAATAATTACTAGTTATATATGCGACTTTTGAATCATATAGCGCCCTACCTTGCTGGAACTTTTTTTGGTCAAAAAATTCTTTCCAAAACAATTTAGCATTACCACGATTCAATTTTTCAAGATTAAAGTCATCTTCAAAATACCAGGTTACTCTTAATCCCCCAATTACTCCAATAGCACCGCCATCAGGTCTTTTTATTAAAGTTTCCCCTAAATTATTATCATTAGCATCATAACTCGATGTTGAACAAGCATCTATATACACTAAGGAAGGTTTATACGTATTCAAGCTATTATCTGCATCAGATCTAGTGTAACCTTGTGCACTTGGGTTTCTATAATAAGCTGTTGGAATTCCATGACCTGCCATTAATACTGTAGAATATCCATCATTAAAATTAGTAATGAGATTTGAACGAGTAAGATTTCCTCCTTCTTCTACTAAATGAGTATAGTTTAATACTGAACTTGCATAGTTTTCTTGTATATAATTTGTTAATGCGCTCTCATATTCCCCTGAGGGATCACCATAAACACTATAACTTGAAACACCACCTGCTAGAAGCATTCTATTCATCCAATCACCTATCTCTGGATTAGTCTCATATTTCAATGTCTTATTCACTATAATTTCAAGTTCATTAGCATCATCTGCTGGAAAGCGACCAACATATACTTCCGGGATCCATGAGATCTCATCTAAACCATATTCATTATCTGGCAAATTTAATGGTAGTGGCCCTTCTCCCCAATCTCCATCTTGATCACTGTCCCAAGTGCCAGTTAGATCTGCGTAATAAAAATCTGTAGGTTTGTCGTATTCTCCTGGAATAGTCTCATGTAGGCCACCTCCCCATCTAAGTACATCAGGATTATATACTTCTCTAATGGGGATTAAATCATTTTGAGCATCACCAGCTAAAAGAACCCATTGGATATTTTCTTTTTCATAATATGATTTTATCATCTTTCGAATTTTTTCTGCATCATCATCCCCAACCCCCCCATATAAAGAGAAATTACTTAATATTATAGTTTTAACTCCCTTCTCATTTTTCCAATTGGCTAATGGTTTTACGGCATTAATAAAATCAGTTCTATTTGGAGTTATAATTAACATTTCGATTTTAGAATTGTACCAGAGACCATTTAGGGAAGTATAATCGATATCTGGTAGAATTGATAAATCGACGTCTGGATATCCATTAGAAAGTCGAATATTTTCTGGAATATTATTCTCTACTAAATTCATGAAGCTGTAGCTTAGACTTAAATTGACTGGGGGAAAAAGAGTTAGAACGATTATAGAAAAGTAGATAAATTTTTTAGAAGAAAACCTAACCATATATTATCAATAATTACAAATTAATAACTTTATATTTATTATAGGAAATAAGAATTTAAAAATAAGAATCTATTTATTTTAAAAGAAAATTATTGGATTTTTATGCCACTTAGATTTAATTTTTGTCCACATTGTTCAGAGAAAATTATTTTTAGGATTGAAAAGGAAGATATTGATTCTAAACAATATCCTGCTCCAGTTTATATTATTTGCAAATCGTGCAATAAACTTTCTACTTTTTATGTTGATAGTCTTTTGAGAGTTTCTTATAAAGAACTTGATAAAAAACCCGGTGGTATCAAGACAATTGAGACAAAATAATGGATTTTAGCTTTAACTTTTTTTAAAATATCAGATTTATTGATTAATTTAATAAAAAATATTTTCTTAATTTTTCTTAGGGAATAATAAACTCTTGTAATAATACTTTTAAATTTAACTATCATGTCATACGATTTAACAGATATTGCTGGTATCGGAAAAGCTACTGCAGAGAAGATGAAAGCTGCAGGGATAGATTCTATTGAAAAATTAGCTAATGTTAAACTCGATGATTTGGTAAAGTTAAAGATTAAGGGTGTTGGAAAAGCAACTGCTGAAAAATATATCTCAAATGCCAATAAATTACTTAAAGAAATTGGAATTCAAGAAGGACCAAAATCTAAAGTAAAAACAGTTTCAAAAGTAAAGCCAAAAGCTAAATCTTCTAATATAAAAGAGTTGATGAAAAGACAAGCTGAATGTAATATAGGGTTAGTAGGGCATGTAGATCACGGAAAGACTACATTAGTGAAAGCATTAACAGGAGATTGGACAGATAGGCATTCAGAAGAGCAAGAGAGAGGCATTTCCATAAAATTAGGGTATTCTAACGCTACAATTTTATATTGTGCGAATTGTGATGAGTATTTAACTTATTACTTAGCTGAACAGGAAAGGAAAAAAGGACAATCTCGGTTTGTATGTCCCAATTGTAAAGGGCAATTAGAATTTAGAAGGAATATTTCATTTGTTGATGCTCCTGGCCATGAAATTTTAATGGCAACAATGTTAAGTGGAGCTTCATTGATGGATGGAGCATGTTTATTGATTGCTGCTGATGAGAAATGTCCTCAACCACAAACAAGAGAACATTTAGAAGCACTGCACATTGCAGGAATTAAAAATCTAATTATTTTACAAAATAAAATCGATGCTGTTTCACGAGAGCAGGCCGTCGAGAATTATAACCAAATAAAGGAATTTATCAAAGGGACAGTTGCTGAAAATGCTCCGATTATACCAATTTCAGCTGTGTTTGGAGCAAATATAGGTTCAGTTATTAGAGGATTTGAAGAAATAATTCCATCCCCTGAACTTAGTAAAGGGGAATTCCAATTTTTAATCGCGAGATCTTTTGATATTAATCGTCCTGGGAAAGAAATTAAAGATTTAAAAGGCGGTGTAATAGGGGGTTCAGTTTTAAAAGGAAAAATTAATGTTGGAGATCAGATTGAAATACGCCCAGGTTTACGAATAAAAGATGATTATATCCCTATTAAATCTACAGTCGTGAGTATCAGTCAAGGAAGTAATTTATTAGATATCGCGAAGCCAGGAGGACTCATAGGTTTAGGAACTAAATTAGATCCTTCTTTAACTAAGGGTGATCATTTAATAGGACATTTGGTTGGAAAACCAGGTACTTTACCCGAGGTTCTTCACGAAGTTAAATTAAAAATAAGTCTTTTAGATCGAGTAGTTGGTTCCGAGCAAATGCTCAGAGTACATTCAATTAAACATAATGAAAAATTATTATTAGTTGTAGGTACAGAAAAAACAGGAGGAACAGTCACAAAAATATTAAAGGATAGTGTTATAATAAAATTAAATCCTCCAATATGTCCGCCAGAAAATTTTATTTATGCTATTTCGAGAATTATTAATAGACGATATCGATTAATAGGATATGGAGAGACAATAAATCATAATTAAATCCTTATTCAAAAACCTTTTTTCAAGAAAATTACGTTATGAGGAATAACTAAGGAATATTTCCCGTATTTTACCTTTGATTAAAGATAAGGAGGGATTTACACTCTGGAATATATTTTGTAAAGATTTAATTACTTCCTCACTACTATTTGAATCACTAGATTTTGTTATATTTTGTTTGGTTTCATATAATATAAGAGTATCAGAGATTTTAGCGAGAAAATGAATCACAATTTCCGCATTTACATTTCGTGATAAATTAACATGATTTTTGAGCTCCTTAATTTCATAAAAGATCTCATTCATTATCCTTTTTTCTAAAAAAACAATAAAATCATCTATATCATCGCAAAAAATAACAATCAAAGTAAATTATCGCTTTTTTTTATATTTTAAATAAAATGCCATCCCAATAATTAAGATAGATCCATTACTAATTCCAAAAATTAATATCCATAGAGGAACATGAGGAACATTTGTATAAATATAATTTATCTCATTATATGTACTGACTGTTGATTCAATTATGAATTTTGCATTGTAATACACTCTTATCGTATAATTCCCGTAAGGCACATTATTTAATTTAATTACTCCATGTTCATTAGTTATTCCCGGGTGTATAGGTTGAATTCGGTCATTGGATATATATGTACCAAATTTCTTACCATAATAAAAAACTTCAACGCTTGCCCCTACTAAGGGCATTTTTATATTATCTGTTATCACAACATGCAAATTTTGAGTTGTTTCATATTTAATTATAAAAGGGCAAGTCTCTCCAACTATTAAGTAAGGAATTCTCACATTTATCCCCTCTTCCCCCGTGAGAGATGTATTTACCTTAAAAAATGCAATCTTTCTTTCAAATAATGAATAATTAATTATATTTTGATCAAAATAAATAGTAGGTTCATTAAATGATATATATTTGAGATATATATGTTTTGGTCCATTTATTAAGGAAGGAAAATAAATTCTCTCCCGAATATTCCTCATAGCTACATGTCTGTCTATAGCCCACGTCTCTCCTACGGGATCAATAAATTCTAAAGTAAATGAAGATGTAAAATTTGCTGAGAATTTACTCTGATTAGCATCAAAATTATCTGTTAAAAATATATCTATCGATTTATCGGGATTTAGATGTGTAATGATATTAACAATTTCATTGTTTAATTCAAGAGTATGATCGTTTAATGAATTTTTATCTGGTAGGTTAACAGTCAAAGCGAGATCGATATTATCAGCATATACATTCCTTCTTAGAATAGTTGATCCTAACTTTTTTCCTATTAAAGTAAAGTTATAACTATATTTTACTGTAAAGTTTTGTTGTATTTCATTCATAATTAGATTAGGGTCGAAATATTGAGCTAAATCCCAGGATTCGATGGTTATATCATATTCCCATATGAAATACATTGAAAAATTGAACGGGAAACCCTTTTGAAAATAATTATCATAGTTAAAAACTATAAACTCATTTTCATCAATAATATAGTCAGTCTCATTAATTAATTCAAAAACTTCCGTATTATTATCAACAAAAAATTGTAGTAAATTACATGGATATAATCGAGCATGATAAATTAAATATCCTCTCGTCAAATTTTTATATTCGACGAATAAACTTTCATTTATTTTCACTGTTATAACATTTCTATCTTGTATATTTTCTTTCAAATTTTCTACTATTGCTGGTTCCATAGTCTCAACAAATTGCATATCAATTGGTGTCATGTTCAAAGCTTTTGAATTGTAATCTTCCCAAATTTTTGGATATGTTTCATTATAGATACTGAATCCCGTTTCCAATTCATTAAAATCAATATAATTTATTGAAATATTTCCAAGTCCGTGTTTTTCTTCTGTCAATATTGCAGTATAATCGTCTTTTGAAAAATCCCCTGTTTTAAGGAGAGGATCATAAATTATACTGTTGGAATTAAATCTTATGTTTCCTAATACTAACGGAATTAATACGAAAGAAATAATCAAAATGACTAGAAGAATTTTAATGTTAACAAAAGTATAATTCGGTTTTTTATTTACCATGATAAGTTTTTAATTGTAAAGTGTTTAGAACAAAAAATTAAAATAGATTAAATAATTTTTCTTTAAATTTTGTGTATTAACTAATTTTCCTCATAAAACCTAAATGATATCGGAATATTTATAATTATAGAATTTATTTGTTTTTTATTAGGTTTTAAAATAAGAGAATAAAATTAAAATAATGCATTTTAAAAATTCGCTTTCTTGAAAATTTGATAACGACTATGAATTATTAAACATCCTATTGATTAGTATAAATTTGAATCTTAAAAATATATTGATGTAAATGGCCAA
This sequence comes from Promethearchaeota archaeon, assembly GCA_048938005.1. Lineage (GTDB taxonomy): Archaea > Asgardarchaeota > Lokiarchaeia > Sigyniarchaeales > SOKP01 > Loki-b32. Next base: position 75,669 of record JBHLMQ010000005.1, on the reverse strand, counting down.
TAGTCCAGATAAAACTAAATTTTTAGAAGATTTTAACAATGCTGTAGATCAATTCATTGATCATTCTTTTGCACATGTCATAACCATTTCTCATAACGATGCTGATGGGATAAGTTGCCTACATCTAATCCAAAACTTATTATATAAAATGCATCTTAATTATGATTATTTTATTTATAATAGATCTGTTTCTTGGGAAAATTATCTTAAAGGAATTCTATCAAAAAGGCAAACAGATAAAAATGCCTTTATTTTTACTGATGTTGGTTCCAATTTAAAAGAATTAATACCAATTATTAAAAATAGGAAAGAACTTTTTTTTATCCTCGATCACCATGAAGTTGAAGATGAAGCACACGTTGATGATTATCCTGAAAACCTTTTTTTTATAAATCCGACCATTTATGGATATGATGGACTTGAACATATTGCAGGAGCGACTTTAACATATATGTTTGCCAAAAAAGTAATACCATCTATTATTAAACAGGGTTGGTTAGCCATTATAGGAATTGCCGGGGATTCATTAAAATCAATGGATAAGCTTCAGTCATTTAACCGAGAGATATATGAAGAATTACTAGAGGAAGAACTTATTGAAGATAAAGAAGGTTTAATTCTTTTTGGCAATATGCATGAATCTATTAATAAAGGCTTGAAATACAGTATTTTACCTTTTATTAGTGGATTTGGAGGAGAATCAGATCAGAAAATCAATTCCTTTCTAAATACAATACATCTTAATCCCAAGACTAAAATTATTGACTTAAATGATTCTGAAATTCAATTACTCCAAAAAGAAGCTAATATCGATAGTTTTGGTAATTATGCTTTACTACCCCACAAAACTGGTTTATTAAAATTTGTTTTTGAACATGCTCTTTTATTAAATATATTATGTTTCAAGAATATAAGTGCTGCTATTTCAATGATTCAATTGAAATCAATAACACGTTATGCTAAAAGCATGTATATGGAATATATTGAAAATCTTGCTAAAAATTTAAGAACTCTTTCAATAGAATTACCTCACTATGAAACTGAAAAAGCTATATTTATAGAAGTGAAAGGAAAAATTCCCCCCAGTAATTGGTCAGATACAGCTAGTTTTAGTGCTGTAAATGAAATATTCAACCCTAATAAAATTTTATTTTTAGGGGGTCCTGAGAAAAAATCAGGCACAATTAAATTAAGTATTAGATGTACGAGAAATTATCTTGAGAAAAACAAAGGAATTGGCGTGAATAAAATAATAACTAGAATAAAGAAAGAATTAGGAGGCGTGGGTGGAGGACATAAATTAGCAGGGGGTATTAGATTATCAAAACCATCTTATAACTTATTAAAAAAGAGAGTTGACGAATTTATTTAATTTTACACTATGAATTTTTTACAAATCAAAAAATGAAATTTTTAAAAAAATATTCAGATACTAATTATATAATAAGATTGATTGTCAAACCAAATTCACGACGACAAGATATAATTGATAATGGAGAATTTCTTACCATTTTGATTCGTTCTAAGGCAAAACAAAATAGAGCAAACATAGAACTAATTAATCTACTGAAGAAAAAACTAAATATTAGTTCAAATCAAATAAAAATAGTTTCTGGATTGAAAACTACAAATAAAGCTGTACAATTAAAATTTAACAAAAAAATCGAAACTCATTTACTATATAGTAAGTTATTTAGTTAATTCTACTTAGTCTTAACTTCCTATTTTAATATGACGACCACATTTTAAACATGTTATAAAATGAGTCATTCCCTCATCTGCTCTTCTCGTTTGTCGTGTTTCTAAGGACGCTTTATTATATCCACAGCTAGGGCATATAAAATTTTTTATTGTACTTTTTAGATTTTCTTCTTTCCATTTTATTACATCTGAAGCATTTGTAACTTCATTTCTAATAGGATGTTCAATTTTTGTAGTTAATTTATATGCTTCCGATTTTTCTTCAGAAAAGGGTTTAGTTGCTCCACACTTACATTTGAATACCTTTATTCCATCTAAATCTGAAGGTAACATCATTCCTCCACATTCATCACAGAATTCCATAATCTCCTAAACCCTAGCAAACAATATTTATTAAGTTCTTTTAAGACTTATAAATTATTACTCCCAAATAATTTTTTTGAAATCAAAATCTTAAGCCAAAAAGTAAAGCACAAAAAATTATTCCCGAAATGAGGTCAGCTGTAGTACCAGGATTTAATTTTCCTTTTTTTTCTTGAAGTTCATTGTCAAATTCTATTGTTAATCTTAAACCTTTATCGGATGAAATACCTCCACATTCTAAGATATTTGTTGCCATTTCTGAGATATTTACTGCAGATTCTATTCCGGATTTTCTAATAACAAGAGTATCTGGATGTAAAGATAATAATTTCAGATAAGTATTGACTGTTGCAATGTTTATGTCCTTATATTGGTTAAAAGTATTAACAAAATATGATAATCCTTCATTTAAAATTATATGGTAGCCAGTAGAATATTCCAGACTTATTAAATCATATTCCTTTGAAAGATCAAATATTCTTTTTAAGTTTATTTCATCTGAAATTAAATCAGTAATAGCATTTTCATCATAAATATCGTATTTTTCAATCTTTCCTAAACCACCAGGATTACATGACTTAATAGTCTTGTATAAATTTATAGTATCATTTACTGAAGATTTCTCAATAATTTTCCTTATATTTTGTTTAAAATCATCAATGCTTTTTTTTTGTGTTTTTAAACATATTGTTGTTGCTGCAGCTAAAGGTGCTAAAATTAATATGTGTCCTAATAAAACATTGCCTCCATTTTGCCATTTCATCATTTCTTCAGCACTTCTCTTAAAAAAATAACCTAACTCAATCTTTTCATAATCTTGTTCATTCTCAAAAGGAATTTGAAAAATTTTATCACAAAATTCTCTAAAATTTGGTTGAATTGCCGCGATTCCCGCTAAAAAATGTTCAAACTTAGTTTTTTCGAAATCTTTTGTACGGTGAACGTTTCCTGGTTTAGGCCAACCAGCTACTTCTAAAAGACTTGCCAAACTCAGGCATCGTATTAAATCATCGATAGATTTAATCGAAATATTAAAATTAGTTCCTTCTAAAGACACATTTAAATATATTTTTTTAAGTAATTTAATTATTTTGAAAGAGAATAAGAGTTAATAATAACTTAGCTCAACAATTTTCTTTTCTTTCACAATATATCCTTCAGTTTCAGTTGTTTTGAACGAAATTGGTCTGAAATCATTATGTAATCCATTTTTATAAAGAAATTTCTTTATTCTAAGTCTCAATGCTCTTTTGGATAATTTATTTGGCATTTCTACATCGATGTCATTTCCGTTCCTATTAAGGTTTATTTGGGGTAATGCTTCAGCTAAGAATCTAACTAAATCAAGAACATGTTGATCGTTCTTAAAACTTAAGTCTTTAACGTTAATTGTAAAAGATTTATTTGCTTCACTCATAGTATTATCACTCTGTAAAATAATTAAAAATATTATTAATTTTTTATGATTTTATTATAATAATTCTGTATTTGAATTTCTTATAAGGTAATTTCTATATTTTTTAATTATTTTAAAGTTTAAATGGTAAATTGTGATTTAAATTGGTGGATTATGTAAATTTGGACTATAAGCCAAGTGAAAATGATTTGATTGCTATGTATTATGTAGAAATTTCACCAGAATGTAAAAATTTAGAACATGCTTCTGAAGAAATCGCAAAAGAAAGTTCTATCGGCACCTGGACTGAAATAGCAACTTTATCTGCTGAAATAGCTGAAAGACTTAAGCCATCAACTTTCTATATTGATCCTGAAAATAATATCATTAAGATTGCTTATACTAAAGAACTTTTTGAAGCAAATAATTTACCACAGATTTTAAGTGCTATTGCTGGAAATATATATGGAATGAAGGTCTTAAAGTCCTTAAGATTATTAGATATTACTTTTCCTAAAGATATTATCAATGCTTATAAAGGACCAAAATCTGGTATTCAAGGTGTCAGAAAATTAACTAAAGTACATGGAAGGCCTCTTCTCGGCACAATTGTAAAACCTAAAGTAGGCCTAAATGAAGCTGAACACGCAAATATATGTGGAGAAGCTTGGATTGGTGGATTAGATATTGTCAAGGATGATGAAAATCTAACTAGTATGGTTTTTAACAAGTTCGAGAAAAGAGTCTTGGAAACACTAAAAATTAGAGATAAAGTTGAAAATGAAACTGGAGAAAGAAAATTTTATATGCCGAATATAACAGCACCACTAAGTATTATGAAGAAACGAGCTGATTTTGTTATAGATAATGGAGGAGAATATGTAATGGTTGATATCGTAACGATCGGGTTCTCTGCCTTGCAAGAACTTAGAGAATATATCAATGATAAAGATGCAATAATTCACGCTCATAGAGCAATGCACGCAGCTTTCACAAGAAATAAGAAACATGGAATGACTATGCTAATTTTAGCGAAACTAATGAGATTAATTGGAATGGACCAATTACACACAGGTACTATAATAGGAAAAATGGAAGGGGCCAAAAATGAAGTTTTGGAGATAAATAATGCAATAACAGAACAAGAAATTAAAGGCAACAATATAACAACTCTTAATCAAGATTGGAGTGATATTAAGCCAGTTTTGCCTGTTGCATCAGGAGGATTGAGTCCCTTGCATGTTCCTGAATTGATTGAAATATTAGGTAAAAATATGGTATATCAATTTGGAGGAGGGTGTCATGGTCATCCTGATGGAACTGAAGCTGGAGCAAAAGCGATAAGGCAAGCTATTGATGCTGTTTTAAAAGGATATGAGTTAAAAGAATATGCTAGAAAAAATATTGAATTAGCAAGAGCAATTGAAAAATGGGGTTAACTTTCATTTAAGATACTTTAGACCATTTCGGGATATAATTTAGCAAAATAATTAGTCACGTGACTTGAAGCAAAAATTCCTGCTTCTGTGATTAATCCGTCTATATACCTTCTACTTACAGTTTCAAAAGCAGGATTTAGGATTTCTATGTTTTCAGGGGGATCTTCCCAAACTTCTTTTGGATCTCTCATTTCAATAGTTTCTAAAATACCTAGATTGGTTTCTGGATTATATTTCAATAAAGGAGATGCAACATAGAAAGGTACATGTTCTTCATGAGCTACTAATGCTAAAAGTCTTGATCCTATTTTGTTGATAATAGTTCCCTCAGAAGTTATACTATCTGCTCCAATTAAAATCAGATCAACTTGAAAATGTCTAACAGCCCATCTCATTGCACTATCGATAACATGAATCACTTCAATACCCGATTCTAATAATTCCTCTGCTGTTTTTCTACCTTGTAATCGAGGTTGGGTTTCAGTATTAATTACCTTGAAATTTTTTCCCTGCTTTTTTGCTTCCATTAAAATTGCTGTAACTAAAGATGAATGACAATGTGTCATCACAACAAATTTTCTTTTAGCAGCAGGAATACGGCGTGCTCCAATTTTTGCAATTTTACTCTTTGATTTTTGAAGCATCTCATAATATTGATTCTTGTACTTATCAATAATGTCAGAAATATATTCAACAATAATGTTTTCTTTTTCTTGTTCTAATTTATTCATTATAAATTTCAATCCATTTTTCATAGCGGGTTCAGTTGGTCTAGTATCAATTAAAATGTCTTGACCATTGTAAAGAAGCTCAAGGCATTTTTCAATATTTTCACATTTTAATCTTTTAGCATAATTACTTAAAAAACTGATTGCACTAATTGCTATATTACTGGCGCCTTGGATTTCTAAGGATTTAATTTTTTCCGCATCTTCTAATAATTTTTTCAATACTTATCACGAAATTTATTATTTTTTAAAGAATATAGATGTTTTTATATAAGAAATTTAATATTACAGGACTCTAAAATAATTTTTTTATGTCTCATCTTGATCCAATTTAAAATCTTCTGAATCAATTTCAATAAAAAACCTACCAATATAACCACATTTTGCATCTTTACACTCATATAAGTCTGGAGCTAACCAACCACTAACATTCATCGCGTTTTTTAACGTAGGTTTTTTACATTTTGGACAAATTCTAATAATTACCATATCTATGATGCAACTTGCTTTATTTAATATTAATATATTTTGATTTTCTATAAAATTTACATACTAAGTATAATTATTGTTAGTTACATTTTTAATTAGGGGATAAAAAGTTGTATTAGTTACAGTATTATAAATGGGGATTTTCATGGCAAATGCAGTTGTAACAAGAACTTTTAGTATGGATTTCATATATCTTGATATAATCTTCCTGTTTATTTGGATTTACTTTTTAATAAAAAAAAAATATTGGTTATCTATTGCTTGGGGTTTATGTGGTTGGTTAATCTACATATTTACTGATTATATTCTCTGGTATTTAATTACTCAAACAAGGGAATATAAAGGATTTTTGAACCCATTCATTTTTTTTTAATGGTTTTGCTTTTCACCTGGATTTGTACAGTTCTCATATGTTTTTACAATGTTCGAGAAAAGAAATAGTAAGGATTTGATAATATTCACAATAATTTTTTATGTGGGTTGGATATTAGTGGGATTTTGCTCTCAGGTATTACCAATAGATGATAGAATAATTGAAGTTTCAAGAGATATGGATATCGCAAATCAGAGAATTAACGAGTTGGTTATGTTACTAATTAATATAGTAGTTGCTATGGTTTTACTCTTTAAAAAGAAGTTAAGATTAGAAGATATCTTATATTTATTCCTAGTTGGTACATTAGTCGAATTTTCACTAGAATTAAGCTTAGCAGTTTCTGGAATTCGCCAAGCGCAAGGAGTTTGGAGTGTTGAATTAATGATCATAAATACTCTCCTTGAATTTAATTTAGGAATTGTTTTGATGTATCTTGTTTGGGTACTCTTCAAGATAAAAAAGTACAAACATTATTATTTCCAAATGAGCTATAAAGATTTTAAGCATATTAAAACCAATTTTGATACTATAGCTTCAATTTGCAAAGATAAAGTTCTAATTGAAAAACAAATGAAGAAATATTCCAAATTATTTAGTCTTAGAGATTTATTATCAGATATTAAATATTTTTCAACAGTTTATAATGTTGAGTTTATTGAACCAGAATTGGAAGCCGAAATTAAATCTTATTGGAAATAAAGCGCTTTTTTTATTATAAGATTATTATTATAACAATAAAATATTAATCTCTTTTATTACAAATGTATTATAGGATTAATTTCTCAATTAATTTTTAGAAGCTTAAATAAATCCTACTAAATATGTCCAATTTAGAATTACAAAGAAAAAGCTTACCAAACGAACCCGGTGTATATCTATTTCTTGATAAGAAGGGATCTGTTATCTATATAGGAAAAGCTTTGAATCTTAGGAAAAGAGTTAATCAATATTTCACAAAACCACACTTTATTGATCCATATTACGAAGAAAAAATAATAGCGTTGGTAAAAAATATACAAACAATTGAATATATTGTAACTGAAAACGAGAAAGAAGCTTTAATACTAGAGAATATTCAGATTAAAAAACACCTCCCTCGTTTCAATGTTATTATGAGGGATTCTAAATCATATCCATGGGTAGCAATTTTTTATTCTGAGGATTTTCCAAGAATCCGTGTACTTAGGAACCCTGAAAAGTATACACAAGATAGTTTGTTTTTAGGACCATACACAGATAAAAAGGAGATAATAAGAGTATTAAGAGATTTAAGAAAAATATTTCCATATTGTTCATGTAAAAAACCTATTAAAAAAAGAAAGAGGCCTTGTTTGTATTTCCAATTAAAACTCTGCCCAGGTCCATGTTTCACTGCAATTTCTAAAGAAGAATATCTTGAAAATATTACAAAAATCGAACTATTTTTAAAAGGAGAAACAACTGAATTAAAAAAACAGATTGAAGAAAAAATGTTTAAGGCATCTAAAGAGCAAAATTTTGAATTAGCAGCCTTCTGGAGAGATAAGTTGGAAGGTATAGATCACGCCACAGATCGACAACATGTATTAATGAATCATGAAGCAAATAAAGATATAGTTGGATTTTTTAATAATGATTATTATATGGCAATGGTCATTATCCACATCCGGGAAAGTAGAATTTTAAATAAAAGTTCTTTTGCATTTGATTTACGAGAGAAATTTATTCAGAAGAAAGAAATTTTAAATTCAATTTTAGAACAGTATTATCAAGATTTTAAATCACAATTACCAGATATTATTATAATTCCTGAAATGAATGAAAGATTTAGAGTGCTTAAAGGTTTTTTGGAAGATATTAAAGAAGAAATACAGATAAGAACGCCTATTAATGAAAATGAAACAAGTTTGCTGCGGATAGCAAATAAAAATGCTAAAGTAATGGTTAACCAGCAAGTACAAATGGAAGAAATCAAGATGGATGATGTGGAATTTAGAGAAAGTATTCTTGAGGAAACAAAAAATATCTTGAATTTACCAAAGCTGCCTAAGATTATTGAAGGATTTGATATCTCCAATATTGATGGAACTGATGCAACTGGCTCTATGGTCTATTTTCTTGATGCAAAACCTTACAATAAAAATTATAGGCATTTTAAGATTCGTTCTAAGTCTACCCCTGATGATATTGCAATGATGAAAGAAGTCTTAAGAAGACGGTATAGTATGCTTTTGAAAAGGAATTTAGAATTGCCAGATTTAATTTTAGTTGATGGAGGAAAAGGGCAATTAAATGCAGGTATTTCAGTTTTAGAAGAGTTAGGTCTTAATATACCTATTATCGGATTAGCCAAAAAGTATGAAGAAATATATTTACCTTCTAAGAAAGAGTCGATTAAACTACCTAAAAATTCTTCTATATTGAAGTTATTCCAAAGAGTGAGGGATGAATCGCACAGATTCGCAATAAGATTACAAAAAAAGCAGAGAAGAAAATATTTAGTTTCTATTTTAGATAGCATTAATGGAATAGGTCCCGCGACAAGAAATAAATTGCTAAGACATTTTGGAAGTGTGCAAAATATGAAGAAAACTTCTAAAGATGAGTTATCTCAGGTAGTCGGAAAAAAATTAGCAAAGATAATTTTAGAAGAACTAAACAAGTAAATACTTTTAAATTGATAAAATAAATTAATCTTTTTCATATAAAACTTATAGCTTTAAAAAAAAATTGATTTTATTTATAGATCTTCATTTTTTATTCGCGATATTAACGTAAAAACAATTATTAAAGTCCCTAATAGTATATATGTTAAGCTTAAATTCCAAATCACAAAATATCCAACAAGTGGATAAAGAATTGCCCTTATAAGACTTGCTACCATGTTTATTGTACTTATAACAGTGGCTCGATTCTCTGTTTCTATTTGCTTATTAATTCCTTTAAGAAATATCAAACTTCGCGAAAAACCGAATCCAATTACAATGAGAATTAAAGGAATACTAATTGGAATAAAATATATTACCGACATAAGAATGAATCCAATCCCCGGTATTATTGTATACAATTGAAGAAACCTTCTCTTGTTATTAATCCTGTTTTCTAGAGTTGGAACTACACTGTTAAAAAGTATTTGTATAACTGTCATTGATGCACTTACGAATCCAAAGAAAATCAATTGTAAATTTAATGCTTCAAGGTAAATTTGATAGGTCCATATTATAAAAAACACCATAGACTCTGTAATTACCATCTCAAAAGCTAATATCCTTAAAATATGGTTTTTCCTGAGTTCTATGAAGCTAGATTTTATCACATCGTAATAATTTTTAGATTTTTTTCTCTCTAATTCGTGATTAGGTTCTTTTAATGTCATTGATAATATTGTTGCCAAGATAAATGGAAAAAACATAAGACTCATTACAAGATTTAACGATAAATAAGCACCGATAATTGAACCAATTGGAGCAGAAATTCCAATACCAAGTAACATGAAACTCCTGTTTCTAGCCATGACCTTTGAAATGTCATCTCCTCTTTTAAGTTTTCTTAGTGTGTCGTATATAAGAGCTTGATCTGTCCCTGATATTAAGGCCGCTCCAAAAGCCCATAGAGTTTCACCTATAATAAAGATTAATATATTTGGATAACTTCCATATATTAAAGCAGCGAAAGCAGTTGAAAGCGCGCCTAAACTTAAGGAAAATTTTCTACTTATGTAATCGGCTATTGCTCCACAAGGAATCTCAAAAAGCACTATCATAATTGTAAAGTAACTCTGTAGGAACATAACTTCGACAAATGTTAATTTACCCCATGTTATGAAAAATGGTAATAGAATCCCTGAAATCATATGAAATCCCTCAATAAAATGAATTAAATAAGATTTCCATATATTTGCCTTCCATTTTTCTTTCATGATTTGGGGTTCCTCAATAGTTCTATAATTACTTACGAACTCTACTTTTTCCTGCTTTATTTTACTCTTTTTTAATTTCATTATTTTCCACCTTTATTTTTGTTCATTCTTTTAGAAGGAATTAAAATTGTCTTTTGAGCTCTTTCTTGTTTTGGAGCTTCTTTTTCTTCCAATAATTCCTTTAATTCTAGCAATTTTTTCACCTCTTTTTATAATTTTTTTATAAACTATTTATAGGAAAAAAACATATTTGAATGAGAAGAATTCTTGTATCCACGTTATAATTACGTATAAGAAATTACGAAAAATAGAATTTAAATCTAATTAATAGATTCTTTTATAAATATCGTATATAGCGTTAAAGATTAAGATCCAAAGCTTTGTTGATTTCGGTGATGTTTAAGAAAATGGAATAAGGATCTATACTAAAAATCCATTATCCATTAATATCATAGTATCTGAATTACAAATAGACGGATTATTGATTAGGGTATCTCCACTATCCAACCCAATCCATCCATGATCTTTAATTACCATGATATGATCAACAAATATGTTTAAAGTAATTATATTATACTTAAATATTTAAATTTAATGGAAGATTAGACATACTTAAAGAATAAGTGGGAAAAAAATGGGATTATCAAGTACAATATTCTTTAAAAACTAAAAATACATTATATTCTATCAATCACTAGTTTTACAAGTTCAGTTGTTGCTTCACAATAAACTCTTGCAAGTGATTCCCTTTTTGCTTCACTTATAATCCTGATTACTGACTCTGTATTTGAGGGATGAATGAGAACAAACCAATCCTTTCCTTGACCAAATTTAAGATCAAGATTTATTTGTTCTACTTTTTCACCTTCTTTAACCAATTCATTTTTTACATTTTTAATAATCGATTTAGTATCCATATGTTTAATATTAATTTTTTTTCGATGAGAATAATATTTAGGCAACCCCTCTATCAGCTTAGAAACCTTTTCTCCAGTTTTTACTAAAATTTCTATAATTTTTGCTGCTGCAAAAATTCCATCTCTCGTTATATTGAAATTAGGAAACATAACTCCTCCACATGAACCCTCTCCTCCAAAAACCAAACGATTTTTAGAACGATCCATCATTAGCTCATCCATTTTTTCTGTTAAAAATTTCTCTCCTACAGGCGTTCGAATAATATGTGTATCATATTTTTCAGCAATCGCTTCGAATCTTAAAGAAGATGCTAAATTCGTCACAAAATATACTTCTTCTTCATTTTTTTTCTGGTTTTTTAAATAATAATCTGTAATTAGTGCTAGTCCAATATCTTCAGGATAACAAACACCATTTTCTCCAATAATCGCTAATCTATCAGCATCTGTATCATGAGCAAATCCAATGTCATATTTCCCTTGCCACACCTCCATTATTAAATCTTTGAGATTCTGTTTTATAGGTTCAATCTCTCGTGGGAAATCTTTATTTACAAGCAATGCATTGTTAATGAGTTTTATATCACAACCCAATTCACTCAATACTTTAGGGGTTACAAATTTTCCAGCACCTGCGCCACTGTCGATAACAACTCTAAGAGTATTTTTGTTTTTAACCTGCTTGTAATCAATGTGATTAGATAAGTCTTGAATATAATTTGTAATTGGATTCAGATCTTCTACATTCCATTCTGAACTTGGTGGAAGTTTTTTGTAAGAATTCAAACTAATATTCTTTAAATGATTTGAAATCATTTCTAAATCAGTATTACCTAAAAATGTTCTTTTAGATAATAATTTTAAACCATTCCATTCTTGAGGATTGTGAGATCCTGTAATGATAACTCCCCCAGGAATATTTAATTTATTTTTAGCATGGATTATTACAGGTGTAGGGCAAATCCCAAGATCAAATACTTTAAAACCTGTTGCTATTAATCCTTCGATAATGCCTCGTGTAATAACTGTGCCACTTGGTCTTGTATCTCTGCCTATTATAACTCTCTTATCTGTACTATCAAACCATAACCCATAAGCTATTGCTATTCTTTTACTGGTATTGAAATTTAGATCTGTTTTAGCTCGCCCTCTAATTCCACTCAATGTAAAGATTAAGTTATTATCTTCCATCTTTTTTCTATTTATTTATTTCAAGAGATAATTATATGTTTTTCTATTTTGTATTTAACAAGTGCTAATGCCCCTCTTAATCCAATCTCATCTTTATATTTTGCTAATTTTATTTTTGGTGGGTGATTAATAGTAAATCTAATAGGATTTTTTTTAAATTGCTCAATTAATTCAGGAATTATCTGTTCTTTATCGTTCATCATCGCACCTCCAAAATAAATTGATGTGCAATCATAATAGTTATTAACTAAACCTATACCTACTTTTGAATAGAATACACAATCGTCAACAATTTTGTTAGATAATTCATCTCCCTCTCTTGCTGCCTGAAAAACTTCTTTTGCTGTAATCTTGGATTTATCATTATCAACTATATTCATCAATATTTCTGCATTTAATTCTCCCTCATCTAAAGCATCCAAAGCTCTATTTTTTACACCAGTACCCGAACTAAATACTTCCCAACAACCATATGCACCACAATTGCACTTAACTCTACTTCGTGGCTCAACTAATCCATGTCCTATTTCTGCAGCATTACCTTCTTTTCCTAACAATAAATGACCGTTACAAATTACACCTCCTCCAATTCCAGTAGACATTGTTATATAAACTATATTATCTTTTTCACTATTTTCTGCTTCAAAATAATGTATACCCAATATAGCCCCATTACAGTCATTAACGAAATATAAGGGAATTCCCTGAAATTTCTCTTTGAGAGGTTCTTTTAATGGAATTACTTTAAATCCTAAATTTGAATTATTAAACACTTCACCTTTTTCCATATTTAAAGGACCCGCTGTAGCAATACCTATTCCTAATATTTGATCAACCCCTATATTATTTTCAGTAAGTAATTCGGATAATAATTGGCAAACTGAACTACTGATCGAATATTTAGTTTCTTTTAATGTTCTTGTATTTCTTTTTATAATACTTTCTTCTTTTAAATCTGCTGTAGAAATGGCGACTCGTACCCATGTACCCCCAATATCAACTCCAACAATATATTTCTCATCCATTATTATCTCCCTACCAAATTATTAAATAATTAGTCTTATATAAAAATTCAATTATTTCTAAGTATATTTATAGAATTAAAAGTTTTACTGGGTTTAATAAATATTTATCTCAACATTATCATCGTTGATTATCTCTTTAAAGATTTTAGCGATCTCTCTTTTTCTTTCATCATCAATGGCAAAAACAAAATATTCAGCTGGAATTCTAGCTGTTGAGTATATTTGGACAAAATTTGGTTTTATACGTTTCAATGCATGAGCTATTTTGGTTATATTATTTGAATTATTATTGGGAATAAAATTTTGATTATATGAATCATAGATTAAGCATTGTATTGCCAACTCGTGCTTTTTTGGCATTTCTTGTTTTAATTTTGTTAAGGCATCAATTATTACATCAAGATCAGGAGTATCTTGGTGTGGACGATTTGTCCTTTTAAACTCATCATCACTTCCAGCATCAATTTTTGCCAGGACAAGTTCGAATTCTTTAACTCTCTCCCTTATTTCATTGAAAAAAATTGTACTGGAATTTGTAAATAAAGTAAGTTTGGGTTTTTCATGTGTCCATGTTAACTCACTCCTTACGTTTTGAGCAATTTTGAGGAAATCTAATAGATTTTCATTGAGAGTGGGTTCTCCATTATAACCGAAAGTAATGGAGTTCAAATGTGGAACATATCTTAAAATTGATTTCAATTCTTTCCTAAAATTAGGTGATGGAGGAACTCTTATTCTATATTCAGGAGAAACTAGATTTTCTTTATTCGTTAAACCAATTTCACAATAAACACAATTAAAAGTACACAATTTATATTTTATTAGAACATTTACACCTAGAGAAAGGCCTAATCGCCTCGATTGAAACGGACCGTATGTATATTGTCTTGGCATTTACTATTTGTTTTAAAAATAATTTTTAAAAAAATTCTCTATTGCTTTATTTACTTGTTTAGGTTTCTCTAGCGTAACAAAATGACCTGCTTTGTTAATTACACACAGTTCTGAATTTTTGATTTTTTCATGAAAAAATTGCGAATATTTTAAGGGGGCCATTTCATCCGCTTTACCACATATTATTAAACTTGGAACTTCAATTGAACTAGTCCTATCTAATGTATCGAAAGCGTCGCAAATTTTAAAATCCTTATAAGTTACTTCTGGATCTATTTGAGACGTCTCCAAAATTGCGTCATCTATTAGTTTTTTAGGCGTTTTTCTATAGAATCCTCCAACATGTAAATAATTTAAGTATTCTTGGTAGTTAGGTTTTATTGAATTAAAGATAAATTGACTCACTCGCATCCTTCCTCCTGTAGCGCACAAAATAAGAGCAGAGACATCATTTGGATATCTAAAGTAATATTCTTGAATAATAACTCCTCCCATGGAATGTCCACCTAAAATTAATTGTTTAGATTTCAGAGAGTCTACGAACTTTTTAACAACATTAACATATAAATCTAGAGATAACTCAGGAAATGTGTTGGATTTATTATGAGAAGGCAAATCAATAGCAATTATATTATAATCAATTATTAAATAAAACTGATTCTCCCAAATATTTGAATTACCTCCTGCTCCATGTATTAAAATGAGTGTATTTTCAGAATTATTATCCTTAATCTGGTAAAAAATTTGTTTTCCAGAATATTCGAAGTATGGTATTATAAAGCACCAATATATGAAATTTAATATAGAATAAAAAAAAATTCTAATTTAGTTTTATTAAAATTAAATTATAATCGAAATTTAAAAACAAATTTATTCATTCATTTATTTCAATGTCTCTGCGCTGCATTTCCAATAGACGTTTATATTTTCCGTTTAAATCAATTAATTGTTCATGATTTCCTTGTTCTATTATCCCTTTCCTATCAGCATTCAATACAATTATATGATCAGCATTTTTAATGGTTGAAAGGCGATGTGACAAAAATTGTTGAAAATGATAAAAATATAATTTGTGAAATAAATGCTCTTTTTGATTTTAACCAATACTTAAATATTATTCGAGCAGAATTCATTGAACAACCTATTTTTATAAATTATTTTTATACTTATCACAAAATAAAAATAAAAAAAAATTGTATAAATTCCTTACTTTTAACTAACTTGCATTTTATTAAAGGATCGTGCTCCCAATAGAATTAATATTAATCCAAAAGCTGCCATAACTAAAATATCTAACCATACAGGAAAAGAGGATACCCCTAATAGTACTGCTCTAAAAAGATCAACACTATAAGTAAAAGGGTTAAAAATCATTACTGGTTGTAAAAGCCCAGCAGTATCAAAAGAAAAAAAAGCACCAGATAACATAAACATGGGCATAACTATAAAGGTCTGTATTAATCCAAAAGATTGAAAATCTCTCATACGAGAACTAATCGTTAGGCCCATCCCTACTATACCAATGCTTGCTAATAAAGCTACTGGAAGAAGTAGGGGTATACGCCACATTAATGAAAGATCAAATCCAAGATAGCCAAGTGCTAGACTCAAAAACACAATAATACAAACTTGAATGAGAGTTTGCAAACCTACACCTATTGTTTTGCCTAACATCAATGTTCTTCTACTAACAGGCGCAACAATTAACTCCTTCATAAATCCAAACATTTTATCTCGCATAACACCCATTCCACCAAAAATTCCCGTAAATAATATTATAATTGCTGAGATCCCTGAAGCCGCAAAAGCTTTTTGATCAACCTGAGTTCCACCTATGATCGGTGCTATGAATCCAAATCCATTACTAAATACAAATAGAAACAGTATGCCTTGTACTAATGATGATATCAATCTTGTCTTATTTCTATAAAATTCTAATAATTCTCTTTTGGCTAACACCCATACTACACTATAACTAACTTTTGATTTTACAAGATTTAAATCAGACATTTTTTATCACTTCCTTAATTGCCTCATTTGAATTCTTCTCTTCATATCTTTTAAATGATTTGAAGATTCTTCTCGAATCGCAGTACCTACATAGTGGAGAAACACATCTTCCAACGTAGGCTGATGCATATTTATCGTTTTTATGGTTATTTTGTTTTCATTGATTTTTTGAATAATAAGGGGCAACTGTTTTCCCCCATCTTCGCAAGAAATTGAGATTGAAGGCTCTTGCTCTTCTTCAACATTAATTTCTCCTTTCTTAATTCTGTTTATCTCTTCTTTTATGTTATCTGGCACTTCATTTAAGAGGGATTCATCAAACATTTCAGCAATTTTTTTTTTAATTGCTAAAGGTGCGTTTAAAAACATTCCGGCAGCCATAGGCATCTTTTTCCAAGCTGTAATTAATTTCTTTGGATCTGATAAAGTCTCTCGTATTCGTGCTTGTATCATTTCTGGATTAAAGTTACCTGGCATCCCTTTTGGGAGTTGCATATTAGGCATTATAGGTTGTTCTCCTTCGCTCATACCGAAGGAAACATTCTTCACTCCAGGAATTTCCTTCATTTGATTGATAAGCATAGTGATCTTAAACCTTTCTTCTAAATTTTCAAATATAATATCAATAACATCTCCACTTAATTGTTTTTTTAGATTTTCAGAAGTATCCATAGCGATTATTTTTCCATGATCCATAATACAGATTCTATCAGCAAGCTCATCAGCTTCATCCATATAGTGAGTGGTAATCAATATAGTCATTTTTGAATTTCCTTTATTTAACTCTTGAATCTTATCCCATATTTTTCTTCGTGTTTGAGGATCTAATCCTAAGGTAGGTTCATCTAAAAAAAGTACTTTTGGTTCATGGATTAACCCTCGAGCAATCTCTAAGCGTCTCTTCATCCCTCCAGAATAATTTTTCACAAACGTATTAGCTCTATCTTCAAGATCTACTAACTTCAGAACTTCTTGTATTTTTTTATGTCTCTCTTTTTTCGGCATCCCATAAAGAATTGCATGTAATTCTAAATTCTCCCATGCTTTCATTTCACCATCTAGGGATGGTTCTTGAAAAACAATACCAATGCTCTTTCTAACTTTATCAGGATCTTTATTAATATCGAAATTATTCACTAAAGCATTGCCCTTTGTAGCAGATAATAATGTTGCTAATATACTAATTGTAGTAGTTTTCCCAGCTCCATTAGGACCAAGTAAAGCAAGAATTTCACCTTTTTTTATATTAAAGCTAATGTCATCCACAGCTAATACATTTCCATCTTCATAGATTTTAGTAAGATTCTTTACTTCAATTATATTATTATTCTCTGTCATTTTCTTAACTTGTTAAAATTTTAATTCCAAAAATATTTTTTTATTTTATTTTATAAAACGCCTTAAGTAGGGATAATTAATGTTGCTGGGATAATCCCTAAACCAATTAATAGATTGTTTTCAAATATCATTTTTTTCCTCCTTTATATTATTAAAAAATAATAAAAAAAATTAGAATTAATTATTCCTATTCCTTATTCTGTTAATCTTCCGTTTTCTGAATATTAAGTAAACACTTAGTCCTCCAATACAAATTACCAAAGTGATAATTATCGTATAAAAAATCCATTCTGAATTTCTACTGACAATTTGGTATATAATATTATCACTAATATCTTTTACTGTGAATAATGATATAGTTCCTTCACTACCATAAGTGATTTCTACTGTATAGTTTGTTTCACCAACACGATTTATTATAAGAAGATTATTATTAACTGTAGCGTTTTGGCAATTAAGTGTAGTAATGAGGTCTACTAGATATGGACCAGAGGGAGTGCCTAATGCTAGTCCATTAAAGATAAATAGCCATAAAAATTCATCCGAATCTAAGATGGGAAATGTGTATCCTGACATTTGAATTGCAGGATTGCTATTGAGTTCAGTTGATAAGTCATTATAGTCATTAAGAATATCGTCGATGTCTGATGGATTTTGTAGAATTAAAATTAAATCATTATCAATTGTTGGCTCCTCTTTAAAGTTTCCAACTGTAAAATTCCATAAAGCTTTTAGACCAATCCATAGATTATAACTATTTGTGTAATTATTGTTTATGTTGGTTTCATTATATCCTTGAGAACCCATTAACAATAATAATGGAGTAATCTCTTGAGATTCGAATAATGACGGTAAAAATAATGAAACAAATAGATCATATGTTTCCCATATAACAGAATTCCATCCTTTAATTGTAATTTTACTTTGAGCCCCTGTTATATTAGCTTCTCCATCAAACCACTTATTAGGTGATGAAGAAAAATTTACAGTATTTTTCCAAGCGGTTTCATTATATTGCTTTACCGTTAAAACATCAGTTCCCTTCGATAAACCAATTTCATAATTAGTAGCATACACCGAAGAACTAATGCTCATTAATATAATCCCTAAAACTAAAACATAGGTAATATAAAAACTAATAATTTTCTTATTTCTTTGCAATTTTATTTCACCTATTTTTATAATTGCCTCCGTTTAAATAGTAATGCAGCTAAGATGAAAAAAGCAACAATAAACACAATTAACAATGTTATCCCCATTCCAATACTGGGTGTTATCCATTGACCCAATGTAAATTCCGACATTGGTCCACCAAAACCTCCAGGAAATGATACTTCACCATATCTCGGATCTGGAAAGGGATATTCGAGTATCCCAGTTATGAGCTTACCTAAATATGCTAAAGAATATAAAGGTTCAAAATTTTCTGCAAATACAAATGTAACAATCTGATCAGCTATATTAAAACCAATAAGAAGAATTAGTAAAGTAGAAATGATTGTAAGATTTACACTTCTCATAAATGAACTAAAAAATGTAACAAAACTACTTAGAGCTATTATATATAATATCGCAATACCGTAAGAATAAAAAAATCGGATGTTAATTGGTCCACCATAATAGAAAAATCCTAGTAATCCTAATACAAAGTAAAAAATGGTAATTATAGCAACGACTAAAACTAGATTTCCAAGATATTTACCTAGTATTAATTTATATTTGTTAATTTTTGGGAAGACAATAAAACCAGTTTTTTTATTGAATTCAGAGCAAATAATTCCAGAGAAAAATAAACACGCAGCAAATAGGGTTAAGAATGAAATAAATTGTAAACCATCATTAAAGAATTCGGCTTGTGTACTTGATAGAAGATAGCCTGGTATTAATTGCAGTATATACCCTACTAAAACTGCAACCAAGATTGCAACTATTGAAAAGAAATAAAACTTCTTTCTTTGTTTCTTTATTTCAAATATAGTCGTATAAAAAATCGGCTTTATACCAATACTACTTTCGGTTCTATTTTGCATTTTTCTATACCCCTCCATTCTTATTTATTTCATTATTTTTTACCATTTTTGCATATACTCTTTCTAATTGAGATGTTTTTGGTTCTGTAAAAGAAATCAATGTAAAGTCTGATTCAAATTCCTTTACCATTATTTTCAAAATTTCTCCCTTTGATTCTTTTGTCCCATCATAATAAATTTTCAACCCTTGTTGGTCAGGATAATACTTCACTGGAATTTTTGAAATCTTTGGATCTAAATCTTGGTCTAAATAACGGTTAAGTCTTTCAGTTAATCGATTCAACAACGGTTCTAATTCACTTGGGATTAGGGGTTTAAGTAATACGCAATTTAATTCACTGGTTTTTAGAGTAAGTGCTAATTTCTCTACGGTATCAAATCCAATTATAGAGCCATAATTGATTAAAGCAATTTTATCACATACTTCCGAAATTTCATATAACATATGGGATGCTACGAATATTGTCTTTCCGAGCGATTGAAGCTCTCTTATATATCTCCGTATTTCAACACGCGCTAATGGATCCAAACCTGTTTGTGGTTCGTCTAATATTATAATTTCTGGATCATGTATCAGAGCTTGAATAATTCCTAGCTTCTGCGTCATACCTTTAGAAAAAGTTTTTACATTTTCATGCTTCCATTTAGAAAGTTTAAAAAGTGCTAAGAGTTCATCAATTCTATCATCTATTTTATCTTTTGGGTAATTTTGAAGTTTAGCAAAATACTTAAGTAGTTGATTCGCAGTCATATTATAAAAATTTGGTATATCAATTAAAAATCCAATTTGGGTTATTGTACTAGAAACCTTCTGTAAATCTTCTAATTCATTATGATTTGTGTTAATTAATATTCTCCCTGAATTTGGTCTCAAAATCTTAGCAATCATTTTAATTGTAGTTGTTTTTCCAGCACCATTGGGACCGACTAGCCCTATTGTTTCACCCCTGCATACTTCAAGATTAATTTCATTTACTGCGGTAAAATTACCGAACTTTTTGGTTAAATTTTCCAGTTTTATAACAATTTCAGAATTGTCTTTCATCGCTTTTTTAGGACTGATTCTTTCCTCGGATGATTCCTTTTTTGGGATTTCTCTTTCATATTCTTGTAATTTCATTTGACTCTTCTTCTTTTTCCCCTTTTTTTATAATTATATTTCTAAATTATTCTTGAATTCACTTATTAAATTTTTAATTTCCTCTATACTTGGTTCATCTATTTTTTCTATTTTTCGAATTAATGAATCTAAAGCAGATTTTGCGTTTTTTAGGTGATTTAATCTGTCGGTTATCCTAGCCATAAAATTTTTTGCTGCTAATCTTAATCCTCCTAGAAGATCTAAAGCATCTTCCTTTGATTCTAAGAGATCTATCTGACTTGTTAAAATCATATCCAATCCTTTTTTGATAAATAAACTTCCAAACATGTTTGGTGCTGCTATTTCTGATATTTGTGCGAAGCGTTCTGCCCATTTCTCCTTTAATTGATGAAGATATTTTTTTCCCTTTTCTGATAAAATGAAAAATTTTTGAGCTCTTCCTTTTATAACTGATTCTGACGTTGATACATAATTCATTTCTGCTAATTCATCCATAATCCTTAATAGATTTCCTCTGGGAATATGAAATTTCTCTTGAAGTTGATAACCAGTAATACCTTTTGGATTATCAGCAAGTATCATCAAAATCATGAAATATCTAATTTCTTTGAAAGATTCGTATGTCATTGGTAAAGGTGGTCTGAAATGATGTTTTGGTCCGAAAAATGGTGGGAAACCAAATGGTGATTTTGGTCCTTCATGAGGAGATTGCCCACCCGGAGGTAGATTTCCTTGATATTCCAAGGGTTTAGGCATTCTAAATGGATCAAAGTCATTTGAATTTTCAAATTTTTTAAACAAATTGAAACACTCTTTTTTTATTTTATATTTATAAATGATCATATGACCATTTTGATCATATAATAATGAAAAATAAAATCTCATATTTAAATATGATCATAACGGTCACATACATTTTTTAATAATTCAAAAGGAGTAAAATGATATAAGGTCCCAATTTTAAGATAGTATTATTAAAAAAAATATGATAAGAATATGATAGAAGTATATATTGAAGATACTAACCAAGGGATTTTATCAGCAGTAACTCGAATTCTCGATCAGATTGAGAATTCTGGAAAATCTATTCTAAAAAGTTCAAAAGAAGTTTATATTAAAGTTAATGGTATTGATTTTAAAAAACATTCATATACATCCCCAGAAGTGTTAGAAGCTGTTATTTTTTATCTGAAAGAGAAAGGAGCGGTTATTTATGTCATGGAAAACTCAACACAAGGGAATTTTACACGCCTTGTTTTTGCTGTAAATGGTTATAAAGATGTATGTGAGAAAACTGGAGTAAATATTATTTACTTGGATGAAGAAGATACAGAAACGTTTGAATTTAAAGGTAAACCTTCAGTAAAAGAAGATCCTAAAGGATATAATTTAATGACTTTCAGATTACCACAAACAGTTGTTAGAATTATAAAAAACAGAGATTCAATAACATATATTAATATCCCAAAACTTAAAACTCATTCTATGGCAGGGGTTACACTAGGTATAAAAAATCAGTGGGGTTTTCCTGATCATGCAGATCGCGGAAAAGATCATAATTTTAACTTGCATTCAAAACTCATTGATTTGTTCGAAATATTGAAACCAGATATAACTATCATAGATGGCATTGAGGGAACTATTCATGGGCATTATCCTCCTACAGCTTGGGAAGATAAATTGGTAATTCCATTTAAGATCCTTATTGGAGGTACTGATCCTTTAGCTGTTGATGTTGTTGGAGCAAGAATTTTTGGCTTAACGATTGATAAAATTCCACATTTAAAATTAGCATCTGAAAGAGGATTAGGAGAAGGTAATTTGAGTAAAATTAAAGTTGTTGGAAAGGATTTGGAAGAATATAAAGAAATTTATGAGTGGAATTTGCTCCAAAAATTTCCTGAAGATATAAAAATTATAAAAGGTAAAGATTTATTGTGTAGAGAGGGTTGTCAAGACAATCCATTAATCTTTTTACAAAGTATAGCTTATGATTATTCAGAAAAATTCAAAGGGGGATGGTTTATAGTAATGGGAAAAGGACATGATGATGATCTAATCGAGCAATTGAAATCAGAAGGATATACTAAAGGATTGATAGCAGGTTATTGTGCCATAAACGAAGTTGGAAAAGATCTTAGAAAGGAATTTGGTAGGAAAAATATTTTTTTTTCAGGTGATTGTAATAATTTAGCAGAAACAATTAAAGCCGAACTTAAATTAGCTGGTATGAGTGTATTTGATTTATCCCCTTTATCATATGAAGAAACTATGAAAATTCTTCAGGAAGCTCAAAAACATGGCACTAACGCATTAATTTCAATAGTTTTCTAAAATAAATTTTCTTAGTTTTTTTCTCTAAAATAAATAAATTTTTTTAAAGATATTTAACAAATAAATTATTGTGGATTTAAGTTCTATTTATTCTGAAGTAAAGCAACTCTTATCAATTTCTGATGAGAATTTCGATTTGGAACGAAACATTAATGAATATTATCAGACGGAGCCAGATAGGAATAAACTCGAAATTTTAGGCGACATTCTAAATTTTGTAAATAAATTTTCTATGTTTAAAGAAATTAAACCTTTCATGGACTCAGTATATAATTGTATTAATAAAACTCTTGAAATTAAACCTGATTCTATCTTTGATTTTGAAGAATTATTAGTAAAAAATTCAATCATGCATTTTGTCCAAGAATATATCAACTATTCCAAAATAACGCAAAAAGATCAAGTTTTTAAATTTTTAGCAGATTCATTAGAAAAACTTCAATTACAACCTCTAATTATGAATCTTGGATTATTACTTAAACCAATTTATCAGGACGAGAATTATATCAAAAATCTAGAAAATCTAAAGGAAGTTGAAGTAACCTATAATTTAGTTAATAGTACGGGGATTCAAATTAAAAATGAAATTGATATGTGGTTCAAAACTCAAGATATCAGTTTAGATAACCAAGATGAGTTGCAAGAACTTTTAAAACAAGAATTCGAAAGATTAATTACTAAATATAACCTAACAAAAGAATCTGAAAAAACAAGAAAATTAGAAATGGAAGTTATGGAAATGCTTACAATGAAATTAACAATGTTAAGTCTCATAAAACATTTTCCAGATGATTCTTTTGAGCCCATCCCCATAAAATAACTTACGAAAAGTTTGATAAATTCTGTTCATTAATATTATACATTCTTTAGTATAAAACTAAATTAAGATTCAAACATAAAAATTATTAAATACGAATTTTGATATTATATTTAAAAAAATTTCAATAATTTCTTAAAAGTGAGAATATTGGGTGAAAATGAAAAACCTTTATCTAGTGAAGAAATAGAACAACAAAAGAAACTTGTTGGCGAGCTTTATAAGAGAAAAAAAGAAGAAAGAGAAGCATATTTAAAAAGCACTGAAGAAGAGAGAAAAAAAATTTTTGAAGAGGTAAAAAAACAAATTTCAGATTTGATTGATGAGAAAGCATTTAGAATTGATCGTCAAAAAGAAACTACCATCCAATTAAAAGAATTACATCCTGATATGGAAGGTACTGCCGAAAAAATAGAAAAATCAGTAGGGGAAAAAGCCTTTCGCATAGAAAAACAGAGAAAACTTGATGAAGAGAGAAGGGAAATTCATCCAGATATTGAAGGTACTGGAGATAAAATTGAAAAATCGATAGGAGAAAAAGCATTTCGGGTTGAAAAATTACGTAAACTTGATGAACAACGTATTGGTATGCATCCTGATATTGAGGGTGCCGGAGAGAAAATTGAAAAATCGATTGGTGAAAAAGCATTTCGAGTTGGAAAATTACGGGAACTTGATATACAAAGGAAGGAATTACGTCCAGATATTGAAGGTATGGGAGATAAAATTGAGAAATCGATAGGAGAAAAGGCATTTCGGGTTGAAAAATCACGTGAACTTAATGAACAGCGTATTGGTATGCATCCTGACATTGAGGGTGCCGGAGAGAAAATTGAAAAATCAATTGGTGAAAAAGCATTTCGAGTTAAAAAACTACGCGAACTTAATGAACAGAGAAGGGAATTACATCCAGATATTGAAGGCACTGGAGATAAAATTGGGAAATCAGTTGGAGAAAAAGCTTTCATGATTGATCGTCAGAAGGAAAGCATTGCTCAAAGAAAAGAATTACGTCCAGATATTGAAGGTACTAGAGAAAAAATTGAAAAATCATTAGGAGAAAAAGCTTTCATGATTGATCGTCAGAAGGAAAGCATTGCTCAAAGAAAAGAATTACGTCCAGATATTGAAGG
>JBHLMQ010000005.1:44255-50388 GCA_048938005.1 Promethearchaeota archaeon | reverse complement strand
CGTCCAGATATTGAAGGTACTGGAGATAAAATTGAAAAATCATTAGGAGAAAAAGCTTTCATGATCGATCGCCAGAAGGAAAGCATTGCTCAAAGAAAAGAATTACGTCCAGATATTGAAGGTACTGGAGATAAAATTGAAAAATCATTAGGAGAAAAAGCTTTCATGATCGATCGCCAGAAAGAAAGTATTGCTCAAAGAAAAGAATTACGTCCAGATATTGAAGGTACTGGAGAGAAAATCTTTGGAACAATAGAAAAACAGGCAGAAAAAATCGAAGAACAACGCGAGATTGAAGCCCATCGAGTCGATATAAAAACTGATGCAGAAAAAATCGTAAGGAAATTCGAATCTGACGTTGAAAAATTTAAAAAAGATGAAGATAAAGAAAATATTTCTTAACTGTCTAGATATGAATATTAAATTTGAATAGTGAGTTTAAATTCATACTTTTTAATTTTTTTTTGTAATTTAATATTGATGGATCAACTGCTCCATTGAAATTATTAATGAAATTTTTAAATCTAATATAAAAATCTTCAACAATTTCACGTAAAATTCCTCTCTCCATCTGTAAATTTGTTTTTTTTGTAATTGCTATAGCTAAAAGTCGCCCTTCGCGCTCATACAGGATTCTTGTGTCTTTAAAATTTATTTCTTGAAGTTCTTCTTTGGCTCCTTCATTTATTTCATTAATAAATAAATTTATCGCATTCAAAAAACTACATATTAGGTCATCTTTTAAAAAGTTCAACCCTTCTGAATATCTATTACTTACTAATAAAGCCCCGCTTTCATAATCAATGAAATATATCGCATGAAACCTACACTGTTGGGAATTATACTTTTCAAGTGAGAATCCATATTTACTTTCACTATTATTAAAATTATTTTGAAATCCCATTATCAGACCTATAATTAAATCTCTTTTAATAGTAATATTAAATAACGAAAATTAGATTTAGATATAAAATACAAATAATATCATAATAATACTGGAGTTTTAAATATAGAAAATTACTAAGTTTTAGGAAAGAAAGAAATATATTGTTATCATATCTCTTCAAAATCACCTAATGGAAAACGTATAAAAAAATAAAAATAAAAAAACTTTATATATCCTTACGCAAATATAACTTTTAATTATCTTTAGGTTTTTGATTATTATGGAAACAGACAATAGCACTCAAAAAAATAAAATCTCTATAGGTCTTATTATAACCAATAATGAACTCAACACCAATCCTATTTTTCCTTCAGAAATTAAGGAAGAAATATTAAACTCACCCTTTTATTTACTAATTTTCATTTCGCGTGAGGATGTTGTTAAAGTAAGCTGTTTTCCAACAAAAAATGAAAATATTAAAAAGATTCTTGTAAAACTAAAAGAATTTTCACCAGATCTTGTTAAAGGAATATCTAATGTATTGAATGAATTGAATTTAAGCAAAGAAATATTACACACTACCGGATTATGTTATGAAATGGAAAAATGTTTCTATGAGACTTATCTTATTGGAGATATGATAGATACTGGTGAACTAACTGCTGATATTATTAAGGATAAATTTATGTCTGTTGCGAACGTTCTTAAGGTATTAATTGAAGATATCCCCACTCTAACATAATAAAACAATTTCTTGATATTGTATCAAAATATTATTTTTATAAGAAGAAAATTAATTAATTTTAATATAATATTATTTCCCGTGGTCTAATGGTTGATAAAGAAGTTCCACCTCCACCAATACTCCCCCCCTCCTTCAATATAAAGGAAAACTTTTGTCTTTTCCATAAAGGAGATATTCACGGTGAAACTTACACATGTCCCTCCTGTAAGACTAATTATTGCTTAAAATGTGCTAAAAAAGCAAAACTCGAAGGAAAATTATGCGTAAAGTGTAAGCAGTTATTATTAGCCTAAATTAGCACTAGAAATTTGATTTTTCACTTTTCATAATTCTTTCATGATTTCACTTGCTTAATTGATGATAAAGATCTCCAAGCTTTCCAAAATATTAACCACAAGATGATAAATATAAATAGAGATGTCGCAAAAGTGTACCATCCAATGAATAGATCTCCATAAGGGGGCTTTAAAAAAGAGAAGGGGATTCCAGCAATCGCGAATCCGAATAAATAACCATACCCCCAATATCGATTCTTTAAACCAATTATCACTGTTGGTATTATAGTTGTAAAAATTATTGTTAAATAAGACCAAATCTCCATAGAACCTAAAATTAGAAACATATTCATCCAAGAGATACCAAAGCCTATAATCAACCATATTATTGTTAAGATATCAATTTTAAATTCCGGTTCTGGTCTTCCTACTGTTTGTTCTTTCTTATTTCTAGGCATATTTGAGCTAAGTTTTTTATATATTTTAATTTATTTTTTCTTTAAAACATATTTTAAACCAATCAATATCTAATAAGATTTAATGATTTAATTTATAAACTCTTGGTCATATAATATTTTTAAGATAAAAATTTAAATTTGATATACCAATAAAAATAAACACCAATTTAGCAAAAATTAATATAATTTTAAATAAAGTAAAATAATAAAGGAAAAAATCTTAACCAAAAATTAAATCTGAATGAAAAGATTAACTAAAACCATCATGACTCCTGCCTACACCCTGGATTTTTGTCTTTTGGTAGTGTAAATTCTTACACTCTGATTTCGCCCTCCTCCCCCTATTTTATTTCGACGCTTATTTGCGTCTCGTAGGGCAGGAGTCACCCTTTCTTTACTTATTGATTTTAAATAGAACTTGATTTTTATATTAAAGCTTTAATAATAGATCAAAGAGGAGTAATAACAAAATCTTAAAAATTTTTTAAAGATGGTAAAAAATATTCCCAATAGCTACTAGGATTTAACATTTAAAGTTAACGGTTATATAAGTTATTCAAAAATATTAAAAAAACTATTTAACTTATCAATTTTAATAAGCTTTTTAATCTATTATTAAGATTTTTAATCTTTTTTAATAATATCGATAATAATATAGATATTATTATAATATTTAAAAGATTAGAAAGGTTAATTAGTAAAATAATTATTCAATAAAACATTTGTCTAATTAAAAAATTAATAAGATATATTGATACTTATGACTGAAGGAATAACTCAAACTACTAAAAGTGAAGTAGAAATTATTAGAACAACTATAAGCATTTGTCCTGAATGCGTAAAACATATTGATGCCGAAATCTACGTTGACCCTGATACAAATTGGGTCATGATGCGAAAAACATGCAAGGATCATGGAGAATTCAAAGATAAATTGTCTATAAATCCAGAAGAATATAAATGGCAACAGAATTTCACAAACGAAATTGGTTCCACTGTAAATAACTCAACTCAACCTGAATATACTTCTTCAGGAATTAGAGAGATAAATAAAGGGTGCCCATATGACTGTGGTCTATGTACGAATCACAAAAGCGCTCCAAATATCTGTTTAATTGATATAACCAATAGGTGTAATTTAACATGTCCTATTTGTTTTGCTAATGCTTCGGCCAAGGGATACATTGTAGAACCTACTTTCGAAGAATTAGTTAGAATTATGAAACATTTTAGATCAATGAAGCCTATTCCAGCAGTTTTACTTCAATTATCTGGAGGTGAACCTACAGTAAGGGATGACCTTCCAGAAATAATTCGTAAAGGTAAAGAATTAGGATTTACAGAAGTTATGGTAACCACAAATGGAGTTAGATTTGGTAAATCCCCTGAATTTATGAAAAAATGTATGGATGCGGGAATGGATGCAATTTATCTGCAATTTGATGCTACTGATGAACCTGAAATATGGAAAAAGATTAGAGGAGTTAATTTATGGCCACTTAAAAAGAGAGTTATTGAAAATGCTCGAAAAATTGGATTTTATGGCATTATGTTGGTACCGACCGTAGCTAAAGGAGTAAATGACAATCAAATTGGGAATATCTTGGATTATGCGAGAGATAACTGTGATATCATATCAGGTATTATATTCCAACCAGTATCATTGACAGGACGTATCAGTTTTGAAGAATTAATGGATCTTCGATATACTACTTCTGATTTAAAAGAAGCAATTAATGCACATACCAATGGTGCAGTAACTAGGTTTTACCCAATAGCATTCACAGCAAAATTCACAAAATTGCTAGCGTGGTTCGATGATATGCCCCCATTTAGTATGACAAGCCACGCTGATTGTGGTTTCTGTACAATTATGATCGTAAATGAAAAGAATGAATGGGAACCTATTGAAAAATATTTTGAAGCTGAAGGATTAATTAGATGGGCCAATAAAGTGTGGGATATGGTTGAGAAACAAGAAATTCCTAAACCTACTGGATTATTGAAGGGAATTAACTTAGAAGACTTCGGGAAGCTTGTCGCTAAGATTGGATCTTTTGTAGATGATATAACCGACCTAGGATATCGACAAGCTATAAAAGCTTACTTTTTTGCAGGTGCAGCAAGGTTTATTAAAAACCCGACAAAAATGCTTACAAGTAAAACATACCAAGCATTTACTCGTTTAGTAATGGCCCCAAACCTAAAAACAGCAGGGGATTTCTTACACTCCCGTAATTTAATGATTAGTTCAATGCATTTTCAGGATTCCTATAATTTTGACCTCGATAGAGTTTGTAGATGTCTTGTTCATTACGGGGTTATCGATCCGGATGATCCTAATAAAGTAAGAGAAATCCCATTCTGTTCTATGAATACACTTCATCGTCCAATTATAGAGAGACAACTTGCTATAGCTGGACAAACAGCAAAAAAGCCTGAAGTTATTCAAGCTGAAATTGAGGAATTGTTGCAAACAATTAAAGATTAATTTTTTTCTATATTTTTAAATTTTTAATTTTTTTTGAAAATAATAATTACTATTCAATAATTCAATTTTTATTAGTTAAGATCATGTTTTATTAAGAAATAAATATGAAATGTAGCAAAAAATAGAAAAAAGTTAAACTTCTTTCCAATAGGTTCCATCCGGCGTATCCTCTAAATATATTCCCGTATTTTTCAATTTATCTCTGATTTCATCACTCAGTTCGAAATTATGTTCTTTTCTTGCTTTATCACGAATATTTATGATAATATCTATTAACTCATTTAATTTTACATCAATCTTTTCTTCTTTCTTGGAGAAATCAAGACCAAGAATTGCGAGAAGTTTAATTAAAGTTTCTCTTGCTTTAATTAATAATTCTTTTTTGTTATCTAGTAAACTATTAATTATTCTAATAAACTCATATATAGCAGCAAGAGCTTTGGGGGTATTAAAATCATCATCCATAGCATGCTCAAAATCTCTTCTCACATTCTCTATTGCTTTTTCAAGTTTTATCTCATTTCCTCCAGGAACGCGATCAATTGTGGTTAAACAATTTTTTATTTTTTCTATATTACTCTTGGCATTTTCAATAACTTTCGGATTCCAATCCACAGCAGAACGATAGTGCCCAGATATGAGACCCATTCGCACAACAAGACCTCCATTCTTGTCAATTAATTCACGAGCAGTAACATAATTTCCAAGACTTTTACTCATCTTTTTGCCATTTAGAGTTATAAATTCAGCGTGCATCCAATAATTAACAAAATTTTTTCCGGTAGCCGCTTCAGCTTGCGCAATTTCATTAGGATGATGAGTAGATATGTGGTCAATTCCTCCACCATGAATATCTAAAGTCTCTCCTAAGTATTTCATGCCCATTACAGAACATTCAAGGTGCCATCCAGGATATCCCTCACCCCAAGGAGAATTCCATCTCATAATATGGACTTGATCCCCCTTTCGTGCATTTAACCATAGAGCAAAGTCAAAATAATTCTTTTTCAGTGGATCTTGATCTACACGTGCTCTAACTTGTTTTTCATCAAGTTTTAGTCTCGCAAGGTTTCCATATTCTTTAAATTTAGTAACATCATAATACACATTACCTTGTACTTCATATGCATAGCCTTTATCTAACAAAATTTGAATAATTTCAATCATTTCAGGAATAAGAGCTGTTGCTCTTGGCGTTACATTCGGTCTTTGAATATTCAAATCATCAATAACTTGCCAATACTCTTGAATTTGCTTATCAACCAGTTCCCAAGGGTT
>JBHLMQ010000005.1:0-44155 GCA_048938005.1 Promethearchaeota archaeon | reverse complement strand
TTCGGTCTTTGAATATTCAAATCATCAATAACTTGCCAATACTCTTGAATTTGCTTATCAACCAGTTCCCAAGGGTTAATTTTTTGTTCCCTTGCCCTTTTCTCTATTTTGTCTTCTCCTTGATCTGCATCGTCTGTTAAATGTCCAACATCAGTGAAGTTTTGGACATGAAATACATCATATCCTTTATATCGAAGATACCTAACAACTACATCCCAGGAACTATAGGTTCTTGCATTACCGATATGGACATCATCATAAACAGTCTGTCCACAAGTGTAGATTCTCACTCGACCCTCTTCTATAGGTTTAAATACTTCCTTTTGCCGAGTCATCGTGTTATAGATTTCAAGCATAAAATAATAAAGATAAGAAAAAAATAAGTATTTTACGGTAATTATAAGAACTTTCTATATTTTTTCGCTATTCATTCAAAAAAATATAATTATGAGCTATTTTTCTTTTATCCCTGCCTGCAAGTATGTGAATATGTTTTATTTTTTTAAGTGATTCCTTGCTAAAATTATCAATTGGGATATAAACTAAATCGCGATTTTTTATCCCAGCAAGTGAATAGAAATATTTACGCGGAGGTTCTTTTGCTACATATGCTATATATCGTTCTTTCGAATAAATGATAGCTGCTTTAAGAAGGCGTTCTGCTTTATTTTTGGTATCCTTATATTCATAGTCCATATATGAATCAAAAATAGGTCTCAAGAATATTGCTGGGAAAATAGACAATAAACCTCCAATTTCTACATGAGTAATCCCAGGACCAATAATATAATCTCCTGGATTTGTTGAATAGAAAGCCATATCACTCTCTCTGTCATGTTCTGCCCACCAAGTTAATCTATAAGGATATTTTTCTACATCCCTATTATCTTTATCAAATATTACAACAAGTGTATCGATTTTACCCTGAATTTGCTGAATATTTTGTACATAAATCTTTTTCTTGAAAGCCCAATTCCTGATAGTTTCTTTAATTGCGATCCCATCCATTAAGCTGGATTTAAATTCTTCAATCTTAATCCGCTGGTTTTTTAAATTTTTAATCGTTTTCTTCCTTATAAAGGCAAAGTAATTCTCTTCTAATATATCTTCAGGAGGCCAGGAAACTGTATAATCCTTACCTTGTTCCCATTTATCCTTCCATTCTCCCGGATATTTTTCTTCGGGTCTCTCTTTTAGAGGAACTTCTTGTTCTTTTCCATAGGGATAAGGATGATGTCTACGTAGTTTTATATAACGACCATTTGGATCATAAGCACCTTCTATACTCATTTTCAATGTTTCATAATTATCACTCTCATCATCATAGGGATATTTAGTAGCTTTTTCCAAGACTTTCCACGCATAGTCATCATCAATAATATTTTTAGAAGCTATTAACAATTGGTACAAGTTTGGCAATAATCTCTGATCCGTTAATGAGAGATTTCTTGCATATTGAAATAAAGTTTTTAATTTATGGAGATCTACAAATTCTTTAAATTCCTCTTCGTAATCATATTTTGCTTTAATTAAGATCTTATTAATTTGTTCAGTTTTGTTGTATGAATTTAGAATTTCGTATAATTCTGCAGGTGTTTCTACACTTTCTAATCTTTCTTTTGAAAATTTATTTCTAAATTTCAGCCATTTATATGTATGATACGGTAATTCTCTTAAAAGAAATCTAGCATCAGAGCCTTTAATATTATAAATTTTTACGTATTTGTGAGGAACTAAATCCAAATCCACATCTTGCACTCCTTTTGGATTCTCTAGGTAATATTTCACGTTATCCCAATGCGCCATACCGATAATAAGTAAAATCCTATGATATAATGGCATCATTTTTAAAAGATGAGCTGCCATATATTTTTCTCTAAGAATATCTTTTTCAGTATAATCATATTCATTATTAACATTTTCTTGATTTCTAAGGAAATCTTCTAAATTTACCCTACTTCTAAGTTCGACTTTTTTATCTTTATTCTCTTTTTTAAAATAATCCGAAATTTGTTGATAGAATTTATAAAGCCCAATTTGATTTATAGCATAATCATCAGGAAGTTTGAAACTCGGAGGTAAATATTCTGAGACTGAAAGGTCAATGAATTCAATTGGAATATTATGCTCAAGACCAATTCTTATACTTTCAATTATAGAATCTCCGGGATCTATTGGAATAAAATTTAATTTTTTAGGATTTAATGTATCAGCATATCCAATTAAGGATAAGAAAGGCAACCTATCAATTGCTTCTATTACTTCATCTCGCATGTTATTTGGTAATTCTACAGCGATTACATCTGGAAATGCTTTAAATAAAGCTGTACGGACCAATTTGGCAAATTCTATTCGAGAATGGAATGTAGGAATAACAAATATATTTCTAAATCTAATATAGGGATTCTTATTCATTTGAATCTTTGTATTATCTTGTTTAATTGCTCAATTATTTTATTGTTAAAAATTTATTTTCTACAAAATTAATCTTATTACTCTCTTAAAAATGCACTATATTAATAATAATAAAAATCACGATTTTATTCTAGGAAATTTATCCTATTTTAAGATTTCGAGATAAAGATTTATTAATAAATTGATATTATGCAAAAATTGCCATAATTTTTTCTTCTTGGTTTTTAAAAAAAAATTACAAAAGAGTTGAAAATCAAATGTCTGAATTCATAAACGAATTGGTTGAATTAAACGAAGAGAAAGTTAAAGAAATATTAAAAGGAAAGATCGAGAGAGACGATCCATTAAAGATCATGGATGAGATCAAGGAGGCAATGAAACAAATTGGTAATAAGTATGCTCAAAAAGAATATTTTCTTCCTGATCTGATATTATCGGGAGAAATGTTAAGAGAAATTTTTGAGGAATTAACTCCCAAATTAAAAGAATCTGGGAAACAAGAACAAAAGATTGGGAAAGTTCTTCTTGGTACTGTTGCCGGAGATATTCACGACATTGGAAAAGATGTTGTAAAGTTTATGTTAGATGCAAATGGTTTTGATGTTATGGATTTAGGAGTAGATGTGCCTATGGAGCAATTTGTTGAAAAAATTAAAGAATTTGAACCTAATATTTTAGCTTTAAGTGGGTTCTTAACGCTTGCTTTTGATTCTATGAAAGAAATAATTCAAAAAATTAATGACGAGGGATTGAGAGACACTGTAAAGATTATGATTGGTGGGGGGACTATTGACGAAGCTATTGTTGATTATGTAGAAGCAGATGCATATGGAGAAAGTGCAGTTGATGCTGTAAATATTGCAAAAAAATGGATGGGGGTGTCACCGTAATGGGTGAGAAAAGTCCAGAAGAACTATATAAAGAACGAATGGAACGTGTTATGACTACTATTAGCTTAAAAGAACCAGATAGAGTGCCAATAACACCTATGTCAATGTTTTACGCAACTGTACAAAAAGGATATACAAAGAAAGAAGCAATGTACGAACCGCAAAAATTAGCTCAAGCTTCTTTTGAAGTGTTCAGTCCTATGAATTGGGATATGGTTCCGCCTTTGTTGGGAGTTTTTCCTGCAGGCACTTTAGATGCGTTAGGTATACAATTTTTTAAATGGCCAGCCGCCGCTGATGAAAAGCAAAAATTAAGAGATGATGTTCATTTTCAATATGTTGAAGGAGAATACATGAAGGCTGATGAGTATGAAGAATTTTTTCTTGATCCTACCGGGTTTGCGCTCCGAAAGATTATTCCTCGGCATCATAATAATTTGCAAGGATTTTCTATGTTTCCCGGTTTAATAAATTTGGTTAGCGGCTATGGTGCATTCCTTAATTTGCCTCTTTTTTTCGCGTTACCACCAAATCAAGAAATGTTTAAAGCTATTGGACAAGCTGCAGTAAAGGTTTTCGAATATGTCGAAGCTAGCAATAAATATGTTGAAGATATGAAAAATTTAGGCTACCCTACTGGATTTGCGAATTTTGTTCAGGCTCCTTATGATGTGTGCAGTGAATTTTTAAGAGGTATGAGGGGTGGTATGTTAGATATGTATAGAAGACCTGAAAAGTTAAAGAAATTATTAGAATTATTAGTTCCAAGTTCAATTCAAGCTACCCTTATAGCAGCAAAAATGGCTCCAGATAACCCTATTGTTTTCATTCCCCTACATAGAGGAGCAGATGGATTTATGAGCAGGGAACAATTTGAAGAATTTTATTTTCCTACTCTAACAGCAATTATGGAAGCATTGATACAAAACAATCTTATACCCTGTCCATTTTGGGAAGGAGGTTATAATGAACGCCTTGATTATTTAGAAGAATTCGCCAAAAAACATAAAGGTAAAATGATTTATTGGTTTGATAGGACCGACATAATTCACGCAAAAGAGGTGTTTGGTGATTACGTTACGATAAGAGGAAATGTACCTGCCTCAATGTTATCAACTGGTACACCCCAACAAGTTGATGAGTATGTTAAAAAGATTATAGAAGGATGCGCTGAAGGTGGAGGTTTCATTGTCGATGGTGGAGTATCTGGAATACCAGATGAGGCCAAACCTGAATGTGTGAAAGCAATGACAGACGCAGTATTTAAATATGGTGTGTATAGAAAGTAATGTTCCACATTTAACTTTCAAATCCTTAATTCTTTTTTTTTTTTATATCCATATTTATTATTATTTCTATTAGTGACAATTTTTTATAATCACTCAATTGGCTAAATAACTTCTTTCTTAATATTATAAGAGATATTAAACGGACAAATATCAGAAAAAAATTAACATAAAGTTACCTTAGCTAATTTAGCAAATTCAATTCGTGAATGGAAAGTGGGGATAACATAAATATTTCTAAACTTAATATAAGGCCTATTCTCCATTTGAATCTTTATCAGGCTTTTTTACAAATTTATCATAATAATCATTAACTTCTTCAATATTTTTAAATATCTTAAAAGAAATTGATTCTTTCTGCTCTTTCAAAAACTCTTCATAATTTCCAGGTAAATATTTTAATGCTGCTTCTTCTAATACCCGAATTGCAGCGTTTTCAAACGTTTTCTTTTCTAATTTATCTTGATTTTCTTTATTCATCAATTTTGATTTAATATAATATCTTAAAATATTAATGCCATCTCTAACAGTATAAGGTTCGTCATGGATGTGAGCATTCTGAAGAAAATTTACACAATATTCTAATATTTCCTCTGAAGCAAATGGTAAATTATACTTTAAAATTTTAAGCTCATCTACTTTATTTGGAAAATCTATATATATCTTAGGTTGTAAACGGGATTGAATATATTCCGGAATCTCATAAGTACTTGAATCGGCGTTCATAGTAACACATAATCGAAACTCGGGATGAGCGTAAATTCTAATACCTGCAATAATACTCTCAATATAACGTCTTTTATCCATTAAAGGTGCAAGGGAAGCCCAACTTTTTTCACTCATTCTATTTCCCTCATCCAAAAGGCATACTCCTCCCTTTACCATAGCAGATACTAAAGAACTAGCAACATATGCAATTTTATTCCCTGACGCGATTACTGGACTGATTAGCAAATCTTCAGGGCGAGTATCCATTGTACATTGAAACATATATACATCCTTTCCTAATCTTTTTCCTGCGGCATAACCAAGTGTTGTTTTACCAATTCCTGGTTTACCAAGAATCCGAGGATTAAGGGGAAGATCATCTTTATCAACAACCATCCATGCTGCTTTTAATTGGTTAATTAGATCATCATTTCCAACCCATTCCATGTCAACTTGAGCAGGCTCAGATAATAATAATTCAACACCTGATATTTCAATTTTTTCTGTCATAATATTTCACTTTCTAATCTACTAATAATGGGTATGAAAGTCTACTATAATTAATTTTTCGAATTGAAGATGAAATTATAATTTGTAGCAAACACAAAAAAATATCTCCTATAGCTCAACTATAAAAAATATGAATTTATCTTATCTATAAAAAATTAAAAACGATCTTTGGAGCGATAATGGTTGGTGAAAATGAAAAAAATATTGTTTTCTGAAACACGTGCTAAATACCGGGATAATGTTGAATTTGCCTTAAAAAAATTAGTAATTACTGTTCTAGTAAATTTAGAGATAAGAATCTAATTTTAATATCTATATCTATAGCAATTTAGTGAAATTATTTGAAAAGTATTGAAACTAAAGTTAAAAGGGTAATTGTTGGAAAAATAGAACCTGATGAGGATTTGATTAACTCAATAATAAAGATGGTGAAAGACTCTGATATTAAATCAGGATTTATCAATTGTATTGGAGCTTTAAAAAAAATAACAATAGGATATTTTGATGTTGAATCTAAAGAATATTTAACTAGTACAATTGAAGAGTATGTTGAATTAGTTTCATGTATGGGAAATATATCCTTTAAAGAGGGAAAACCAATAATACATTTACACGTTTCCATAGGAACAAGAGATTATAATATAATTGGAGGGCACTTAATGCAACCAAGTATAATATCAATAACAGGAGAAGTTTACATCTTGGAAATTGACAAAAAGATAAAACGGGTTATTGATCCTCAATTTGGTTTATCATTATTAGCATTATAAAATAAGGTTAACTTAAAATGTTAAAATTCTTAAAAAACAAGTTATAAAATTAGAATGAAATGATTGGAGATTATAAAGGATTTGTAAAAAATAGGGTTGTTGTAGCACTTCTCCAAGCATATAATGATATTCTTGATTATGATGGAATGAAATCTATCCTAAGAGAAGCAGAAATGCTACACATAAAAGATATAAAAGATGAAGATCCTAATAATACACTAGACTTCTTTTCCTTTAAGAAAATCATTTCTGCTCAAAATTGCTTATTATATGATTCTCCGGACCTTCTTTTTGAAATTGGAAAAAAGTTCTCTTTCTATTTATTTCCCTATGGGAAAAATTTTGAAGAAATAATAGATGAAATTAATTCTTCTATTATAGCTAAGTGGAAAGTTAATATTATTAAAAATAACGAAAATGAAATTATTCTCCAAGTAGACAGGTGTATTTTCTGTTCTGAGATCGGAGTTCCTTGCGATTTATTTAAGGGATTCTTAGTTAATTCATTACAAAAATCATTACCATCAGAACAAAAGGTTATCTATGAAAGAGAGAAAGAAAATATAAACAATCCTAATCACAATAGTTTTATTGCTAAACTGAGAATTGAAAAGTCTTAAATATTCATTTGACAAAAAATATATTGCTATTGTGGATTGAAGAAATCCCTATATTTGTTATTAAAAAAAAATTTCACCTAAAAGTTTGAAATAAAGTATTAAATAATGGTAAAACAAAATATAAATTGCTAAAGAATGTCAACAGAATTACGCGAGTTTGTATATAAGATAGTATTATTGGGAGACTCCGCAGTCGGCAAAACTTCCTTGATAAATCAATTTGTTGAAAGTAAATTCACCGAAGATTACAAACCTACATTAGGGGCTAACATTGTCAGAAAGGATGTAAACATAGGAAAATCAAATGTAGGGGTTAGACTTATTATCTGGGATTTAGCAGGTCAAGAAAAGTATCGCGTAGTTCGCAGTATGTATTTTCAGGGGTGCGAAGGGGCTCTATTAGTTTATGATGTTACTCGGTATAATACATTTGATAGTATAAATTCTAAATGGTTGCGAGACTTCAAAAAGTATGTAAAGAAAAAAGGTGTGTATGTACTAATTGGAAATAAAACTGATTTAAAAAATCAGAGAGTAATACCTACAGAAAGAGGAAGAGAATTAGCTACAAAAATTAAAGCCAGCCATTTTATTGAAACAAGCGCAAAACTCGGCGAAAATATAGAAGAAGCTTTTTCTCTTTTAGTGAATCAAATTTTAAGTAATCATGGGGTAAATATTTAAAAAATTTTAATAGCATCAAAAAACTCTTTTTTGTATCAATATATTAACAAATGGACTTTTTATACTATTTACTTTAAGAGTATTTATCATGAAAGAAACTTCTCATAGCGTATCTAAAGCTCCAAAATCAGCAATCAGAGAATTATTTGATTTTGCCTTAGGTCGTTCAGATGTTATTAGTCTTGGAATTGGACAACCAGATTTTAGAACGCCTGAGCCAGCTATTCAAGGAAATATTAACGCCTTAAAAAAAAATATTACTATGTATGCCCCTACTAGAGGAGTTCCAGAGCTATTAGAATTGATAGAGAAGAAACTGAGTAAAAGTAATGGTATCAATGTAAATTGGAGAGACAATATTATTGTGACTAATGGTGCTAGTCAAGCAGTTTCTTTAGCATTTGCTTCAATTTTTAACCCTGGAGATGAGTTGATTATTTCTTCACCAAATTTTGTATCTTATTTTTACTGCGCTTTATTTTTTCGTGTAAAAGTAATAGAAGTTGAGCGAAATAAAGATTTTAGCCCTAATATTGAAGGTATAAGAAATTCAATTACAAATAAAACAAAAGCAATGTTGATCAATACTCCGAATAATCCTACTGGTCATGCTCTAAGTTTAACAGAATTGAAAGAAATTGTTGATATAATTATTGAAAATGATTTATATTTAATTACTGATGAGGTTTATGAAAAATATATCTACGATGGATTAAAACATGTAAGTCCAGCTTCATTAAATGGTATGTTTGAAAGAACCATTACCGTAAATGCAATGTCAAAATTCTTTTCTGCTACTGGATTTAGATTGGGTTATGCTGTTGCATCAAAAAAAATAATAGATTTAATGGAAAAATACCATCAATATACTGTTGCAGGAACTAATCATGCTGCTCAATATGGTTTTATTGAAGCCTTAAAAATGGATCCTAAATTTTTTAATAAGATTTGGGAGAGTTTTAATAACAGGAGAAATTTCGTATATAATCGATTAAAAGAAATTGGTTTTGATGTTTTAAAGCCACTGGGAGCTTTTTATATAATGCCCTCAACAAAAAAATTCAATATTAATGGGACTAAATTTTCACAAGATATAATGAAAGAACAAGCTGTAGCAATTATACCAGGAGGCATTTTTGGATCTTTTTCAGATCATATGATACGAATATCTTATGCAACGGAAATGGAGAAACTTAAAGAAGCGATGAATAGAATTGAGAAGTTTATACATAATTTATAACTTCTATTTTTAAAATTATTAAAAATGCAAAAAAATTAAACATAGTCAACCTCGAATTTTGTTTTTGGTAAGACTTCAGCACCCTTATTTGTAACGAGTGTAGGTGATTCAAGTCGAAGTCCCCCAAGTCTTGGACGATTAAATACTATTGCTGCAATTTCAACCATATTTTCCTCAAAGATCATTGAGCCCCATTCTTTTTGAGGTACTACAACTGGCCATGACTCATTTCCTATACAACCTATTCCATGACCTATTCCAAAGAATAAATCATTAGCATATCCTTCTTTATCTGCCACTTTTCGTACTTCTTGATAACAATTTTCGAATGTATTTCCAGGATACATATTATCAATAAGAGCGTAGCATAATTGCTCATAAACATCATTAAAAGCTTTCAATTCTGGAGGACATTTTCCAAGAACATAATTATGGCTTAGGTCTCCAAGATAACAACCATATTCACTGTGTAAATCGACAAGTAAAGATTCTCCTTCATTTATTTTTTTATTAGTTGCAGGAGTACATCCATTAAAAGTCCAGCTTGCTCGATGACCTGAGCCGATCTCCTGACTTCCTGTGAAAGTCCATTCATAATTGCTTCCTGCTTTTCTCATAGCTAATGTACCTATTCCCGCAATCTCATTTTCAGTGAAAATTTTTCCTGTAGGACGTTCACTTAACTCTTTTTTAACAGCGTGTTGTCCAATATCAGTAATTTCAGATGCTTTACGAAGCATAGCAATTTCCTCTGGTTCTTTAATAAATTGAATTCTCTCAGTTTTTTCATTAAAATCTACTAATTCACATCCTGGAAAAACTTTTTTTAATAATTCTGCTTCCGTATATGAGAGCATTTGCCCAGTTACGCAGATATCTGTTCCAAGTTCTACCCCAATTCTAGGAGGAGCCCCTTTAGTATCACATAATCCTGCTTTTTTTGCTGCTTTTTGAATTTTTTTTTCCCAAAAATATCCACGTATAGGGCCCCACCCTTGTACATTTTTTAATTGGCCTTCTGCTCTAACACGTTCAATATCTAAAAGAACAGTATAGAGTATTGGTTCTCCAGCTCCTTCTTTAGGTAGAAAAATATAACTTTTCCAAGGGACAAAACAACCAGAAAGATAAGTAATAGATTTTACACGAGTAAGAACACAGAAATCAAGCTTTAATTCCTCCATTGCTGCTTGATACTTTTTCATATGTCCTCTCCAATCTATTTTAATTTCACTCATTTTTAATCTCTCTAAAATTATTTGAATAATGATAATTAAGTTGAGCTTTTAATAAAACTTTTCAATATTAATTTGGAACTAACTATTTAGAAAAAAATAAAAAATTATTACTGAAAGCTTAGTTATCGATACAAATCGGCTTTAGATTCTTTTATATTTCGAGATTCTGTTATCTGTTTAGCCATATTTTCATATCTATCAATCATTTCTTTAGGTAACGTCGATTTTATTTTAGATAGAGCAAATTCGAAATGTTTCTTTTCAATTACCTCTAATTCTGTCATTTTTTCTCTAATTGCTTGCATTCCTGCTTCACGACATACATTTTCTAAATCTGCCCCACTATATCCTTCTGTAGTCTGAGCAATCATTTTTAATGAAATATCTTCAGCTAGTGGCATAGCTTTTGTGTGAACTTCTAATATTTTTAATCTTGCTTCAAGGTCAGGTGCTTCAACAAAAATTAACCTATCAAATCTACCTGGCCTTAAAAATGCGGAATCGACGATATCAGGACGATTTGTGCTTGCGATTGTAATAATTCCTTTTCGATTTTCAATCCCATCCATCTCAACTAATATTTGATTTACAATTGAAGCAAATGTATGAGTCCCTTCATAGTTACCTCTTCCTGAAGATATAGCATCAATCTCATCGAAATAAATAATTGAAGGCGCTGCTTGGCGAGCCTTTCGAAATATTTCTCTAACAGCTCTCTCGCTTTCACCCACCCATTTGGAATAAATTTCTGGACCTTTTATAGCTATGAAATTTGATTGGCTTTCATTTGCGATTGCTTTTGCTAAAAGAGTTTTACCGCATCCTGGCGGTCCAAAAAGAAGTATTCCGTTTAAAGGGCGTATTCCTGCTCTTTCAAACATTTTAGGATATTTTAATGGCCATTCTACCGCTTCTTTCAATTCCTGTTTAATGTCTTCTAACCCTCCTATATCCTCCCAAGAAACATCAGGAATCTCAACCATTACTTCTCGCATGGCTGAAGGTTCGATTAGATTGGTAGCCTTCATAAAATCCTCATCCTTAATCCTCAATTCTTGGATAATTTCACTTGGAATTGGTTCATCCAAATTAATTTTTGGTAATACTCTTCTTAACGAAAACATCGCAGCTTCTCTGCAAATAGCCATGATATCTGCGCCTACAAAACCATGTGTTATCTCAGCATAATTATCGAGATTAACATCTTCTTCCATTGGCATACCTCTCGTATGTATTTGGAATATTTCTTTTCTTCCTTTAACATTAGGAACGCCGAATTCGATTTCTCGGTCAAATCTACCAGGTCTTCTTAGCGCTTCATCAATAGCATTAACTCTATTCGTGGCACCAACACAAATTATTTCCCCTCTTCCTCGTAAACCATCCATTAAAGAAAGTAATTGAGAAACAACACGTCTTTCAACTTCTCCCGAAGTATCAACCCTCTTTGGGGCAATTGAATCAATTTCATCAATAAAAATTATAGTAGGCGCATTTTCTTCCGCTTCTCTAAAAATCTCACGTAGTCTGCCTTCACTTGCTCCATAAAACTTACTCATAATTTCTGGGCCATTTATTGTTATAAAATTTGCATTTGATTCTTGAGAAACAGCTTTTGCCATTAGTGTTTTACCTGTTCCAGAGGGTCCATGAAATAATACACCTTTAGGTGGATCTATATTTAGTCGATGGAATAATTCAGGGTGCTTTAAAGGTAATTCAACCATCTCCCTAATCCTTTGAATTTCATCAGTTAAACCTCCAACATCATCGTATGTAACAACTCCACCGGACACATTCAGAACTGCAACTCTTTTATTCACTTTTATGATAGTATCTCTTGTAATTTTAACAACTTTATCTGATGGTTTCAAATTTTCAACGATTAATCTTAGTGTTCCTAAAGTAGGTCTCCTTTTCCCTCCGAACTGAAACATTTTCATAATGTCAGACATTGGGTTGTCGCTATCTTCTCTTTGAACAAAAGTTCCAAAAATATCAACTATATCGCCCATAACTACAGGTTTATCAATCAACTTTCCCTTAATTGCTTCTGCTTGCCTCTTTAAATCTATATTAGGTCGTGTAGGAGTTAATACAACTTCAACTGCTGGGTACACCTCTGCTAATTGAATTGTAACAAATTCCCCGATTGTAGCCCCTGCATTAAGTCTTTGAAGTCCATCAAGCCTAATAATCCCTGATCCTCTATCAGCAATACTTGAAACGGCAATACCAGTCGTTTTTTTCTTCCCTCTAATCTCAATTATATCACCAGTATTTAATTCTAAATCAAGCATTATATCTTGATCGATATAACATAAGGATCGTCCACTTCGACTTTTTTCTAATCTTTCTATTCTGAGTTTACCTCTATTATTAATATTTTGCTTTTGCGACATTTTTAGTTTTAAAGAAGATTATCAAAATTTTGAAAATATAATTATCAACACAATTGAATAAAGTAATAATGGTTTAATTTCTTTTTCTTTAATTTTTATAAAAATTCATTATTAGAGATTTTGATAAATCTTTATGTTTAAATTTTCTTCGAGAAAGTTTTTAAATGATTTTAAAATTTCTGGTTCTCTGAGTGCTTTATTCTTATTTTGTTTGATAAAGGTTTTTCTTAATTTAATAATCCTTTTTTTTAAGAGGAAAAAACTAGGATGTTGTATAAGTTTTCCTACATAAATTCTTGTGATTTTGTCGAGAATCTCATTATTCATATTCGAAAAAATCATAATTTTTCTTGTTTTTACTTCTTTCTTTAAAAAAACCATCTTTGTTTCTATCTTATCTAAAAGTTCTTCAATTACAAAGGTTAGATCTGATATCTTGGACATATCATATTTTGCAATAGGGAAATCCCAATTATATTTATTAAATTTATCAAACCTATCATGAATTTTATTTATTACTTCATTTGGAATTGGTTTATCTCTTTCTTCATTCCACTTTAAACAGGTTCTAATAGAAGTAGCTATATGAATTATAAAAAAATTTAAATTAAGAGTATCAGCAATATTTTTTAAATCATGTCTCATACTAGAATAGTAGTTTAAATCATCACTGATTACAATATTTCCTTTTTCCAACTCCTCCTTTATTATTTTTAAATTTTCATTTCTAACAATATATTCTTTTTCATGATTAAATTGATCTGGAGTTAATATTTGTCTTATTTTATCAGGATCTATGATCTTAACATCCTGATTATCAAATCTTTTCTTGAGGGCAATCTTTAGTTTATTAGCAAACACACTTTTACCAGAAGCAGGTAATCCTACTAAACAGATTAAAAAG
The DNA here is from genome assembly GCA_048938005.1 of Promethearchaeota archaeon. Classification (GTDB taxonomy): domain Archaea; phylum Asgardarchaeota; class Lokiarchaeia; order Sigyniarchaeales; family SOKP01; genus Loki-b32. The sequence goes on along the minus strand of JBHLMQ010000005.1, from coordinate 30,488 downwards.
TTTTGGTTGATCAAGAATTTAATCATCTAATTTATATTGATATTTATAGTCTTTATTAAATCCCTTTTCTGTCGCTTAGAAAAAGACTTTATTTGCAATTCTCTTCTCATTGCCTCCTTTCTATTTGGATGTGTTTCAAAATATTTTAACTTAATATGTTTTCTGCCCCGACAAAACTTGGCTCCTTTTCCATTGCGATGTTCATGCCACCTCCTATAGAGATTGTTGGTGTATCCGGTATAATAGCTTTTTTTTCCTGTCTTAGCAACAACCTCTAAAATATATACATAGTATACAACCATATCTAATCCTCTATGTGATAAATCAATATTGTATTATTTATTTTTTTAGGTATTCTCTGTAAGTATTAGATTAATTTTTCTAGCTTACTTTCATAGTATATATATAACGATAACATAATTGATTAATTAAGTAAATAAAAATTAAATTTTTAATAATAAACTATTATTTTATTATTAAGATTCAAAATAGATTTTATCCTTATATAGCATCAAAATTAGGATTACTATGCCTACAGGGATCTTTCTAATTCGTTGGGATGAGGTTGAAGGAGGGCAAATTTACTTAAAATACCCAGAATCTCTAGAGGTCCCAAACCCTGTTGTCCAACAAATAACAATATCACATAACTTTACTGAATCTTATATTATTACGGAAGAAAAAAATTGGAATTCTGTTTCTTATTATAATGAAAATAAGGAAATAATAATCGTTTTAGTTTTAAGTAAGTTTGATGATGGCAATGATTATTTAGAAATTCTTGAGAAATTTAATCAAGAGATTGATAAAGAAACGGAAGAAGAGAAATTAAAAAAACATCTTGAGACTATGTTTCATATTAGTTTAGATGCCTTCAGGACCACTGATGAAGTAATAACGAAACTAAGTAATGAAGTGGCATATTTAAAGACAAGAGAGTATGATTATGAAGTAAAATTTGAAATTATTACAAAATCAAATCATTTATCTGTAAAAAGTAAAATCCTATTTTTATTAGCGATAAATGATAGTCTTACTCTACGTGACATTGAGAAATCAATAAAAACGAGTAAACGATGGTTATTCAATGTCCTTGAAACATTAATAAAAAATAAAGTTGTTGGATATAACTCAAAGAAAGATATTTACTATTTGAATGTATGAAAGAATCTAAAATAATAATTAAAGTCTATGGACTTGTCCAGGGAGTTTTTTTTCGTTATACTACTCGAAAGATAGCACGAAAATTAGGTTTAACTGGATATGTTAAAAATATGGCTGACGGTACAGTATATATTGAAGCTGTAGGTCCAGCTGATAAATTACTTGAACTTTTAGAGTTTTCTAAAAAAGGACCTAAACACGCTCAGGTAGAAAGAGTTGAACATAAATATACCACACCAACGAATGAATTTAAAGGATTTGATTATGCATTTTAAAGTGAATATAATATCACTGTAACACTTTCTTTCAATAATCATTGTTTAAATTCATTATTTATGTCGGTTTCCTTAAAACGGAATAAATACTTAAAAATGTTTCAATCATTGCATCATAATAAAATTAAATATCAAGGACCTCTAATTCTAAGAATGTTTGGAGCATTGAATAAAATTAACATGAGAAATGAAAATAGGTATATTTTATGTAATTTTCTTGATCAGCATAGTGAAAAATTGGGATTTAGTGATGATATTTATGAGATTAATAATGGAAAAACACTTAATCAATTATTTCTATTTGCCTTTAATAAAGCTAAACAATTCAAATTGATTGAAGCATTATACAACGAATATCTAACCTCTATTGAGGCAATTAATGGAAAGAAAGCAATTTAAATTCTATATCATTTTTAACGAACTTTTTTTCAAGATTCATTTAGTATTTTCTTTAACAATGAGAAAATAGAAGATAATATGAAAAAGAATAAAGCACGAATTAGATAAAAGTTATATCTTGATATTCAGAATCTCCAATATCTTTTTTAGCTACACCTAAATCCCTAACTTGTTGATTTAATTTTAAAACTGCATCTCTTACGATTTCTTTTTGTTTCGCTCCTGTACAGACTATACGTCCTGTGCTGAATATTAAGAAAACTGTCTTTGGGTCTTGCATTCTATATATAAGTCCAGGAAATACTTCTGGCTCATACATAGCATATTCCATCACGATGGCAGCCATGTTTAAATCAATATTGGTGTGCAGATCACCCGAAGCCACAATATTCTGAATCGTAATCTCAGGATTAGATAATTTTATTCCTGCCTTCCTTATATTTTTCACAACCTTATCGACAACTCTTTCTGCTTCTGCTGCTTGTCTAAGACCCGTAACAACCATTTTTCCTGTAGAGAATATTAAAATAGTAGCACGTGGCTTTTCAATTCGCATCACAAGCCCGGGGAAACGCTCTGGGTTATATTCAACTTCTGCATGACGTCGTGCAATTTGATTAAGATCTATTTTTTCTGTAATTTCCACTGTCACTGTTGCAACTACATTTTCAATCTTGTAATCTAAATCTGTTTCATAATCGTATTCACCTTCTTCCCCTTCTTCATCTTCTTCTTCAATCTCGTCAAATTCATCGTCAAATTCTTCTTCTGACATGATAATATTGAGTAATAATTGTGATTTAAAATTTGAAAAATTAAAATATTCAATATTACGAGCTTTTCTTGTTAATTTTATTTAAATAAATCTTCCTTTATAAAGGTGGTAGATTTAAAAAAGACTAATGCTAAAATCACCAAATTTTGATAGTTATTAAAAATACTATAAAAATTTTTTATCCAAAAATTAAATAAGAAAAAGAAACTAGCATAAATTCTTTTAAAAAATTATTAAGTATTTGAAATCTGATCTAGAATTCTTTTCGTTAATTCTATGAACGCTTGTTCAACATTCTCACCCGTTTTAGCAGATGTGATAATCAATCTCATATCATGGGTATTTGCATATTTAGTTGCTTCTTTTTCTGTTATTTTTATTTGGTGTTCCAGATCTGACTTATTACCTATTAATATTATAGGGGCATTATATCTAGCATCTCTGAAACTCTGGGTCCATTCATCAAGTTTTTCAAACGTTTTTTTTTTAGTCATATCATACACTAATAATGCTCCATTTGCTCCTTCTAAATATAATTTTCTAAGAGATTTAAACGATTCTTGCCCCCCTAGATCCCATATTTGAGCAGAAACACCACCATATCCACTAACTTCCAAATCTTTCTTTAAAAGATTCACACCAAGTGTACTTTTATAATTTTCTCTAAATTTATTTTCTATAAATCTATATACTAGAGATGTCTTCCCTACACTGGCTTCTCCAAGCAAACAAATCTTTATTATATATTTAGGTTCAGCCATTAAGAATCACTCAGTAAAAAACTAACATTTTTTTTTATATTCAAAATATAGTTTATACTTATTAATAATTTTCGTCTAGCAATTTATTGAATCGAATTACTTTTTACAATAAAATAAATTTCTTTAAAAATAGTAAAAACAAAAAAAATAATTTTTGCATTATTTAATCCTTCTGGAAAACTATCATGAACTCACAAAAATTCTCCCCTGTTTGTAAACTACATCCAAGTTCTTGAGCAAAACAATGGCGATCACTTAGTTTTTCTACCACTCCTGCTAATAATCCAGCTTCAAATGAACAGAAACTTCCAGATGTTTTTATCCCCTTTTTAATTAAATCTTTTATCGATGAATGATCCCTTAATTTTAATTGAACAATTTCTTCAGTACTTTCTATAATCTCAACTGCGCCAAGATTGAATTCAGTAATAATTCGTTCCAATTCATTAGGAATTTCATTTATCTCTTTAACAGGTTTAATTTTTAAGATAGTTCCTAATTCATGTCCTAAATAGTAAAAGATCGCTTCTAATTGGTGTCCTAAAGCAAGTAATGCCCCTACCTTCATATCTCCGATATCTTTGCCCTCTTTTAAATTCTTTTTCATTTGGGCGAGAATTTTGGAGAGTAGTTGCCTATCCATTAATTTTCACTTTATTTTTTTTTAATTTTTTTTTTTATTTTTAATTTATAACTATAATTTTACTGAAGATATAAACGCATAAAGAATCGCATCTATAATTTCTTCCTCTTGAATATTTATTGATAATCTTTTATCTGCGATAATTAATGTGGGAACTGAAGTAATACGATAGTACTGTGTAAATTGCCGATTCTCTTCCAAGTCAATTGAAATTTTTTCTATTCGTAATTTTTTTCCAAACAATGAAATATTTATTCTCTTTAACATATTTTCGACTGGAGTGCAAGGTGCGCAATGGTTTGACGAGAAAAATAAAATTTTCGGATATCCTTTATTGATATCATCATACATTTTCTATTCGTCTTTATATTTGTAGTATAACTCTTTTATAATCGCTTGGAACGCTTTATATACTCCACTACCAGTTTTCGCGCTTGTATTATAATATCCAAGGAAATCTCTATCTTTAACTATTTTCATTACCTTTTCATCGTCTAAGTCTTTTTCATCAACTAAATCAGTTTTATTACCAAACAAAACAATCGGGAGATCTCCTGTATAGTTTTTAATATCTTCATGCCATTCCTCTATATGATTAAAACTATCTTCATCAGTATGTGAAAATACGATAATTGCTGCCTTACTACCCTTATAGAAGGTAGGACGCATGAAATCAAATTCTCGTTGACCCGCTATATCCCAAAAGAATAATTTACAATTATCTCCCTCGATTTCCTCGTCATACTTTGAAAATTGGGCTCCTAATGTTTTAATGTAATCCTTTTGAAAGCTACCTTGAGTATATTTTTTAATTAGCGATGTCTTTCCAACCGCTCCATCACCAATAACAGTTATTTTAAATACAAATCCCTTAGTAACGTCATCCTTTCCCATTTGCATCACATGGTCGATTTTTTAGAATATATCAGTTTTTAATGCATTATATTTCAAAAGTATACAATATTATTTTTTTGTTTACTTTTATTTGTTATTAATTTATATAAATAATAATAGGTTGTTTTAAATATTTACATTGATATAAATGGTTCAAGATCCAAACGATATGATGTTTTGTGAGAGTTGTAGGATGAATGTATTTCCTACTAGACCGAGATTTAATATAAAAATCTTTGGAAGTTTTGTTATTATTATACTGAGTTTACTTATCTCAATTACTATTATATTTTTCTCCGTTTTTTCTGCAATTTTTCTTTTCATTTATTTCATGTGGGGCTTTATGATTCTTAATCCATATCTTATATATTACGGATTACAGAAAAGTCGATATTGCCCAAGATGCTTCAAAAAAACTGTTGAGAAAAATTTAGAATATCAACCTTTTGGAGATAAACAACCAGAAATTAGTATAACTTTAGCCCCATCTAAAAAAACTACAATAATTTGGCACTGTCCATATTGTGGTAATTCATTGAGCGAAGGAGCAAGATTTTGTAAGTCATGCGGGAAAAAATTTGAAATTCAAATATAATTGAAATTATGGATATTTTACAAAGAATAGAGAAAATAATAGGGAAATTATCTGATAAAAGTAAGCAGATAGCCGTTGCTGAGTCGTGTACAGGAGGGTATATCTCCCACATGTTTACTAATATTTCTGGAGCATCCAAAGTTTTCGAAAGAGGAATTGTATGTTATAGCAATCAATCAAAAATAGAATTATTAAATTTAGATCCTAAAGTCATTGAAAAATATGGAGCCGTATCAGATAGAGTTGTTAAACAATTAGCTTATAATATAAGATTGCTTTCTGATGTTGATATTGGAATAGGAATTAGTGGTATTGCTGGGCCAACTGGGGGTACTCCAGAAAAACCAGTAGGTCTTGTCTATATTGGCTTCTCAATTGAAAAGGAAACCTCTGCACAGCAATACAATCTTAAGGCTGACCGTGTAGCTTTTAAAAAGATTGTCTTAGAAAAAGTAGTAGAGTATTTGGAAGAATTACTCCAAGGAGATTTTTAGAAAAACAAATTATTTTGGAATTTTTAAGAGACTTTAATTATTAATTAATATTCCATTTTCCATTATGTCTCTTTTGGAACCATCCATATATTCAACTTTTATATTAACTTTAGGAGCTGTAACGAAATCCCAGTGCATTTGGGATATTGATGTTCCTCCAAATCCTTTATTCGACCCAAAAGCAACATGAACGCTACCATTAATTTTTTCATCTGTGAGAATATATCCAATTGCCGTAGTAATTGAAGGGTTACAACCAATACCAAGTTCCGCAATATTATATGTTCTAAGCTCCGGGACTCTTTTTATTTTATCAATTTCTTCTCTTTGCTTAAAAGCATTAATTAATATATCCAAATTAGTATCAGCAGAGACCTTTTCCATCAATAATTTACCATCCTTAAATACAAGTTCTATATTTTTAATAATTATATTACTATATTTTTCCTGTGTTAATGGACAAAAGATCTTTCCCTCCCCTTCTTTTTCATTTGGAGGAAAAAAGACCTCACCCGCAGGTAAATTTCCACCCAGATCACCTTGAGCAATTTGTTCATCTGAAATTATTCCATCATCAAGAATTTTAACCCTATTTTCTACAGAAACCCAAAAATTTGTACCAAGATCGTCATTTACATATACTTTCTTAGCATTTTCAAAGTAAGTTCCCAAATTCATTGTAATATTCCTTAATTTTTCCAATGGAATGCTTATACCATCAACAATGAATTTTTCAAATAAATTATAATCGATATTATAGAAATCTGCCGCTTTTTTCGAAGGCCATGCAGCATAACACCATTTTTTCCCAGGGGCATATTCTTCCTTGTATCCATATAGTATATCTTTTCGTGGGGCATCTGATCTTTGAAAAGCTTCTAGCCTTTCTTTTGATACATCGTTACGAATTGAAGGATCTTCGAGCGGTTCAATAACGATATAGGCATCGATATGTTTCAACATTTCTAAATAAGCACTTGGAGGTTTTTCTATTGTCTCAATTTTAATTTGATTATCCTCAAACTTTGATTTGTCAAAATAATCACTTGTCGAAAAAATATGTGTTATTCCTCCTTTTCTAAGAACACTTAAACCTATTTCTTCCAATAATTCATGACAGTAGAGTCCACCTTTTATGAGGATGAATTCACCTTCTTTTTTAATGTTTACGCTTTTGGCAATGTTTTCAGCACATAATTTAATTTTTTCCTTCGAAATCATATTAATAAGAAATACTTGAAAAATAATATTTCTTATTAATTAATTGGATTAGAATCAACTAGTAGAGTAATCAAAGGATTTATTATATAAAATATTTATAATTAAAATATTGAATTAAATACAATAATAGAATAATCGACTTAAAATCTCAAATTACTATTTTAATTTCTTAATAATGGTTATTAGAGAAGCAGGTTTGCTATTCAGAGGATTTACTTTAGTAAAAAAGAGTTACCATAAAACTACAAAAGGAAAAATAGACACAGATCTAAGAAGTGGGTTGCTTACAGCAATTTTAAATTTCGCTCAATCTACTTTTTCAAAAGATATTGTTGAATATTTTGAAGGAAAGAAATTCCTTATTGCATTTATTGAGGATAAAATTGAGGCTGAAGACAGTTTTGAACCTGAATTAATAATTTCTTATGCTATTTTAGATAAGGAAAAAAAAATTGAAAAATATATCCACAAAGTGGTGCGTCCGCTACTGAAAGAAGTTTTAAAAGAATTCAAACTATTAAATACGGGAAAAAATTTATCAGAGATTTCTCAATTTAAAGAATTTAAACAAAATCTTGACAGTATCTTTGGGACTGATACTCAAACAATTGACCAAAAATTAAAAGGATTATTTTAAAAAAATTTCAAACTTCTCTAGGGGATACTTCTTCATTTTTTACTTATTACTTGCATTTTCTTTAAAAACCATAAAATTAATGGTAAAGCTATAGTTGCATCAGTTATAACTGTTGAAAATTTTGCTTTTTCATTCACTTTTCCCCATGAAATTGCTTCCCTTAAAGTAGCACCACTCAATCCTCCTGGTTCCGGTCGATCCATAGTAACTTGAATTGCATAAGTAGCAGAATTTGGACAAAATTGTAATGCCTGCATAATAAAATTTTTAGGAACTCCTCCTCCTACAATACATATTCCAGCAGTTTCAGCCTCCCAAGCTAGGTTCACCATTTCTAGCATATCTGCAAAATGGTTTAAATTTAACCTTTGGTGGTGAAATCCTAATTGCATTGCTAAACCAGAATCAGTAAAAGCAGGACAAAAAATTGGTATATCTTTATCATAACACACTCTAAGAATAGAACGAGAATCTCTTGGAAGTTGATTTCCGAGAAATTTTAAAAAAGAACTTACGGACATATGAATATCTGGTATCTCTAATTTTGATACAAATGCTTCAATTCCTTCATATACTTTATTTGGCATGAAAACGTCATAAATTCTATTAATTTCTTCTTTATGTAAATCCTTGTCATTAAGTTCTTTAAGTTCTATATTCCCTTGAAAATGATGAAAACCCAATGCCTCTGCAAGATCATGAGTCAAATTAGCTCCAGTAGTAACTAAAATATCAATAAAACCTTGTTTTATAAAATCATAGATAGTTCTTTGCAGTCCTGCTGGAACAAGAGCTCCAGCTAATCCAAAAAATTTAACACAATCTTCAATATTTATCATTTCATTATATATTTCACATGCTAAAGCTAATCTTTTTGCATTAAATCCCGTTCCTTTCAAAGAATTTATCAATTCGATAATATCTGTATTTTCAGTTATTTCAAATTGGTTTACTTTTCTTAAAAAATCTTTTAAATCTTTATCTGGCATTAAAATCATTATTTATTTTTCTTTACAATAAAGGAAATAAGTTCTATAATTAATTTCGCAGCTAAATTGCATGTCATATTGTTTTTTAAATCCAAATTTGGAGCAACCTCAACAAGATCAAACCCTATTATTTCAAAATTTTCTGCTATAACCTTCAAAATTTTCCATATTTCACGATAAGTAAAACCTCCAGGAATTGCGAATCCAGTACCAGGAGCAATAGAAGGATCTAAAGTATCAATATCAATAGATATATATAAGTATTTGACGTTAGATTTCTTAAAAAAACTTAATATTTTTGCTATATAATTATCTAATCCCTCTATCACGTGATATGCACTAAGATATTTAACATTTTGTGACTCTGCTATTTCTAACTCTGGAATGTCAATATCTCTAGCTCCTACAATTAGTAGATTTTTATTATTAATATATTCCAAATCATAAATTCTGTGAGATATTGTTGCGTGTGAATAAACACCTTTATCCCATTCTTGGTAAAAATCTAAATGTGCATCAAATAATAATATCCCAAATTCTTGTTTCTTATCAAAAAGATCTCCAACAGTTTTTATTACAGGGTAAGAGCAGAAATGATCTCCCCCTATCATGATAGGAATGATATTTTTATTTTCTATATATAAATCTTTAATGAAATTCTTTATTGTTTTGAGATTTTTATCTACATCAACTTGATCTATTCTAACATCTCCTACATCAACAACTTTAAATTTTGTAATATAATCCCCCAATTCAGTTGTCCATCCAATATCATTTGTCACATTTCTAATTCTTTCTGGAGCAATCGATGAATTCGGTAAATCTATAGAAGTCAAATAATCCCAAGGTATGCCAAAAATAACGAATTGGGTATCTTTTTTGATGTATTCGCCAAAATCAAAAAATTTCATTCTATTTACTCTCTTTTTAAATTGTTTCTCTCACATTTTATCAAGCGTTTCAATTCCCAAAATATCTAATCCTGTTTTAATAACAATCTGTACACATTTTATAAGTAATAATCGTGCTTTTTCTAAATCTTTATTATCAGATATTACTTGACATGTGGAGTAAAAAGAATTAAACGCTTGACATAAAGTTAATAAATATTGAGCAATTAAGTGGATGTTATACGCTTTTTCGGCTGAATCTACGATTTCAGGGAAATAAGTTAAATTTTTCATTAAATATATTTCATTTTTATGGTTTAATAAATCCCAATTAATATTAGTGGTTATTTTTATTCCCGATTTTAAAATTATTGATGCTATCCTGGCATAGCAATACTGGATATAAGGACCAGTCTCTCCTTCAAATGAAATGCTCTCATCTGGCTTAAACATGAAACCTTTCATAGCACTATATTTTAAAATGAAGAAACTAAGTGCGCCTAGTCCAATAATTTCTGCCCTTCTTAACTTCTCTGAATTTGATATATTAGGATATCTTTTATCTACTTCAGAGTAGGCAAGAGTTTCCATTTCTTCAATAATATCATCAGCATCAATAGTAGTACCTTCCCTGCTTTTCATCTTCCCACTAGGTAAACTAATCATTCCATAGGCTAAGTGGTAATTATCTTCTTTAAATCCCAACATATCTAAAATTGCAAAGAGCCACTTGAAATGCTGTATTTGTTCATCGCCAACAACATAAATCGATTTATCGTAATTAAAGTCTTCTTTTTTCTCATACGCTAAATAGATATCCTGAGTTATATAAATTGAAGTGCCATCACTTCTAACCAATATTTTATCCTCGAGGTTGTATTTTTCCTTTAACCTGGCAATTATAGCACCATCTTCAGTTTTAACAAAGATACCTTTATTTATTCCCTCAATGATTTTTTCCTTCCCTTTTAAATATAAATCAGATTCGTAATATTCTTTATTAAATGAAATCCCTAACTTATTATAGGTTATTCTATGACCATCAATAGCCCATTTATTCATTAATTTCCATAAAGCGCGAGTTTTTTCGTCTCCAGCTTCCCATTTTCTCAATAAATTATAAGCATCTTCAACTAATTCTTCATTTTTTTCTGCCATTTCATTGAATTTTACGTAAAAGTCCCCAACATAATGATCACTTTTTTTATCTGGTTCCTTATTGTTTCCCCATTTATTATATGCTAGCATACTTTTACAAATATGAATACCACGGTCATTATATAAATTTACTTGAAAAACCTTATATCCCTTATAATCAAGTAAATTCGAAAGTGATTTACCAAGTAACATATTTCTAATGTGACCGAAATGAAGGGGTTTATTAGTATTTGGAGATGGATATTCGATAACAATTCTTAATTGCCTTTTCTTTTCTTTATCAATAATATCTCGAATCCTTCCATATTCATCCTTAAATTCAAAAATATTTTCAAGAATATACCTTGGTTTAATTTTAAAGTTTAGATAAGGACCAATTGCATCAACATTATCTATAAATTCAACCTGTTTTAGTTTATTTTCTAACTCTTTTGCTATTAGATCTGGTGATGTTTTTTCTAATTTTGCGATCCTAAAACAAGGAAAAGCATAGGTGAAATCGATCTCTGAAGGAGGAATTTCTAATAGAGCTTCAATTTCCTCTATTTTAAGATTTGAGACATGTTCAACTAAAATCTTAGCTATAGTTTTCTTGTCAATGATTTTCATTTTCAAAAATGAAATAATTTCAAATATTTAATTATTAAACTAACTGCAATTTTATTCTGCTTTGTTAAATATATCTAAAATAGCACATAAAATTTATGATATTCAAATTAATGATAGATTGATATAATTATGCCAATTGAACAAGAAGCGAAAAAAAGATTCTTCATCAAATCCTTCTGTTTCAAAGTAAAAGTTAGATTCAATATTATTTAATTTTCTTTCCCTTTCTTCCTATAAATTTTTGAGTTATTTAAATTATATTTGAATTTTTAATAATTTCAATTGATGCTTAAGTCTTATTCCAAAATTCTAACGGAGATAAATACTTTTTAATTTTTGAAAAGGGACATACCGCTATACAATTTCCACAATCACTGGAATTTTCAACCCAGAATTCAAAACATTTTTCTGCGTCAATATAATATTTCTTGACTCCAGGATTGTTAGAAATCGAAAATGGTTTAAAAGTAGGATTTGGCTCTTTTGTAATTGCATCTTTTTCACAAGCTTCAGCACATTTAAAACAATTTTTACAATAGTTTTTAATTTTCTCAATGAATCCTTGGTTTGGTTTGTCAGAAATTAATGGTAAATCTGTAAAAACTTTGCATATTCGCACTCGTGGACCAAATTCAGGTGTAAGTAGTAATCCATTCCTGCCTAAAGCGCCGAGTCCAGCATCAATTGCTAATGGTATACTAAGGGCAGTATCATTACCACATTGAATAGCCCTATGTCCTAAATTTCTAATAAACTCGCCTAAACATGAGATAATAAACGCCATTTTTGAATATGCAATTGCTGAAGCTGCGGCTGCTGGTTGAGTTGGTGCCGTTGAAATAGCATCTTCATCCATTTCAACTCCCATCACTATCACTTTATTTATTCCGTTTGGCAATTCTATAGTTTGATCGTATATTGAATCTGGAGCTATTCCACCACGAACTTCACGTTTTGCCTCAGCTTCACTAAAATCATCAGGTCTCATAAATCCTGTTTTATAAATCCATTTATCATTCACATCTGCGATACCCACTAAAGACGCCCCATAAAATTTTGCTGCCTTTTTTATCATCTTCGTAAAAACTTCATTATTTTCTATCTTGTATTTAGATTTCATCCAATTTACACCATAACCAATATTCACCAAATCTTTCCTTTCCCACGTGAAAGCATAAGGAAATCTTTCATATACTGTCCATCCTGCCGCTACTAAAGCAAAATCTATCCTTGAATACCCATCTTGTTTTGATTCGATATGACTCTCAAGATTTGTATCAAGCATCTGATGGTAAGTTGGTAGAGTCTTATCCCATAATCTTCTAAACAACATATTATTTTTCTGCTTGAAACGCTTGTAGACTGTATCATCTATTTCATACATAATTCAAATTTTAATCCTCTAAATAATGTTACATTATTATTTTATAGCAAATAATAAAAGTTTTTGACAAAAGAAATATAACAACCTATATAATATATTTAAATACCTAAAACGTGCATAAAAACGTGAAAGAGAGAAGGTTTATCAATCAGATAGGGAGCGGATCTGACCAACATGGGCATAATGATGATTGTACTAATGCTGCTATTAAAGCAGTTAAAGATGCCATATCAAATAACTGTTTATGTGGTCTTTCAGAGATTTGTGGGTTAAAAGAACCCAAGGATCTAGCAAAAATGAAAGTTCATGTGAAAATTGGTGCTCCATATCCAGAAAACATTGATGAGAAGAAAGTTTTAAAGGCAATACCGTTTGGTGAAAAAACTATTGAAGTAGTCTCAGGAGGATTAATTGCCCAAGGGATTATGATTGAGGAATTAGGAGATACATCTGATAAAATTATCGTATGTATTGCTGCGGTTACTGTGTTTGTCTCAAATTAAAATAGCATTTCTAAAGCCTTAAAAAAGATATTAAGTATAAATAAATACTCAACTACGTTGACAATTCTATAAATTATAATGACATAAAATTTTAAACTAATATTTCAATTTTTTTAATATACTAGTTCAAAATATTTTATATATATAGAAAAAGATATTAATAATAGAAATCTTAATAGTGATCAAAGCAAAAAAACAAGGAATCTCTTTAAATGATAAATAAATTCATAATTATTATTGAAAACGATAACACCTTAAATAAAGGGAGGTAAATTAGTAAATTGTACGATGCAACATATAAAATCGTAATTTTTGGAGATGCGGGTTGTGGAAAAACAACGTTAACCCAGAGATTTCTTACTAATTTGTTCAAATCAGATTCAACAATGACTATAGGCGTTGATTTTGAAGTAAAGAGCTTAGAAATCGACGGAAAAAAAATAAAGCTCCAAATTTGGGATTTTGGTGGAGAAGAACGATTTAGATTTTTATTACCAACTTATGTTAGGGGAGCTAATGGAGCTCTTTACATGTATGATGTAACAAACTATAGCTCACTTGCTCATATAGATGATTGGCTAATAGTAATAAGAAAAGAACTTAGAGCCGAAGAACAATTTCCTATTATTGTAGTAGGTGGGAAAGCAGATCTCGTTAATGATCGCGAAGTTACAGGCGAAGAAGGAATTAATGTTGCAAGATCCAGAGCTGTAGATGGATTTATTGAATGTAGTTCAAAAACAGGCGAAAATGTTGAAGAAACCTTTGAAGCTTTATCTCGGTTAATGTTGCAAAGATCTAAGTTACTTTAAAAAAAGGAATTCTTGTTAAATAATTAAATATTGAAATTGTTTTTAAAGAAATAAAACAAATTTTTAAAATACCTAAAAATTAGGAATCTATATTTTCTTCTTCTAAAGCTAATTTTTGCTTTAGTCTTAAATCTTTTCTTCTTAGAGATACCATAATTTGAAAGTCTAGATCTTTTTTGTAAATATCAGCGCATTTAAGTATTTCCTTAACAATATTTTTTTCAATTTCCTCGCTTTTTATATTGAGGCCATTAAACATTGGTATTTCTGAGAAATTTTTAATTAAATTTTCTAACAAATCTTCTGTTAACACATCTGATCTGTCTTTAATTGCAACACTAATTATTTCTACTAATTTATTATAAATCTCTCTCTTACTAAACTGACAAAGTACGCATTTTAAACTTCGATTTTTAAAAATATTTAAAATTATTAATCCTGTAATAAATTTAAAATTTCGAATCAAAATCTCTTTATCTCCACTAACATCATCATTAATGTATTGCTGCACAAACTTTTCTGCGTTAATGTATAAGTTAGAAAAATAATTTGCCCTATCAAAATAAGCAGGAACTATACAAAAGATTCGAGTAAACCAAAATGGATCTATCCCAATAGGGGGATCTTCATAAAAGATATAATATACTATTCTCCCATCTCTTTCTTTATATAAAGTAGCCTCCTTTTTTAGCATATTTAAATAGGTTGAAATTGTAGAACGAGCAATTTCTTTAAAATATCGTTTATATTCTTGCTCAACTTCCCCTGTAGTAATTTTTTTCTTTCCATCCAAATAAAATTTTAGAATAATGCCTAAAATGCGATTTTCATGAAGGCGTCCTGTTTTTATTTGTTGTTCTTCTGATTCATCCTCCCTGATTTGGTATAAGTATGCTATTTCTGGCGCAAAATCTTGAATTACTTTATCTATAACTTTAAGTTCAGAATCTAAAATCTCTGCCCCTTCTAGTTTCGCACTTTCTATTAATAACTTTTCTATATCTGGTTTTTCAGACAAGATTTAAATACTCTTTGAGTTAGTTATAGTTTTATTTAGTATTGCATTATTAAAAAAAATATAACTTATTAATAATTTTTATTCTACTCTACTAGAACTTTTGGATTTATTTAGTTTTCGGTTTGTATCCTATATCTTTTTAGATATATTGAATGTTTATTATATCCATACTATAAAAATAATGCAATTAATTTTGAGAGAAATATTAAAATTCTGTTGGAATTTAATAAACAATTTAATAATTATGTAATGGACCTATTTATTTTTGTTGAACTTTTCTTTCCAAATAGGATCTGCTTCTTGTAATACTCTTCTCTGGACTTTTCCAATTAAGTTTTTAGGAAGTTCACCAATTATCGCAACGCTATGAGGCACCTTATAATGAGCCATATTATTATTTGCCCATTCTTTTATCGCTTGAGGCGAACAATCACAATCTTCTCTGATGGCAACCCATGCTTTTATAATTTCTCCATATTCTTCGTCTGGAAGGCCTGCAACAGCGGCCTCTGTAATATCTGGATGTTTCATCAATAATTCTTCTATTTCTTTCGGAAAAACCGAATAACCTTTACATTTTATTAGTTGTTTTTTCCTATCCCTAATTACTATCGTTCCATCTTCATTCATAAATCCAATATCCCCAGTCAAAAGCCATAATTTACCTTCATATTCTAAAATAGTAGTGGATGTTTCCTTAGGCTCATTAAGATATTCTAACATTAATTGAGGGCCAGTAACGCATATTTCACCAGTATATTCTATACCAAAATTTTTATCTTCAGGATCTCCCATACATATAGGACCTTTATCAAAATCATCGATGGGCCAAATACCCCATTCCGTTCCAGTAAATGGCATTCCAATACTTCCAATTGGGCTCTCACCAAATAAGTTTCCTGCACTTACTGCTGGACTTGCTTCTGATAAACCATATCCCTCTACAATTCTACCTCCTGTGTTATTCACAAATGCGTCTCGAACTGGTTTATGTAATGGACCTGCACTTGAAATGCATAAAATTAATTTACCCATAACTCCAGGAAATCTTCTTTTGAGATTTTTAAGTTCTGCTAGTCTTTTGAATAATATTTCAGTTCCTGCATAAATTAATCCTTCTTTACATGGTAATCTTTCAATTTTTTCACATAATTCAGCTTGAGAAGGAGTAGTTGGAAAGAGCATCATCCAACCTCCAATGGCTAAAGTAGTGTTCATTACTACAGTATGAGCGAAACTGTGAAATAAAGGTAATATACCAATGTTCCCAATTCCGGGTTTTTCCCCTCCTAGCCACAGTTTACATTGTTTTGCATTAGAGACAACATTGAAATGTGTCAAAACTGCAGCTTTTGGAAGCCCAGTTGTTCCACCTGTCATAATATACGTTGCAGGATGTTTTTTTACATCAATATCTACTTTTGGGACTTCTGGTTTAGTTTTTAAGAGTTCATTAAATTTTAGTGCACTAGGAAAATCAACTTTCCCTGATGGAACTTTTTTTGTAAATTTCGCAATAGCTTTTTTTACTCCCTTTATATCTGATAAATCTGTCTGACTAGTATAAATTACAATTTCTATCGTTGAATCTTGAATTATTGGTTTTATTGCGGACTCATATAACGCATCTAATACTATCAACATTTTAGGCTTAATTATATCAAATTGGTAAAGAACTTCCACTGGCTGGTAAGTAGGATTAATTCCACTAGCAATTGCTCCTATTCTAGTAATAGCATAATACGCCACAATATATTGGGGACAATTTGGAGTATATAATGCTATAACATCCCCCTTTTTAATTCCTAAATTAATTAATGCGGTAGCAAAAGATTTTACATAACCTTGAAACTGCTTATAGGTAATCCATGTGTCTAAAAACCAAATAAAATTTTCTTTTCCATATTTTTCAACCTGTTCATCTAATAATTCATTTATCGTTTTCTCTTCAAAAGTGGTATTAAAAGGAACGTTTTCTGGCCACCATTTCTTAAACCACCGTTTATTTTCATCAACATAAAAAGGTTTTTGCATTTTTAATGCCATTTCATACTCACAGAATTTGAAAATAATTATAATTCCTTATGTCACTTAGATTTTTCAAAATTTAAAACTTTGTAAGAATTAGCAATTGGAAAAAAACCTTGGTTATTATTCAAAAATCATTAAAATCTTTATAAAAAACTTAATAAAATGAACAAAAAATAAATAAAAAAAAAGAAAAAAATTTGATTTTAGAATCTTCTATCCTTTCTTCGTTTGATCAAAATAGTAGCAACGCCTACTAATCCAACTCCCGCAATTAACACGATTAAAGCCCAGAATCCTTCTCCTTGGAATATCATGTAGACACTGAAAGTTGGATCGTGCCAGATCCCATTACCATTCTCGAATTCAGGATAACAAATTGCATATACCATCACATTAAATTCTACTTGTACACTAATATCAGTCGCAAAGGTTTCTACGGGCTGACCGTCTTGTGCGACAAATGTATCGTGCCTGTTCATTTCACCAATCCATAAAGCTAATGGGATGATACTGGTACTTGCATTAGCTTTTTCTACAAGAGCATCATTACCAAATTCATAGAATTCTCCCGCAATGTCAATAAAATCGAGCTTCGTTCGACCGCCAAGATAATTACCTATCTTAACTTCATTGCTTATATTATTGTAATCTTGATTTGGATCTAACAGTGCTGTTGGATCAGATGGTTCTTCTCCTTTGGTAGCAATATTCAAGTGAAAAAATAAACTAGTTGATACATAAATAATTGCTAAATCTAATCCAGAAATGTCTGCGTTAGAATAAGGTGCTGAATTATTATTCCAAGGAGTAAAATATTGATCCAACTTGACTACTCCTTTAGCAGCACCTATTTCTCGATCTGTTTGTGGCTCAAAAGTAAATCCAAAATAAACATAATCAAGATTTTCTTGAGGTGCATTTAAATATGAATCTAAAGCAATTCCAATAGGCACAGCAGATATATTTACATCCTGTAAGGTTAATCCCCAAGAAATGCTCTTATTTGCATTTATTTTCGGTTTTTCAAAATTAAACTTGTCAACTCTCCCTAAAATTAATCTATGAGTAAGTTCTGAGCTCTTAGGCACTTCTACATTTGCACTATCGATTTCAATAACCGTTCCATTAGGATATCTTAAAGGTGTATAATTAACGGAAAGCTTATCATCTTGAGGCATTGAATCATTATATAAAAATGCTCCAGCTAAATGATGTGTAAATAAATAAGTTTGTATATCACATCCACCAAAAGCAGCGGATACATCGAGGGTTTTTCCTTGAGCAAAATTAAGGAATTCAGCAATATCAATGTGAATTTCAAAATTTTTAACCCACAACTGTATCAAATCGAATGTGAATTGAGTCCAAATAGTTGGGGCAATATCTCCAGGAACAGTAGGGGTCAATAACCATTCCATATAATTATCTCTTCTAACACTAGCATTATTATACCAATTGATCATATTTCCAGGAGGTACGAGACTATCATCACCAGTGCCAATTTTGTAATCAGGTCCACTATATTTCCATGTCTTCATGATATTATATGTGCTAGGATCAATATCTATTGTCTTCCATGTAATAGGATTTAAAACGAATAATTCATCCCCTGTGAATATATCATTTATATGAATTAAAAACCAAGTAAGTAAGCGGACACCTTCCCTAATAAAATCTCGAGTGATGGGTAAACCATGGATTAGAGTGTATATTACTCTTCTAAAAAATGACATTAATTGAGTAATCGCATTGATAAAGGATCTATCATTATCCCAAATAATTAATGTAATTGCAGCTCCTTTTTCTAGAGTATACTGATAGATACCCTGCTTTTCGACTTCACAATAAGCGTACCCCATACCAGCAGGTACATAATAATCTTCTGGGAGATAATAATAATCTTTGCTTTCCATTGCTCCAAAATTTATAGTGCCACTTTCAGTTTCAGTAACATTGGCACTCAAAACAAATACATTTTCCAGCATTTCGTGTGAGCTAAAATTTAATCCCTCAAAAAATAATAAACTAAAAAGAGTTCCTATTATATCACCCATATGCCCCAGCGTGCCAAAAATTCTAGCAAATCCCTTACGAAATCCATCAAAAACTCCTTCATCAACTTGATCCATATCAATAAGATTGTCTATATCTTTTTCTTGTCCCACGGCTACCATAGGCATTGCAAATACTGAAGATAAAACAATTGTTATAACCATTAAGGATGTTGTATTTAAATTTTTCATATCTCTCACATATTTTTTAATTATAAAATTTAGTTTAATATTAAGGTAATAATTAAAATTTGGCTTTTTAATAATTTTTATTCTAATATAATAGAATCTTTAAAAAAAATAACTTTCACTTAAATCTTATAAAATTAAATGGGTAAAAATCCGGTAAATGTTTATGTCTTTTTACTTATTAGTTCTATTTTATTATAATTTTATACTTCAATGGATAAAGATAAATAGAGTAATTATTATAAGAAAATGGTTGTAAAATCTTATTAACATTATTAATCTAAAAGTTAAATTAATTCTGTACTTATGAATGTATAAAAAAACACAAAAATATATAAGACTGCTGAAATAATCAAACTCCATACTCTTAAAAATCCAGATATTTCTGTGGTTGAAAAAATAACATTAGAGCCAATAAAGACTGCTGCGATAATGTATCCAAATAAATGACTTTTAAAACCTTCAACTTTAGCCTTACCTTGAAAAAAGTTAATGATTGATGTGATAATTATAAAAACAAATCCTGCTATATAGAATAAATTAATCACATCATAATTTCCAAGATCCAAAAATAGAAAAAATCCAAAGAGGAAGATTTCCAGAATTTTAATATTCCAGAAACTGCGCTTTTTTGAAGGTTCTATAAATATCTGCTCGTATTCACTTACCCCTGAATTATAAAATAATAATATAAATGACCCTATAGCTAATGCTGTGAATAATGAATATGAAATAATGAAGAGGTAAGGAAGTAATGGAAGCCATATGATCTTCCATAAGAAATATGCCAGAATGAGATATTCAGGTAAAATACTCACTGTACAAAAAATTGGAACTATTGACGAAAGAGCCATCATAATCCATGTTATTGCTGATATTTTTGTATCTTCTTCCCATGCTTTTCTTCTAAAAGTTGTCAGTCTCCATGCCATAGAAGCAAAACTAAGAATAGAAATAATTGGTGTAATTAAAGGAAAAACAAACACAAACAAAAGATAGATTGCATTTATACCATAGAAAAATTTTAATCTTGATGGAACTACGCTTATTATTTTATCAAAATTATCAAGAGTATCAGCAAATCGATTAATAAAAAGTATCAAAAAAAATAACCATGATACGCTAAAAATAGAAGGAGAAAGAATTTTAATAACTACTAACTTAATTACTGGATCATTCGAATACCATAAATTAAAATCAACAAAAATATATATTAAAAAAATTGCTATGGGAACTAAAATTATTGAACTCAAAATAATTAAGCGGCTAATTATAATTCCTTTTATCTCCCTAGGCATAATCAGTAGTAATACATTGAATTTTTAATAATAATATGAAATACTATGATTTAATTATTAATATATTTTCTATTGAAATTAAAAAGAGAATCAACTGATATAAATTTATTAGAATAAAGATGAGAATTTTAAAATTAAATAATTGCTATCTTTTCGCTCCACAATTCGTACAAAACAAATCGTCTGCGGTAAGCTTCGCTCCACAATTCGTACAAAAATCAGATACTTGAGAACTTATAGTTTCTTCTTCTACAACTTCTCTAGGGAACATTTCAGTCGTTTCTATGGGTTCTTCTTTAACTTCCACTTTCTTTTTCTTTTCCTTAACCCCCTTTGGTTTATATCTTAAACTTCCAGCGAATGCTCCAAAAACGACACCTACAAAACACCCTTCTAAAATAGCTGTAAGAATAGCCACCATATAGAATAAATCTGTTAAACCTAATATAAGCCCGTCTAATATTGCTTGTCCGATTGGGTTTGTTGCTATTACTAAATAAATAATAGTTAAAACAATAATATATCCAATCCCTATAGAAAGGCTCGTATATATCCCTTCCCGAGGCGAGCGAGCAAAAAGAGCACTAGTAATAATACAAGTTAAAATCCAAGGAAAAGTGACTGCTAGGATTAGTCCAATATCATCAGGACGGTACATAATGCACCAATGAATAGGAAAGAAAAAAACTAGAGCTAGACCAATAACTATACCTGCTAATATATTTATAATGGGCGAATCTAAGCCAAAAGCTCCTACTATAGCTGTTACTGCAGCTGGAAAATCTGATATTAAATCTCCAGTAATACTTTCACCTAAATTTAAGAGTCTAAATGAAATATATGACAAAGGAATAAGTAGCAACATTCCTACTAATCCTGATTTTACGACACGTCCCCATCCCACGATAATCCCTTTATCATTAATGATTAAGAGTTTTTAATTTCCTTATTACTAATCAAAAAAGCTTTATATATTTATATTTTTGTCTTAAATTTTTATTCACAATTTTACTGATATCGTTGTTAGTAAGTTCTAAGATACAAGTATTTTTTGAAAATGCTTTGAAATAAGTATAAAAAATAAAGTAAATTTTATTGTATTTTAGTAATTCTACCATTATCCATTCGGATTGTTTTTGTTCCGTACTGGGATAAATCTCTATGTGTAACAAAAATGATTGTAGTCTCCATTTCCTTATTTATTTTCTTTAATAGATTCATTACTTTTTTTTCTGATTCAGGGTCTAAATTTCCAGTGGCCTCATCAGCTAATATTACTCTTGGTCTATGAATTATTGCTCGTGCAATACCACATTGCTGTTTCTCTCCTCCTGACATTTGCACAGGGTAATGATCTTTGCGATCAAGCAAATCAACATCTCTTAGGGCTGTAATTGCTCTATTCTCAATTTCTTTTTGACGTAATACTGTTGGCCATAAAACAGCTTCTACATTTTCAATAGCAGTTAATGTATTAACTAAATTAAAATCTTGAAATACAAAACCGATTTTCTGACGTCTGAGCTTACTTAATCTATCTTCTGTTGCTCTTGCAATATTTTCACCATCAAATATTATCCTTCCTGAATCAGGTAAATCTAATCCTGATAAAACATTGAGAAGTGTCGATTTTCCACAACCAGTAGGGCCTTGAACAACAACAAATTCACCAGATCTAACTCTTAGATTCACATCTGCTAATGCTCTAATAATAGCGCCTGCTCTTCTATATTCTTTATTAATATCTATGGCTTCAATCATAATATCTTTATCAGATGACATTTTTCTTTAACCTCCTTATTCACCAACTTTTTTCAGGGCTATTATTGGCCGAACTTTAAGAACTTTTCTGTATGCTAAAATGAAAGCTATTATTTGAACAGCAATAAATATCGCACTAGTAGTTACAACTGGAACTAAATCAATTAATATTGTAAGGCCAAAATCTACGCCTGCTTGATTTAAATATGCAGCGCCGGCAGCAAAATGGAATAGTACCTCAATAACAATTAAAAATCCCACGAGAGTAGTAAAAAATATCATTCCTGAAACTAATACTAATATATTTCTATTTGTATATCCTATGCACTTGAATGTTGCCCATACACGTCTCTTTCTTGATACTAAAATCCACGCGTAGAGTAAGGAAAGGAATAAAGATACTCCAAAAAAGATAAAAACAAAATACCACGCTAAATCTCCTAATTGACCACTCAGTCCTAAATCTATGAAGAGCGATGTAAGAAATATTAAAACTGTATAAATCAATGTAAAAACAGTAAAAATTTTTTTCTCACGTAGAGATAGAAGAATAGCTTTTCTCCACATTCTTAATGCCAAATAATTTCACCGTAATTTTTTCAATTTGTTTTTAAATTATATTTAAATTTATAATTGATTTTATTTATTTTATTTATAACAATTTAATAATAAATATTTGGTGTAAATGTCCGAAATTGAAGCAATTATTGATGATTTATTAAATGAAGAACAAAACATCTTTGGAGTGGCTATAATAAGTAAAGATGGGACTTTATTAACTCAAACAGAAAATTGGGATTTAACTAATGATCTCGACTTAATAAATGAACTTCTTAGCAAAAAGCTGAAGCTAGGTGAAAAAGGTATCAGTAGTATTACTATTCAAGGAATAAAGTATATGATAGTAGAAAATACAGAAGAAAGAAAAATTGGGACAAATATTGCTGGTAAAGGGCACATTATTATTTGTCCTGTGCCAATCGGAGGCACTGGAGGATTAGTTTGCTACATTAACCCACAAGTTGGGCCTCGTGATACACTTTTCGCAGCTCAAGAATATGCAAAAAAATTAACCGATTTTGTGTAAAATTTTTGATTTTTTTATTTCATTGAAGTCCAATAATTCGCTAAAAGATTTTTGAGTGCAGATTTTATTTTTTTTATTTCATTTCTTTTAGAAATATTTGAGAAATCTATATATTCAGATGGAGGTTGCTCATACTTCTCTTTTAATAAAGCATTAATAACTGAATGAACACAGACTGCTAAACCTATTAAACTGTATCCCCCCTCGAGAATAAAAGCTAATTTACCTTCACATATATCTTTAGCAATTTCTAATAGTTTTTCAGTAAATTTATAATATGAAAAAGTGGTTAATAAGCAGTTCCCTATAGGATCAGCAAAATACATATCAAAACCAGCTGCAATTATAATAAGATCCGGATTAAATTCTCTAAGAATAGGTTCAAGTATTTCTATAGCTTCTAAAAAATTTTCGTCATTAGAATTCATTGGTATTGGAAAGTTGATACTTTTGCCAAGACCTTCTTCGGCGCCCAGTTCATTTATAAATCCAATATCTCCTTCTACAAAATCATATTCATGGATAGAAAAATAAAGTACACTCGGATCTTCATAAAAATATTGTACTAAACCATCACCAAAATGGTTATCAATATCTACTATAGCAATTTTTTTATTATATTGGATCTTTTCTCGTAAGTAAAGAATAGAATTTGCGATATTATTAAAAATACAGAGTCCCGAGCCGTTTTCCCGCAAAGCATGATGACCAGGTGGTCTTATTAGGGCAATGGATTGATTTACACTATCATTTATTACTTGTTCAATTGCTTGTATCGCCCCTCCTACTGCCTTTTTAGCTAGTTCAAATGTATCTGATGTAATAAAAACCTCATCATTTAATAAACAGTCTCCTAAATTTGAAAGATGTTTTATAGAATCGATATAATACTTAGTATGGGCTAATTCAATTATAGAATCATCAATTGATTTAGGTTTTAGTTTAAATATTCTCTTATCTTCAAAAACTTTTTTACTCTCCAAATAAGTTAATATAGATTGAATTCTTAGGGGAGATTCATAGGAAAAAAAAATCGGATGGGGGTAAGAGGGATTATGTTTCGATGCAAAATCATCATCTAAAATAATTCCTACTTTATTATTTAGGGTCATTATAAAATTTAAAATAGTCAAAAATACCTAAATTATTATAATAACATTTACATACATTTATTTTAAATAAATTTGAATTTTAATAATCCGAAAAAATTGTAATTATTATGGACACTATAGAAATTATTTTTATGATATTCCTAAATGCACTCCCTATAATACTCCTAATTATTCCCTTATTCTTCATTTGGAAAAAAACTATAGGTAAATTGTATTTAAGAGTAGTTCTAGGAATTATAGTATTTTACTTGATCTACTGGATTCTTCCAATAATTTTTCAGGTGGGAGAAACTCCTAATGAACTAGTTGTACCTCCAGCAGAAGTAGGTAATATTGCATATGGATTTGCATATATCTTTACACATTTAGGTTCACTTATAGCGCAATTTTTCTCTTACCCCATAATAACTTTACCATTTATATTTTTAGTTGCCCCCTTTATTTCAATAATATTAGTATGGAATAGATTAAGGAAAGAAGAGGGTTCACTGAGATCAAATTTAGAACAACTAACTTATGAAATAAAAGAGAGCCCATTAGAACGAACTAAAAGAGAGTTGATTAGAAATAATTGGTCCCGAGAGAAGGAAATACTGAAATTAATGATTGTCTTATTACCTATCTCTCTCTATCTTTTACAAGTTATACTTGAAATTTCGGGCCTTCAAGAGGAATCATTAACTACAGGCGAAACAGCTTTAGGATGGTTTTTAGAAATATTATTTGTATATTTGGCAGTCTTAATTTTTAGCATTGAATTGCTCTTCTCCAGTCAAATCGCCTTAAAAGGGAGATTCTTTGGTGAACAAATTAGAAAACAAACATACAAAAGCCTGTATACGATTGGAGCCCCAATGTCAATTTTATCCATCATATTATTCGCAATGCAATACACAGCATCAATTGTTATAATTATTTACTTCTTTGCGTATTTTATCATGGCTTCAATAATATTTATTTTATTTTTAGATATCTTTGAACCAATTTCAATTATGATTTTTGTCAAATTAATTAATTGGTGGAAAAACAGAAAGAAAAAGAAGTTAAATGCGCAAAATTTTTACTATATGTTAGTCTTTGGAGCTTTAGCTCTGGTAACCTACTTTGTTTTAAATTTGGTACTAACCAACTATGTATACGCCCCTCTATTTGGCGCTGAAGAATCAGCAATATATAACGCAGGAAAATACACAACTATTAATCCAGATTTTTATTACATTTTAAAATTCGATCTTTTAATTATTTATGGAATTATAATAACAGAAATTATCCCTGCTATAATTCTGACTCTGATTTTTGCTTATGGATTAAAATTCTTAAAAAGTACGGGATTAGGCATTGTAGTTTACCTCCCTATAATCGTAACTCTTTCAGTTCTTTTGATTATTGGGAGTGGGGACATTTATTGGATAACTGGACAGACTAGTTATACTAAAATCTTTGGATTTAATTTTTATACATTAAGAACGGCAAGTTTGCAAGCAAATTTGACTGGTTTATTATATGGTTTAGCTGTACCGTATTTGTATACACGATATGTTTTTAATGTAATATTGTGGGGTTTACTGATTTTCTATTTTAGAAAGGCATTTGTAAGTAAAAACATACCTATTGATGAAGAACATATAAAAAAAGTAATTTTCTCAACAGTGAGTGATTTTCCTACTTTTGATGATTACATCGAAGGCAAAACATCTTATTTAATAACTAAAAAAGAAGGTATTGATCTAAAAGATATCGAACAAGAGCGTGAAGAAGTAAAAACTTTTATGAATGCACTAGCAGAAAGTAAATTACTTGAAGAATTAAAACCAGTTGATGAAAATGAGAAGAAGAGATTCTACTTTACTCTACGATATCTTTATAATAATAATCTCATTAATATATGGCAAACAGAATTTAGTTACATTTTTGAACATGTAGAAAAACAAGGACTCTATATTATTTATGAAGATGGACGAGGCGTTTATAATTATTCTTTTCAAAGAGATGTTACTCAGGATCCGGGATTGGTTTCAGGAATGTTTTCTGCCATTACCTCATTTATTAAAGAAATGACAAAATCTGCTGAGGCTTTGAAAAAAATTGACCATGGAGATATCACAATTCTTTTAGAATATGGAAATCGCATTTTTGGAGCCTTATTTATTAAGGGAAATCAAACTACTGAAGTTCGAACACCTTTAAAAGAATTTGTTAAGAAATTTGAAACAAAATACTTAGATATATTAAAAGATTGGACTGGATCACTCTCTCTTTTCAAAAAAGATGATGATGATAAACTAGTAGAAGATATTTTTGAAGAAGAATAAATCTTTTTTTAAAATTTTTTTCTATTTATTATTCAGGAATAGTTGCCACCGCACGAACCCAACCAGCACTGGCTCGAGCAATTTTTATAGGAAAACAATAAATCGTAGCTCCTACAGGAGGAACCTTATCTAAATTTGTTAACTTTTCCATTTGAAAATAACCCAATTCAATACCGGCAAAATGACCTTCCCAAATTATAGAAGGATCTCTATCCTGTTCCCATTTTTGAGCAGTAATAGAGAAAGGGGCATCCCAACTCCAAGCATCTGTTCCAACAATATGAATTCCTTTTCGAATAATATGTAAAGTTGCCATCCTTCCAACACCAACTCCATGATGTATAAACTCTTCAGTTCCATAATACTGAGATGCCTTAGTGTGAATGCACAGAATATCTCCTTCTTTCAATTGGTAATTAATATCCTCTAGCTTATTATTGATATCCTCTGGTGTTAATACATAACCATCCTCATAATTAGTATAATCAAGAATAATGAGTGGACCAATACACCATTCCAAAAGAATCTCATCAATTGTTAAAGCTCTTTTTTCTCCTTTTTCTCTATCCTGAATCGGAGCAAAATGCCATGGCGCGTCCATATGAGTTCCATTATGCGTGCTCAAAGTAATTTTTTCTGATGCCCAACCCTTTCCATTTGGTAAATGAGTTTCTGGTACTAATTCAAATAATTCTCCCATCTGCTCAGCACCCTGATCATGATTATTATACTCTATAGATAATTCCATCATTTCAGGATCAAAAATTAACTCCTCAGGATTAATTATTGGAATAGATAAATCAATAAATTTCATTTTAAGAACCTTTTACTTTTTAAAATAGAGTCAATTTATAATTTAGATATTAATTGTACATCCATTTATTTAACATTATGGATATTAGATAATGTTTAATGTGTCAGCTTTGCGCAAAAAATATACAAAATTTTTCAAGTTTTATGGAAAAGTCGTACGTTTTCATCATTTCTCCTAATAAAATATTAATTAACTACAAAAATGTTAAATAATTGAAAGTGATAAATATACACGTGAACTTCTATCTTTAAAAAAGAAAGAAATGGTCTCAAATTTTGAAAACAGGTATTATAGGAACAATACTTTTAATCGGAGGAACGATATTCCTGATTGGAGGTATTGGATATTGGTTGTTTTTAAATTCGATGGGTAATCCAGATGCGTGGGCTTTAGGATATGCTATAGATTCGGTTATAATAGTATGGGCTATTATTTTATTAATTCCAGGACTTGCTTTAGTAATACATTGGTATAGAATTGGCAGAAAAAAGTAGATTTAACTGTATTAAAGAAATCCGTCGCCTAAAAAGAAATAAAAGAGCAACTTAAATGGGCAATTAATGGAATTGACATAGTCGGATCTGAACTTGCCCAAAATATAACTAAAAAATTGAAAGAAAAATAGAAAGAAAAAATAAATAAAAGTTGCCTAAAAAATTTTTAATTTTTCAATTTCTATGGAAAGCTCGTACGTTTTCATTATTTTCTCCGAATAAAATATTAATTTACTACAAAAGTGTTAAATACTTTTTTGTCAATTTTATACTTAATCCAATAATCACATTTTTAGAAATTAAAATGAAAAATAAATTAATTAAAATTGAAAAATTAATTATATTAGGGCTAATTCTTGGTTTATCATTCATTAGTATTAACATATTCAATCATTTGAATGTTAAATTAGATAACAATAATCAATACTTACGTGAAAATTTAAAATCCGCAGATTATTCTTCTGGTGTTGAAGGAAGTGGAGAAGATATCAATATTACTTTACACCAATCATATCTAAACAATTCTTTTAATAAAGCATTAAACACATCAGATTCAAACAATAATAAATTTTTATTACCTTGCCCAACTGATATAATGTTTAATTCTTCTTATGTTAATATTACTGTTGATAATATTTATGCTCCCAATAAAACAATTACTATTGAAGATCAACTTGCTTCCTTTCAATCTATCGATTATCAAGTTGCAGCAACGAGTTTTGAAGTCCATGTAAAATCTTATTTGGTCAATCTTTCTACCTATGTTTATATTGATGATAATGAGAACAATAAATGTGATTTAGTAGCCAGGGTGCTTAACTCAACTTGGGTTAATGGAATTAATGAACCAGATGATGATATAGCTATTATATGCTCTGGAGGGCAAATGAGTTTTGCTCATTTTGAAGGATGGTTAAATAATTATTCTGATTTTTTTAATCCCATCTTGTTAGATCCATCAAAAACAGCAAACGATACATTCTATATCGAGTTGAGAGATAATGGATTAGATAGTGATGGGATGTTATGGAGAATGGGTGTGGATAATCCCCCTACCAATCCCGATGATTCACTTTCATATGAATTATTAGGTGTAAATTGGACCTTAATTAAAATAGGTTCGTATACTACTTATGATTTAAATTTGAAGGTTGAATTATCTCCTGTAGAAAACATTCCAAAGCCTGAGGATATAGGTTTAAAGATAAATAATACTGCTGTAATTGGAGATAATAATATTCCTGGTTTTGGGTACTGGAATTCGACGCAGAATTATTCAAGTTCTACTGGGCAATTGGAATTCGAAATTACAGCAGATTGGTGGGATGTTTCTTGTGATATAACTAAAGTTCAAATTAATTATACTAAGACGGATTTAAAGGCGAGCTCTTCTTTTAGAGTTCTTGGAAGCGAACAAGATGATTTATGGAATGTATCCCGAACTGGGGGATTAAATTATTTTGACCCGAGGTTAAGTGATTATAAGACAAATTTCACAATTCCCTCCAGCTGGAATAATATTAATGTTTTTAATGGATCAATAAATAAAACAGATGACTGTATTATACATTCCGATAAAAATGGTTATAAAATAATTGAAGTTAACAATGCAGGTAATGGTACATATTGGCATTTAACTGCTACTTCGGAAAACCTGCTCGAATCAATTGATACCTATATAGATACAAATCCAGTCGATGTTCTAAACTATACAGATATAGTTCATTTCAACGCCTCATTTAAAGAAAAGATAGCTCAAGGTAATGGAATCATCAATTTAAGCGTATATAGCCCGGCTGCTCTAAACGATAAATTAAATTTTACATCAACCAATTCCACGTTCGAGTCAGGTTCAGAATTTTATCTCGGAAAATGGGACATATCTGACACTATTACTGGATATGGAGAATTCCGCGTTCAAGTGTTCTGGAATAATGACACCGCAGCAGGATTTATCGAAAAAACCTTAACCATAATGGGACAAACGGAGTTAAACCTAATAACACCAGAGCAAGAGGCAATCTTTAGATCTGATAAAACCTTCAATATTATAGTTTATTACGAGGATATTAACTTAAATACCGCTATTAATGGAGCAACCATTGATTATAATATCGA
>JBHLMQ010000019.1:0-51029 GCA_048938005.1 Promethearchaeota archaeon | reverse complement strand
TTTAATTTTCTTTGTTTTAATTTTAATACAATTTGTTAGGTTAAAAATTTCTATATTTCTGTAATTTTAATATATTTTAATTATTAAAAGAATTTTCAGAAAACAAATATTTCCTAGAATTAACCTCAACTAAAAGATATTATTAAATATATAAAAATTGAAAAGTACAGACCATTAAAATGAGTAAATACATACTCATCTTATTTCAAATAATAATATCAGTTACGTTTTGTCGTATTATTTGTGGCATTAGTCCGAATGCCTCTATCCCATCAGCCGAAATGGCATTTGGGAATGCTTTTTTCATGATATTATATGCCCCATTCACATCAGCATTGAGTAAAATACCGTTGGAGGTTTTGAACAACCCTCTAGAAATCCTTTTTCCTATATACTTTTTATGTTTTTTGATTGGTTCATTATCCAAGAAAGAGCATTTGGAAGTATGACTTTCATTAATAGTTAAGACATAAAATCCTTTTAATTTAGCTTTATATTCGATCTGTTGTACTACTTTCAGGAAAGGGATTTGTACAAATTTCTGATTATTTCTTTTTCCTATATTGATCTTTTGTTTCCAGCCATGATTATATCCTATTATAATTGTTCCAATGTTATTTTTGATGCAATATTCAATAATGTTCTTAGAGATTCGATGAAATAAGGTAGTAAGTTTATTATTTCGAGTTAAATGGAGTTTTTGAATTCGTTTTGTATCAGTAAAATTGCCTTTCTTATTTTCAATACTTCTATAATATGCTAACTGCTTGTTATAATATTGATTTATTGATTTTATCATCCCACCTTTAATAATAAATGGTGTACATCCATTATTATTTACAGCAGTTATGAGATTATTTAATCCTAAATCAATACTTAAGATATGCTCTTTATTTAATCCTAAATCCTTCTCTTCTTTCTCATAAACAATTTCAATTTTATATTTTACCCCTAAGGGGATTATCCTTACTTCTCTTAATCTTTCTGTAATTCTTGTCCTAATTGGGCTGATATTTACACTTTTTGGAAAATATAAACATCCTTGCTTTAACTTACATTGTTGGTTGGTGAAAATTACTACAGATTCTCCATTTTTCTTTTTATATCGTGGAATATTAGGTTTTTTCTTAAATTTTTTGAAATTATTTTTATATTCCTCTAAACCTCTGAAATAGGACTTCCAATTTCTACTCACATATATGAGAATTTGCTGAGACGTCTGAGAAGGAAGGCTCTGATAAGCCTTTTTGTTTTTAAGGATAAGATCTAAATCATAATAAGTTAAAAGGTTATTAAGATTAAAGAAATCCTGTCTAACATACCAATTAGCCAAATTATACAGATTTTTAGCTAAGTGACATAACTTTGAGAATTCAAATGAATATTCTATCTGAATAACTTCAGTTAATTTCACGTTAATTCTATGAAAAAATCATTCCTATTTAATGAAATACAGTGTTCAAAATAACTGATCTTTCCAATAATAATATCAAATGAATACAAAAGATATAGTATTTATAAAAGTTAATTACCATATAAAACTATTAATGATAAAAATAAGTGCTTAATAATGAGTAATTTAGACTTGCTTAAAGGTTGGAGTTCTGAAGAATTAATTAATCTCTATAAAAAGATGTTATTAATTCGAGAATTTGAAGAAAGAATCGCACAAGATACTGGTAAAATCAAATCATTTCTAGTTCACACTTATGCTGGTGAAGAAGCGATTGCTGTTGGAGCTTGTGCAGCAATTAATGAGGATGATTATATTACTTCTACACACAGAGGGCATGGTCATTTTATTGCTAAAGGTGGAGATATTAATTCACTAATGGCAGAAATTTACGGCAAAGAAGGGGGAATATGCAAGGGTCGCGGTGGTTCGATGCATGTTGCTAATTTTTCTAAAAATATGCTTGGGGCAAATGGCATTGTAGGAGCAGGACCCCCGTTAGCCCTTGGTGTCGCTTTAGCTTCAAAGATGAGAAATGAAGGCAAAGTAGTTCTTACGTTCTTTGGTGATGGGGCATCAAACCAAGGTATGTTGCATGAATCAATGAATCTTGCAGCTATATGGAAACTTCCTGTAATTTTTGTTTTAGAGAATAACATGTACGGATGGAGCACACCTGTTTATAAAGCTACAGTAATTAAAGATCTTTCACTTCGTGCTCAAGGCTATGGTATGAAAGGTGTCACTATTGATGGTAATGATGTAATCGAAGTATATAGAGCTGTAAAAGAAGCAGTTGATCTCGCAAGAGGAGGAGGCGGTCCTACATTAATTGAATGCAAAACTTATAGGTGGCACGGTCAAATGACAATAGATTCTGATAAATATCGCTCAACTGAAGAAAAAGAAGAATGGAAAAAAAGATGCCCAATTGAAGCTTATAAAATAAAACTTATCAAGAATGAAGTTATCGATCGAGCTCTCATTCAAAAGATTGAAGAAGAGACGCTAGCACAAATAGAGCTAAGTTTTAAATTTGCAAAAAAAAGTAAACAACCAGATACTAATACTGTCTTAGATGATATATACAAAAATCCAATGAGGTTAGGAGGGAATTAAAATGGTTGAAGAAACTAAAAATATGAGAGGATTGGATGCGATACGGCTAGCTATCGAAGAAGAGATGGAACGTGACGAATCTGTATTTATAATGGGAGAAGATATTGGAAAGTTTGGGGGTTGCTTTTATGTAACAGAAGGTTTATTAGAAAAATTTGGTGCTGAGAGAGTTCGTGATACACCAATTAGCGAAAATGCAATTTTGGGTTGTGCTATTGGAGCCGCTATGGTGGGAATGCGACCTATTGCAGAAATTATGTTTGCTGATTTTCTGACTGTATGCATGGATATGATTGTAAATCAAGCTGCAAAAGCAAGGTATATGTATGGCGGACAAATTAATGTTCCTGTTACTATTAGAGTTCCATTTGGAACTGGCATGATGGGAGCAGCCCAACACTCACAATCTTTTGAATCTTGGTTTATGCATGTACCAGGTTTGAAAGTAGTGTTACCCTATGATGCACGAGATTTTAAAGGATTAATGAAAACCGCTATACGAGATAATGATCCAGTTATATTTTTTGAAAATAAAAGAACATATTTCCTTACTGGAGATGTTCCTTTAGATAAAAATTTCACGATCCCATTTGGGCAAGCAAGAAAAATTACAGAAGGAGATGATATAACTATAGTTGCTACAGGTGCGATGTTACAAGAAAGTTTGATCGCAGCTACTAAACTAAAAGAAGAAAATATTCATTGCGAAGTTATTGATCCAAGAACTTTAGTTCCAATGGATAAAAATACAATCTTAAATTCTGTTGAAAAAACAGGAAAGTTAATAATTGTCGATGAGGGTTGTAAAACTTGTTCAATGAGTGCAGAAATCGCAGCGTTTGTAGTGGAAGAGGGTTTTCAATATTTAAAGAAACCTATTATAAGAATTAACACACCAGATGTTCCAATTCCTTATTCTCCAAAATTAGAAAAAGAAATTGTTCCAAATGCAAAATTAATTCAAAAGAATGTCAAAAAACTAATTTAATTTTAAATTTTAATATAATGAATTAATTTGTTAAAAATTTTTAATATTAAAAGATTTAAATTTATTTTTCAATTAAAGTAAAATTGTAATCCAAAAGTCATTAGATTACTATTTATTATAAGAGCGGCATATAAATTACATAATTTCTTTTCTGTGTGCCAGAGAATCAATTAAAGAAAAATTTCCTAGATTTTATTAAAAACATACAGCCATCTACCTTAATTAGAGTGTAAAAATGAATATAACAAGAACATAGAGAATTAATAGCTCCCCAGAGAAACCTTATATTCATATCTAAATAAAATAGCTTAAATATATCTCTTATGTTTCATTTTTATGACATGATCTAAAAAAATTAGGTGAATATAATTGACAAAAAATGATATGAGGTGAAAAATTCCATCACAAATGAAATAATTGGGAAATATTTTGTTTTGAATAAGACACAAAGCAATTTTATTCAAGGTTGGATATCCATTAACAGGAGTTTAAAGCAATTTATTAAGGAAATTAAAGAAGAAATTGAATATGAAATGGATTTGGAAAAAGTATTCATTGAAAACTATTTAATGTTCTTTATTGATTTAAATGATAATAAATTAATAGAAATTAAGGATGATAAGACATTAAGCAATATTAGGAGCAATAATAAAATTTTTATTGTTCTACTTGACAAAACAATTAAGTTTAGTAAAATAGAAGATATTCCATTGTTATATAAGTGGTATCTCGATAATCTTACCAAGTATGAAAAATAAAAATCTAATTATGCTTTTTTAGAGTAAAGGAAAAAAATAACTCTAACTATAAATTATTAACATAATTTTTCAAAATGAAAAATAATGCGCCCAATTCTCCATTAATAGGGATATTTTCAGCAATACTTTCATAATTTTGATTATAAATTCCAACAATTTTAAACCCACCTAATTCTGCAAATTGTCTAAATTCATCAAATATCCACAAACGGAGCTCATGAGACTCAGTTATTACAGTTTTATTCCAATTTTCATTAATTATCATTTGAAAATCTACGTGACGTATTCGATGTTCAATATCATACCAATTGACTGCCCAAGTTAACTCAAGATCAAGACCATCGTCTTTCACATACCAGGTATCATCTTGTTTTTTCTCATTCTTTAAGTCATTACATTGGCAACTTATTTCAACAATATAGAGTCCTCCCTCTCTAATTGATTCCCCCATTAATCTGAAATGCATAGAAATATCCTCTGCATCTCTTAAATATCCCAAACTATTTATGCAAATAAATGCAGCGTCGAATTTTTCCTCAAATTTCATGCTTTTCATGTTACCTTCAATAGCTTCAGCATTGTTACTTGTTAAACCAGCCTTTTTCAATCTTTCTTTAGAATATTCCACCATTGCTAGATTTAAATCATATCCCAATGCATAAAAACCAAATTGGGGTAATACCTCTAAGAACATACCTGAACCACATGCTGGCTCTAAGACTCGTTTTACTTCAATATCAGAATATTTCTGAAAACACTTGATGAAAAAAAGAATATCACTCTTTACATCTCTATTAAATGCTTTATCATAATATTTTGGAAAATCATAAAAATGATGTGTTATATTTTCCCTATTTATTAAACTAAAATTTGGATCTTCAATAAATACTTTATCTGATAAATCTCCGCCCTTTTCTTGTATAGAATTTCTTTGTAGTTCATTCAGAGTGTTTAAAATTTTTGTTTTTCCTTTCTCAATATCATTTATCATTTTTATAACCTCGCTTATTAATAATATTTTTTATACCTAATTACCCTATTTCTATAATATTGTTATTAGAGCAGAATTTAGAATTTTAATTTCCTAGAAATATCTTTAAAAACTAAACCGAATAAAAAAGTAAGTTTTTTATATGATTCTTAAGTTTGTATTGAATGTTTTTGAATATTTAAAGTTTTTCTACCCATTTAAGTGAAATTAACAGGGAAACAATGATTTTTTATGTGGTTGGTTCATTTTTAGTGATTAATAATCAACTATCTCTTTTTCAAAAAAAGTACTAATAATTAACGTACGTGGTAAAAATTTCTGCTCCATTTGATGATATTGATGTCTACATTGAAGGGAAACTTAAAAAGAAAACTATGAAAGTCTCGATTGCTGAAGGATCTTTTGGAGTATTTAGTAGTGTTTTGGCGGATAACTATATTGTTCCGTTTTCTCTTAGTATCAATTCTTCCGTGTTTCAAGTGGGATTAATATCTTCTTTAGGAAATTTAATGTCGCCAATTGGGCAGATTATCGGTTCTCATCGAATTGAAAAAAAATCAAGAAAATATATTCTATTAAGTGGAATTTTAGGACAAGCTTGTATATGGCCTCTATTCATAATTATTGCTTTTTTATATCAATTAAATTTTTTTAAGTCATATCTCCCTTGGATATTGATTATAATATTTTTGATTTATATGTTATTCACAGGAATAATGACACCTCCTTGGTTTTCACTAATGGGAGATATTGTTCCCGAGAATAATAGGGGTAGATATTTTGCTAAAAGAAATCTAATCACGCAATCAATAGGGTTAATTGGAATTATATTATTGTCCTTCTTGCTAGATTGGTTTAAATTTCAGGATATACTATATTATGGATTTATTTTATTATTTATTTTTGGTTTTGTCACACGTTTAATCTCAGCATTTCTTTATACTAAGCATTACTATCCTCCTTTCTTTTTTGAAACAACTGATCATGTAAAAATCAGCCAATTCATTAAAGAACTTCCGAAAAGCAATTTTGGAAAATTTACCTTATTCATTTCATTCCTAACGTTGGCACAATGGATTGCAAAGCCCTTCTTCTCAGTTTATATGCTAACTCAATTAAAATTCGAATACTCTCTTTTTATGATTATTAATTTATCATCTACTTTGGTTGGACTTATTTTTTTTCCCTTATTAGGGAGATTTTCTGATAGGTTTGGAAATGTTATGCTATTACGAATTGGAGCAATTATTATTCCTTTTTTACCCCTATTCTGGATAATTTACGTCACTCCTCTCCAAATCTTCCTAGGTATTCAAATCTTTAGTGGAATTGGATGGACAGCATTCAATTTAGCAACATCAAACTTTATTTACGATAATATTCCATCTAAAAGACGAGGTAAATATATTGCTATCTATAATTCATTGATTGGATTAGCTATAATTGGAGGTGGGCTTCTTGGGAGCATTCTTGTTAGTATTGTTGATTTCCCTTTTATAAATTCTTATCACTTTATATTCCTTTTATCTGGAATTCTAAGGATCACAGTTGTTCTCGCATTATTAAGAAAAATTAGAGAAGTTAGAGTATCCACTAAACCTGTTATAAATATTAAGAATTTAAGTATTTATAAATGGCTTTATGACATTACTGTTCGAAATAAAAGTATTAGAAATAAAAAAAAAAAGAATAATCAAAATTAAGAAATGTAAAATTTTTTCTTAAGTTTAAAAATTATTTATGATTAAAAACCAGTTCCAAGCATTACATTAGTTGATTTTATTATAGCTACGACATCTTTTCCTTCCTTTAATTTTAACCGTTCAGCAGACAATTTCGTAATTATAGAAGCTATTTCAATACCTCCTGGTAATTCAACAATAATTTCAGAGTTAACAGCGCCATGAGTTACTTTTTTTACTTTACCTTTTAAGACATTTCTAGCACTTAATTGTGGCATGAGATTTACTAGGATAACTAGATATTTATCTATTTCACTAATGCATAAAACCTTATTTAATTTTAATTTTTGAAAGTAATTAATTAATTTGTTAAAAATGTGATTCAATTGAAATCTATTTAAATTTAATTAGCTTAAATCTTAATCATAACAATTAGAAACTCAATTTTTCATAACCAAAATTGGATAACTTATGTTTGTTAAAGGATGTTGGAAATGTGGGAAAGAAATTGATATTTTTAAACAAATTTGTCCTAATTGTGGATATGATTTCAAATCATCTTCTCATTTAAAGCCAAAATGCCCCTATTGTAAAAAAGAACTTCATATATATGATTTTTATGCTAAAGAAGTAGATAAAAAAGGACGCAAAAAATTTCGAGGATTTAAAGGTGAATATACTCGGAGAAAAAAAATGTGGTATTGCCCATTTTGTGGAAGTATCCTTGGATTTTCAGAATGGAATATTAGCTAATTAATTTTGTTGCTTATTCTTATAGATATAAGCACTTAGATAATTACTTTCTTTAATACTTATCTCAAGATCAAATTCCTTTGTAAAATCTTTTGGATCAACAGCATTAGGATGATTTATATGTCGCTGTCTTATTAGTTCGACACCTTTTTCTGTCAATTCAATTATAATCAAATAAGCATCGTGCTTCATAACACGAATCATCTCATTTATCGCGCGAGGTTTATTTTCGATATGATGTAGCGAAGTATAAAGAAATACAGCATCAAAAGAAGCATCTTCAAAGGGCAAATTTTCAGCATAAAATGGTTTGAACGTAATCTTTTCATCAACATCTACTAATTTTGCTCTTGATCTCCAATCAGCCCATTTCGCACCCTCAGGTTCACCAGTGATAACTTCATAACCATTAAGAGCAAGTGTGATTGCCATAAAGCCCCAACCAGTACCGACATCTAATATTTTCGAATTCTTAGCCAATTCTAATTCATTTATAACTGAGTTTAAAAAATCAGCATCACGACTAAATTTTTCCCCTAATACTTCTTTTATATTTTCTATGCTCATTTTCATCTATTTTATTATTTAATTGTAAGATCGTATAATTTCCCTATTTTTTTATTTTTCTAAATACATAGGCACTCGCAGTTTTAGTATATCCTATTCCTTGTTGAATTTTTCTTATATAATCTTGAGTTACTTTTTTTTACCGTCATAATACTTATAGTATAAAATTTCCTATTTCTTATCGAAATCTAAGGAAATCGAATTGATACAATATCGACACCCCTTATTTTTAGGAACATCATCAAATACATGACCTAAATGCCCGCCACAATTCTTACAAAGGACTTCAGTACGGACCATTCCATGACTTTTATCTATTTTTTCTTCAATATTATCCTTATTCATTGGCTTATAAAAACTGGGCCAACCTGTTCCGGAATTAAACTTATCGTCCGAAGAAAATAAAGGAGCTCCGCATCCAGCACATTTATAAACACCCTTTTGATGATGCTTCACATATTTCCCTGTAAATGGTGTTTCAGTTCCCTTTTCACGGAGAACTTTATATTGTTCTTTGGTTAATTTTTCTTTCCATTTATCTTCAGTTATTTTAGATTCCATACATTTCACAAATAATTGTGAGTATTATAATGCATGCCTTATAGACATTAAAAGCATTACTTTTAGTTGCTTATAAAAAAAATCTGATATTCATATCAAATTTATAGAAAATTAGCCCTAGGTTTAATTTTCTTACTTTTCTATTAAAATCTATGGACATTCAAAAAGCAATTTTTGCTGCTGGCTGCTTCTGGGGTGTAGAAGAAAATTTTCGTAAAGTAGAAGGCGTTATATCTACTCGTGTGGGATATATTGGCGGTAAATTTTCTAATCCCACCTATAAGGACGTGTGTTCTCATAAAACCGGTCATGCAGAGGCTGTAGAAGTTACGTTTGATGCATCTAAGGTATCGTATGATAAGTTATTAGATATATTCTGGTCGATTCATAACCCAACTACGTTAAATCGTCAAGGTCCTGATGTTGGGACACAATATCGATCTACGATTTTTTATCTTAATTCAGAACAAAAAGAGAAAGCAATGAATTCTAAAGCTAAAATTGAGGCATCTAAACGCTTTAAAAACCTTATTGTAACAGAAATAGTTCCAGCCTCAGAATTTTGGGAAGCTGAGGAGTATCACCAACAATACGTAGAAAAAAGAGAAAAACGGTATAATACCCAGCTTCAACAATAGATGATTTGACTAATCATTGTTAAGAATTGAACAATATAAGGAAATAAAGAAAAACGCTTTGACTTACAAATAAGTGAGTTTTCTTAAATATATTGAAAATGTTAAGTTATATATTAAAAGGAGACTTATTCGATGTTACTAAAAATGAAATTCTAATTAAAATGGAATCATAGGTGCTTATAGTTATGAAACAAAGATATATACCTCTCTTAATAATGCTAGGATTTATCATTATTTTGATTATAACTGCTATTGTTGCCGCATTATTTAACATCCCTGTATTAGCATTAGATGAGACAAATTTATCAATTGCCTCATTTGATTATTGGTCAATGGGACATCTTCTTACAGGAATCGCTCTCTTTGTTTTGGCTTTTACAATTGGCTTTATAGTCAAAAATAGATCTGGCAATCCGCAAGATCCAATTAATCCTCCGGGATTTAGAAAATTGGTTATTTATTGGGTAATTATCCTAGTTGCTGCAGGTGTATGGGAGATTATCGAAAATACACTCCTTTATTTTATAAATATTAAAGCTAAGTTTGATAGCCCTCCTAATATAATAACTGATATTACTATATGGGGCATTGGGGGATTAGCGAGTTGGTATATGGCAGATCTAATGTTTTTAAGCAAAAAATATATAAGAGCTTATTATATCTACGGAGCAATAAACCTTCTAGCAGGCTTGCTTATATTCATCGTCTTCGGCTTTATTACATCATACTTTTAATTATTTTTTTTATTTCTAAAGCTCCACTTTTTTATCAAAAAGCAGAAGAATATCATCAACCATATATGGAAAGAAGAAAATTAGACTTCATAGCTTATGTCTAATGTTGATAAGTAATTATGATGATTCTCTACTCATTTGAATCATTTTTTCTGAGAACTTCTCCTTCTAAAATCCGAAGTAACTCTTTTTTTCTTTTTTGAATATCCACCTCTAATTCTTCTTCTGTGGAAAATAAACCGGTTTCATCCTCAATATCAAATTCTGTCATTTTTTCTATATATCCTTCATAAAGGTCATCGATCATGTTCTCTAAATTTGAAATTGATTCTCGAATATTAAGGTTAGCTCTCAGGAAATCCTCGCTTAATTTTATCTCTTTACTGAGTTTCTTTAACTCTGTTGACATCTTCTCCAAGGATTCAAAAATATACCGATCATCTAATAGTGTTGTTATTTTCTCTTCCTCTGATTTTTTTCTCGTATCGTCGAAAATTTCCCAATATAAATCTTGTACCCATTCTTTGATTAAAGATTCATTTTCTCTTATACGCTCCTTATCGTTTTCATCGTATCTGTTTAATTCCTTTATATGGAACCCAGTAAAAATATCCTCATTCGATTGCATCTTGTCTGAAAATTTTTTACATAAAATCGAAATAACCCCTTCAATTTCAGGTGAAATTTGCTGATTAATCTTTATTGAGACCATCAACATTTCTTTCTTACCCCGAGCCCAATCTGAGTGAATTTGAAAGTAATAGTTTAATAACCTTAAATCTTCGACAGTCTGCGTCAAAAATTCTTCTTTCTTTGGTTGATTCATGACCTCAATAATTCTCTCTATTATTTCTTCCTCCAATTGTGTCTTTGGAAACGTATAAAATACTGTTGGACCTATTTTAGTATGAAAATGTGATAATATAACGATCATTCTAATCTATACCCCATATCCTTTTCCTCTAAGAATTCATAAGAAAATCTCAGCATTTAAATCTCAGCATTTCAAATAATCTTCAAGGAAAAAATTATCTTACAAATATTTCTTGATATAAATTCAGCTATTTTTTAAGAGCAATCTTCATCCAACCATCTGTTAATATCATTTGAAAGTTTTTTTTGAATTTTGTGCGTTCAAGAAGCCTTTTAATTCTTGTATTATATACTTCCCATGGAAAACCGTGTAATTTTTGTATCTGGTTAAGAATATGATATCGAAACATGCCATAATTTTGTTTTAATTTAATAATTTCCCAATTAGGGGGCTTAGAACATCCATCATAAATCCAGGCTTCTTTACCATCCTTCAAAACACGATAGCACTCATTGAAAACCTTAAATGGTTGCTTCCAGTGATGAAATGAACCTGTACTAACAATAATATCAATCGAATTGTTTTCAAAAGGAAGGTCAATAGCATTCGCTAATTTAAACTTTATATTGTTAAACCGTCTAGCATTACCTGAAGCAATCTCAACCATTTTGCGACTTAAATCAATCCCATATATTTTCAGTTTTGGCGCTCTTTTAGCAATCTCTATTGATAAGAATCCGGTACCCGAACCCACATCTACTAAAATTCCTTTATCTATTTTCTGAATAATTTCTTGAGCAATTCGTAATTCTGCTTTACTTAAAATAATTTTTATAAGAGCATTATAAATAATAGCACCAGGACTTGGAATTGCTTCTAATCTTACTTGTATATCTTTAATAAATTTAACTAAAACAATGGTAATTTCAATTCCTTAATCTTAAATTTGAATCGATTTAACAATTAATATTAATCCAATTCTAATTATTAATAATTGGTCTTCTAAATTTTTTCAACAATTTATTCTAACTCAATTAAAAGTTAAAATCTTAATTTTTTTTTTGTTTGTGTTTTAGAATTCTTACCTAACTATTTTCTATTTTAATAAACCTCCAAGGTAGTGCTGAATAGATTAAACAATTAATTTAAATAAATTAAAAAATTTAATAATCTGTAAAATAATGAATAGAGGGAGAAATATTGAAAATCGCAATATTAGGGAGTTATTGGGAAACAGATGATGTCACTCCTAAAACAAATAAGGAATGGAAATTGGTTGGTACATCAAAAGAATTTGAGAGAACTTGTTTTAATTTGGGAAGGAAAATTGGAGAACTTGATCATTCTGTTATAGTTGGTTCTAGTGTACCCCACACAGCTGAATATAATGTTGTTATGGGCCTAATTGAAGCAATTAAAGATAAAGAAATAAAAAGACCACTAGTTAAAATTATGAGACCTAAATATAAATCTCCACCATTCGAACTTTTGTCATTTAAATATCCTGATCTATTCCAATATGCTTCACCTAAACAACCATTTTGGGAAGCAGCTCATTTAATTGCAATTCGTGATGCTGATGCTGTGTGTATGATAGGTGGTGCAAGAAGAACATACGTTGCTGGATTAGCAGCGTTGATTTCCAAGAAGAGACTCGTTCCAATAGGATGCCATGGAGGTGCTGCTGAAAAATTATTGGATGTGATAGAAAATATAGATGGAATTGAAAATAAAAATGAATTTATGATGCTCCGAGGATCTTGGACTGAAAAAAAACTTGAAATTGTATTAAAATTATTGGGAATATATGAATACCCAAAGATTATGATAATTCATGGTCGTAGTAAGGATTGGGTTAAATTAAAAGATTATTTGACAAACGATTTGAAAATTCCAGAACCTATCATAATGGGGGAACAATTCGGATTAGGAAGAACATTACCAGAAAAATTTGAATATCTTGCCTCTCGTGTAGATGGAGTAATAGCTATCGCCACTTCAGACGATATTGGAGGATTAGCTATCGATCAAAATGAGGAAAATATACCTATAAAAAACGTGAGTTTTAATCGACGTGCTCGGCAAAATGTATGGTTAGAAGTTGGATGGGGATGGGGTCATTTTGGTAGAAAAAATATTATGATTCTTCGTAAGGGCGATATTGAAGCTCCAACCGATTTATTAGGTATTGAAGTATATATTTATAATGAAGATCCTCTAGAAAAAACTGAACAAATAAAATATTTCATTGAAAGTCTGAGAGAATTTTAAAGAAATTTTTCCCAAATAAAAGAATAAACTTCTATAAATTGATCAAAAGGATAGATCTTTACCTTTTAGATGTACATGAACACTCAATAGCACTATGAATATCAAAGTTAAAGGAAGAACATGACTCCAAGGGATTGTTGGTTCTATTGCTTCACTTTCTATGAAAATTTTGATCTCATGATAGCTATGCCCATATTCAAAATGAATCAGAACATCTGTGTCACTTTCGCTCAAGATATAGTGGATCGGCATCCCATCAATGGATACAGCGTAATTGCCCTGTAAAACTGTTTTGGGAATTAATACATCACAATATCCTTTGGTTCTAGCTCTACCATAAATCTCAAAGCTAATTTCATTTCGAGATTCATTAAACCGAAGTCCATAATCAGAGGAATTAGATTTAACTACTATTGAATAAGGTGTGTCTTCCTTTATAACTGTATAATTTGTAATAGTTGAGATTAAAGGCTCAATTTGACACATTTTCTCATCCTCCCAACTTTCACATGTTCTCTGAAGTGCCCAAATATAGTCTCCATCCCAGGCAACTGCCCATGTACCATCAGCTACAGGATAAATCTGCCCTACAATCTGCCAATCGTGGGTATATTTAGTTAGATTTCCTCCACCAGTGACTCCCCAGAAATGTGAGCCCGTCCATACTAAACCTCCGCTAATACCT
Organism: Promethearchaeota archaeon; assembly: GCA_048938005.1. GTDB lineage: Archaea > Asgardarchaeota > Lokiarchaeia > Sigyniarchaeales > SOKP01 > Loki-b32. The sequence goes on along the minus strand of JBHLMQ010000019.1, from coordinate 37,015 downwards.
TCTCCAGGAACATCAATCTCTTCTATAATTGCCCCTGTTTTGTTTATTTTTCTCACTAAGGCACCTCCCCTACTTGGAATATAAAGAAAATTCCCATCAGAAGTCATCCCTTGAATTCCCCCCTCTTCCTTTTTTGGTAGATCAAATGAATCATTTATTACTATCGCATTCCCAGAAAGTGAAAACTTGAAAATTTTAAGTTGACTATGATCATACCCAAAGAAATACTCACCATCCCACGCTAAACCTCGTGCATTTTCTATAACATTATTTTCGATTTCAGTATAGTCCCCTGTAGTCGGATCCATTCTAATAAAGTTTTCGGCACTCCCTATTGAAATATTCCAAAAATCAAATCGCCAAAGATAACCCATAGCAAACTCTAATGCCCAACCAAAACTTAATCCTAATCCGATTCTTTTTACGACCCTTCTTGTTTCGTCCTCTAAAGTATACACATAGGGATATTGATCCTCTGAATCACCGGGAATATAACCCAATGTATAGTTACTTACATTTTGATAATCAAATACTGGAATTGGTAACGTGATGATGGTTCCATTATCATTATTAATTAGAATTACGTTTGCGCTTGGCGTCACGGTAATTCTTGGATGAGGCAGTGATGGATCAAAAATATTTTCCTCTAAAGTTGCATTTGAATGAGCAGCAATTGAAATAATATCACCACTATAATTAGCAAAATAATTTCCTTTAAGATAAGCTTCAGAATTTTCTGAGTGAAAGGCAACAGTTCCATTTTTAAATATGTTATTAATAACAGTTGCATTATTAAACTGCTCTAAAGCAATCTCATGATACCCATTTCCATATAATGTGTTATTTACATATTCTACAATGGAGTATTCTGCGTAGAGTCCTTCTGTATTGACCCATCTAACTATTGAATTAGCTACAACTGATTCAGAATGAAATTGAACAATTCCCACAAGTCCATATTCTACAATAGTATAGTTAAATATAGAATCTATAGTGCCATTCATATATATTCCATCCCAATCCCCATTAATCGGTGGTTCAGCATCAGATGTAAACCAAATCTGTTGATCTGCTGCTCCTTGCGCTTTTAATGTCCCCGCTACAAAAAGGCTCAACCTAGCATCAGGAACTTTATATCCTCTATAATGTTTAAATTTAACAACGGTTCCAGGTAAAATAGTAAGTGTCGCCCCTTTAGAAACAGTAATACTTCTGGTTACAAGAATATTTCCGCTCCATGTCTCGTTAGTATGGATTGTCTCATTTTTTACCTCTATTGAAGTTAACCTCGGTTCTATTTGTTTTTTAGACTCTTTACTCTGTATAATATCATTAATTGTGTTATTTTCATTACTAGAAAAGCTAAAAAGAGGATTACAAACATATAACAAACCAAAAAGAAATAATAACATAAAAATAATCTGTTTATTTGATCTTAACATTCTCAACCCCTTTTCAAAAATGAATAATTATATCTATTTCTCCTTTGTATAAAAATTCTTTAGTAATAGAAAAATTCTGTTAATCCCTTGCTTATAAAACCATTCTACAAAAAAGTAAAACCTTATATAGATGCCTATTAATTTGTATTTAGTACAGAAATCTAATCTAATACAAAAAATAATTATTAGAAAATGATTTAGTTATTAATAACAAACTATTGTGTTTGAGGTTTTATTTTAATAAACATCCAAGCTAGATATGGTTTAATTTCAACTTCAATAGAGGGGATCTTAGAAAATATTTGAGTTATTTCACTTGCATTATATGATGCCATTAATGATCCCAACGGTTCATTTATTCTTTTTAAAGGTTTAGGAACAACAATCTTAGTAGCAAATTTCAATAATCCATAAAAAAACTTTCTTGAATTTCTGCGAAAATCAAATACTAAACACGTACCATTTTTTCTCAAAACGCGAGAAATCTCTTTAAACGAAAGTATAGGATCTGACCAATGATGTAATGAAAATGTGCTGACTATAAAATCAATAGAATCATCGGGAAAAGGTAATTTGTCAACGTTTCCAATTTCAAATTTTATCTTTTCAATCACATTATTTTTCTCAGCTCGCTCTATTGCTGCTGAAATTATTGCTTCTGATAAGTCTACACCGATTAGATCAAGGTTTGAAAATCTTTTGGCAATTTGAATAATTAAATGGCCTGAGCCACATCCTATATCTACTAAAGTACCAGTAGGATTTAACTTCGTGATAGTTGAAATGACTTTTCTTCTTAATAATTTAAAAGGAAGAATATTTGCCATTCTCTCAAAAGCCTTTGCAACATCTGGAGCATCAAGAGATTCTATACTTGGAACTCTTTCACTTTTTTTACGAGGTAATGCCAGAATTAAAAATATAATCGTAAAGGTTCCTAATATTACGAAAAAAATTAACCAAAAATCCATGAAATTAATTAAGTTGATAAAAAATTTAAATAATACTATTGTTATTTATTCTTTCAACTATTTTCCGTTCAATATTCATAGTTTCTAAGTCAACCAGAACGCAATTTAAAAAATTTTCATGTTGATGAGATTGGCCTGGTTGAATACATATCGTTTTCCCTAATTGAGAATACCATTTACCCGAAGCGTCAGGAGATTCGTGAATATGCCCATGAAGCGAGAGTTTTGGCTGATTTTCTTTAAGAAACGCATATTCTGCTTTTGATCCTACCTTTCGACCATCATGTGTTACATCAAGATCTATATTAGCAGGAGGATTATGAAAAATATAGATTGTATTACTCATATCGGAAGGCTTTACCAAATTTCTTAGCTCATCTTCAATTGTAGGGAGATTATTCACATATGAGAACCAATCATCAATTTTTTTGAATCCATTTGAAGTAGAAAGATATTGTCTTCCAATTTGTCTTGGAAGCCCAAAATCTTTAGTATCTTTACGTAACCTATCCTTTAAACCAAAAGGGAGGTCTGTAACCCAATTCATTCCTATGAACTCATATTTACTTCCTTCAATCTGGAATCTTGTTTGTGCCAAATTAACTACAAATGAATATTTATCACAAGTTTTCTGAAATAATTTATCAAATATCCTCAAATCATCATTTCCTAATAAACCTAAATAATATAATTCCATTGCTTCAAATCTCGAAAAATATTCATCAAGGAAATCAATAATAAATAGATCTTGATGTAATAGATTTCCTTTAAAAGGGAGCATATCGCCGCCATTTATTACTACATCAGGTTTTAATGAGATTGCTAACTGGAAAATTTTGTTATGTTTCCATTCAATCCCATGTATGTCTGTTACATATAATAATTTCATAATTCTATTTTAATATTTTATTTACAGTTAAAACTCACAATCAATTTTTAATTTTAGGATTTAAAAAAATCTAATCTATTCTTTATTAATTTACCAAATATAAGGAATTAAGCGATACCGAGTTTTATTGGCATACTCTTTATAACCCGGTAATTCTTTCCTTAGGGTGTGATCTTCTAATCCTGTACGAATAACAAATACAACAATAATTATCCCTATAGGAAGAAATCCCCATAAAGAACCTAAGATGAGTGGAGTTGCGATTAAATTTAATATTTCTCCTGTATAACCAGGATGTCGGACTACTTTATAGGGCCCAGAAGTAATTACCTTCTGTTTTCTATCTTTTTGAATTCTTACTGTTAATTCAAAATATGGATTAGAGAGCATCGCTGTTAGGCTAAGAATAAAACCAGGTAAAGTTAAAATTATTCCTATAAATAGCGTCCAAAAAGGAATGTATGACCAATGAAATCGAATGACATCCCATGCTATAATTAACATGCTAATAAGGATCATAGGCATCCAAAGCACAATAAAGATTTTATCAAATAGTTTTGTGTCCTCCCGAAATACTTTTCCTCTCTCATTAAGCATTTTAGGATTCTTTTTTATGGCAATTAGATTCAGGATGGTAAGGTACAGAATTGAGATAATAAAATAAACCCACGCATTAAGCCAATCAAATTTACCCGAACAAAATAATAGAATTAATAAGGCTGAGGTTACCATTAAATACCAAAGCAAAATTCCTCTGATTCCAGAACGATTTAATTTGGTTTTTTCCTCGGAATTATTTTTAACTTTCATGAAATATTTATTATATTCTAAACTCCTAAATGAAGTTACTCAAGCTTTCCTTAATATTATTTCATTTTTAATTTTAGGATTTGAAAAAATTCAATCTAAATTTATCGAATTAATGGTTATGAGAAGAATATTTATCTAATATCTAATCTAATCTTTCAGATTGAAATTACAGATGATCAAGCAATATTACAACTATTACAGAAATAAAAGTCCCATTTACAATCTATATTTTCGTTTATTTATGTAATAAGAATTTCAGTTTTCTTGAGTGCCATTCTATTTAACATCATCCGTGTTAATATTACAAAGGCTTCTTTGACATTTTTACCTGTTTTACTAGAACATTCAGAAAATTCATTTAGATTCATCATTTTAGCAGCTCTATTTCCATCTCTCCAGGAGATTTCTCTAAACTCATCTAAATCAGATTTACCACCAAGTAAAATAATTGGAAATCTTTCTTTCGTCCCATTTATTACTGATAACCAATTGTTAATATGAGAAAAGGAAGAGTAATCTGTTATATCATACATTAAAATCCCCCCCATAGCACCATATATGTATTGAGGAAAAATGAACCGAAATCTTTCCTCACCGGCAAAGTCCCAGATCAATAACTTTATTTCCACACCATCAATTTTTAAGACTTTAGTTTCAAAATCTACTCCAATAGTCTTGCTAGAGTCTGATACAAATAAATTCGTCATGAATCTCTTTCTTAATGTAGTTTTACCACATCCCGCATCTCCGAAAATAACAACTTTAAAAATCGCATCATACATGTTAATCCTATTTAATCTCCTATAATATAATGACTTCCTATGCCTAAACGCGTAATATATCTATTACACAACAACCCAAAACGCTTTTCCTAAAAATTAGGTAAATAAGCAATTTTAGTATTAAAATAATGCAATGGTGCATATAATAACATTCATATTTAAATCTTTTTCAAATATTTACCCAGTTTTCTGTCTTTTTCCCATTATTCAACGAAACATTATATTATTGATAAGGATTTCGATTTTATTCCTTTTTGTCCCATGAATTAAAAGAAAATTCAACGATAAGAAAGATAAAATCTAATATCAAAATTCTAACTTTTTTTAAATATAATCAACTTGGTATTTATTATGGAAATGACGTTATTTGATCAACTTAACAAAAATCAATTAAAAGAACTCCTTGTTAAATGTTGGATGACTCACGATGGCGCATGGTTTTATAACTGTGCCCGTGAATTAGGTGTTGATACTGCTAACAAACTAAATAAAGCAGCTATTAAAACCCTTTCAGTAATTGAAATGCAACGAGTAAAAAAAGCAATGGGATGGGAAGATGTAAAAATAGAAACGTTTGAACAATTTAAAGTTTTTATTAATAATGGTTTTAGTGTAATAAAAGGGGATTTTATGGATTTTAAGTATACCTTCCCTGAAAATAATCGGATGCATTGGGAAATGAACCGATGTTTTGCCTATAAAGGTATGGAAATGATAGGAGTTAACAAACAATATGAATGCGGTGTAATATATCGTGTTAGTTGCTGGCTGGATGCTCTGGGAATTAATCATACAATTGACCCAAAAATCGATAAATGCTTACTAAATTCTCGTGAAAAATGTTCAGGAGATATTATTTTAAATCTTTAAAGCTCAATTAAAAGTAATATTAAATTTAATTAATCTGTTTTAATTCATACTTATATTCTAAAATGGATTAACTTTGGAATGGAGTAAAAAAATGTCCGTGGAAAAAGAAGCCAATTATTATTTAAAAAAGAAAAAAATACTGATGAGGTTGTTTGACGCAGCAATGCATATTATAAAGCAAATTTTAATAGAAAATTTCGGGGAGGACAAATTTATTGAGATTTCCACTGCTACACGGAAAGAGTTTGAAAATCTCCTCCCAGAAATCCCCTATATAGGGGGTGATGATAATCTGCTGACCAATGAACTTATCAACGCCGCACTCTTATTACCATTACTTCAAGCTTTTAAGAGAGAGGGACTTAAATTTAATGAAATCGGTAAATTAACATATGAATTATTTGAGAATTTCTATAAATTTATCCCTCCAACAGATGACATTTTCTCAAATACTTATCAAAACAAAAGAAGAGAACAAGCTATCAATTCCAAATTACGCAAATATCCAGGTGATTGGGTATTTGACTTTGTCGAAGGCGATGGTAAAACTTTCGCTTTTGGAACGGATTATTATGAATGTGGAGTGTATAAATTTTACAAAAGTCGAGGAGCGGAACATTTTATGCCATGGGTATGTATATCTGATTATGCAAAAGCTCAATCATATGGATATGGTTTGAAACGTACTCAGTCAATAGGAAATGGTGCTAAAATATGCGATTTTCGTTATGTCAAAGATGGAACCACACCTCGAGCATGGCCACCAGATAATCTAAAGGAGTTTAAAAAGATATAAGCTCTACATTCTATGTTCAAGCGTTTCTATTAATTTTTTGGAAATAATAACGTTCAATTAATAAAAAAATAAATGCATACAAACCATATATAGCAAACGCTGTTATAAACCATATTGGAAATCCGAAAATATTCATCGCAGGAGGATTTTGATAGTAGTAAACTCCTAAAGCTGCCGCTGTTGGATCAACAAGGAGCTGAAAAAGAACTCCATATAAAGTTACTACAATAGAAATAACTATAACGTCTTTAATTGATAAATCAGTTCCTTTTGTTTTTTTAAGAGAAAAGCGCGCTAACTCAAAAATAACTATAAATACTGAAAATATAGTAAGTGAATCGTTAACCAAGAATACTGGTTCTGCAATTTCCAGATCCGATACTAAATCTGCTACGGAGTAAGTACCTGTGAAAATAAGTGTTAAAATTAAAGATGATAGACATATATTTGTGATAATTGTTGCTTTTATTCCATACGTCTTAATGCAATAATAATAAACCGCTATTAAAATATAAATGTTAATTACCAGATCAATATAAAAATAAATTATACCAACCAAATCATTCCCTCTTCCTTCGAATTAGTGTTATTATAAATGGGATTAAAGCTAATGGCCCTGAAATTAGTAAAACATCAAATCTTTGCACTATCATAAGAAAGATAAAATCTAAAATCAAAGTTGCAGCGTAACCCCAAATAATTAAGTCTATCTTCTTCATACTTACCACTATAATAAGAATTTAGAATTTACTCTATCTTTATTTTATTGAATTATTATATATAATTTCTATGGACCACTTTTTATAATAAATATCGACGTTCATATTTAATCTAAATTTTTCCACGGGATTATCTCCAAATTTCACAGATTAAATTAAGAAAAGATTTAGAAGATCTAAACCTTTTTATTTTCTATTGCAAATAATTATTTTATCTGAAAAAATATTCCTTAAATATTCTAAAGTTCATGATTTAATTAAGTAAATGTCCTCAAAATCAAAAAACTATGATATTATCATAATTGGAGCTGGTCCTGGAGGTTCAACAGCTGCTTTTTTATTAGCGAGAAATAAACTTAAAGTTTTATTACTTGACAAAGAATTTTTTCCTCGATACAAACTTTGCGGAGGTTTATTATCCTTAAAAACAATTCAATTAGTAAAAAAAATTTACAATGATAGCCCTGAAGATTTAATTAAGAATAAGATTATTGATTATTATACACCTTTTTATGAAATTACATATAGAAACAAAAGAATAATATCGAGAAATAAAGGAGTCTATAACCTTTTTCTTGTTGATAGAACAATTTATGATAATTATCTCTTAAACAAAGCTAAAAGTCTAGGAGTTGAGGTTATTGAGGGCATAAAAATTGATAATATAGATATAGATAACTGCAAAATAGAGTTAAAGAACGGAAATGTGATCGAATCAAAAGTTTTAATAGGAGCAGATGGAGTTAATAGTATTGTTCGAAGAGAATTTATCAGAAAAAATATCATAAGGGATAAAGATTGGCTGTTTAACCTTGGTACAGGCTTAGAATGTTTTGTAAATCGACAAGATTTAGAAAATGATCAATTTAAATCACTAATCATAACATTTGGATTTGTTAATTATGGCTATAACTGGATATTCCCTAATAAAGAAAAAATTATATTAGGGATAGGAGCTCTTAACAGAAAAAATAAAGGTAATTTGTTAAGTGCATTTAAAAATTTCATATCAAGTTTGCATATAAGTACCGAAAACACCTCTCCAATAATAGGACACCCAGTTTCTTATGGAAATTTTTCAATTAAACCCATTTATAAAAATAAAGTAATTCTCATTGGAGAGGCAGCTGGAATTGTAAATCCTTTATGGGGGGAAGGAATCTATTATGCTCAGAAAACAGCAGAATTCGCTGCTCTGACAATTATTAAGCATTTTAAAGATAATTCTTTTCCTTTAACAAATTACAAAAAGCTATTGCATAAGCATATTTATTTAAAATTTAAAAATACTTTAAAATTAAGATGGCTACTCCATAATAAATTAAATATACATTTAAAGTACTATCCAGTACAAATAGTTCTATTAATATTTAGAAAAATAATTAGGTTTTTAATACGTGTAAAGATATTTTCTAAACGGTTATTGAAACAGCAGAATTTATTGATTAACATAAACCCAGATGATACCTCTTAACCCATATCATTAAACGAAAATATTTTATATATTTACGAGTTTAATTATTATTTTTATTAGAAATCTTTTTATTCCTTCCTTTTCTATGATATTGCATTAAAAAATAAAAAGAAAAGAGTCTCGATTCAATTGGAAGCTTTCATAGGTTTTATTATGATTTTAGCCATTAGCTTTTTGAGTTTAATAGGAATATTTATGATCACAATTAAAGAAAAGACTTTAGATAAGCTATTGTTTATTCTTGTTGCTTTTGCTACAGGTACAATTCTTGCTACAGCCTTATTTGATCTAATTCCTGAATCTCTTCACCATCTTGAAGAATTAAATGCAGGAGGGGCAGGGATTGTTGAAAGTCTTCTATTCGCTATAATTATTATCGGATTTGTATTATTTTTTATTTTGGAGCGATTTATTTATTGGTTTCATGGACATGCTCATGAAAAAGAAGATCAATTAGTTTGCTATGAAACTATTACCGAAATTAGTGATAAAGTTGTAGAAAGAGGTGGAAAGATAAAAAACTTTGCACTTCTTAATTTAATTGGGGATGGATTGCATAATTTTTTAGATGGTATTATTATAATGGTCGCATTCTTAAGTGGATTTGGGAATGGAATAATTGTCACACTTGCAGTATTATTTCATGAATTACCACAAGAAATTGGAGATTTCGGAATCCTTTTATATGGAGGGTTCTCAAAAAAGAAAGCTCTTTTATATAACTTTGCAAGTGCCCTAGTTGCATTACTCGGAGGGCTGTTAGCTTTTTTCTTATCAGCTCAATTAGAATTTTTTAATTTCTTTTTTCTAGCGTTTTCTGGCGGTGGATTTTTATATCTAGCAAGCACAGAACTCATGCCTGAACTGTTAAAAGAAAAAAATTTAAAGAAATCGATTATTCAAGCACTAGTTTTCTTAATTGGTGTCATCCTTATAATGATCTTAATTATTTTTCTGCCACATGAATAAAAATAAAAAAATCATATTTTTTATAATTTCTCGGTTTGCTACTATTATTTGATATTAAGCGTCAAGCTTTATTAGATTTCTTGCTTTCTCAGGTTTTCTCATATCCCATAACTTAACTCCCACACCAAAAGTCGAAATGATATTTGAAGGTATTATTTTTATCCAGACTATTCCATCCTCAATCCCAACTTTTTCCTCGTATTTTAAAACTTTTACCATGATTTTTCTGGCTTTTTCATTATCTCTCGAAATAAATTCTGCTATTGCTTTAAAATGCAGTTCTGCTGGTGGCGCAGGGATAATCTTATGTAAGAAATTCTTTCTAAATGGTATGGTCACAGAAATCTTATGATTATTTCTTACATTTTTCGCTTTTAGTGTATCTTCACCTGTTTCAAAATATATATCATATCCATCACTCTGATACATTACAACTGAACTATGAGGTTGCCCCTCTTCATCAACAGTAGATAACACTAACCATCTATTTTTCTTTATAATTCTCCTTACTTCTTTAATTAAATCCTTCATAATTTTAATCTATTTAAGTATTTAATCAAGCAGGTTCAATTAATTTATACAAATCCCGAGCGAGTTTTTTCATAATTGGAACGTGCCCTTCCGTTAGAATATGTTCATTAATAATGATTACTGGAGGAGTTAAGTCCCCATAAATTTTTATGTTATCAGGTGAGTAGACATCTTCATAACTCACATCGAATTTTTCTTTAAATTCTGGTATTGATGCAAAAATTCGCTCAATAATGTTCACTGTTTTGCAACATTTAGCACAATAGTTTTCTTCTTCACCTTTTAATAAAACATGCATAACTAGCTTAGAAATCATATATCACTAATTTCCTAATTTTTAATTTTAACTTAAAGAATATAATTTTTAAGCTATTAAATGATTTTTGAAAATATTTCTTGAATATACCTTGTTATTTTCATCTCTAAAATCATCAAAATTGAAGGAATGCAATTTTATAAAACCAACAACTGTTATATTTTATTAATATAAAATTTTAATATTTCAATTGGTAAAATCTCATTATGACAGTAAAAATAAAACCCACTGATAAGAATGTTGAGGATGTCCTCAAAAAGGTCGAGAATCTGACTATAAGAGAGGATTCTTTTAAGATTTTAAACCTAATGAACGAAGTTACTCAAGAAGAACCTATTATGTGGGGAGATAGCATTATTGGATTTGGAAAACATCATTATAAATATGATACCGGAATTGAGGGAGACTCATTTTTAACTGGATTCTCGCCACAGGAACAGAGCATTACCCTTTATATTATGCCTGGTTTTGATGAATATCATCAGCTTCTTAGTAAACTTGGAAAGTTCAAAACTAGTAAATCTCGTCTTTATATTAATACTTTGAAAGAGGTGGATATAGATATTTTGAAAGAAATAATTAGTAAATCAATAAAGTATGTGAAAAACCTTTTCCCTATATAATATTTAGATTGAATAATCAAAGTAGTGTAAAGACTCAAAAAATAAATTATTTATTTCATATTTATTAGTATTTTATTAAAATCAATATTTTCCTTTAATAGGAGATGCTCGTAATCATTTATAGGTGTTTTGTTAAAGATAGCCTTCTTTAATATAGGTTTTATAGCTTTCTTATTAAAATTCTTTCCCAAAATCAACGCTCCTAATAAATGATCGTTTTCTAAAACAAATTTCCTAGATAAATCTTTTTGATATGAAATCCAAGATAGTTCATCAAAATTTTTCTTAGAGTGGGTAATTCCGACCGCAATTGCTGTTAATCCGAAAATCTTAATAGTTTGAATTGGAATTGTACCATCATATTCTACATTAACTCCCACCATATTTCTTGCTGCGATTTTACCCTGTCTCTTAGCATTTCCCCATGTGGGATGCAGAATTGGAGTTTTATAAAGAGGATCAAAAATTTGAGCAACATCACCTGCAGCATAAATATTCGGGATATTAGTTCGCATATATGAATCAACGAATATCCCTTTTTCTACCTTAACACCACTACCGATAAGAAAATCGATATTAGGTTTCATACCAATCGTAATAACTGCTAGATCAGTGTGAATCTCTCGTCCACTTTTTAATATTACTGATGATAGTTTCCCATTATCGCCTTTAAATTCGATAACTTCTTCGTCCAAATAAATGTGAATTCCATTTTCTTTTATCTTCTTTTCCACAATGCGAGCAACTTTTCTATCAAAACCAATTGGCCACAAATGAGAAGATTTTTCAATAATTGAAATATCTATTCCAATTTTTTTAAAATTCTGAATAGCTTTCATGGCAATAGCTCCTCCTCCTATTATAACCACTCGTTCAACATTACAAACGTGCTTCGCAACTTTTTTAGCATCATCAAGATTATATAAAGTATATATCCCTCCAAGTTCGACTCCTTTCCATGGCAAGATAATTGGACTTCCTCCAGAGGCTATTAAAAGAGAATCGTAATGAATTAAATCTCCACTTTTTAATAGTATTTGTTGCTTTTCAGGAATAATTTTATCAACATGATTATATATAAACTTAATATTATTTTCATCATATACTTTTTTTCCCTTTAAAAAAAGCTCATCCTCAGAACAACTCGCTGAAATAAGATTTATTATTTTACTTCTTTTATAGAACTGATAATTTTCATTAGAGATTAGAATAATTTCTCCTTCTATATCATAGTTCCTTATTTCTAATGCAGCTGTAGCTCCTGCAGGACCTCCACCAATAATAACATATCTATTAATTTTATAATCCCCACATTAAATTGTTATTTATTTTCAATTTCAGATTATTAACCTATTTTTAAAATTAAAATCTAGGGATTAAAAAATATTAAATTCTGTTTAAAATGAATTTCAAAACTAATACAGATTGAATAAAATTTGTATGAAATATAAATTATTGAAAAATTAGCATAGAAATATGATGTTTATTAACAACATCTTCTTTTAGAACGAGTTAAATGAGGTTTTAATTTCACATCTTGCTTACTGGTATTATTCATGTTAATTAGTTCAATACCACAATTTTCACAATACTTCTGATTAGTATCCCTTAATTTAGTACCACAATTTGGACAATTCAATTTAATTGACCTCTTTTATTTGTTATAACTGTTTTTTTAATTTAATTTTGCTAAATTAAAATTCTTCTGAATATAATAACGTATCTTTAATATTTAATAAGGAAATTAAGAAATTAATTTTAAATTATACTGGTCCTATTAATTTTTATCCGTATTTAATTTAATTCGAATACATAAATTTTTATAACCGGAACTTGATTATATAAGATAGTTTGAAAACTAGTATTGTATCTCGGAAATTTGGTTGGTACTTAGCCAGAATAAATGCAAGTTTCGAAAGTTTCGCAAATATTGTTGTTACTAGTTTTAGAACCATTCAGAGATATAATTTACAGCCCGGTCGTAATGTCAAAATTGGGAATTTTGATAAAGCTTATTCTAGGATCGAGTATCTAGATAAATTTATTTTATTACCCTATTTTAAAGAATTCATTAATAATTATTGGTTATTACAGCAAACCATTCAATCATTTACAAACACAACATATCATTATATAGATAAAGAGTATATTAACACGATTATTAAATTATTAAGCACCTTTTACCAAAGAAGAGATAATAAGAAGGGCTTTGTGATAAAAGAGTTGCTTGAATTTGATAATCAAGAAATAAATCATATGGACATCGCTATGCCTGAATCTTGGTTAAATGAAAATAGCATATGTTTAGGAGAAACTGTGCTGCTAAGAAATGATGAGCCTTCCCCTATAATTATGTGAAATTCAGTTAGTTTTTTTCTACAATAATACTCTCGAGAGAAAAAATTATGTTTAAATATTAGTTTTACTATTTACTCTCTAATTTAATAATTAGAAAATAATTTGTAATCTATTTTGGTTTCATTTACACATTGAATTATTGTTATTTCGATTTTTTTCCTCAATTAACTTGATACTTTTAAGTTAATAGAACATGTTCTAACTTATTTTTATAAAAATAGTACAATTATTTGATTTAATAAATCTAAAATATTTTTTGAAGAGGTCAAAAAAAATTTGATGCCAATTGGACCCTTAATGAAAGAACATAGACTAATTGAAAAAATGATTAATCTCATGGAAAAAGAAATTGAAAAAATGAAGAAATATGGTAAGGCAAATCCCCTTTTTATTGATATAGCTGTTGACTTTATCCGAATGTATGCTGATAGAACTCATCATGGTAAGGAAGAAGATATTCTTTTTAGAGATCTACGTAAGAAAGAGCTCTCTCCTAATCATACTAAGATAATGGAAGAATTAGTAGAAGAACATATATGGGCAAGAAACACAGTTGGTAAACTTGTTGGTGCCAAAAACCAATACACACAAGGTAATGTTAAAGTATTGGATGAGATTATAAATCTAATCACTGAATTGACCGAGTTTTACCCAAAGCATATTGACAAAGAGGATAAACATTTTTTTATTCCAGTAATGAAATATTTCACTGAAAAAGAACAGGATAAAATGCTCCAAGAATTCTGGGATTTTGATAAAAGATTAATTCATGAAAAATATCAAAAAGTTATTGAAAATCTTCAAAACAGATAAAATACACCTCATTTAACTATATTTTATAAGAATAAAGGTAAAATATTTTAATTAGATTCATTAAATTATGAGAGATTATGAAAAAAGTGGACTAAAAATGCCTGTGCTCTTTATAGGGCATGGGTCTCCAATGAACATCATTTCTGATAATAAATTTACTCAAGATTTGAAAAAGTTAGGCAAGGATTTGCCAAAACCAAAAGGTATATTGGTAATTTCTGCTCACTGGTTAACTTCTGGAACAAGAGTTTTATGTTCCAAAAAACCAAGAATGATATATGATTTTTATGGATTCCCAAATCAACTTTATGAAATTGATTATCCAAGTCCTGGATCGCCGGAATTAGCCACTCTGATATGTAATACACTTAAATCTTATGATGTGATATGTGATCATGAATGGGGATATGATCATGCATCTTGGGCAATCCTTAAGCATGTATACCCTACTGCTGATATCCCAGTTTTAGAACTTAGTTTAGATTATGGTTTTAATAGATGGAACTTGAAAACCATTGAATATCATTATCAATTAGCAAAAAATCTAGCATTTCTCCGTGAACAGGCAGTTTTAATAATTGGAAGCGGAAATATTGTTCATAATCTAGGGATTATCGATTTTAATGTTGATTCACCGGTAATGGAATGGGCAAAACAACTTGATGAGACTGTAAAAAATAGTATATTGAATCATAATCATCAAAAATTAATAAATTTTAAAAAAATGGGTGATGTAGCCAATTTGGGAATTCCAACATGGGATCATTACCTTCCATTGATATATGCCATCGCTTTACAAGAAAAAGATGAACCAGTAAAATTTATACATGAAGGATTTCAGCATGGTTCTATTTCAATGAGATGTTTACAAATTGGAAATAGTTAATTATTGGCATATTTGTATGAGGAAATGAGATAATGCATATTTTTTAAGTAAATTTTTATTCTTATGGAGTAATGATTTAAACACTTAAAATTGAATGCTCTAAAAGTTATAAATATTAAAAGAAAAATTAATAATTAAAAATGAATCTTTAAACCTTAAAATACAAATTGAATATAATCTCATAAAAAATGGTAAACTTAAAAAGATGGGAAGATAACGAACATTGGGTTGAAGTGGACTTGGATTTGTGTATTGGAGCAGAAGAATGCATAAATGTTTGTCCTGTCGAAGTGTATGAACTTGTAGATGGCAAAGTTGTGGCAAATAATATCGGTGAATGTACCGATTGCATGGCATGTCAAGATGTTTGTCCTACTAATGCCATTCTAAATCATTCTGCATGGTAGTGTCATTCGGAATTAAAATTACTTTATATTCAAGGATTAAAGCCAAGTTTAGTAGATGAAGAAGAAAATTGAAAGTATTATAGCTAAAATTGTATATAACCTTCAATTATACCTTCCCATTCAACCTCATTGCATAATTTTTAAGAAAGGATAAAGCTTTTGGTGGATCTGCTTGAGGCATGGCATATGACACAAGCACCCCTCCTTGAAAAGAGACAAAAATTACATGTCCCATCCCACTAACGTTGGTTGCAATAATTCCTTCAGTAGTAGTTTCAACGACTGAAAATTCTGCATCGTTTAAGACAAATGAGCGGTCTCCTTTAATGACATTCAATATCATGTTCGTATAATTAGTTAGATCCCAATTTTCTGTCTGAAAAATTAGATTTCCCGAATCAGAAACAACTGCGACTCCAGCAATTTTCATGTTAGACTCTAGCGCAGCAATTCCCAAATCGTCAACAATATTTTTTATTTCATCCATATTAAGTCTTTATAAAGTTTAATGATTTTAAATATTATTTTTACTTTTTACTCTTAAATTTAATAATTTACTTTATTCTAAAAAATCAAAAAATCTTATTTCTTAATTAAACTCTTAAAGGAGATTTCTCTTAAAGAATTAGAATTCTCAAACATATGTCTATATATCTCATTTGCCCTTCTACTGATTTTATCCCTTTCATGAGACTTATTTCCAGAATACTTTTTGTATCTCTTAATTGCAATCTTTCTCCATTTTTTTTTCCAAGATGGGAATCCCATCTTAACGAAGCGTTCACGATTTGGAAAATCTCGACATACCCAATTAAACAATACAAAATATCTTTGAATACCCGATTCTTTAGTAAGCTTGCTAGAAGTTATTCCGAGTTTTCTAAGGTGTTGAATAAATCTCCCTTCCACGGCATCTTGAAGTTTTCCTTCAATAATTGCAGGTTCGTAGTAAATATTATTCTCATTAAAATATTCTCTAACAAGATCGAAACAACTACCCCTGCATAGAAGTATCCTATCTCCCTTACCGTGTTTAAGTTTTCTAAGAGCCTTGATTACAACCTTTACTATATGCTTTCTCGGGAGATCATCGTCCTTATTATCCTTATTATAGAGCCCTACGGGAACTGATTGAAATATTATCTTTCCGGTTTCCATATCTCGAAAACCAATGAAGGCGTCTCCAACGAGATCTCCAGTCCCAGCATCATCAATTTCTATTGTTCTTCCCTTCCACTCGCTGGGATTGTAAGTGGATTGGCACGACTCATTGTCGTTTTTTTCCTTTTTTGTCTTCATTATAAATCTAAATATTTGATTTCATAAATACCTTGAGATTTCCGTTTTTAGAAGTTTATACTTTTTATAAATTAGAACTATATTAAAAAATAACTCTGAATATCAAGCAATTATCAATAGAATAAAATCAAAAATTTTTAAAAACCCATTCTAATTTACATTGACGGGAACAAAAAAAACGTTTTTCTGGTTTTTGACAAATATTAATATGATGATATTCCTTATTCCACTTAGTGCCTACGATGCTTTTACCACAGAATTCGCAATTAGGCATTTCAGGTTTCTCTTCTTGTTTAATCTCCTTCAATCCTTCTAATATATCTGATAATGTCTTTAATTTCTCCATGTTGCTCCTAAAATAATAATCTCAATTATAACGATTATGTTACTATTAATGTTAGAAGCCTTTTATATATAAGCCAAAAATCTGATAGAAAAAATCCCGAACCTTTCCAAATTGTGTAAATTTCAATTACTCATAAAGAAAGTAAAAGAATTGGAAATATTAGGATTAAGATTTAACTTTAATCGCAACAGCAACACTCCCTTTCATAGACCCCCCTCCCCCTCCAGGAGGTTTATAAATATATGGATAAGGGAAAAAGCCACCTTCATCATCTTTTTTATGCCCACACCAATCGCAGGTATCTTGTCCCTTCGGTATTTCCTTCCCGCAGTATGGACATTTCGACTGAATCTTTTTGACTTCTCCTAAAATTCTCGAAGCAAGTTGTAATTTCTGTTCAGCCCCTAAATTCTCTAAAACATCTTTATTGAAAATTACTTCCCTCAAATTTTCTAATCTACTCCTGCTTGGTACATTTGTGAAATTAATTACCTGCCCTAAAAGTTTATCTTCAATTGCTTGAATACAATCTAAAATATCTTCCTCTAATTTCTCATCAGCACCTTTGAAAAGATCTTCTAATGCTGTTTTAAGAGTGAGTAAGTACTGAGGATTCGATCTAAAGGAATATCGCAAAAAGGGCATTATAGCGTTATCTGAAATACTCATGCTCGAAATAATGAACTTCTTTCCTTCAGGAAGTTTTAGAACTTGCTTAAGAATGTCCTCAACTATCGTTGGAAACTTATTAACACAAGATATTAAAAACCGAGAAAAAACCTTAGTATCAGATGAAAGACCCTTGATAAGCTCTGTTGTTTCTATTATTGCTTTAAACTCAGAAGGTGTAAAATATCTAATATATCCTTGATTAAGGAGATACTGAACAACGGAAGGGTATCCACTTTCGAGTCTCAGAGCAATCTCTTCTTTAAATATTTTTCTTGCCATCGGATCGCCAGCTTTTACCAACTCTCTTAATAACGGAAATGCAATATTACTCATTAGTATTCTCGTGTCATAGTCATGCTCAACCCACGCTTGAATATTCGAACAGTGCCCCCAAAATTCCTCCTCAGGAGTAATATCATGTCGCTGATTTGGCACAGGTCTTGCCATGGGCCCCCTTACGATTCTATTTTGGAATACGTGATTGCTATACAATTTGGCGGCTTCATCTATAGAATCAACCTCGTCGTATAAGTGTACATCATCTTTCGGAATATTTAGGATTAAACGGATACATTGAATAAACCTCCTTCCATTTACATAGATAAAAGTCTTTCCATGCTCCAACCTGAGAGTGATATATTGGTTTATCTCTTTCTTAACGTTTGAAGTTGATCTACTTATTTTTTGAAATGGTAAATTAGCATTTAACCAATCTGCGCCAAACCCATTCTTATCATTTCTATTTAACTTCATAATACTCTGATTTTTTTCTTTCCCATATATTAACAAAAAAATCTAAATATATATATTTCACATTCTAATATTAAACATAAATCATTTCTACTTCCTTTTCCATTTTCTTTAATCTAAGCCGGTAAATGATCTTTAAGATTAACTCAATTATTTCCTCCTCTGACATTTGATGAAGCTCCTCATCGTTTTTCTGCTTTAAGAGTTCATCCAGAACCTGCTCTCTAACTTTCTCTTTAAGCTTATCAATTATCAACTTTACTTTTGGAAACCTTAAATAACATGGCATTTTATTTATTACACCTCCGTTTAATTCAACCATTCCTTATTCACTTCTGCCCAACTTTTGGCAGTATTGGCATATCTTCGCAATTCGGCTCGTTTTTCTGCTAACTCATATAATTCAGCAGTGCTTAATACAGTTAAAGGATGCCCTTCATGTTCTTTTTTAAATTTTACTTCAAGTCCCTGGAATTTTTGTCTTGGAATTAATGGAAGCCCCCAACCGCATTTTACACACACTAAATGTTTTATCTCATTTACATCAATAATATAGTTCAATTTTATTCTACTCTATACATGTATTCTTTCTCTATATTTACTTTTATTCTTTAGATCTTCTTCATATCCTTCAAACTCTTTTTGTAACTTTATAATCCGCCATAATTCAATTCTATCAATCATATTCAGTATTTTTTTATGCTTCATTGCAAGTTTAATATCCTTTATTAAAAGTTTCTTATATTCTAAATCTAATTTTCTTGATTCTCTCATGCTTTTTCGCCTTATTTTCGACATTTTTTACTTTGAATATTTTCTCTCTACAATGCATGTGATGTAAAAAAATTATTTAAATGTTGCGACAGTATCATGAGACTATAATTAAAAACCTTTCAAAAACCATCCTAATATAAAGGTTTAAATAGTTAAATTCCTATATTTATATAGGTATATGAGTCCGACAATAGAACTAAATGATGTTGTTAAAAATAAATTAGACGAATTCAAAGAAAAAAGTGGAAGTAAAACATACTCTGACGCAATTAACCTTTGTTTAATTCAAATTAAACTTCTTGAAGCCAATCAACAATTAATGCTTGAAATTCGAGATGCAATAAAGACATTAACTCCCGTCTCAGAGACTGATACGAAAACGATAGAGGCTATAAGAAAATATGTTAATACTGAAAACGATAAAGATAAATTAGCAATGTTTGTCAGACTCGTGGATTCAAAAGCCAATTTACATAAACTCTTGGTATCTCAGGGGCAAATAAGAGAAGCGCAAAACGTATACGCTGAATGGAAAGCATTAGTCGAAGTAGCGAATCTACTGGGCATCGAATCAGAATTACAAATGATTAAAAAAGAATAATACCAACATATTGCAAAAGATTTGAATTTCTCTTCTATATCAATTTCTTAAGATTCATACCTCCATAAATTTATTTAATTCTTTTACTTTATTTTTCTTTTTTGAAAATTTTTGATATTTCATAAGAAGCACGTTCGCACTCAAGAAAAATTAGTCCCAATTTCACTTCTTCTGTAGTTGAAACTGCTAATACAGCTTGCTCAGCTTCAAAAACTAATAAATAACCATCATTCCCTTTTATATATAACTGTTTAAATTCACCAATTTTCATTTCTATTACTGCTCTTTCGGATAAGGAGAG
Organism: Promethearchaeota archaeon; assembly: GCA_048938005.1. Taxonomy (GTDB): domain Archaea; phylum Asgardarchaeota; class Lokiarchaeia; order Sigyniarchaeales; family SOKP01; genus Loki-b32. The sequence continues at coordinate 16,616 of JBHLMQ010000019.1, read as the reverse complement.
TAGCGTAGCAACCATAGCAGAAATTACTGTATCATTAGATCCTCTTGGATTTAATGAAAAAATAGGAAGTCCTTCGATTGATGATATAGTTGCAAGGGTGATACTTGGATTATTCGTCAAAAGCCTTTTTAAAACAACTTCTAATTTTTCTAAGAAATTATTTTCATTGGTCATAATATTTTGATTTTTATTTTCATTTATCAAATTCTAAGTTTACCTCAATTCACTATTCTGAATTCTTAGATTAAATAAATTTGCTCAATATCTCTTAATCTTTTTATTTGTTCAACATTAACAGGTATTTCTTCATCTGGGTTATTATCTTTAATTATTCTTAATAATTCTCGACAAAATTCTAAGAGGAAATGGATATCCTCTGGTATTCGTATATATTTGTGTTCTGCCATACTCATTATTAATCTTGAATTTTGAAATTGATTTGTATATTAAAGTATATACATTTGTATATTACTTGTATAGTTGCATATTTAAATGTTCGTATTGCAGTATTAATAATATGCATATCCCCATATATTTATATATGATAATATACAAATAATATACAGATACAATTAAAAACTAGAATATATCATAATTATTAAGAAGAAATTATATATACATATTAAGCATAAGAGATTGATACTTATAATTGTAATTTACTACCCAAGACGATACAGTGAGGAAAACCAAAGTTAAGGGTGAGAAATAATCGCTGATATTGAACTGAGTAATAAGGATCGTATATTGAATGTTCTTAAAACTCATTCATTAACAAGTAATGAACTAGCAGATAAGCTCAGTCTAAGTAAACAGGATACACGTACATATCTTATGCGCCTAAAAAAGGATAAAATGATTAAAACTCTTGGAAAACGAGGAAGGCAATATATCTATACATACAAAGCTCCTGGAGACTCAGAACAACCTCAAATCGATACCAATATGCTTGTCGAAGTATTAAAAGATTATCTTGAGTCTGAACCAAGCTTTAAACGTGAAGTTAAGAGGAAGATCGCAGAACTCGAAGCTAAGCTTAATAGCATAACTTCTATTACAGATGAAACTTATAGTGAACTAGAAGAAGAGCTTGAAAAGTTACAAAACATCGAACTTCCTGATAGACAAAGCGTTAAATTCACAGAATTCTTATCCAGGCAAGTGGTCGAATCTCCTCTTTTAGAAAATCTTGAGAATCTCCTTGTAAAACTAATAGATGCCATTCCAGAAGTAAAAGCTGCAGCCATTGTTTCTATTGAAGGGGAAGTGATAGCATCAGCACTTCCTCAGGATGTTGATGAAATGACAATTGCCGTAATGACTGCTGCACTTCTTTCATTAGCCGAAACCGCCATAATGCAGATAAAAAGTGGTGAATTTGAACAATTATTTATTCGGGGAAGAGATGGATACCTTCTAGTCTTACCTGCAGGACCCAATGGTGTATTATCTGTCTCTACCACGAGAGATGTAAGACTTGGATTGATCTATCTTGATTGTATGCGAGTCTCTGAACAGATCGCGAAATTAATTTGATTTCATTTTTATTTTCTACAACCAAATTTTAATAATTTGGAGGGCTTAAAGCGTCTATTTTCATTTAAGGATATCTCTCAATTAACTTCTCTATCATAACTTCAAACGTTTCCTTTACTTCAAATAACTATTTGTGCTTTGCTAATTGTAATTCTCTTGACAATCCAATTAATAGCTTTGCGAATCTCATCATTTTCAGAAGTATTGATAGGGATACCTTTGATAATTCTGTTTTCCTCCTCATTAACACTTAAATCCTCTATAATTTTATGAATTTCAAGGCGATCAGTTCCTATTTTGTCAATAAGAATCAGTGAGGGTGTAAAAGTAAATTCTGGCAATTTGAAAATTAAATCAAGGGTGAATTCTGCTACTTTTAACAAAATTTTATCAGTTACATCAACCACAAATATGAAACCATCTTGAATTTCTAATTGCAACTTAAGGAATTTATTAAATTCCAATGGATTAGATGTAGATATAGAATATTCAGAGATTGAAATTTTATTGTAAAGAAGATTTGATTCTTCAGATTTTTCCTTATAAAATTGACCATTAGAAATAGATTTCAAAAGAATTTTTGCTATTTGAGATTTACCCTCTTTATAAAAATCGAATAGTACTAGATTTATATCTTTTGCCTTCATAGAGGTGGTTTCTTTTGGAAAAGAATGATAAACCGAATTCAATAAATCTTTAATTTTACTATGTATTTGATGACTCTCCTCAAAAATATTTTCTTTTTTGTAAAATCCCTTATAAAGATCTTTTATTTCTTTTAACTCATAAACAAAAAGTTCCAATAAACGTTGAAAACTTTTTGGATCCACATCCTCTTCATTCCTAAAAATAATCGTAATCATGATAGTTTCTCTCTGTCCCCTAGCTACCGGGCTTGGGACTGTGAATATTAAATTGGAGCTCTTATCTTCACCAAACTCATGAACAAAAAACCCTTTTTCGTAGAAATCCATTAAAAGAGGGACATGCTCCAAATGAATCTGAGGTTGTAATTTTGGTACATTTAAAAATAGCTTGGGACCCACCCTAACATCAAAGCGACTCAAAACCAAAATTAATATTAATTTTTCACCCTATTTCAACAAAAAATTCTATTCTAGGAATATATTATAATTAATTATAGAACTTAATAAATATTTATCCTGATTTAGATATTTCTCCATTAAAGATGCTTTTTCTATGTAAAAAATGCCATATATCTACACTATAAGAAAATTCATAAATCAAATATTTTTGCAGCATTTCCTCCAAGAATTTTGCTTTTTTCCTCTTCAGTAAATTCAGGTAATCCCATCAATTTAAGCGGGGACGGTAATTCTATATTTTTTATCCCTTTTACCCATTGTTCTAGTGATAATATTGGAGAGAATAAAGGCCAATCTGTACCAAATAAAATTTTGTCTATTCCACATGTCATCTTTGCTTGAACCAGCGTTTGGAAAAAAGCAAATGGAGCAAATTTGAAAACAGGTTCCCATGCAGAAATATCAATATATACATTGGGATTTTTTCCTGCTACTGTTATAGCCTCACTTGTCCAGGGATCACCTATATGAGCCATCATAATTTTGATTTTGGGAAAATCTACAGCAACAGTATCTACGTATGCGGGTCTACAATATTTAAGATATGTTTTTTGTGGACCAGCACCAGTATGGCATAAAATTACAGCTCCAAGCTCTTCAACGCGCTCGTAAAAGGGGTAAAATTTGGGATCGTCAGGATAAAACCCCATTAAAGGCCAAAACTTGACTCCTGCTAATCCGAGCTCTCCAATACACCTCTCAAGCTCTTTGATGGCTTCTTTTCCTCTTCGTGGATCAATACCAGCAAAACCAATTAATCTATCGGGATGATCCTCTACATATCCTGCGACCCGATCGTTATATTCCTTATAACTCACATGCCCTCGGAAAAGATACTCATAATCTAAACCAAGTATTACTGTTTTGTCTATTCCAGCCTCATCCATTTCCTTTATTAATCTTTCTGGAGTCCCATCCAAAATTAGACTCACATCAAAATTAAATTTCTCCGCTGTCCCAATAAGCATTGCTCGAAGCTCATCAGAAACGGATTCCTCATCCCACACATGACAATGCGTATCAATTATCATATTCCTCACTCTATAATGTTTTTAATATCCGATTTTTTTCTTTTGTAATATTATTCTTTTATTCTACCATATTTAAAAGGCTTTACAAATTAAAACGCGCTACTTGTTTTAATCACCCAATTTAAATTCTGTTCAATTTTATTATTAATTGTTAAATCTTACAAGGTGAAAAATTAAAATGATTTTAGTCCAATGGTCTTGTGAGGTTCCTCAAGAGAACCTTGAGGCCTTTATTGATTTTGCGGAAAAAAAACTGAAACCTTTTTACGAATCATATGGTTGCTTAGGATATGAACTCTATTTTCCTATGACAACAGAAAAAAAATATTTTCCTTATCATATTACAGAAAAGAAGAATCGATACACAGAACAATTGATATTTGAAGATCTTAAGGATTTTGAAAAATTCTATGACATTGTAGAAAAAGATAAAGCAGCACAAGACCTAGTTGGGAAGTATGTTAAAGTATTTGGTATTTCTGATTGCAATTTTAAAATATTAAAGAAGGGATGATCGATATCCCTATCCAATAAATCAATAAAAAAACAATGAATCAATTATCTATATTTATCAGAAATGTCTTTTAGAGTCCATTGGCTCTTTTAGAAATGTGAAAACATGGAATTATTTCATATTACATGTCAGAACGCTATGAAATTTTTTTTCTTATGACTACAGAAAAGAAATATAAAAAAATAATATATATAAAAATTCTCAATTGACCCATCTTGGAACTCAACAACATTTAGTTTTTATAAGCATAAAGAAAATCAAAATCTTTTTATATTTCTGGCATATACTTAATATTTGGAGAGAAAATCTCCTTAATTTAATCCAAAACAAATAAATTATGTGAATTTTAAAAAAATTAAATTTTATAGTTGAAAAAATAATAAGTCAAAAAAAGGTGAAATCATAATTGAAGAAAATTACTAAAACAGTATTGTGCTTAACTGTATTATCTTTAGTGTTAGTGCCAATTTCAGTTTATTCTTTGTCAAGTTCGATTCATTCGCAGCCAAAGGGATTATTTGTTATGGATAGGGCTTATAAAAAAGTGACCTTGGTAGACCCAACTCCATTAAGAGGTTGCAATGGGCTTATATTTGGGCAAGATGGGGCTCTTTATGTATGTCATACAAGTCCTAACACTATTTCCAGAATTAAACTATACAGTAGGGGTGGTCCTAAAGTGGAAACGTTTGTAGGTCCTTATCACGGGGTAATTACTCCCGATGATATCACAGTCGATGATGAGGGCAACTTCTATGCAACTAGTGCCATCGCTGGAGAAGTATACAAAATTAATTCTCAAGGGATGAAGAAAGTCATCGCTCGTGGGTTAAGTGGTCCTAACGGTATAAGTTACGATGAAGAAACTGGACGTTTATTCATGACTGAATGCTTCTGGGGCAATCGTACATGGGAGTTAGATCCTGAAGGTGTAGCTCCGCCACGATTAGTGACTGATGCCTTAGCGATACCTGAAGGATTTGATATTAGGGATGGAAAACTCGTTATTCCTGATTTTGGTACATGGACCATAGTTGAGGTAGATATGGATACAGGTGTTATAACCCCTCTTGTGACCAGTGGATTGATCACGCCTATAGCTTTGAAGATTGGTCCTGATGGATATATTTATACCATCGAGCTTGCTACTGGTGCGGTTAAAAAAATCAATCCAGATGATTATTCCATAGAAACAATAACTTATCTGCTTCCTGGCCTAGATAATCTTGCGTTCGGACCAGATGGTTTTCTCTATGTCAGCAGTTATCATGATTGCACAATATGGAGGGTTGACCCCGATAGTGGTGATAATACCATGCTCTTCCCAATGGGAATAAATTCAGCAGCTAGCATAGTTGTTAAAGATGATGATCTTTATATTTGTGATTCTATAATGATAAGGAGGATTGACGACGAAGGAAATGTTCATAAAACATATGCGAATGCCTGGTTATCTGCAAGTGGGTATCCATTGCCTGTGACTATGACAAATGGAATTGGAGATTATCCTCTTATTACTGCTGACTTTATAGATGGTGTTGTGGTGGCTGTAAATCCAAACATCCCTGAGAACTGGACGTACCTTGCCTATTCAGTAGCTAGTCCTGCTGGAATGGAATTAGATGCTGAAAATCTAAAGTTATACATTGCAGAATATGGCTTAGGACAAGTTATAGAGGTTGACCTTCTAACCGGATTCAGAAAAGTAGTCGCGGGAGATCTATCTGGACCAATAGATGTAGTAATCAAGGATGAAACCCTATATGTAGCTGAAGCACTCGCTGGGAGAATAACAATGGTCGATATTGTAAGTGGAGTTAAAGAAATATTTCTTAATGGCTACGTTGGAAAGCCCAAGGGTCTCGCTTGGGATCATAATGGAAACCTACTTATAGTTGACACAGCAAAAGAAGAACTTTTAAAAGTAAATATGGAGAATTTAGATATCCGTATAGTGGCAATCAATCTTCCAGCAGTTCATACAACGTATTATCACCATCCACTTATTTGGGACACATCCGCACCTATTGCAGTTAATGCAAGGGGTGATATATTTTTAGCTGGCAGCGATGGTAGCGTCATCAAGCTTAGATATAGAGGACATTTTTGGTGGGGCTGGTAACATTGGCATTTACATCCTATCTAGTAATTACTCACTAGATAGAAATTTTCTAAACCTAAATAATAAATTTTTTTTTATTTTTTCCTCTAATTATTTATTCAACATTTAATCCTGATTTAAATATTTCCTAAACCTTCATTATCGGGAGTAGATTGTATTACAATGTATTTTTTTGAAAATCTTTTGAAAATTATTAACAAAAACTTTTTTAATTAAAATGTGCAGATTCTACATAGGTAGTAATATTAAGGAGACCATGAAGTCTAAAATTAGTCTATATCTAGTTATTTTATTTACTGTATTTAGCTTATTTTTCTCATTGGGAGAGGTTTATTCAATTGAAGAAGAAGATATATTCCTAAACATAAATGTTAATTTTGAATTCCTTGAAAATTCTGTTGAAGAGGAATCTTTTATAAATTCTGATTCAATTGATATCACTTTACCCAATGAAAGTTGGAAGATTAAAGATATTGAATTAAATTTTACTGAAATTGATTTTGGGAATGACATTATATTAATAGAAGGAAATGAAAGCCATAATACTTATAAAAGAGTATATAACAGAAATCCTGGTTTATATACAAATGGTCAAGCTGTTCAAGTTAAATTAAATGACCCTTCTATTATATATGGTGTCTTTATCTATGGATACAATTTATCTCATCCAGGTGTTCCTCAGATTCAAATTAGAGGATATGATAGCATAAATAACAGACCAAATGCGTCTATCTACGCTTCTACAAATTTGAATATCACTGAGACTCCCGGATGGTATTTCCAAAATTTTAATTCTTCTTTATTAGATAAAGGTAATTACTTTCTAGTATTAAATGGGACATCTCTTCCACAATCTTCGAAAAATGATGCAGGATTTTATTGGGCTTATAATAGCATTAATCCTAATAATCCCGAGTTATTTACCTCTGAATATATAAATCAATGGAGTGTAGGTACTTCTGGAAACCCATTTTTATACAAATTAATTCAAAAAGTAGAGACATCTTTATATCCAGAAGAAATTAATATGACTGCTCAACTTGATGGAAATATATATAGTGTATCAAATGGAAAAACTCAAGGTAAAGGCTACTTAAAGCAAAAAAATATAAATTTCCATGCTAACAAGAAAAAAGTTGATATTAAAATTAAAAATAATAAAACTCAGACTTTAAAATTCAATTTATCTTACAATGTTAACATTATTAATGTTTTTAATACAAATGGTCACGTAAATGTTATGTCCAATAGAACAAATAATTGGATCATTAATCCCGAGATTACGAGATATTCTGATAATCAAACTGTTAGATTTGATTATCCCAATAGTTGGTCTAATATACTATTTTTTAAGGATCAACAAAATATCACTTCAGAAATTATATTTAATAAGTCCCATAATTTTCTTATAATTCCTAATAATTTTCTTGAAAATAATACAGAATGGGAAATAAGAGCAAATTCTCCAAATATAGATTTAAATATTAATTTTCCTCAAAATGAACTAAAAACTGGCCAAGAACTAGCTTTTTCCTTAAGCTCCACAGCTTTACCAGGGAATTATACTTTTAAATTTTATGATCCAAATGGTATAGAGAAATATCAAATAAAAAAGGTGATTCCTTTGGATAATAATATCTTCACTTATACAATTCCGAGTAATGCGATTGAGGGAAATTATCTTGCTTATGTTTTTTGGAATAATGAAACTGATGCTGGAGCTCAGTCCCATGTAATTTCGATAGTTGCTGGTGGGGATCTCAGTCCCCCCATTGATTTTGCACTTATTTTAACTATTGGCTTAGTTATAGTCGGGGGCGTTGGCACTGGCTACGCAGGCTACATTATCACCAAGAAAGTTAAATCAAAACATAGAGATACGCTAAATTTAATTTTAGAAAGTTGTAATGATGTCATGAATTTGGAATATGTAATCATCCTCGATCCTAAAACAGGAATCGATCTATATTCTCAGCCATTCGAAAAAAAAGAATTGGACCCAACCTTGATAGCAGGATTTCTACAAGCAATTCATAATTTTGGAGTTGAAGTAATAGAAGGCGCCAAAAAATCAAAAACAATTAAAGTAGAATATCAAGAATCAATAATTATAATGACAGATTTTGTTAACGTACGATTAATTACTATAATGAAAAGAAACCCATCGAAGAATTTCTTGTACTCTCTTGAGAATCTCGCCTATCATATTTATAAATATTACGGTAAATTAATTGAATCTTTTAACGGAAATCTAATACCTTTTCGAAGCATAGAAAAATTAATATTGAGCGATTTAAATGTTTCAATTCGTTATCCACTTACTGTTTCATTTCAAAAAAATGTAAAATTAACTCAAACTGAAAAAAAAATTGTTGAAAGAGCTTTAAATTTTATGAAAGAGAATGATTTCACTTACTTTTATGTTATATATCTTATTCCAGATAATACTTGTACCCCAAAAGATTTCGAAACCATACTCCAATTGATAAAAAAAGGCGTTTTTCAACCCTTAGACATTGATTTTGATCAAGAATTGTAGTAAAAGAAAGCACGAAACATGCTTTTCAAGAATTTCAAAAATTATTAATTTATAATTTTCGAGAATGCAGGCTTAAAACCTGCAGGCTAAATCCAGGGCTAATAATACCAAAAAATTGATAACGCACTTAAAGATGGACATATAATTTTAAATGGTGGCGATGGTAACGTAATCAAACTTAGATATAGAAGACATTTTTGATGGTGCTGGTAACACTAGCATGCACATCTCATATAAGATTACTCATTAGTCAGAAATTTTCTAAAACTAAATAATATTAATTTTTTTTATTCTTTCCTCTAGTTGAATTAAAGTTGTTAATCCCGTTTTGTTTCTTTAGTGTACTATAAATTTATCTAAATTAAGCTCTAGATAAAAAATACTTATAAAAAATATTAGTTACATTGAAATTTACTCCTATGCGTGATTTAAATAATTCAATTCGTAGACCAAATTGTATGATTACATTTTATGCCTCATTTTGGATTGATTGATGAAAATTTACCTAAAATTGAACAGTGTTTATTGAGAGCTAGACTTCATATTAATGCGGGTAAAAAAAGAATTGAAGAAGGTGAAATTTCGGCAGGAATCGCAGCTCTGTATGATGCGTTAATTTTTTCATTATATTGGTACTTTTTATCAGATAAAATGCTTAAACCCTTATTATTCAATGGTAATGGTACCTATGAAGATGAGGAAATATTATATTCAATCCTTTTAATTTATGGAAGAATAGATGAAACATTTGACTTTAAGAGATTTTTAAAATTAACTGTTAAAGCTATCAATAATGAATTAAAGGAGTTTAAAGATGACACCTTTATTAAGGATTTTGACTCTTTAATGGAACAATTAAAAGTGCTTCCCTATAATGAAAATACTATTCCGCAAGAACAACTACTTACTCTTAAAAAGATAAATTTATGATAAATAATTTTACTTTGAATCTTTGTTCATTATTATTTAACTGTATTTATTATTTTTTTACAATGGCCTCTGGGACAAAAATAATGTAAATAGTTTAAAATAGAACCAACTCTTAATAGCAATATATTCAATTAGATAAGTAATTAATTTAAATTAGGTGAAAAGAATTCCACCACATTGTGATACATTAGATGGACCAGTAGTACTAGCAGCAAAAGAAGCATTAGAAAAACAAAATGTTAACATAATTCTCCCTTGGGTACATTTAGAAGGAGAAGAAGCAATTAAAGATGCATTTGCAAAAGCTATAAAAATATATAATGACGGGAATGATAGTGCGAAGAATCTCGCTGAATATTGGTTTTTTGAGACGGTTGTTCGAATTCATCGAGAAGGTGAAGATGCAGCCTATACAGGCTTAAAACCTGCAGGGTTAGATCCAGGACCAATAATTCCAAGAATTGATAAAGCACTTAAAGATGAAGATATCTCAGTAGTAATTAAATACATTCAAGAAGCTGTCGCAGAAGAAATAACGGAGCATTTTAAACATGTAATGCACTCAAAAGATTATGATGTTAATGATGTTCCTTCTGCCCGAAAGCATATTAATGCCTATTTACATTTAACTCTATATTCTCATCATTTATATAATTTTATAAAGAATCCCGTTCTACACGAGAAAGATAAACATTAAGCATTAGTAAATGTTAATACTTTTAAGCGAAAATACTATCTTACATCATCTATTATCCTAGGTCATGTTCTGTTTTTGGCAATAATAAGAAGATCATTAAATTTAAAGTAATTATTGCTTTAACTATTAAACTTTCTCATTTAATGATACATAAATATTCACTTCTTCTTATAATACATTAGCATTATTTTTATATATAATAAAATAAACATACCAATAGCAATTTTTTAAATGAATTATGTAAAGGGAAAATTGCTTCCTAAAAAATAAAACAATTTATTAAAAATATTTTATTTATTTTGATGATTTTTTTTTGACCAAATCAAAATAGTAATATTTATATAAAATTCTAAGCAAGGTCCCGTTCATGCGTATATTGAAGATGCAATCAAAGTTTTTTGAGGCGTTTCTTGAGACTATGAAAAAATTTGGAACTCTATACGGACCAACGCATAAGAATGGTATACTTTCTTATGATCAGCTTGAAAACATCTCAGACTTAGTTGTCACTGATGAACATCCGATGATTCCAATAAAGAAACTTTTTCATCCGATGCGTTTCACAATGTTTCATTTCAATGAGAAAGGTTTTACTCCAGACTATTCCATGATTGAAAAGAGGGTAGTGTTAGGAGTACATCCCTGTGAAATACATGGCCTTCTTATACTTGATGATATTTTCATGAGAGACCCAATTGATCCCTATTATGCAGAATTACGACAGAACACGGCAATAGTGGGATTTTCTTGTCTTCCCACAGAGAATTCATTTTGTCATTCCACGGATACTGATATTGTGGAGGAGGGATTTGACTTATTCTTTGTTGATCTTGGTGATTATTATCTGGTTTGGGTAGGTACGAGCTTGGGCCATGATATGATCTATGAACGAGAGGATTTCTTTGATGAGGATGTCACTTATGATGATATTCAGAAATATGTGAAATGGCGTCAGAAACGAAATAAAATGTTCAAAAAGAGCTTTGAATTTGATAACATGCCTGACATCATGGAACTCAGCTATGAAAGTGAGGTTTGGGATAAATTCGCTGAGATATGCATATCATGCGGTCAATGTTCTATGGTCTGCCCTACATGCAACTGCTTTAATGTGACTGATGTTTTTGATATCACGAATGAAATAACAGGACGTCGAGATAGATTCTGGGACAGTTGCATGTTTGTAGACTACAGTTTAGTAGCGGGAGGGCATAACTTCCGATCATCCCGCGCAGATAGACTCAGACTGTGGTATGGCCACAAATTGAAGACATTTGGAAAGGATTATGGACGTCCGGGTTGTGTAGGGTGTGGACGTTGTGTAGAAACATGTCCGGTTGAAATTAATGTCCTTACAGTTGCAGATGCTTTAATCACAAGGGAGGTACATAAGAAATGAGTATGCTCAGAACAATTGAGAATCAATTCAAGCCGAAAGCTGCTAGAATAGTACGACATTATGATCTTATAAAAGACCACAGATTCTTCCAACTTAGGCATATAGATATGAAGAAAGCAATGTCTTTTTCTTATAATCCTGGCCAATTTATCATGCTATCAATCCCTGGTGTTGGGGAATCACCCTTTTCTATTTCATCCACACCCAGTCGCCCAGGTATTCTTGAGTTGGGCGTTAGAAAGGTTGGAATATTAACTGATGCTCTCTTCCAGAAGAAAGACAATGAAGTAGTGTACATCAGAGGTCCTTATGGAAATGGCTTTAAGCTGGATCAGATGGTTAATAAAGATCTCATCATTGTAGCTGGCGGACTCGGAGTCATTCCCCTTCGATCAATCCTATATTATGTCTTAGATAATCGAGATCAGTTCAATCAAGTATTCTTCCTATATGGTACAAGAACCCCCAATGAATTCCTTTTTAAGACTGAATTTTTCCAACTGAAACAACGCGATGATATAACATGTCTATATACTGTGGATAAGCCAAATGTAGAGTGGACCGAGAATGTGGGTGTAGTAACGAAACTCTTCAAAAATATTCCCAAATTAGATCCTCGTGAAACTATTGCGGTTGTGGTGGGCCCTCCAGTTATGTACAAATTTGTAATCGATGAGTTCCTGAAACTCAAGATACCAAAGAACCAAATACAACTATCACTTGAAAGACGAATGAAATGTGGAATTGGAAAATGTGGACATTGTGCCATTGAGCATCTCTATACTTGTATGAACGGACCAGTATTCACATACTGGGATACCTTGCACTTCAGGGAGTTGATCTAAAGTGGCAAAAGTTAGGAAGTTTGAAATACCTTCAGTAAAGCCAAAAATTGGTATCTATGGCTTCACAGGATGTGCAGGAGATCAGCTCCTTATTATCCATACCGAGGATGAGATTCTCAACTTGGTTAATTCAGTGGACATTCGTTCCTTTGTAATGGCTTCGAGTAATCCAATTGAAGAGGAACTTGATATCGCATTCATCGAAGGTAGTATTAGTACAGAAGAGGAGAGAGAGCATATTCTCAAAATAAGAAAGAGAGCGAAAATACTAGTTGCAATAGGTAACTGTGCTGTGAATGGTGGACCACAAGCAATGTGTGCCGGAGAGGGAGGATTTAAAAACCGATTGAATAAAGTGTATGGGGATGTTAAGTTTTTGACAGATCCCATTGAATCCCAACCTGTTGATGCGATTGTTAAAGTAGATTATTACCTCCCTGGTTGTCCCATCAGTGCACCACAGACTTTCGCTCTTATCTCGAGACTCATACACGGAGTAATTCCGGAATCCTATGCTCACCCTGTATGTCATGAATGTAAACTCAATGAAAATCGATGCCTATTGCTTGATAAGATATATTGCTTCGGTCCATTGACCGCAGGCGGATGTGGTTCAGCTTGTCCCAATCATGGTCTCCCGTGCGTTGGCTGCTGGGGACCAAATGAGGATGGTAACTTTGACTATCACCTTGAATTCTTAGAAAATTTTGGGAAGACAAAAGAGGAAATATTAAGATTAATCAAAGGATATGGAGGGTATAAAATCCTCAAGTTAATTGAAAAGGGAGGAAAATCATATGACAAAGAAAAATGAGATCACGATAGAACCTATAGCCAGAGTTGAGGGACACGGTGGTATCAAGGTAGAGATTGAAGATAATACGATTAGTAAAGTTGAAGTCCAGATTCTTGAGGGCCCAAGACTCTTCGAAACTCTCGTTGTAGGAAGAACCCCTCAGGAAGACATTAGCATTGTACCTCGAATATGCGCTATTTGCAATCTTTCCCATAAATACGCCGCTCTTCGAGGTTTAGAGAAAGCCTTGGGCGTGGAGATCGATTTAATGACGCAATTATATCGTCAACTTATGCATCTTGGCGAAATAATTGAAAGCCACAGCTTACATATCTACTTTCTTGCATTACCAGACTACTTAGGGTATGATAATGCATTTTTAATGGTTGATAAGTATGAAGAAATTGTCACAAATGCTTTAAAGCTCAAGAAATTTGGGAATAAGATTATGCGGATGATTGGCGGACGGATTATACATGGTGAAAACCCAATCATTGGAGGATTCGGAAAACTACCAACAAAGGAACAACTTATCAAGATAAAAGAAGAAGCTATGGAGTTGCTTCCGTTTGCCATTGAAACGATTGACCTTTTTGCCAGACTTGAAATTCCTGATCATATGGAGAGAGAAACACAATTCCTCTGCTGTAAACCTCCTCATGAAAATTATGATTATTATGGAAATAATTTCATCACATCTGACGGTAAAGAGCACTCCGTTGAAAATTATAATTCAGTAATCAAGGAAAGAGTTGTTAGTCATAGCTTTGCCAAACGAGGAAAATATAGAGATAGACCATTTACCGTTGGGGCGTTAGCAAGGGTTCTACTTCTAGGTGATAGACTAAAGGGAAAGGCAAGGGAAGCTCATGACAAACTGATCAATGAAAGATGGTATCGCAATCCTCTATTTAATAATCACGCACAAGCAATCGAGCAAATCTATTCACTCGAGCGTATTCCAGAAATTATTAATGAAATCCTCAGCTGCACCAAATCGACAGTTATTAAACCTACGAATAAAACAGGAATTGGGACAGGAGCGGTTGAGGCACCTCGTGGAACCTTGATTCATCATTATGAGGTCAAGGATGGCGTAATCTCTGCAGCCAATATCATAACACCAACTGTTATGTTCCTTGATGATATTGAGGAGTTCATTCGAACGAGTGGTAATACACTTCTAGCAAAGAATCAGATAGATAAAATTGAACTGGAATTTGAGAAGATAGCACGAGCTTATGATCCATGTATTAGCTGTAGTGCCCATATTGTGGAATTAATTTACAAATGAATCATGAAATGGGTTTATGAGAATTAATATTTCCATGAACAATAATTTGAGATTAACTACTTAATGCATTATACAATTGGTTAATAGCACATTGAAAAGGATATTTCTGAAAATATATATTAATACTTGTAAATGAAAATACAGTACTTCTTTCCTTGATAATACTTATTAGCCGTCAAATTTTTTGAGAAATTGTTAAAAAATTTTTAAACTAAAATATGATGAAAAAATCATATATTACTATGAAGCAATTATATTATGTATAGATAATTTTATATTAAATGTTAAGAAATGGAGTCAGAGTTTGAATTATGGGAATAGAGAAAATAAATGAAGAACAATTGGAAAAGGAAAGGTTAGAAAAAGAACAATTTGAAAAAGAACAGCTTGAAAAGAAAAGAATTGAACAACAGAAAATGGAGAATAAATTATTTCCCAATAACTCACTTTTCATGATCCCTAGTTGGAGTGCTTTGTTAGGGTATCCTACATTAGGAACCTATGTCCATCATCCTGTATCTAAAATTGTGGAAGATACTGTTATTTTTTTAAGTGGTTATGACTATTCAATTGAAACTGCAAAAGGAACAATTCATTACCTCTTTGGTCTGGGATATTATTTCCTAAAATTTGAATTAGAATCTGGTAAATATATTTACGATAATAGAACATTAACAGGATTAATGTTACCAGATTTTGTATATGACCACATGGCTACTTCAGGAAATGTAACTTTAGAAGAAGATCGTGAAGTTATCATAGCAGAAGACGTGATAAAAGTCCCTGTCAAGTTGTCTTATAAAACTGAAGAGCATTTAACTTTCATAAAGGGGGCATTAATGAGAAATGTTTTCATACCTTATAAGGATATATTTCTGGAGATGATGGAAAGAATCCGTCAAGAAGATTCCTATCAAATTGCAAAAGAAGGACATATGATTTTGAGTACTCACTGGGATTACTACAATCAAATTATAATTTCTGAAAAAATGAGAGGAAATATCGATCCTTCTTACATAGATTCAACAGCAGGATTAGATGGGATAACCTTTGCAGCAGATCAACTTTTACAAGACACAATATCTGATATAAATCTCAGCATAATTGAAAGTAATATCAACTCTTTGAAAAGTATTTACTCTAATCTTGATTATGATCCGATGTATCTATTCTCTATTCTAGAAAAAGCATCAACAATGTTAGATTCTGGTATGCCACAAATTTCTTCGACACAGAGAGATTCAATCACTAGAAAAACGTCTAAACATTCGATTTTTGTTTCCGCTGAAGACCGCCTGTATTCATTTATCAGTTGGCCAATTCAATTTAAGAGAAAAGCAAAAAAAGAACCGCCAGTTTTGCCTACAACAGTTGAACCGACCATATACACTCACGAACATGAAATTCAAAAGCCTGATATTAGACCCGCGGAAATTAAGGACTACAAACCAGAAAAATTTGAGTTAGAAACATTAAAATCTGGAAGGGTTGAATTGAAACCATTACCCAATCCGCCTAAACCTGATATTAAACACATTCTATTATATTTAAAAAAGATTATTCAAGAAAATTATGAAATGAGATCTATTGGACAAGCTTTTGAAATCGCTAGAGAAACTTCGAGGCAAATGGGTGTTAGCTCAACCACTACTCATCAGACAAAAATATGGGAAATGAGCAAATATGCTAATATTTACTTGAAAAAAGAATCTGGCTTTGGTTTGTCAGCAAGAGAAAAACAGGAATTAATTCTAAAAATAGATACATGGCTCTTTGAAATCGAAGAAGAAGAAAGAAAGGAAAAAGAAAG
>JBHLMQ010000018.1:0-51211 GCA_048938005.1 Promethearchaeota archaeon | reverse complement strand
CTTTCCACGTAATAATCTACTAATTGATCTTTTACATATCCATCATAACCGAATCTCGTATTCATGGGTGCCATCATTATTCTATTGCTTATTTCCACATCCCCAATGGTAATGGGTTGAAATACATACTCCACTTCTTTTGGAATCATAATTTATTTCTACCTTTTAATATCTAAATTATATATTTCAATGGTATTTATAATAAATGTTTCCAATAAGAATTATTATAACTTTTTCATTATCATAAGTTAATATTTAAAAACAAGATTAATTACATTAATAAATGTTAAAAATGAGTGAAGCTGATTATAAAAAAGCTGCTAATATTTTGATTAAAGCAGGGGGGTTTTCTTATCCATTTTCAGACACATTGCTTAATATTTTAAAGTATACCATTAAAGATGAAAATCTAGATCTTGTAATGGCTTTTGAGAATAATATCTCCCAAACAATGGAACAGTTAAAGGAGAGCAGTGGATTATCTGAAGAAGAAATATTGAAAAAAGTAGATGCTTTAGCAAAAACAGGTGTAATGTTCAACCAACCTAATCGTCATGGGGTGATGGTATATCGATTATTACCAACACATAGGCAATTTGAATATATTTTCATGAAAAACCTTGAAAAAACAGAAGAAAATTATAAGGTAGCGAAATTATTCCAACAATTAAATGAAGAGCAAAGTGATGTTATACAATCTAATTATGATGAAATGAGTTCAGATTTGAGTGGAATGCCCCCACTGGATCGTACGGTCCCAATATTAGAAAATTTAGAAACAGGTGAAGAAATTAACATTATCGTGGAAGAAGAATTACAAGTCCCTATAGAAGAAATATTACCAACTCAAAAAATTAGAGAATTAATTGAAAAATATGATGATATTGCTGTAGGTAATTGCTATTGTCGTCAGCATCAAGAATTTCTAGGCAATCCTTGTAAGCAAATCGAACTTACGCCAACTTGTATGACGTTAGGTAAATCTGCAAGACATACTTCTAATCATGGTTTCTCTAAATTGGTTTCTAAAGAAGAAGCTTTAAAAATTCTAAAAAAATGTGAAGATGCAGGGTTAGTCCATAAAGCGTATCATCTATATGGTGATATAGGCAAGGAAGAGGTAGCTATTTGTAATTGCTGTAGCTGTTGTTGCTTAAATGCAAGAGACTGTTTGATTTACCCTGTAGTTACTGCAACTAATTACTTAG
The DNA here is from genome assembly GCA_048938005.1 of Promethearchaeota archaeon. Lineage (GTDB taxonomy): Archaea > Asgardarchaeota > Lokiarchaeia > Sigyniarchaeales > SOKP01 > Loki-b32. The sequence continues at coordinate 50,003 of JBHLMQ010000018.1, read as the reverse complement.
CTCACATCGATGAAGAATTATGTATAGGATGTGGTACATGTGTAGATATATGCTATAATAAAGCTATTGAATTAAATGATGATGATAAAGCAGAAAGAATAGAAGAATATTGTGTTGGGTGTGGTTTATGTGCTTATAATTGTCCTGAAAATGCTATTTCTCTTATTGAGGGCCAAAGATTTGTAAGAATGCTCCCCCTACGCAAGAATTAAATTATTAAATCAATTTTTATATTCTTTTTTATTTTTATAAAAAAAATCTCATTCTCTTATTAGATCTAAACACCACCATTGATAGTAATTCCTCCATCAACTAAGATCTTTGCACCTGAAATATAACCACCCGCCTTAGATGCTAGAAAAACAACCACTCCTTTTATATCATCTCTATTACCGAACCTTTTTATTGGAGTTAGGTTTAATAGGGGAACTCCAAATGATTTAAACATTGGACCATTTTTATCTTGAAGAATTTCCATCATACCTTCTTCCATATTGCCGGGAAGAATGGCATTAACTCTGATATTATATCTTCCCCACTCGACTGCTAGCGATCTCGTCATACCAACAATACCAATTTTAGATGTTGCATAAGCCGTCATACCACCTGAAAAACCTACTTGGCCATTCAAACTTGAAATGTTAATGATACTCCCTTTTTTTTGCTTAATCATCATTTTTCCTATTTCTCGACAACATAAGAACGTCCCTGTTACATTCGTATTTATGAGTTTTTTCCATCGTTCTAAACTATACGAGACAGATGGGGCCATATCAGAGATTCCAGCATTATTTACTAAAATATCACATTTTCCATAATGATCTTCTATCGTTTGTGCCATATTCTTTACATCGTCTTCTTTTCTTATATCACACTTAATTGATATGCAATCTCCTCCAATTTTTTTTAGGTTTTCAACGGCAGTATTTAATTTTCCGTGAATATTTCTTCCGCAAATTGCTACATCAGCTCCTGCTTCAACTAAACCCTCAGCTGAAAAATATCCTAAGCCTCTCCCGCCACCTGTTACAAGGGCAACTTCTCCATCTAATTTAAACAATTCTGTTATATGAGTCATAAAATCAACTTAAGTAATTATTTTATTAAAAAATTTGTAAAAAGAAAAAAGGGATAAATTTTAAAAGTTATTCTACAATGGCATAGGCATTTCCCAGTACTACAGCTCTTTCCGTTCTTACTTGAATTATATAACGTCCATTATCTTTCCAACCCTCTGTGGTCAGAGTTTCTCCAGGGTATACCTCACTTGTGAACCGTGCTTTAAATTCTTTAAACCGTGCCACATCTCCATCACATAAACTATAAAGTATTGCACGAGTTGTAAAACCATACGTACATAATCCATGGAGGATTGGTCCTTTAAATCTCCCACTCCTACTGGCAAATTCGGGATCTATATGTAAGGGGTTCAAATCTGCATTAAGTCTATATAAAGCTGCTTGATTTTCATTAGTTTTATAAGTTATGCTAAAATCAGGTTCAACATTTTCAGGAGGATTTAATGGCTCGGATTTTGGGCCAGGGTTACCACCAAAACCTCCAGCACCAAGATAAAAAAAGACCCATTTTGTATCAAATATCGGTTTACTGTCTTTAGTATAGCCTGAAACCTTCATGTGAATAACTGCAGCTTTACCCTTATCATAAATATTCTCAACTTCCCCTTGACAAACTATCTCACCAGAAGGAGAAAAAGGCTTATAAAGTTGAATAGATTGTTCACCATGAACAAAATGGGAAAAATCTATTTTTCCTAACCTGTTTAGCTGAAGACCACCACTAGCTACAATACATGCATAACTGGGGAAGACTTTTAATCCCCCAGAAAATCCTTCATATAAAAATTGTAACTCGTCAACCTGAGCCCCAATCCCTAAAGCATACAGTACTACATCTTTCCAATTATATTTAAAAGTAACCTCAGGATATTTTTTTCCAACAACATCAAGATTTAATCCTGACAATATTTTATCACCTTTAGTTAAATAATATATTTCCTTTTAAATTGAATATTTAATGTAAAATAATCTTTTTCTGTTATTTATATTTGATATTTTAAATAAATCCACTTCTTTTTAAACCCTCAACAAGCCATTCCATATTTCTTTCTAGAATATCAATATATCCTAACTTGATAATTTTCGACTTGGGTATGAATTTTTCATGAAACTTGAGAGCTAAATAATTATATGAAGGTTTTTCTTTATACCACTTAATAATTGAATTTTTTGTAGAAAAATGTAATTCTTCCATACTATTTATTATTTGATCGAATTCTTCATCTTTCCATACTCCATAATGGGCTAATGATATTGAATTCAACTCATCTTTCATATTCCTAAGTCTTTGAAACGTCCTTAACAATTCTGCTTCATGAAAATCTGGTGGCATGAAAGTTGGTTGGAAGTAATAAATACTAGATTTATCAATAATTGCATCACCAGTAAATATATTCCTATTTTTTTTATCAAATAGCGCAATAGAATCCATCGTATGCCCAAAAAAATTTAGGACTTTTAATTCTAAACCATTTAAATCTATAATTTGATCATCTTTTAATGGTGTGACTCCTTCTATTGATTCCGTTTCGGCTCCAAATACTCCATTAATCTTATTAGGATTTTTTAAATTTTCTATTGCATTTTCCGATGCTAAAACTTCAATATCTGTATCCTTTATCAATTTTTGAAATTCATGGACACCATCTGTATGATCAAAATGAGAATGCGTTAGGAAAATCTTATGTATAGGATAAACATTAAACTCTTTCAACTTTTCAATAATTTTGGGTACTGCTGCTTTTTCAGAGGCATCAATCATCATTCGAATGCCATTATTTTCGATAACATACATTGATAGACTTCCCATTCCTCCAAATAAATATCCATCAATTAACCACGTGTTCTCATTGAATTTTCCTTCTTTATTTATATAAACCATTAAGATTACCTTTTCTTAAATTTACCAAAATAAATTTCTAAATTGAAATAAATAAAAAAGTTTAATAGAACGTTTGATTTTAAGCATCTAGATTTTCAATTACAGTTGCTAATCCTTGCCCGCCACCAACACACGCATTTGCAACACCATATTTTGCCTTATTGTCTTTTAATATGCGTGCTAATGTTCCAGTAAGACGAATTACTGTTGATCCTAAAGGATGCCCTATCGCCGTAGAACCCCCCATAATATTAACCTTTTCTTCTGGAATATTGAATTTGTCCATGCAATTCAATGTTACAATTGTGAAAGCTTCGTTTATTTCCCAGTAATCTATATCTTCTGCTGTTAAGCCTGCATATTCTAATGCTTTTCGAGTTGCAGGAACTGGTCCTCGCCCCATAACTCTTGGATCTACTGCCGCCCATCCAATTGAGACAATTCGCGCCATTGGGTCTAATCCTCTTTTTCTTGCCTCTTCAGCCTCCATAAGAACTGCTGCTGTAGCACCTGCATTTAAAGGTGATGAATTTCCTGCAGTTATTACACCTTCTTCAGTTCCTTCTCTCTCAATATATCCCTTTTTGCCACCATTTTTTTCTAAATAAAATGGAGTAGTTATTCTACGCAATCCTGCAACACCTTCTAAAGTAGATTTTCTTGCTGCCATATCTCTGTCTACCATCATTGGTTCTTCAACATTTCCCTCAACATGGCCTTCAATTGGTATAATTTCACCTTTAAACCATCCCGCTTCATGGTTTTTGACTGTTAAATTATGGCTTCTTACTCCAAATTTATCTAGATCTTCCTTTGTAAACCGTGGCACTTCTTCTTCATATAATCTTTGAGCAGTTTGTAACATATTTATCGAATTCATGATATCAATATCAGGATTATAAAATTTACTATTCTTGTCAGTAAATCGTTCCCATTCAGGTTCAATACCAACTCTCCGAACTCTTGTCATATGTTCAAAACCTGTTGCTAATACCCTTTTACTATTACCTGTCATAATATGCATTATCAATGCATGCATCCCAACACCTGCTGAAGCACATTGTTTATCAATCATAAATGAAGATACTTCATTTGGAAATCTTGCTAAAAATAATGGAATTCTCCCTCCATAGGTCCAATTTTCTAGTACACCTGAAGCGATCCCTATCGATGCTTCCTCAATATCTTTTTTAGTTATGCCTTTATCAGCTAATTTACCATCAAAAAACTTTATTAATAAATTTGCGAGTAGTTCATCTCCACGAATCTCACCAAAAACATCTCTTTCAGGTTGTTGTGGTCTTGAACGCGAAAAAGCTGTTCGAGCATAATCAATTAACCAGACTTCTTTTAAATTCATTCTATTTTCACTCTTTTTTTATGACATTTTCTATTGTAAAAAATTTCATTTATTTTAAAATTTACCGAGATGGTGAAATTGAAGTAAAACTTATAAGGATTTTAAAATACTTTTTTATGATTTCACTTGAGAAATCCCATTTAAAAATTAAAAAGAGGTGCAAAAAATTGCCTTATGTTGTGGCATTTATATGGTATCCCCCTTCTGTATCAGACAAAGTGGCTCAGAAATATTTAGAAACACTTCAAAAATATCCCGTAATTTCTAGCATTAAACGAGTTGTTCCCGCAGCTGTTGCTGCAACTAAAGAAGGAATTGAAGTTTTCGTTGTTGATGAGGTAAAGCGAGAGGATATGGGAGAAGCACTAGATTATGGTGCTAGATTCCTAGTAGAATTCCAGGATATCGAAGGTTTGCGATATCAAATTAGAACTTTTAGTACTTTAACGGAAGCTATGGCGTATATAGGAAGATGATTTTCTCAACGACATCCTAATTATTGCCTAATGAAAACCTTCAAAATTAAATTAATATTTTTTTTTTATTATAATTCTCTCTGAATTTAACTAATATTAATAATGATTAAAAAAAAAAAAATAAAAAAGGAGTAATTTTATTTTCCTTGAAACTTTGGGATTCTTTTTTCTAGAAATGCTGTAACTCCTTCTCTGACATCTTGTGAGGTTGTATTTAAAGCATAGCCCCAGTGTTCAAATTGTAGTCCCACATTCAAAGGTACTTGAGTTCCGTATTGAACACACTTTTTAATAACGAAAAGTGCATTTGTCGCAGAATTTCCTATCTGAGAAGCTTTTTCATGTACAAATTCTTCAAACTTATCATCATCGATTAAAAAGGAAATAAATCCCCATTCATTCATCTGTTCAGCAGTAAAATGTTCACCAAAATACATCATCCTGTTAACTCTCATTTTACCAAGATTTCTAATCATGCGTTGGGTTCCTCCGTTAGCCGGAAAGATTCCTCTTCTAATTTCAGGAAAGCCAAATTCGGATCTTTTAGATGCAATAACTATATCACACACTAATACTAATTCTAATCCACCACCAAGAGCATAACCATCGACAGCAGCGATTAATGGCTTTGGAAATTCTTCAATTAAATCGTAATATTTATGCCTTAAATACATTGCATGGCTGCGATGTCTTAAATTTTCAGGATCAAGACGGGAATCTCTTCGTGCTGAAAGATCAGCACCAGCAGAGAAAGCAGGCTTTTTAGTGAATTCTTTAGTCCCTCGTATAACCACACAGCGCACACTTTTGTCTAGTTCTACTGTTTCTAATGCTTCTGCAATTTCTTTAAGTGTTTGATTCTGAAGGGCATTCAATTTATCAGGGCGATTGATTGATAATATAGCGTAATTTCCCTCCTCAGCTTTCTTGATTTGAACATGTTCAAACTTTTTTTCTGTTGACATTTCTTAAACCTTTCTTATTCATTACTTTTTTCTTATTGAAAAGTGTTTAAATTGAATTATTATAAATTATAATTAAATCTTTTTTTTGATTAACATCCATTTAACTTAATTAATATTTCAAATCTTTGAAATCAACTTTATTAAAATTCATATATTCTAAAATTAAAGGATTAAAACTTCTTATACTTGTATCAAGGAATTGGTTAGTATGTCAAAAAGAAATAATAATTTAAAAAAAAGTGATGCAATAAAACTTCAAGCAAACCGTGTTCTTAGTTATTTAGATGTAAAATTTAATAATCCCCTACCAGATGTTCATACAGCGAGATTACGTATTGCTAGTTGTGGTTGGGTTGATACTAAAGAGGGAATTGTATTAATAGATACTTTGAACAGGAGACACACCGCAAAACAGGTAAAAGAAAGAATTAATGATAAGATCAAATATATTATTTATACACATGGGCATATGGATCATGTAGGAGGAGCCTCAGTTTTTCTGGATGATAATCCTGAGATAATATCGAGTAAATATCTACCAGATAGATTTGATAAATACAAAATGTTGGCTCAGCATCGTGCTCATATTAATGCTGTGCAGTTTAATGTTCCTGAAACTTTAGACTCAATCAAATATGTATACCCTACAAAGACATTTTTAGGAGAAATGACTATTAAACTCGGAGACAAGACATTCGAATTATATACGGCTCGTGCCGAAACAGATGATGCTTGTTGGGTTTTCGTACCAGAGATCAACGCCGCTTTTATAGGTGATCTAATGATTGGCAGGCACTTTCCAAATATAGGGAATCCATGGAAACCAACTCGATTTGCTTTAGATTGGGCAAAAGCGTTAGAAGAAGTACGTGCTAAAGAGCCTCAATACGTTTTCTGTAATGGTGCGGGAGTAATGTTCAAAAATAAAGGAGCTATTGATGCTCTAGATGCTAATATCGAAGTAATTCACACTTTACATGATCAAATCGTAGATTTTATAAACCAAGGAATGCATATTACAGAAATGATTCATAAAGTTAAAGTACCAAAATACCTTGAAAAAAATCCTTATCTTAGACCATTATACTCTCGTGTTGAATTTTTTGTATATAACGTATATAGATGGTATCATGGTTATTTTGATGATAATCCCGCACACCTTCTACCCAGACCTGAAAAAGAAGTGATAAATGAGATTTTTAATCTGATTGGAAATTCACAAAAGATTTTAAATAGGGCAAAAGAATTATTTAACCAAAACCAAGCACAACTCGCACTTCAAGTTCTAGATGTGCTCATTCAAATTGAACCTGAAAATATTAGCGCTAGAAAATTTCATATTGAACTTCTCAAGGCATTAGGTGCTCAAGATAATTGTTTGATGTCAAAAAATGCTTGGGTGTATTACTTAAATAAAGATAAAGAATTTCTTAAATCTAAAGGAGAACTATAATTAATAAGTTTACTCTTTCAATATTTTATTTAACTCATTTTGATTTCTTTAATTTTGGATTAAATAATATAGAGGGTTTGAATTCTTCAAAATATTGAAAACCTTCAGCATCAAATATTTTACCATATTTTTCTTTTAATTCATCTATCGGACCTGCATCAAGAGCATACATTGGACATGCTTCAACACAAATAGGCTTTTGTCCTTGCTCTAATCGTTCTAAGCAAAAATCACATTTTTGCATCTTTGCATTTTCTTTCTTACTAAATTGGGGTACATTCCATGGGCAAACTTTTAAGCATTTTGAACCACACTCTTTTTTACCAATACATCTTTCATGATCAACCACTACAATCCCATCTGAATCTCTTTTAATGATCGCTTCTGTCGGACACGCTTTTACACAGGGAGGGTTTGCACAATGATTACAAGCAGTAGATAAATAAGCTAAAAATAAGTTAGGAAATTTACCTTCTTCAATTTTTTTTATTTTTCTCCAATTTACAGGACCTGCTGGTATGTCATTCCAGTCTTTACATGCTATTGAGCATGTGTAACATCCAGTACATCGTTCTTGATTGAAATAAAAACCCATTTGTTTCATTATTTTCCTTCCGATTTTTTTTTTGGGGATAATTCTATCTCTACCAAGGAACTATTCATAGGAAAAGCTCCACCTGGAGAATATCCGTCTTTTGTTAATACATTAGCACAACCTCCATAATCTATGCCATTTTTATCTGGATTATACCATGCTCCTTGGTAAACACAAACAACTCCCGGAATTATTCGTTCAGTAACATTAGCAGGAATTCTAATTCTCCCTCGATCATTGAAAATATCTATTAAATCACCGTTATTAATATTACGTTTTGAAGCATCAATAGGATTAATCCATACAGCATGAGGTTCTACCTCTTCTAACCAAGGAATATTATGTAAAGTTGAATGAGTTCGTCTTTTATTATGAGGTGTAAGTAATTGTAAAGGATATTTCTTAGCTTTAGGAGAATCATAATGTTCTTCATGAATCAGATATGTTGGAATCGGAGGCATTAATGGATTATTTTTTTCAGCTATATGTTCACAATAAATTTCTATTTTTCCTGACAATGTAGGAAAAGGATTATTTTTTGGATCTTCAATTTGGTCTTTAAATGCAACGAATGGTTCTTCAACTTTAACTTTATAATACCCGTCCCTCTTCAGTTTATTATAGCTTTTAATATCCTTACGAGGAGCTGTAAACAATCTTAAAATTTGGTCTTCAGGTAGATCTAATAAGCTCTGTTCTATTCCCAATCTCTTAGAAAGCTCTTTACATATTTCCAGATCTGATTTTGATTCATGTAAAGAATCTATGGCTTTATTTAAATAAATATAATAAGGTGATCCAAGCCAAGGAACTGTAATATCATTACGCTCTAGGAAAGTATTAACAGGTAAAACAATATCTGCTAATTGAGCTGTAGGAGTCATAAATTGTTCATATACCACAATAAAATCAAGAGATTTAAACGCCTTAATACCTTTATTTACATTGCTATATTGATTCAAACGATTAGTTGCTACAACATAAGCCATTTTAATATCCGCGGGATAACCTCCTTTGCGACCTTTTAGTATCGCATTATAGTAATCATTCCAATGTATACGTGTACTTGCCGGATTAGTACCTCCTCTTAATTTATATAAACTATCTTTACGAGGAGGTGCGCCAAAATCAACAGGATTATCTTGAAGTCTTGGTTTTTTAGGTTTCTCTTTTTCTGGTTTGACAGGACCTACTTTCTTTTTCCCACCTGAAATAATTCTCTCGCGACTATAATATGCTCTCATAAAACCAGAAGCATATCCTCCATTAATTCCAATATTACCCGTTATTGCGCATAAGACATTAGCTGCTCTTGAATATTGTTCACCAAACATCGTTCTCGCAGGGCCCCATCCGGCAATGAGTGATGCTGGTTTGTTTGTAGCATATTCTCTTGCCAAGTTTCTTATAAGATCTGCAGAAATAGTCGTTATTTCTTCAGCCCATTCAGGTGTTTTAGCCTGATTATCTTCTGATCCAAGTAGATAATCCTTATATTTATCAAAACCAACAGTATGTTTTTCAATAAAAGCTTGATCATGAAGATTTTCTGTTATAATAACATAAGCCATAGCAAGTAGCATAGCAGTATCAGTACCAGGACGGATAGGAATCCATTGATCGGCTAAAATCGCTGCTGAATCAGTAAAAATTGGATCAATTGCGATAATTTTAATGCCCTTTTCTCGAACTTTAGCTAACATTAAACTCGTTCCAGGATCCCAAATTGTATTTGCTGGATTCCATCCCCACATTATAATAAGCTTAGAATTCAGTAAATCTTCACGTGCATTACCAGTCATCATTGTACCATAAGTTGCCATAGAAGCAAATAGCGCGCCTTCATATGATGGAGCTCCCCACATTCGTGTATATCCTCCAATTTGATGAAGCATTAAAGCATGAGGTACAACACCATGGAGCATTCCTTGATTACCTCCACCTGGAACAAGTAAAATCGCAGCATTACCATACTTTTTCTTAATCTTTTTAATTTTAGAAGCTACTTCATCCAGTGCTTCATCCCAAGATATCCGTTCGAATAGTCCTTCGCCACGCTCTCCAACTCGACGTAGAGGATATTTAAGTCTTTCATCCGAGTAAACTCGCTGCCTATATGCTCTCCCTCGCAAACAAGCTCTTAACTGTGGTTGTTCCCCATTATCTGTTTCAAGTCTTATAATCCTCCCATTTTTTACATGAGCTCTTAGAACGCAACGTCCACCACAATCGTGACAACAACCTGTTTTAATTATTTTAATATTATTCTCTTTTGCTTCTATTTTAAATTCACAACCCTTTATTGATTTTATACCAAATTTTAACTAGAAAAAATATACGGTGTTTAAATACTTTTTATGAAATGTGTTAATGAAAATTTGATCACTATTTTATCTATTCATTAGAGAGAATACAGAGAAGACTGAGGATCGTCAACATTTCTCTTTAATTTATTATTATGATTCTCTTCTTACTTTTCTCTCTTTTAAGAAATAGATTAGTAAAGTTCTAAAGATCCATCAACTTATAAATTCTACTAAACCTTATTTTAAAAGATTATTTAATGTTTAATGTATATTTATAACTTATATCTATAAAAAACTGAAGTTGAAATAAATGACAAATGTTAAGAATATAGTTATGCTTGGTTTTGGCGATATGGGTAAAGGCATCGCCCAGGTTTGCTTAATGGCAGGTTACAATGTCACAGTGGTTGACATAAGTGATGAAATTATTGAAAAAGGTTTGGATTACATAAAAACAGGATTTGAGAAATTAGAATCGAAAGGTAAGTTGCCTGAAGATTCAACTGCAGCAGATTATATAAGAAAATTAAAAACATCTAAAGATATCATTGAAGCTGTTAGGGATGCAGATTTAGTAATTGAAGCAGTTATAGAAAAATTAGATATAAAACAAAATCTATGTAAAGATGTTATTGAAAACTCTCCTGATCATTGTATATTTGCTTCGAACACTTCCACAATGAGTATCACTGAGATCGCCGAGAAATGTAGTAAGCCTGAAAATGTAATAGGAATGCATTTTTTTAATCCAGCTCCGTTAATGCGTCTTATTGAAGTTATTAAGGGTGATAAAAGCTCAGAAGAATCTATGGATATAGGAGTTGAAGTTTCGAAATCTTTGCCTTGTTTGAGAGGAGAAAGATATATTGCTCGTGTACAGAAGGATCGACCTGGATTTATTGTTAATCGTGTACTTGCACCAAGAGGCATTTATTTTAATTATATAATTGATTTAGCATATGAACAGGGTATTCCATGGGAACACGTAGATGCAGATCTAACTGGTCCGAATACTCCAATGTCTTCACTGACTTTAGCAGATTTTACAGGGCGTGATATTGCTTATCATGGATCACTTTATTATAGCGAAAAACTTTCTCCTGATTTTAAACCCGGGAAAGTGTTAAGAATGCAAATAGAAAAAGGAACTCTAGGTAAAAAGACAGGAATAGGATTTTATGACTGGTCAAAGGGAAGACCTCAACCCGATCTCTCTAAAAAAGCAGGTCTTGTTAATCAAGAGATTTTTAATGCAATAAATGCCAATGAAGGGTGTAGAATCTTAGAGGAAGGAGTAGTATCAAGCTGGAAAGTAATCGATGAAGCTATCTTAGCAGGTATGAATTTTCCAGGGCCGATGGAATATGCTACTAAGAACTATGAACGACTAGTTAAACTTTTGGAAGAAACTGCTGAAAAATTAGGTAAATCATATCTAAAACCTTGTGATTTTCTTAAATCTGGAAAATTTGTAGATATGATATAATCAAATCTTAAATAATTTTTTTAATATTTTTAAACATTAATAATTTTAAAAATTCAAAAGAATGAAGAATATGATAGAAACAAATATTACTAAAATGTTTGGGATAAAATACCCTATATTTAATGCCCCTATGGGACCCTTTTTTACACGCGATTTAGCTCTTGCAGTATGTGAGGCTGGTGGTTTGGGTGTTTTATCAAATGTTAATATAGTGGGAACAGATCCCGTTGAGGAGCATATTTCAAGCTTGAAATATATGATTGAACACACAGATAAACCTTTCGGTCTCAATATCCTTACTTCTCGTAATAATCGAGGAGTTCGAGAAATGATAAGGAAATTACCAAGGATAGTCATGGGAAATCCAAAAATGAGGGATCAATGTAAATATTGGCTGACTTCTGCGGGATCTTCAAAGATTCTACCAGGCTCAAAATCATTTCAAGAATTAAGGGAAAATTCGGAAGTTAAGCACTTTCATGTAGCACCTGCAGTATGGCTTGCACAGAAATGTGTGGATGCTGGTGTAGATGGGATAGTGGTCACTGGGACTGAAGGAGGTGGCCATCAATCGTATGAAAGAGTTTCAACACTTGTATTGTTACAACAGGTTAATAAAGTTTTTCCTAATTTACCCAAAATAGCATGTGGAGGATTTGCTACGGGAGAAGGACTGGCGGCAGCTCTTTCCTTAGGTGCAGGAGCGATTGCTATGGGCTCTCGATTTATTGCTTCCAAACAAAGTGAATTTCACGAAAAGTATAAAGCTTTAGTTCCACAAGGGAAACCACAAGATACAGGACTTTTCACAGGGGCATTTGGTCCTATTCGTTTATACAAAAATAAATATGCTCTAGAACATCCTGCACCCAGCTCTAAAGAGGAAATGATAGCTTATGAACAATCCATAACTCCTGAGCAAAGAGCACATGATTTAGGGGCTTATGATAGGGTCTATAATGGAGATACTGAAACTGGTGCAGTACTACTCGGCCAGTCAATCGGAATTATTGATAGTATTGATGATGTCAACGATATAATTGAAAGAGTAATAAAGGAAGCAGAAGCTGCCATAAAGAACAATTACTCTATGATAAAATAGGAAATAAAGCACTTCAAATGATATACAATAATAAAAACAAGTAAAACTGAGATGTTTTAATCAAATAATTTTTTCTTTAATTTCTTTTTTTTTATCTAAAAATATAAAGAGATGACATTAAATGCTATTTTTGCTAATATACATATTATATTTAAAGCACGAATCTTAATAATTAGTTAAAAATTTATATATATGTTGTTAAACTGATAAAAGAATTTCTAATAAATTTCATTTTTAAATGAAACCAATAGGAGATAAATATGAGTACTAAATCTAATAAAAAACAAACTCGAAGCCGTTCACCTGAAAAAAAAGCAGCTCAATTTGAACAAATCTTAGAAGCAGGAAAAGAATTATTTTTAGAAAAAGGGAGAGATGGTTTTAGTTTGCGAGGATTGGCTAAAATTCTTGGAATGAATCAAAACAATTTGTATAATTACGTAGGAAGTAAGAGAGAGTTATGGATAGCTATCAGAAACAAGTTTTTTAAGCAATATCGAGAAGAAAATATTAAAATAATTAAAGACCATAAAGGATCTATGACTAATCTTTTAACGAAAATTTTTACTAATTTTTTAGAGTTTGCTGAAAAAGATTATGGGGCTTTTAGTATGATGCATCTCCAAAAATCTCCCCCTTCTGATAAGATAGGACCTTTTGAAAAAGATTATCGTGAATTTAATTATTTAATAGGTACGGCTAGGATAGTAAGGAATGCCATTGAAAGAGGAGAAATTAAAGAATCTGAAGCGGGAATGTTAACTTTTTTTACTTATAGTTTAATATTAGGTGCTGCTATTGTAGAACGCCATATGAGGAACCTTGAACAAAATAACAAATATAAAGGGGATTTTCCTAGTGAATTACCACAATTTGGGCAAGCTGGTTTTTCTAGAATAGAATTTCGAAATTACGTATTAAAGAAGTTAGAACATATATTAATTGATTAAATTTACTTTAAATTTGGTTAAGAAGGAAATAGATTAGTAATATATTTTTATATAATTTAATACAAATCTATAATCAAAATAAGATGATTTTATGGAAAAACAAGACCAACAACAGGAAATTGATGAGGTTAAGTTTATAAGAACTACATCAGCATTTGATTGTGGTGGACGTTGTCCTCTTAAATTTCATGTTAAAAATGGTAAAATTATCCGTGTTGAGGGGGACGATTTAGTTAATGAAGAAAACCAACTTAGGACCTGCGTAAAATGTCGTGCTCTTCGGAAACATATTTACCATCCAGAAAGGCTTAAATATCCACTGAAAAGAGTAGGACCAAAAGGAGAGGGTAAGTTTAAACGTATCTCATGGGACGAAGCATTGGATGAGATAGCTGAAAAACTAAAATATACAAAAGAAACATACGGAAATGAAGCTATATTTCTTCCTATGAGTGGTGGTTATCTCGGCGCATATCATCACCCTATCCTCGCAATGATTAGATTATTTACCCATTTTGGTGGCTTCTCCACCCATCATGGAAATGTATCCTCTGAGGGTGCCGTTTGGGCAACAATGGTTCAATATGCTTCTCCTTTTGTGGGCCATAGTAGAGAAGATATGTTAAATTCAAAGTTAATAATATTATGGGGTTGGAATCCAGCAAGAATGAACTCAGGAACAGATGCTATGTATTATCTTATAAAAGCACACGAAAAAGGTGCTAAAGTTATAAGTATTAATCCTAAATACACAGATACAGATGTTGTTGTCGCGGATCAATGGATTCCTATTGTACCAGGTACCGATGTGGCAATGATGGTTGCCATGGCTAACGTAATGATAACAGAAAATCTTCATGATCATTCGTTCTTGGACAAATATACTGTTGGATTTGATAAATTCAAGGAATATGTTATGGGTCAAGAAGATGGTGTTGAAAAAACGCCTGAATGGGCTGAAAAGATCTGCAAGGTACCTGCAGAAACAATCAGAGAATTAGCTCGTGAATATGCAACTACTAAACCCGCCGCGCTAATGGATTGTCAAGGACCAGCACGCAGTGCTATGGGCGGACAATATAATAGAGCTGCTATGACATTATCAGCAATGACTGGAAATGTTGGACAACATGGTGGCGCAGCTTGTGGAGGATTAATGGGTATTCCAATAGCTCATATGTTTTTTGGACCTTTTATTTACCCTCCAAGCAGGAATCCTGTAGAAGAAAATCATCCGGATAGAATTTCAGTGAGAGGATCCGTGAACTTAAACCATCGCTTACGTACGAGAGTTCACACTAATAAGATGTTTGATCAGATTTTAGAAGGTAAGAATGGTGGTTATCCATACGACATCAAGTTTGGATGGTTTTGTGGCAACGATTTTTTAAATCAATTGGGTAATACCAATCGCAATGCAAAAGCATTAAAAAAGCTCGATTATATGGTTAGCGTTGAATTATTTATGACACCAACTGCTCGATATGCAGATATTATATTACCAACAACTAGCATCGCAGAAAGATCGGATTTAACTCGCCCTTGGCCATCTGGACCATATTTTGGATATATGAATAAAGCTATTGAACCAATTGGAGAGAGTAAGAATGATATTACCATTGCTGAAGAACTCGCAGAAAGATTGGGTATTGAAGATTTTAAACACTACGATGAGGAAAGGCAATTAAAAAGGTTTTGGAGAAACACAAAAGATATTAAAACACACGTCACCAATTACGAAAAATATAAAGAAGATGGGATTTGGAGAGTAAAATTAGACGAACCCTACGTAGCGTTTAAAAAACAAATTGAAGATCCCGAAAACAATCCTTTCAAGACACCTTCAGGGAAAATTGAAATCTTTTCGCAACGGGTAGCTGATATAAATGATCCCAACTTACCCTCCATTCCTAAATATTTAAGTAGTTGGGAAGATAGATTTGATCCATTAACTGAAAAATACCCATTACAAATGCTTTCTCCGCACCCTAAGAATAGAGTTCATTCTGATTTATTCCACGTTGAATGGCTTAAAGAAGTTGATCCTCATAGGTGTTGGATTAATTCAGTCGATGCTAAACCTAGAGATATTAAAACAGGAGACTTAATATATGTTTATAATGATCGAGGCATACTATCAATTGAAGCATGGGTTACAGAACGAATTATTCCTGGGGTTATCATCATCCATGAAGGTGCATGGTATACTCCTGATGAGGAAGGCATTGATAGGGGTGGGTGTCCCAATACTTTGACTAAAAATGCTTACGCTCCTGATGGGGCTTCTTGTTTAAAAACATGTCTTGTTCAAGTAAGTAAAGATAAACCAGAGGTGAAATAAATTGCAGATTGGTTTCTACTTTGATCAGACTCGATGTACAGGATGTGCTGCATGTATTGTCGCCTGCAAAGACTGGAATGACGTTCCAGCTGGACCAGAATTTTGGATGCAAGTGCTTTATAATGAAGAAGGGAAGACTCCAAATGTTTTTATTAGTTATTTGGTAAGACCTTGTTATCATTGTGAAGACCCTGTATGTATCCCCGTTTGTCCTGTCAAAGCCATTACAAAAAGAGAAGAAGATGGAATAGTTATTGTAGATAGTAATAAATGTATAGGTAATGAGGAATGCGATTCTAAATGCTTAAAGGCATGCCCTTACGATGCACCACAATTCGGACCCGAAAAAGGTGCTAAGATGCGAAAATGCACTTTTTGTCTAGATAGGCATTTGGAAAATAAAATCCCGGTATGTGTACAAACTTGTCGACCTAGGGCTCTCTATGCGGGTAATCTAGAAGAACTAAAATCAAAATACGGTGACATTAAAGAAGCGGATAATTTTAAATATTCAGATCGCACTAAACCTGCTATAATTTTTAACCCAAAAAAGAAAAGATGAGACTTTTATAAAATAAAAATTATTTTTTTTATCTTAATTTTACATTATTTTTTAGAAACTGTTTTATCTACATCATGAGTAATCAATTTCGTTGCATTTGCTTCATTGAATTTCAATCTTTTCTTGTTTAACTCATCGTCAATTCCAGCTATTTTTTTAACCATTGTTTTTCGGGCTTCAATGTCATATTGGGTTGTAATAGCTATTTCCTCCATAACTGGGCTTCCTCCCCCATGGTAGCTTCCAAAGAGATGAACTCCTCCTGTTGAAGAACAAATCATATCACCAACAAATCGCCAAAATTGTGCAGCATTTTCGGGGGATATCTTTGGGTTTCTAGTAATATATTTATAGAGTTTGTCCTTCAATCTAGGATTAACAAAATCTCGTTCATGTGGGAAAGTTGCTGGAATACCACCACAAATATCCGTTATTATCTCAGCTTCACGAAATACATTTTCTCCAGTTAAACACCTTCCAACATTGCAGTAAATTGAGTCTGGAATATAGCTTCCAGGTCCATAAGGGATAAAGCCTATTCCAGGCATATATATTTCTGTTTTTCCCAAGTCAGAAGCAGTGTATCCAGCAGCATAACCAAGTTCTGTAACTAAGATTAATTCTGCTAGTTTATGTCTAACATGCGTTGCTTTAGCTATATTGTTATATTCCGCAGCCAAAGCTGCTGTCCCCGTCATAATATCTCCAATTGCAGGTTTGCATCCTGAATAACTATGCCGGTGAAAAAGACCAAATAGTAAAGCAAGAGCACCCCCATGCTGGTATTCACCGCATAAAAATACTCTTTCCCAGGGAACGAACACCTCATCAAAGATTATATACGAATCTGTGGCTCCTGGTTGAAACCCACGTGGAAAGTATTCTCTTTTTCGAAGATTATGGATAGTGACCACTTGACTAACACCCTCATAATCTCCTGGTACGGCGAACGCAACTGCATAATCTTTATCTTCAGGTCTTAATGCTCTTGTTGGGATAACTAATAGTTCGTCAGACACGGAGGCTTCTGAAATGTGTAACTTACAGCCACTAACTATAATTCCATCTTTTTTTTTCTCTACAACATGGACATACATATCAGGATCTGCTTGATCAGCAGGTCTTTTAATTCTATCTCCTTTTACATCCGTTTGAGCACCAGCTGAAACTAAATCTTCTTGTTGGAATCTTAATAACCATTTTTTAAAATTTTCATGATAATGAGATTCTCCATTATTTAATTTATCAGCCTCATATGAAACATTATATACAGCATTTGCTGCGTCGCAACCCATGCATCGCTGGATGCATCCACCAACTTTTTGACATAATTTACGTGTCATATCCTGCTTTTTATGAAGGTCATCAGTACTATGATGAATATGCGTAAATCTATTAATGATTTCACCCGTTAAATGAGATTTTACTTGAACTAAATCTTTGTATTCTGGATCATCAAAAGCATCAAATGTAGTTCCAATTGTATTTATACAATCCATCTGAAGATCGTCTAACCTATCTATTTCTTTTCCATTGTAATACAGATTTGGCTTCATTCTACCTAAATCTTTCATGTACTGTTCTTTTGTTCTAACCATTTCTCATCAAATTGTGTTTTTTTTTTTTTTTAATTCTTTAAGTTGAATTACATAATTATAATTCTATATTTTATATAATTTTGATTTTTGTTTTTTCTTTAAATATTTTTTTAAACTTGTTGTATTGAATGCTCTGCGGGAGCTAATGCTTTTTTTTTATTATAACTACATTTTGAGCCTTATGTTTTAATACTTTTTCTCCAATATTTGTAATTCTTTGTGCTAAATCTGAGATTTTCCATTTTTCATATCCTTCCACATAGGTGGAAAATGTATTTTGCAAAGGATCTTTCCATTTTGAAGGTATTTTTTCAGCTCCAAGTTGAGCTCCTAATATGGCACCGATGTTGCCACAATTACAATCTGTATCAAGACCCATCATAGCAGCAATACAAATTGACCGTCCTAAGGGATCTTCTTTATCTTCAGAACCATATAGAAGAGATAATATAATGATTCCTATATTTGGTAGAACATGTATACCACCAACTAGACTATTCAAAATTATTCTTCTTTCTATTGGAAAGTATTTACTATTTTCAATTAATTTATTTACAATATGTTTCTTCCAGTAATCTCTTACTAAAAGATTTCTAGCTTTTCTAAATTTCTTCGGATATTGTTCATAAATTTGCATTGCTTTATATATCATCTTAGAGTACAAACTCTCGTCTTCTGAAGTGAGATATCCAAGAGCCAATTTAATATTTTTTCTAATATCTCCCTCAAAAAAAGCTTGGGAGATTAGAGTTGCAATAAATCCCTCTCCTTCTATTCCAATATCGGCATGGGATATCGAACCATCCATTTCTGCATATTCTTTTGCAATTTCAGGACAGCCTGGAGTGATTTGCCCCCAAATATCTGCTCGCATTTGAGCTCCAATAAAATCATAATAGAAATTATTTAGTATCCCTGATTTAGGTGGAAAAATATTTGATTTGAGATTATTGTAAGCAATTTTTTCAGCAGTAAATATAAAATTTTCATTTTTAAGAAGGGAAACCCATTCTTGAGCAATATCCTTTGCACTAAGATTAATTCCATATTTTTCTAATGCTATAAGCGCAACAATTTCATACATTTCATCGTCATTAACATAATTTAAGTTAATAGGCTTGGGATAATACGTAATATTGCCATAGTTACGCTTTATATATTTCTGACTTTTTAATTCTACTGGAGCACCAACAAAATCTCCAGCGACACGACCTAACCATGAACCTAAAACTTTATTGTAATATTCTTCATGGCTAATTTCTTTCATTTTATTAGAAAAAATATTTTAAATTTGAATTTAATGTAATTAAAATTAATTTAGATCCAAATTTTTTTTAATTTCTTTATAAATTATTTCTACATCTAAAGGTTTGTAAGGAATTTTGGTAAAACTTTCTTTACATAATTTATAGATCGTTCTATTATATGGGACCTCTAATCCATATTTATCAGCTAAACTTAATAAATATCCATTTAAGGTTTCTAATTCTGAAATCTGTTTTTGTCGTATTAACATATCTTGTGCCATACTATTAAGCCATGAAAAACTTATACTCTTCCTGAAATTATCAAGCGTTATTTTTCTATCTAAATTCAGAGCAAATTCCATTGATTTCCAATTAGGTAGCCCTTTAAGTTTGTATTCTTTATATCCAGCAGCTTTTACTATCTTTACACCTTCTAGGAAAGTATTTACAAATATTTTCCATAATTTAAATATGGAATCCTCATCTTGATTTTTTTGATCTATTAATGTAAATATTGAATTGATTAAATTCATAACTAATTTAGAATGAGCAGCATCCTGGAAATTTTTTGTTGACTTTGTTGGAAAACTCTTATTAAGGATGTGAGTTACCCTTTCCAAAATCTCTTGGTTCTTATTATTTTTTGTTCCGAGAATAAGTAGATTTTTCCCTCTAGTACCGAATACGCCAGGGCTATCCCTCCATGCAGACATAACAATTACTCCATATATTATTTTTGAAAAGTACTTTGGTAGTATTTTCTGATTTTCAATCCCGTTTTGTAATCCTACAATAATAGCATTATTTCCTACTTTTTCATATATATCCTTTGCAACTTCTTCAAGATCATAATTTTTTACTACAATAAGTATAATTTCAGGTGATTCGACTTCATTTAAATCTTCAATTACATTTACTGGAATGGTTTTAGAATTTTTTTCATCGATTTCATATAAAATCAATCCATTGGATTTTAGAGCTCTTAAATTATTCCCTCTAGCTAATAAATAAACATTATTATAATCCTTAGTCAACCACCCTCCAAGAGTAGCACCAATAGCTCCTGTACCATAAATTATTATATTAGGATTTTCTCTGAGCATATGAATCATTTTCCTACATTTTATTCTAATAGTTTAAAGATAAGAATATTTATAGAACGCTCATAAATGAAATATGTATATTTAATAAATAGTTCTTAATTTAATAGATTAATACCGAATTAAAAAATTTCTGAATATCAAGAAAGTGATAAGTATGGTTTTAGAAACAAATATAACAAAATTGTTAGGAATTAAGCATCCTACAGTTGCTGCCCCTATGGGTCCATTCTACACAACTGAATTAACTATTGCTGTATCTGAAGCAGGAGGTTTAGGTGTGTTAAGTCATAGTGCCCTATTGAGCGATTATATAAATAAAAGGAGCCCTGTAGAAATAATGAAAGAGAATATGCTTCACGTAGTCGAACATACAGATAAACCCTTTGGATTTAATATCAGAACTTCAAGAAGAGAAACTTATACCCCACAGCTAGTTACAGAAATTCCTAAATTCATTATGGAAAATCCAAGAGTAAAAGAGCAATGTGTATATGCGGTTACAAGTGCAGGATCCTCAAAAACGTTACCACAATCAAAAACTTTCCAAAAATTAAAAGAAAGCGGCTCAAACATTAAACATTTTCATGTAGCACCTGCATTATGGCTCGCAGATAAATGTGTGGCGTCAAATGTAGATGGTATGGTGATAACTGGAAATGAAGGTGGAGGCCATCAATCCTATGAGAAAGTTAGCACTTTAGTTTTGCTTCAACAAGTAATGCGAAAATATTCTGATATTCCTATAATTGCTTGTGGAGGTTTTGCCACAGGTGAAGGACTTGCTGCAGCATTAGCTATGGGTGCTGGAGCTATCGCAATGGGATCCAGATTTATTGCGTCTATTGAAAGTGAATTTCACGAAACATATAAGAATGTAGTTCCTCCTGCAAGAGCTCAAGATACAGTGTTAGTAACAGGTGCATTAGGTCCAATTAGGCTTTGGAAGAATGAATATTCATTACATCATGGCCTTGTAGCAGACAAAGATGAAAAAATGGCTGAAGAAGCAGCCATGACTCAGGAAGATATTTTAGCTGAAGGAAAAGCATATGAAGCAGCATATACGGGAGATATTAATTCAGGAGCAGTTCTTTTAGGGCAGAGTATTGGAGTAATAAAAAGTATTAAAAATATAAAGAAAATTATAGAAGACATTGTTCAAGATGCAGAAAAACGCTTAAAAAATGCACACAACTTAATCAAATAAATAGTAATAAAAATTTATTTATTTTTTTACTTTTTCATATATTCTTCAACAATTTGTGCATAATTTTTATACCTATTATTATAAGTCAACTTGGTTTTGAGTTGTATTGAATTCCTTGACCAATAATTTAAGATACTTAAAAATACTATTAATAAATATTATATTCGTATCGTTTTAAAAAAGCATAAAATATCGTTTTATTAGTCACTATGTTTAAAAAACCTATTCATAAATTCAAGATTTTTAAATCTGATGCCGCGCCTTTCTTCTTTTACATTGAAATTTTTCCTCCCGATCTTACTATATTCAAATCAGGACAACATAAAAACCTATTAGAATCTATAAAGACCAATCCTATAATGCCACTACCCATGAGAGTGGATCGTGTATTTAATGGGAGAGAATCCGTTTTAATTCGTCCTAGAGAACCTATTTCTTTCTCGCTCAAGGAAGATCTTATTGCAATAATAAACCCAACCCCATTTCTTCAATTTGGATTCGAAAAACTATTATATTTCACTGAAATTCGCGCTCATGAAAAATTTTTTCTTTCTCTTACTATAGAAAAAGCAAAAAAATGGTGGGATTCTACGAAGTATCTTTATGCAAAATTGATACGTCTTGAAGAAGATTTTTCAGCATTTTTAAGGGCTTATATTCATAATGTACTGAAGGCAAAACTTAATAATGAAGATCTTAATAGTGCAGCGATAAATTATTGCAAGACTGTTAAAGAAATTTGTGAGAAACGATTAAAAGAAAACTCTATTTTAATTGAAACACGGCGTAAAGAAATTAATGTTAGATTATATATACAAAAAATAGCGAAATATTATAAAAAAAGGAAAAAGGTTGAACAACTTCAATATCATCCAGAACTCGTAGATATTGATGTATATGACTTAACTGAGAGAGGTTTTAAAAGCGATATTGATTCACAAAACGCAATGATATATGAATTAATACCAAATGAAATAAAGTATCTTCCACTTCTTTTTTATGATGATTTACTTGAGTGTATGCTCCAAAATCTTAATATGTTAGATAAAGGAAAGACAGACATATTAGACCCATCATTTTTATTAGATCAAAACATAATAACTCTAAAAGAATCTGAAGATTTAAAAATTATTAACTCCCAAAATTATTCATGGTTTAGCACTTTTGAGGAAATAAATATAGAACAAATTATTCAATCAATAAGCATGAATAAACAACAATTTTTTAAAGATATTGGGTATGTTTTTAAATAAATTTCTTAATCTCTCAAATCCTAAATTAGCTCTATTTATGGTTTACTTTATTTAACGAGTTAATAATTAATATTAAAAAAAGGATTAGCTATTTTTATTTTAAGAATATAAAAGAAGGATCTTACAAGAGAGTCAATGCTTTATAAAAAAGAAAGACCAGCAATTTTAATGCTTCAAGATGGTCGTTATTTTGAAGGGATGGGATTTGGAGCAACAAAAAAAGTTGGAGGAGAAATTGTTTTTACTACAATTACTGGTGCAGGTTATAATGAAACTTTGACAGATCCTTCATATCATGGTCAAATTGTGGTAATGACTCACCCTCTTGTTGGAAATTATGGAGTTCCCGCTTGGGAAAAAGATGAATTTGGAGTTCATAAATATTTTGAATCAGATTCTATTAAAGTAAGTGGATTTGTAGTTAATGAATGCTGTAAAAATCCAAGTCATTATGAAAGTGTAAAAACCCTGAATGAATTTCTTCTTGAGGAGAATGTACCAGGAATTGAATGGATTGATACTAGAGCAATAACTAAAATTTTAAGAGAAGAGGGTGTTCAGGTAGGAATAATTTCTGTTTACAATCCAGGTGAAAAGCCAAATATTGATGAACTAAGAGAAGAAGTAAAAGAAGTGCAAGATCCCAACCTTAGACATTTAGTAAGTGAAGTATCAACCAAAGAAATTAAGAGATTCATACCTTCAGAGCCAATAGGTAAAGTTGTAGTGTTAGATTTAGGAGTAAAAAACAATATTCTTAGAAATTTAGTGAATAGAAGGATTGAAGTAATTCTTGTACCCTATAATCATAATTACGAAGAAATAATAAAGTTTAATCCGGATGGCGTATTCATTTCTAACGGACCAGGCGACCCCGCAATATATAAAGGCGCGATAGAAGTTGCTCGTAATTTAATTAAAAATAATGTCCCAACTATGGGGATTTGCTTAGGTAATCAAATCATTGGTTTAGGCGCTGGTGGTTCTTCATATAAATTAAAATATGGTCATCGAGGAGGTAATAAAACAGTTATAAATCCTGAAACTCATCAATGTTATGTTACCTCTCAAAATCATGGATTCTGTGTTAAAGATTTTGAAGGAAGCGGTTTTAAGGAATTTCTTAGAAATATTGATGATAATTCAAATGAGGGACTAATTCATAAAGATAAACCTATATTTGCTGTCCAATTTCACCCAGAAGCGTCTCCAGGGCCATTAGATTCCTTATACCTTTTTGATAAATTTATAGAACTTATGGAGTTATAGGTAATTGCCATTAGATACAACCATTAAAAAGGCATTGGTTTTAGGATCTGGAGGAATTCGTATCGGTCAAGCTGGGGAATTTGATTACTCTGGAAGTCAAGTGTTAAAAGCTCTTAAGGAAGAAGGAATAGAGACTATTTTAATAAACCCGAATATTGCTACAATCCAAACTGACCCAGAATTATCAGATAGAGTTTACTTATTGCCAATTAACGTTAAATATGTAGAGGAAGTAATAAAGAAAGAAAAAATAGACGGTATTTTATTAGCGTTTGGAGGTCAAACAGCTTTAAATGTTGGAGTTGAATTAAAAGAAGCAGGAATCTTGGAAAAATACAATGTAAGAGTACTTGGAACACCAATAGAGGCAATTGAAGCTACTGAAGATAGAGATCTTTTTGTTAAAGCAATGGAAAAATCCGATGTTAAAGTATGTAAAAGTCAAGCAGTAAATTCTTATACTGAGGCATTGCAAGCTGTAAAAGAGATCGGTTTTCCTTGTATGATTAGAGTAGCTTACACATTGGGAGGTAGGGGATCTGGTATAGTCAATAATATGAAGGAATTTGAACGAATGGCAAAAAAAGGTCTCGCCCAATCTCGAATAAATCAAATATTAATAGAAGAAAGTATATGGGGCTGGAAAGAAATCGAATATGAAGTTGTCAGAGACACTGAAGATAACTGTTTTATTAACTGCAATATGGAGAACTTTGATCCAGTAGGGTTACATACTGGTGAATCAATTGTAATCGCCCCCAGTCAGACTCTTACAAATGAGGAATATCATATGCTCCGTTCAGCATCTATTAGGGTGATAAGAAACCTTGGTATTATAGGAGAATGTAATATTCAATATGGATTAGATCCTTTTTCAAAAGAGTTTCGTGCAATAGAAGTAAATGCTAGGCTTTCGAGATCATCCGCACTTGCATCTAAAGCAACTGGTTATCCATTAGCGTATATCGCAGCCAAGTTAGCAATAGGATACACATTACCAGAATTAAAAAATAAAATCACTGGAATTACAACAGCATGTTTCGAACCTGCGTTAGATTATTTAGTACTTAAAATCCCTAGATGGGATCTAACAAAATTCCAAAAAGTGGATCGTAGAATAGGTTCTCAAATGAAAAGTGTTGGTGAAGTAATGGCAATAGGGAGAACTTTCGAAGAAGTTGTACAGAAAGCCATCAGAATGCTTGATATTGGGATGAAAGGCTTTATAGCAAATAATTTAGAACCTATTGAAGATATTCACGAATTAAAATATGCTTTAAGAAATCCAACTGACTTACGACTTTTTAGAATTGCTGAAGCAATAAAAAAAGGCATCTCTATTGATGAAATTTATCGTCTCTCAAGAATAGATAAATGGTTTCTTTATAAATTAAAAAATATAATTGATCTTGAACGTCAACTCCAAGATATTGATTTATTGGAATCCACTGATCTTGAAAAAAGATATTGGTTAGAAAGAGCTAAAAGGTATGGTTTTTCTGATGGGCAAATTGCTAAGATTATGGGAGTTGCCACAATCTTCATAAGACAGATGAGAAGAAGGCTAATTATTCAGCCTTATGTTAAAAGAATTGATACTTTAGCAGCTGAATGGCCTGCAATAACCAATTATCTTTATCTTACTTACTCTGCTTCTGAGCATGATATTGATTTTGAAGAAGAAAATAATTCAAATCTCAGAAAAGTAATCGTATTAGGTTCTGGAACTTATCGTATTGGGGCCTCAGTTGAATTTGATTGGGGATCTGTTAACTGTTTATGGGGAATTAAGAAACTGGGAATAGATCAGGCTATAATGATTAACTATAATCCAGAAACAGTTTCAACTGATTATGATGTAAGTGATAAGCTCTATTTCGAAGAAATTTCTGGAGAACGAGTTCTCGATATATGTGAACTTGAAAAAGCTGAAGGAATAGTTGTTTCAGCTGGAGGACAGATAGCAAATAATTTAGCTGCTAAAATTTCGAAATACTCTGAATTCTTTAGAAAAACTAATTTAAAAATATTAGGAACCCATGGATCTAGAATAGATATGGCTGAAGATAGAAGTAAATTTAGTGGAATGTTGGATCAGCTGAATATTAAACAACCACAATGGAAGACATTAACTAATAAAGAAGAAGCTTTACATTTTGCAAAGGAAGTAGGCTATCCCGTATTAGTTAGACCATCTTATGTATTAAGTGGCGCAGCAATGAGAGTTTCTTATGATGAAAAAACATTAAAAGATACTCTTGATCTTGCAGCATCTGTTTCAAGTGAATATCCAGTTGTTATCACTAAATTTTTTACTAATGCCAGAGAAATTGAGTGTGATGGGATATCAGATGGAGATAATGTATTAATAGGTGCAATTGTGGAACATATTGAAAATGCAGGGATCCATAGTGGAGATGCTACAATGGCAATTCCTCCTCAAACCGTTCCTAAAGAGGTTATAACTACAATAGAAAATAATACAAAACAAATTGCTTTAGCTCTTAAAATACAAGGACCTTTTAATATCCAATATCTAGTAAAGAATGGGGGGGTTTATGTAATTGAGTGTAATTTACGTTCTAGTCGTAGTATGCCTTATGTTTCGAAGACAAGAGGAATTAATCTAATGAGATTAGCAGCTGAGGTAATAATGGGTAAGAAAATCCCGGAAATCCTTCTTACGCTTCCTTATGGAGAATATGTTGGCATCAAAGCCCCCATGTTCTCATTTGTAAGATTAGATAGGGCAGATTTCAGACTTGGCGTTGAAATGGCATCAACAGGCGAAATCGGAATTATAGGAGAGGATTTCCAAGACGCACTAATAAAGGCCTTAGAAGCTACAGAAATGAATATCCCTGTTGAAGGAGGTAATGTGTTAATTTCTGTAGGTGGAGAAGAATTGAAGAAACAAGTTATCCCTTTTGCTCAAAAGTTAAAAAGTTTAGGATTTAATATTTTTGCTACAGAAGATACCGCAATTGCCCTAAAGGGAAATGGAGTTGAAGCAGTAAAATTATATAAAGTTCATGAGTATGGAAAAGAACCCAATATAATGGCATGCTTGCAAGAAGGTCGTATAGACATGGTAATTAATATTCCGATGCCTACAACTGTCGAAGAAAAATTTAAAACAATCATTGAAGATGAGTATAAAATACGCAGAATGGCTGTAGATTATAATATTCCTGTAATAATCAATTTGGAACTAGCAAAAGCTATTGTAGATGCCATTGAAAATGTTCGAGAGAAAAAAGTTGAGATTAAATCTCTTAATGAGTACCATAAAACATTAAAAAAAATTTATTGGTAGATCAGATTGATATTTTAATGGTTCATCTTTCTGATGATCTATCTTAAAAAATATTAATAAATATATTACAACTTATTAAAGCATTTGATAAACGGTAAGAAAAGAAAAATCATATTAATATTTAGGTGTTAAATTAATTTATTATCGTGGATATATTTTAATTCGACTGAAAATCATTGGTACTCAATGGAAAGTCACAGAAAAATTGAAAGGTTTGAAATCTAACAATCCAAATGAAGATTGGGAAATTACTTATGTTACTCCTATATATGGTGGTTGGGATTTATTAGTTGAGTGCAAATTTAATAACCTTAAGGATTTAGATAAAATAGTATCATTTTGTCGGTCTGATACGGAATTATCTCAATGGATAGAAGCCACTACTACTCTTATTAGTACAAAAAAGAATTATAAAGATTAAAAAAATAGTGAAATTGCATAAAAAGATTAATTTCATATTTAATTTGTAAGGTTCTTGATTATTAGTAAATGATGTTTTTGAGGTTGTATCTGTAATTCTTCGTTCAACCAAATTTGGAGTTTAATCTCCTCTAACCTTTCTTCTAACCTTATATCATAAGCAATCTCTTTATCCGACACAATTACTTAATAAAACTAAAAATATTTAAATTCATTGCTAATATTTCATAGATGTTCTCCAATATTATTAATCGGTTAATATAATTAACATAGAAGCATGTAAAGTCAAATTTTAATAGTTATTTATTCAATACGGTTTTTTAAAGGATATACAATTTAAAATAAATTATTTGAAATAGTTACTTAACAAATCTCTAATCTTCTTATATTTTTCAAGTGATTTCTTCAACTCCCCCTTTTTTAATAAATCTAATCCTTCATTATTTAATTTCCTTATAGAATTTTTAAACTCTTTAAACTCAATTTGTTCAATTTGTTCCATGAGACCCACTTTATCTAGTTTCTCTACTATTACTTCTCTTTCTTCTAATTTCTTAATTTCTTCTGCTTTTTCTATAAACGCGGATATTTTGGATTCCATTTTACCTTTTAATCTATCTAGGCTTAAAATCTTGAATCCATTATCAATATCAACTTGTTTTTTAATAAGTTTATTAATTTGTTTAGTAGCTTCAATAGATTTTTTTATGACAATTTCCTCTTGGAGAGACTCTTTAAATTCCTCTTCGGATTTCATTGAGGCTAATAATTTATGATCTTCTTCAACAATCGATTCTGATGAACTTAATCTCTTCTTTCTATAAATTATGAATAATCCGCTTCCAACTACAGCACCTATGATCAGGATTAGATACAACGCAATTAATAGAAATTCACTTATAATATTCCCATTATCTTCTGCTTTTATTTTGATAGAAAAAACAATTTCAGAAGCATTAAAAGAGTTATCTCCAAGAAATTGAATGGTTATATTCACAAGCGTTGCATTATTGGGGACAAAGACGTAAAAATAAATTAATCCGTTGCTTAAAGATACATTAGTAGCTTCCCATGAAATAGTCCCGAAATCTACTAAAATTGAAATATTTAAATTACTAATTGGCTCACCAATAAATTGATTAGTAATATTCAATGTAATACTGAAAATATTACCAGGAGCGACTTCATCTGGTTGTTCAACAATGGTTATATTAATATTAAACTTATTAATATCGAAAAATATTTCAAAAGAATGATTTTGGAAATTTACTTTATTGAAGTTAACAGTAAATGAATATCTACCAAATTCTAAATTGCTAGAATTTAGTTCCCAAATATAAATTCCATCTTTATCGATATCTGAATAAAAAATACTTTGATTGTTGAATGTTAAGTTTCCAAATCCTCCAATTATAGATGTATTTGAAAAGGAATTAAGAAAACTCATATAAATTGTAATGTTATCACCAAAATAAGCTTCATAAATCGTGTTATTTAAATTAATAGTACTTCCATATTGAATTAAAGATAAAATGTTAGCTGAAACGTTGCAAGCTATTATCTCGAATTGAAAAATACTTATTGTGGAATTAAAATATGTTGAATTTAATTTTACTTTAACATTATATATTCCTGTAAATAAATCACTTGTATTTAATGTGAAAATATAAAATCCATTGATATCAGTATATATCAAAATAGGATCCCAATTCTTCGTTGAATTAAATAATGTAAAATTACCCCATGCTCCAGATATCAACTCATCACCATTATCTGTATCGAAATAAGAAATATTAAATGTAACATCTTCACCATAATAAATTATCCACGGTTCAGAATTGAGATAGTAAGAGTAATTTGTCTGACTTAAGTTATTAACTATATAATCAGTTCTATTCCATACATATAGGTTTACCGAATACACCTGAGTTTGATTAAATTGTGAAGATATATTGAAGATAATAGTGTAGGGAATATTACCCATTCCAAGCACATTAGTAGTACCCAGTTCTATATAATAGCTACCATCTCCATTATCTCCCCAAGTATAAATAAAGTTTGAATTGATTGAAATCATTTGTAGATTTGCTCCTAGTATAGGAGTCGAATCGTTAAACAAATAATAACTCGTAAAAGTAACATTTTGACTTCTTATTACATTTAAAGTGTCTTGGTCTATTAACTGTGTGGTTGCGTTATATAGATAATAATGATAAACTGACGTTTGATTAAAATAATTAGTTTTATTTGCATTTATGGTGATGTCAATTAAGCCATAACCAGTATCACTACGTACTTGCCAATTGTAAATAGTAATATTGTAATAGCCATTTCCTACCTCATAAACATAATTGTATACCGTTCCATTAACATTATAACTGATATTTGCACCTGTAATACCTAAAACTTTATTATTATCATAAAAATAAACTGTAATGTTGAATAATTCATCCGAAAATTTATTTATAAATTGAATTGGATTAGTTATGTTTAATTCTGTTAAACATATTACTTTAAAATTATAATCAAGAGTTTTATTCTGATAATAAGTTTGATTTAATGAGATCGAAACACTTTGAGACCCATAAGGATCGAAGGAACTACAATCAATTGTTACATTGTAATATCCAGCCGTACCATTGTTGGTTGCCGTAGATTGCCATATTCCACCATTGATACTATACCACATAATACCGTTAATAGGTTGATTTTTTAGTGTATCATTAAAATAAACGATCATACTGAAGGTTTGATTTGTACTGAATAATTGGTTTTGGGAAGGACTTATTAATATCAATTCAGTTAATCCAATAATCGTGAAATTGAAATATAGGGTTTTATTTTGGTAATAAGTTTGATTTAATGAGATTGATACACTTTGAGGACCGTAAGGATCGAAAGTATTGCATTCTATTGTAATACTGTAATATCCTGTAGTGCCGTTATTGTCTGCCGTATATTGCCAAGATCCCCCATTGATGCTGTACCACATAGTACCGTTAATTGGTTGGTTATTCGTAGTACTATTATAATAAACAGTGATATTAAAAATTTGATCTGAATAGAAGGTAGCATTTTGATTAGGTGTTATTAATGTCAGATCTGATACTCCTATTACTTTAAAATTATAAACAAGAGTTTTATTCTGGTAATCAGTATGATTTAATGAGATTGAAACACTTTGAGGACCGTAGGGAACAAGAATACTACAATCAATAGAAATATTATAGTATCCATCAG
Source organism: Promethearchaeota archaeon (assembly GCA_048938005.1). Lineage (GTDB taxonomy): Archaea > Asgardarchaeota > Lokiarchaeia > Sigyniarchaeales > SOKP01 > Loki-b32. Next base: position 18,793 of record JBHLMQ010000018.1, on the reverse strand, counting down.
TGCCATTATTTTTGGTGGTTGATTGCCATACTCCCCCATTAATACTATACCACATAGTACCGTTAATTGGCTTATCATTTATAGTATCATTATAATAAACAGACACCTTAAAAAATTGATCTGAATAGAAGGTAGCATTTTGATTAGGAGCTACTAATGTTAATTCTGATAAACCTACCACGGAAAATTTATATTCGAGTGTTTTATTCTGATAAGATGTATGATTTATTGAGATGGATACATTTTGAGAACCATAAGAATAAAGCTTACTACAATCTATTGTAATATTATAATACCCAGTAGTTCCATTATTATTTGTCGTAGATTCCCATGTTTCCCCGTTAATACTATACCACATAGTACCATTAATGGGTTGATTATTCAAAGTATCATTATAATAAACTGTAATGTTAAATCTCTGATTAGGTGTGAAAAATGAATTTTGAGCAGGAGATATTAGTGTTAATTCTGATATTCCTATCAGATTGAAATAATAATCGAGAGATTTGTTATAGTAATAAGTTTGATTTAATGATAATGATACATTTTGAGGACCATAAGGATAAAGCGTACTACAATCTATTGTGATATTATAGTAACCCGTAGTTCCATTATTATTAATTGTAGATTGCCAAATCTCGCTATTAATACTATACCAAAGAGTTCCATCAATCGATTTGTTTAAACCAGAATCATGGAAATAGACAGTAATATTAAAGATTTGATCAGAATTAAATGAAGCGTTTTGGAGTGGTTTAATGAGAGTAAGATCTGTTTCCCCTATAATTGTTATGTTTTTTTCAAGAAATCCAGCATCACTATCGTTATTCCATGAGACCTGCACACGAAAAATTCCGTATTGAGTTATATTATCAGAAACATCCCAATCATTTAGTGAAATTTTAGATGCTGGACCAAATGATGTATAGGTCTCAGTGAAATTTAACTCATCATTAATAGCAGCAGGACTATACACGCTTAAATTAATAATACCATCATTCTGGGCAATTTTTTTAGAAAAAGTAGCATTGAAATGAATTATACTTGAATAATTAAATATAGTTGTTGGATTTGAATTTTCAAATGTATCAATTGATTGTAGCAAATTTGAAGAAGTAGCATTCAAGAACCAAAAAGTACCATTCCCAGCATTTAATACTTGAACTTCTTTATAAACGTTATTAAGATTTCGAATTAATATATTATTAGTCTTATTTACAGTGCTGTTAAATACATTTATATCATTCCAATTGGCCGGAATTGTAAAATTAATTGTTGTATGATCGTTAATTTTAGGATCAAAATAATTAAATCCACCAGTCCTACTTACATTCCAAGATATTTTACTTGCTCCTTTGAAAACATTAAATTCTGAGCTAGCTTGTAAATCTGTCTTAGTATAATTAATTTGAACTTCTGTAATATTTAAAGATAAAGCTTTCCAATCTGAAACTATTTTAAAACTCAAAATCCCTGAACTACTTTGGAATTCCCCTATAGATGTCCAATATCCTGAACCCACACCATAATTTATAACTTGAGTATTATTTATTTTTAAACCAATATCTTGGGGATTAGGTGTTGTATTTATAGGTGCCAGTCCAATCTCTAATAAATAATCTCTTGGTTCATATATCCACCCTGCATTTGTATAATAGGCATATGAATTATTGTTCATAGGACTATCATCGGTATAACGCCATTGGATTGAACCTCCACCTGAAGTTCTAACTACTCCAAAAAACCAAGTTTTATTATCTGTATTTGAGTTATTTAAAAAGGTATCTATTAAATCTATATATAACCAACCATTAACAGTTGGGGTGATAGTACCTATTGTAGTAGGTATACCCGTTGGTTCGCTTCTGTTCAAAACAGAATTCCAGGACGATGCATATAAATAAATATCACCTGTCGGGTTAGCTGTACGTCTAATGTTTATAGAGGCATTAATAATATAAGAATTTGCACTTACAGAAAATGAGGTTAAACGCGTTGTAGCACAATCAATTTCACCATCATCTGGATTATTTTGGACTACAGATGAAATATTATCTGCTTTAATATCTTCAATCAAGATATTTATAAATGAACTATTAAAATTGTTTACTGTTGGACACGGTTCGGTAAAAGTATTGTCTATATCTAAATCTGAAAAACTAATTAATGAGTTATTTAATAATGACTGTTGTAGAGTAATATTAACTTTTTCGCCGATCCCTAGGTAGTTAGGAGAATAGTCTGAGATTTTAAAATTTTTGAAATGGAGATTTCCAGGACCCTGAGTTCCTTTGTCAATCTCAGATTTGATTAAATTATCTTTAAATACTGATGAGAATAAAATCATTCCATTAATTATTAAGACAAATGACAATAATAGAATTTTATTTTTTTTTCTCATAAAACCAGATTATAAATCCTCAACCGTTATTAAAAACATAAAAGTTTTTCTATATAAATTAGAATATCATAGGAATCTTTGAAAATATCCAAAAGTCTTTTCTTATTTATTTAACCAATTTTTATAATATTAACTAAAAAATATTATATTTTGAATAATTCTAGAAAAAAACAACAACTTCAATATAAATCTAAAAGTTTTATTTTAATTACGGTATTAATGACTGAAAGAAAATCTACACATATTATAGCAAGCTATATGGAATTCTCTCCTGGAAAAGATCCTTTTAAAAAAGCTCGGAAAAAAGGAACTCGAAGATGGATATTAAAACATATTTTTCATGGTTCTAATAAGATTCTATTTATTGTTGTTTTATTTACGACTATAGTTTCATCGAATTTATCTTCTATTATTTATGTTATTATTGGGAATGCTATATCTGATTTTTTAATTGGAAATTATTCTGCATTAATCAACTATACTATGATTATCTTATTATTAAGTATAGGAACTCCATTAATGAGATTAGCAAATTATATGTTGCGAGAAGTAATAGCACAAAGAATGGAGAGAGATTGTAGGAAAGAATTCTATACAAACCTTCTGGGTAAGAGTCAATCATTTCACGATCAACAAAAAATTGGAGAGCTAATGGCTAGAGTGACCGATGATGTTCGAATGCTTAATTTTTTAATAAGTCCCGCTCTTTCTTTAATTTTTGAATCATTTACAGCTTTAGTTATACCGCTAATTTATATTGTAATTTTTTATCCTCCTCAATTAATATTTGCCCCTTTATTGTTCTCTGTACTCTTTGTATTTTCATTAAGGTCGTATGTTCGTAAATTAGGGCCAATTACGGGAAGATTAAGAGGATCATTCGGATTGATGAATTCCACTCTAAATGAAACTCTTACTGGAATCGAAGTAGTCAAAGCTACTGTTCAAGAAGCTAAAGAAATGGAAAAATATTATTCAAAGGCTAAATGGTATCGAAATGCTTACATAGATCAAGGAAGGGTCCAAGCAAAATACCTTCCAATACTCTTTTTATCTATATCACTCACATTAGGATTTACTCATGCAATTATTTTAAATTTCTTAAATTTGATAAGTATAGGAGAAATTATAGCATATTACGGATTAATGGCTCAATTACGCTTTCCGACTTTCATCTCTATTTTTGTGTTTGCAGTCATTCGTCTAGCTATTACAAGCTCTGAAAGATTACTTGAATTAATGAATAGAGAAACAGAAATTGATGAAAACATAAAAGGTGTTAAAAAGATAATAGAAGGGAATATTAAATTCGAAGGAGTGTCATTTACATATCCTGAAAGTAAAAAACCCGTGCTAAAAAATATTAGTTTTAGTATTCATCCAGGTCAAACCGTAGCTCTTGTTGGTACTACGGGATCTGGGAAATCTACTCTAACTAAATTGATATCCCGTTTATATGATGTGAATGAAGGTAAAATTTTAATTGATAATATAGATATACGAGAATATTCCCTAGAATCATTAAGAAGCCAGATCTCATTCATTGAGCAAGATGTCTTCCTGTTCTCTGATACAATATTCAATAATATATCATTTGGTAGAACTTCCTCAATAGATGAAATTATTCAGGTGGCTAATGAAGCTCAAGCTAATGAATTTATCATGGAATTTCCAAATCAGTATGGATCAGAGGTAGGCGAAAGAGGAGTTCAACTCAGTGGAGGTGAGAGGCAAAGGATAGCAATTGCTCGTGCTTTTCTCTCTAACCCAAAAATTCTTATCTTAGATGATTCGACTTCAGCAATCGATTCCAATACCGAGGATAAAATACAACGAGCAATTCGAAATATTCTCAAAGATAGAACTACAATTCTTATAACGCATAGGCTCTCTCAAATTCGATGGGCTGATTTAATAATTGTGTTGAGAAAAGGTGAAATTTCTGCAATGGGAACTCATGAAGATCTTTTGAAATCATCAGAAGAATATCAAAAAATATTCATAAAAAAATTTGATGTAGATGTTGATCAATTAATAAAACAAGAAGAGGTTTCCTAAATGGGGATGTACGTTGGTTTAGAAGCAGAAGAATATGACCGCGTCTATAAGAATAAAGTTTTATTAAAGCGGATCTTTCATTATTTCAGCCCTTATAAACGTTCAATGACAATTGTGATTCTTTTCTTAACAATTTCTTCACTCATTTCTGCCATTGTGCCTGTTCTTGTTAGTATAGCAATTAATAGTTTAGAAACAATTAGAAATTTCACATATATTATTTTCTTAATTAGTATTATTCTTATAATAAATCTACTTTCTTGGGTTTTTAATTATTTTACAGTGAGATATACTGCAGAAGTTATCGGAAATGTTGTATTAGACTTAAGACGAAATGCTGGGCAGGCTATTTTAAATCATGATCTATCTTTTTTCGACCGAAATCCAATTGGAAAAATAGTGAGTCGTGTAAATTCTGATTCTAGAGACTGGGGACAAACTGCGGATCTAACTCTTCAATTGATTTCATCTTTATTAATTATTAGCTTTCTACTCATTATTATGTCATTTATCAATTTTATACTAACACTGATTACAATCATCACTTTTCCATTCTTTTTTATTTTAGCATTATCTTTTAGAAAAATAGCTAGATCAAAAACACTCTTAGGTCAAAGAGCCCTAGCTTCTGTCAATGCATTTGTTAAAGAAAGTTTTTCCGGTATTCAAATAGCGAAAACATTTCGACAAGAGGAGAAATTATATAATAATTTTAATGAGGTAAATACGACATCTTATAGTGTTAACTTACGACGAGCTTTTGTACTTAATGCTATATTTCCATCATTAGGTATTATCCAAGGTATAGTATTAACGTTATTAGTTTTTTATGGTGGAAGTGGTATTTTAGGAAATAATATAAATGTGGGAGAATTAAGCTTATTCATACAAGGTTTAACATATTTATTCTTTCCATTATTAACTTTAGCTTCTTTTTGGCCTACTTTTCAAACTGGTATGGCTGCTTCAGAAAGAATATTTGCTCTCATAGATACATTACCTTTAGTAATTCAAAAAGAAAATATAAAACCATCTAAACTTAATGGTGAAATTGAATTTCAAAATCTTACTTTTAAATATGAAGAATCAAAAGAAGTTTTTCAGAATTTTAACTTAAAAATTAAATCTGGAGAATCACTAGCTATTGTTGGTCATACTGGAGCTGGAAAATCAAGCTTAGCAAAACTTTTAGCGAGATTTTATGAATTTCAAGAAGGAGATATCTTAGTAGATGGGATAAGTATAAGAAATTATGATCTTATGGAATACCGGAAACAAGTGGGAATAATTCCACAGACTCCCTTCCTTTGGGCAGATACTATAAAAAATAACATAAAATATGGTAATAGAAAAGCAACAAGAAGAGATGTTTATAAAGCCTTGGATTCAACGAGTGGTTCTGATTGGATAAGAGATTTGTCAAGGGGATTAGAAACTAAAACTGGTGAAAGAGGTAGCTTAATTTCAATGGGACAACGACAATTAATTGTTTTTGCTCGTGTCCTGTTAGAAAATCCGGCGGTACTTATTTTAGATGAGGCTACTGCTTCAGTAGATCCTTTCACTGAAACCCGAATCCAAGATGCTTTACAAAAAACAATTGAAGGGCGAACATCAATCATAATTGCTCATCGTCTCTGGACAGTACGTCATGTAGACAGGATTATTGTACTTGATCATGGAAAAATTGTAGAAGAGGGTAATCATGATGAGTTAATGGCTAAAGGTGGGATGTATGCTGAGCTTTATAACACGTACTTCAGGCATCAGAGCCTTGAGTACATTGAAAAAATGAAAGAGATAGTACAAAACAAAACATAAAAATGCTTTAAAAAAAAAATTAAGAATTATTTAAATTATCCTGCTGCTTTAGCTAAGATATATGCTAAAATTAAAATTCCTCCAGCACCGATTATTAAAAACATACCTGTTCTCATAAAAAAATTTACTTCAATTCCACTGAGACCTAGTTGTTCTAAGCCGAATTGAACACCATATGCTAAACTAAAAAATAAGATTAATTCAGTGACGATATAAGATATTCCATTTCTTAACCATTTCCTTCTTGCTTTCTTAAGTTCTTTATTACCAGTTTTAACACGAATTCCTGAAATTATTAGAAGTAGGGCTCCAAGAATAAAAAAAATTGCAAAAGCAATGCCAATCCATAAGAACCCCGTTTGAAGACTTGATAAATCAGGAACTAATAAGAGATAAGGAGCAAGTTCATCCATGATCCCTCCTCCAAATGGTGACAAATCTCCAACTATAGCAGGATCAATAATTCCAGAGTAAAAGATTCTTACTGCCATTATTGGAAAAAGGAGTGATATCAATAGCACGGCAGCTGCAATAATAGGAAATATAAAAACCCAATCTTTAGTTTCAGCCATTTTTAAATTCCTTCCTCATTAATTTTAAAAAAATTTTAAAAATTATAAGGAATAATCAACTACCTTTAAAAAAGTTATAGATTCATCATTAGCTATTAATGAATACATTTCAGAAGAAAAATTTGAATATTAACAAAAACTATAATAAATTTATTAAAATTTTATTTTTTTTAATACCGGATATCGTCTCCCAATTCCAAATGCACTCTCACTTACCTTAATTGTTTGCACTAATTGCCTGCGTTTATACTCCGAATTTAAATAGAGTTTTCTCACTTTATTAATAGTATTTATATCAAAATCTTTACTTTTCAAATTCTTAAATTCTGATCCAATTCCATTTTCAATAATTTCTTCTAATATTATATCTAAAATATCATATGGCGGTAAAGAATCACTATCTTTCTGATTCTCACGGAGCTCAGCAGTTGGAGGTCTTTCTATTATTCCTTTAGGAATTATCTCTTCTTTTTGATTTATCCAATTGCAAATATCATATATCTGGACCTTCAAAAGATCTCCAGGGATATTTTTTCCACCACATGTATCTCCATAAAGAGTGCAATACCCTACAGCAATTTCAGATTTATTTCCAGTTGATACTAATAACCAATTATATTTATTTGAATAATACATTAAAATATTTGCTCTAATTCGTGCTTGAAGATTCTCATCCGCTACACCAAAAGGTTGTTTTCCAAGATTTTTTTCCATCTCTTTTTCATACACAGCAAAAAGATCATCTATAGGATATATTACATATTTTATCTTTAAATTTTCACAAAGTTCTCGAGCTAAATCAATACTCTTCTGAGATGTGAATCTTGTTGGCATCATAAGACATGTAACTTTTTCAGATCCTAATGCTGTAGCACATATATAGGCAGTAAATGCGGAGTCAATTCCTCCACTCAATCCTAAAACAACACCATTAAATATACCACTTTTGTGAAAATAATCATATAAGTTTAATCTAAGGGCTCTAAGCACATCATCTCTCCAATCATTCTCAAAATATTGCAAAGAATCTAAAGGCGTCCCTCCTATTTCTAACTCAATCATAGGAACATCTTCTTCAAATTCTTTTGCTTTATAGATAATCTGACCAAAACTGTTTGTTATAAAACTTTGACCGTCATAAACTATTTCATCAATTCCCCCAACCATATTAATATATGCAATAGGAACAGAAAGATTCTTAGATTTTTGACAAACTAAATCTGCTCTTAATTTAAATTTGTTAATATGGTAAGGGGAAGCATTTATAACAATTAATAATTCAGCACCATTATCTACGAGGTTTTCAGCAACTTTTGTTTTATAATACTCATCCCATATATCTTCACATATTAAAATACCACACTTTACACCTTTTATATTGACTGGTTCAAATTTATCGTCAAAAGAAAAATATCTTCTTTCATCAAATACATCATAATTGGGTAATAGCCGTTTGTTTTCAATATGGATCACTTCATTTCCTTCGATAATGAGAGCGGAATTATAAAATTGCTGGATTTTTCCTCTTAATTCAGGAGGTTTTGTAAAAGTTCCAAGAATTATTGTTGCTTTGGAGTCCAATTTCTTTATATTTTCAATTGCATGTAGATTCTTTTCCTGAATTAAAGGATCAAGTATGTGATCCATAAGAGGATAACCAACTAAAGACATTTCTGGAAAGATAATAATATCAACATCTTGATTCTTTCGAATTATCTCCGCAATCTTTTTCTCATTAAATTCAATATCTCCCACAACTGGATTTATTTGAGCTATTATAACTCTTAAAACTGAATTTGACATCTCTTAATCAATTTAAAATATCTCATTATCTATTTAAACCTAATTAGTAAAAAATTATCTAATTTTTTTTTTTGAAACAAAAATATCATTTTTATTTTTTTTTAGATTTTGGATAAATTTTGGAAGAAAATCATACAAATCGGCCACTATTCCGAAATCTGCAATTTCAAAAATAGGAGCTCGTTCATCTTTATTTATAGCAACAATAACATCGGATGTTTCCATACCAACTCGATGTTGCACCGCTCCAGATATTCCACAAGCAATATATAAATGTGGTTGTACAATTTTACCAGACATTCCAACTTGAACAGTAGGATCAGCCCATCCAGCATCAACGGCAGGTCTACTTGCAGCAATTGCTCCGTTTAATTCATCTGCAAGTTCTTGCAATAAAATAAAACCTTCTTTTTTACCTAATCCTAATCCTCCTGAAACTATAATATCAGCATTTTCTATGTTATAGTGTTCATTGTATTTCATTTCGCTTAATGTTATAATTCTTGATTTTACGAACTCTGAATTTACATGATGATTAATTACATCTCCCTCTCCGTTTTTGTTCTCCTTTATTTTCATGACTTTTGGGCGTACAGTAGCCATTTGTGGTCTTGAATATGGGCATATTATAGATGCCATGATATTTCCTCCAAATGCAGGTCTAGTTTGTAGCAATAATCCTTCCTTATTTATCTCTAGATCAGTACAATCTGCAGTTAATCCTGTTTTAAGTTTCGCGGCTATTCTAGGACCTAATTCTCGTCCAATGGAGGTTGCACCTATTAAAAATATGCTTGGTTTTATATTTTTAACGAAATTGGAAATTATTTTTGAGTAAATTTCACAATTAAACATCTCAAGGTTATTATCGTTAAAGTAATGTATCTCATCTGCTCCATAAAATTTTAAATCATTGATTCTTTTTACTGAATTTCCTAATATAATGCATAAAAGAGATTCATTAAGTTTATCAGCTAACATTTTACCCTTACCTAACAACTCATACACAACTTCTAAAATTTCTCCATCTCGTTGTTCCCCGAAAATAAGGACACCTTTCCACTCAGTAATTTTCTTCTTTTTTTTTCGTTTAATGATTATAGCATTATAGCGGCAAATTCTGGCACACGCTCCACACAAGCGGCAGTCTTCTGAAATTGAGGGAAAATTACCTATAAGGGACATAGAGCCAAATATACATGCATCAACGCACTCGCCACATCCAATGCATTTATCTTGATCAATATAAATCATTAAAATGACACCATTTTCTTATTTTTTAAAAATTGTAACAATTTAATGATATTTCGATCAAAACAACCTTTTAAAATTACTCCTTGTTTTCTTTTTTCTGGGAGAAATACCTTTACTACTCTGGTAGGGGAGCCTTCGAGTCCACAATTATCTTCTATAGCATTAACTTCGGAAGCATTAAACATTTTTAATAGCTTTCTCTCAGCTTCAATCTTTCCAATTAAAGTAGGCATCCGAGGTATATTAGCACCCTTTACAATTGAAATAAGACAAGGTAGAGAGATTTGTAAAATTTGACTCCTATCTTCTAAAAGTCTTTCAACTTCAATTTTAGTATTTTGATATTTGAGTATCTTATTAACATAATACACACTTGGTATATCAAGAATTTCCGCTAAATTTGCCCCCACTTGACCAGTGTCACCATCAGTAGTTTTAATTCCGCAGATGATTAAATCATAATCCCCAAGTTTTTTTATACCACAAGAAAGGGCGTAGGATGTAGCTAATGTGTCCGATCCCGCAAATTTAATATCTGATAGTAAATATGCCTCATCAGCTCCCAAGGCTAAACCAAAATGAAGAGTATTGATTGCATCTTTTGGTCCCATACTTAGTAAAGTAATTTTTCCCCCATATTTTTCCCTTAACCGTAGAGCCTCTTCAAGAACAAACATATCAAAAGGATTTATAGTACCTGCTATTCCTTCTCGAACAATTCGACCCGTTTCTGGATCTGTTTTCACTTCATCAGTATCAGGAACTTGTTTTAAACATACTATTATATTCATTTTAAAACCTCTGTGCTCCCAACAACAATTTTTCTATATACCTCCATTGGAGACTTTATATGATTGTTTACTGTCAATAAATCATCAATTTTAATGCCAAATAATCTTTCATTTTCTTGTAGATAAGGTTTAATGAGATTCCAATCTTGATTTGAGAGATTAGCAAAATTTCCTCCATTGAGTTGGTTTTTTGAAGTTTTTTTAAATGGATCACGAATATAAATGGCTCCACCCGACGCTAGAGAAAATAAATTTCCTCCTGGATAAGGTTCTGGATATTCTTCTAATAAACCATCTTTATTTAAACTTATTCCATTCAAAATAACAAATCCACCATCATGGAAAACATGACCTGCCATAAAAGATTCAGCTAAATAATCCAAACAACTTCCATTAATGATAACGCGAGGATTCCCAACTGCATTTATAAGAGCCCTTCCTGCTGCATTTCCTCTCACATAACAAGTACCTCCTTTAGCTCCATAAAGAAATGTTTGTCCAACATCCCCATAGATAACAAGTTTTCCTGATTTCATAATCTGTCCCCATTGATCTTGTCCATTAGAATGCACAAAAACTTCAGTATTAGTTATACCTGATCCTAAATAATCACCGGGAGAACCATATACATCAATTCTAATTGGTTTTGAATGATACCCAAAACCACAACCACAAAATCTTTGCCCTCTAAGGTCAAACAAAATAAAATTCATCCATCCACTATTAAAAGCTTTCACCAATATTGAAGCCAAATTTCTAGATCCTTCTGAAGAAAAACCTTTGCCATCAATGATTAAACATTGATCATTTGAATTAGGGATAGGTATAGATGAATGTTGTAAACTGAAGAACTTAAACAATTTTGAATCTATTGAAATTCCACGAAAGATTGAATATAATGTTTTATGATATAATGATAGAAGATTACTTCTTTTTTTATCCCCTATTGAATACACTCTATCAATTAATTTAGTTAAAAGTTTAATAGTTTTTTGGAATTGAGAATCACCTTTTTTAGCATAAATTTCAGCAGATTTCAAAAAACCTAATATTTCTCCGTAATCCATACTGGCAAATTCCTTAATAATGGAATTAAATTCAGGATTGAATTGATAATGCTTGACCGTTTTAACTTTTAGAGCAATTCTTTTTGGAATCTTGATTTTTTTACCAAACTTATCTGTACAAGATAATTTATTATTTTTTAAAGTAAATAAAAAAGCACCTCCATCAGTATAACTACCACCACGAGCATTCCAATATAAATCAGCTATGGAACAATATCTATCATCCTCCTCGGAAATACTTAAGAGAATTGAATCTATTGCTTGCTTCTCCGAAGCTATAATACCAATTTTCACTTCATCATTTTCCTGAAGAGCAAATACTTGTGGTCTCAACATAGATGTATCAGTTATACCCAGTAATTGGAATTGATCCTCTACATCATCATTTCTGGCAACAATGAAAAACCAAGGACCATCAGGAGAATTTTGGACATGATAACTTTGAATAAGTTGATAAATATGTTGTTTTTCAGGTGTAAGCATAGCAAAATCTCTTTCTGTTGTGGGTGCAAAGGCTTCAATTGCATATTCTAATGGGTATTCGTAAATTCTTGTCCATAGATCAAATAATAACGCAGCTACTTCAGTATCTGTCGAAAATAATGATTCCCTTCCATTTTGATGAAGATATTCGCAAATGGAATGATAATTTGCAAAATCTCCGTTATGTACTAAAGCTTCTTTCAATCCAATAAAAGGGTGAGCCCCACCTGGGTGCCAGACTCTTCCTCTGGTTGGATATCTTTGATGTCCTACCCAAAGATGAGCTTTTAAATCCATCAAATTATAATAATCAATAGCTTCTTCAGCATATCCTACAATCTTAAAAACAATCATATTTTTTCCATGACATAAAACGAATGCTTCTTGAGCACTATATTCACTATAGAATTTTTTATTTATCTGAAAACTATTTAAAAACACAAACTCATCTTCAGCTTTATTGGTATATTTAAAATTATTACTTTTCATGAATTTCTTTAGAACTGGCTTCTTTACACGGCAGAAATATCTATATACTTCAGGTGGAATTATTTCAAGCTTACTTGAATTATCATTTTTGGTTTTGATTTTGTAATAAGTAAAAACATCAAAATTGTTAAAAATAAATTGAGATTCTACATTTTTGCGTATTTCAGGTTTAAGGTAAGCAATCTGTATTAAATAATTTGTTTTTAGAATCTCTTCTCTCACATTAAGTTGAGAAGCTTCTAAACCCATGGCAATAATACCTCCTCCTTTCCCGTTTCCCCTATTATGCATTTGAATACATGGAGGTAATAAATGTTTACCTGAAATTTTCTCAGTTGAACAAAATCCAACAACTCCACATCCCCCTTCAGTTTCCTTTTTCATAACTTTCATAATTGCACCTTGTTATCTAAATAAAATATTGTATCGGTCCTACCTCTTAATTCCTTAATAGTTTTCATTCCAAGAGCATTTAATATTTGGCGTAATTGAATAGCCCATGCTTTACGAAGATTTATTATGCGTTCTTTACCCCACTGAGGATCAATTAAGGAAGCAAATTTAGGATTTGTAGTAGTTATACCTGCTGGACACCCATCCCCCTTTTCACACACAGCAAGTCGTTCGCATCCTAATGCCACTAAATCTGCTGTACCCACCATTGCACCATCTGCTCCTAAAGCAATTGCTTTAGCAATATCGTATCCAGTACGAATTCCTCCGGATGCAATAAGGACAATTTCATCTCTTATTCCTTCTTTTGTTAGAAAGTTATGAACTTTTGGTATTGCATATTCTATCGGCATTGCTATATTTTTTTTACTCACTTCTGGAGCTGCACCTGTTCCACCATATGAACCATCAATGTTCACAACATTAGCACCAGCATAATAACTACCAACTGCAACCATATCAACATCTGTAGGAGTCGAAACTTTAACAATTACTAGTGCTTCTGGATTCACCTGTTTAATCCAATCAATATGTTTCTTATGATCTTCTACTGAATAAACACTATGGAAGGGGAATGGTGAAAATAGGCTTATTCCTGCTACGGATTCTCTAGCATTAGCAACAGCTTCAGTAACTTTTCCTGCAAGTAAATGTCCTCCTAAACCAGGTTTCGCTCCTTGAGCATATTTAAATTCTATAATTGGAGCTCTTTGAATTGAAGCTTCGCTCACACCAAATAAACCAGTAGCAACTTGAGTTATAACATGTTCTTTATAAGGTATTAATTCTTGAGGATAGCCACCTTCACCTGTAGACATAAAAGAATCGAGTTCTTGAGCTGCCATTGCCCGTGCTAGCATCACATTCAGAGAAATTGAACCAAAAGACATCCCTCCTGAATAAATTGGCATGGGAATAATTATCTCTGGTCCTTTAGAGCGGAGATTTAAGGGAATTGATAAATCTATTGATAGATCATCCATCAATTGTTTTCTATTTTCTTCAAAAGTGAAAGTAAGACGATCAAAACCTCCTGCACTTCTGCCTACGCGATACTCAAGACGTTTTGGTAGGAATCCTGTACGTGCTTGCTCAATTGTTGCTTGAATTAATTCAAGTGGCCAACGACAATCTCCAACACTTAACTGTTCATGAGGGATTAAATATCCTAATTTTGAATTTTTACTTACTGATTTAAATAAATTTCTAAATTTATCCTTCTCCTCTTTATAAAAAATTGCCCTACCGACTTCTCCTCTAATTCTTCTAATTTCTCTAATTCCCATCGCGCCAAGAACTTCAAGAAGCTGATCCCTCCAAGCTGCTATTAGATTTTTCAATCTATTAAAAGCCCAATTCAAATCGATTTCACCATGTTCAGCTACACATGGAAAGGATAAGTCAGCCCATAATGAACATCCAAGAATAATTAATAATATATAATCTATTGCAACACAATCAGCCCCACATATCATAGCTTTTGCAACATGTTCTGCGGCTGCTATACCACCACTAGCTATAATGCTAACAGAATTACGACATTTTTTATCAACAAGAAAATCATGAATTCTTTTTATGACTGTTGGAATATCTCCCTCTTTACTTTTTCCATATAAATCAAAGTTCAAGTGAATAATATCAATTCCATTTCTAGTTAGAGATAAGACTTTATTTTCAATCCCCTCTTCTACCGGAAGAAAAATTGAATAAATGATATTGGGAGCACTCTTCTTCACCGTTTTCATTAGACAAAAATCTTCAATTTCAACCATTTTTGCTTTCTGAATCAATTTTTTTTCCAATTGATTTGGTTTACTATTTAATCGTAAACAAATAGCTTTAGAAAATGGTAGTAAATCTTCCGAAAAGTCTGATTGAGGGATAATTGCTATTGTACCTAATGAATATGCTGCTTTTATAATTGATTTGATTTTTGTATTGTCTTTTGATATTAAAGGAAGTGGATTAAAAACAATAGGGAAAGGAAGTTTTAGTAGAGATGGACGTTTTTTCAAAAGTTGTTTCTTCTTATCAAAATTTAAATTCAAGGCTTTTCGACCTAATTCAATAATCGTGGAAATATATTCTCTTCCGTGGATTCCATCCCTTGTAGGGCGTACTATTTCTGACATATCGAACCATATAGCATCAAATCCCTCTCCAGCAAAAGACCCTCCATAACCCGCACCAGATACCGGAATTTTTCCTGTTTCTGCTTGGTATAAAATCTGCGATATAATTTGAGGGGACCAATACTTTTCAGGAGTAAAATATTCTCCAAATCCCTTTTGTCCATAATGAACGTAATCAGATTTTTCATTTAACTTAAATTTTGAACTCTTTAATATTTGAGGTGAATATACTCTTGGGATTGAAAATCTCCAATTTTTTATGTCTTCCATATTTCAAATTCATATTATGCGATTAAAGGGTTAAAGTTGAAGTATGCTATTAATTTTATAAAAAAATAAATGATTGATATTATAATCGGATATATCTATCCCTTTCCCATTCGCTTACGACAACACGATAAGCATCATATTCTTCAAGCTTAGCATAATAATAATTTTTAAATGCTAATTCTCCAAATATTTCTTTCATTAATTCAGAATTTTTGAATTCTATTAATGCTTCATGTAGACTTCCTGGCAAAGAGGTAATCCCTTCTTTTTCCATCTCCTTACTAGAAAGATGATAAACATTCCTATCTGTAGGTTCAGAAATTTCAATATCATTTGATAAAATACCTTCTAATCCAGTTGTCAAAAGTACGCTAAATTGAAGGTATGGATTTCCAGACGGATCTGGGCATCGAATTTCACATCTAGCAGCATTAGGTCTACTATGAAAATCAGGTACTCTAATTAAGGGAGATCTATTTCTAAAACCCCACGCAAGATAAACAGGAGCTTCATACCCCGGAACAAGTCTTTTATAGGAATTTGGCCAACTGCTTAAAACAGCACACATAGCTCTTGAATGTTTTAATTGTCCTGCAATCCATTTTTTCATTATATATGAAATATTATTTTTATCATTTTCATCATAAAATACATTTTTTCCGTTTTCCCATAAAGATTGATGTACATGCATCCCGGAACCATTTATTCCATGAAAAGGCTTAGCCATAAAAGTCCCTACAAGATTTTGATTCGCAGCAACAGTTTTTACTATTGTTTTAATTGTAATTGTATTATCTGCTGTGTTTACAGCTTCATCATAACGAAAATCGACTTCATGTTGACCAAAAGCGACTTCATGATGGATACATTCTACATTGATTCCCATGGCATCGCAATAATCCGCGATTGTGTATCTAATCTTCTCATTGATATCATATGGGTCGTAATCAAAATATCCCCTCATATCTGATGGTTTAAATTCTGCTTTAGTATCTGGAGTAAGTATAAAAAATTCCATTTCTGGAGCACAAAAATATTTATAACCATGATTTTCTGCCTTTTTTACTGCTCGTTGTAAAATAAAACGAGGATCTGCTTCATATCGTTCACCATCAGGCTTATAAATATCACAAATAACTCGCGCAACCTTGTTTTCCTTTCTCCATGGTAAAAGATGAAACGTACTAGGATCAGGAAGTGCGACCTTATCACTTTCTTCAATCGCACCATAGCCAGTTATAGAACTCCCATCAAAATTTTCGCCTAATTCAAATATATCTTCAATTCTTCTCGAATTAATTTCAAAAGACTTAATTATTCCATGAATATCAGTAAATTGAAGGTAAATCAATTTAATATCTTCCTCTTTTATCTTCTCAATTACCGTTTCACATAACTCTTTCCGTTTCGGATCATCTTTTTCAATCATTTTTTAATTTTCTTTTGTTTTTATCACTTTTTTACTAAACTAAAATTTTAAGATTTGAATATTATATTAGAATACTCCCTTTAAATTTCCTTTATTATTTCATTCATAAATCAAAAAATTGTTTATATCTTTTCTAATGAACCCTGAATTTTCAAATGGTAAATTTTTGACTATTTTAAATGGAGAACCTCCAATATTTTGAATACCACGATTTCTAAATCCAAAATTAGAATCACAATTCCAATAATAGTCTTTTCTGTGTTTAAAATCTGTAAATCTTGGCTCAGATGCAATTTTAATGTATGCATCATCTAACTTTCGCTTTCCAAATGTCAATGTGTCAAGTTCCAAAAAAATACCACAATTCCATTTTTCAACTTTCTCGTTATCTTTATTTGTTAATCCACTATAAATTGACTTTTCTTCACAAGTTTGGCATATCTTTCTATCATGTAAATATCTCTTTCCGCAAATTGGGCATGTTAATGACATTTTTCTTACCATTCAAACTTAATTATATATGTATAAGGGAAAAAATCCCCTCTTTTTAAAACTATATATAATATTATGATCATATATATAAAAAGCTTCGCTTTCACTAATTCAATTGTTTACATAATTGGAAGAAAAAGCTTATAAATGACCATTAATATATTATCAAAGTGATCGATCGTTTATTTTGGTGGTTTTTGTCGTAATGATAAATGATCATTTGTTTATTATTATAGATATCATATGGACGATTGTATACTTTTTTAATAATTATAAAACTATTCCACAATATGACTGTATATCCTAATCTAAAAGATATCTCTGAAATTGATATCAAGATACTGAAAAAATTAAGTGAAGATAGTCGAATCTCACTTCGCCAACTTGCAAAAGATTTGGGAAATAAATCGCCTGTAACAATTAAAAATCATGTAGAGGAATTAGAAAAAAAGGATTTTATTAAAAATTACGGTGCTCAAATTAATTTTGAACAATTAGGATATGTTATTATTGCACTCATCGAATTAACGATTTCAAAAGGAAAAATGTTAGAAGTTGAACGTGATATTGCTCAAAATCCAAATGTGTTTGCAGTTTATGATATTACTGGAGAATATGATGCTCTAATTTTAGCAAGATTTAAAACTAGAGGGGAATTAAGTGATATGATAAAAGAAATTCATACTTCTCCTTATGTTGAGCGCACTAATACACATATTGTATTAAATGTTATTAAAGAAGCTAGTTCTTTTATTGGTCTGATTGAAAAGGAAAGCAAAAAGAAATAGAAAAAATCGGTTTAAATTAACCTATTTGAGATTCATCTTTAATAGTGCTACCGCAATGACTGCAAATAATATCATCAGAAGAAATTTCACCACCACATTCTGGGCAAAACATTTTTGATGGTGTGTCATCTTTTTTACTTGGTAATTGGATTAATTTCTTAAGATATTCTTCTTTCTCAATTTTTGCCTTCAAAATACCTCTTTTACGTTTAACTGTCATCCAATATATAAAATATGCGCTAATAATAACCAATGCAATAGTACCAATAATAGGGAGTGCAATTAAATTAAAATGAGGCATGTTAATGTTTGCATAGGTAGTAATACCAATAAATATTAATAGAAATGCTATAATCATAAGAAAAGGAATAACACTGAAACCAAAACCAAAATGGCTAATTTCTCTATCATATTTACATGCAACACAAATCTCGTGACGAGTCGAATATGAACTATCTTTACCAATATGTGTATCATGAACAACAGTTTT
>JBHLMQ010000073.1:0-12934 GCA_048938005.1 Promethearchaeota archaeon | reverse complement strand
TGAGATTATCGATATCTCAGAATCTTATAATGCAATGGATAATCTTTATCAAAGAATTGGTGAACAACATGGTGAAAAAATACGTGATGAAATTTTCGAAAAAATTAGCATTCCCCCTTTAGGTACTCATCCAGAAAGAAAGCCAGAATTTACTAAAATTGTTTTAAGAAGATTAGAAGATAAATTTGGTGAAGGAAAAACAATAGAGTTATTAAAGCCATGTTTACATGGTCGTCCTGGGGATATCAAAAAGGATAGAGAAGATTTCTTAAGATTAAACGACATTGATGAATTTTTAAAACTAAAAAAGCAAGAATTAATTGAAAGACTTCAAAAACATCAAAAGGAGGGGACTTTAGAATTTGCACAATATATCGATGATGAGGTTATAGAATTTATAAAAAGTACTCCCTCAATTTCTCCTGGAATAAGAGAAGGTAATAAAGTTATCACAACCAAGATGCCCTATCAAACAAAGAAACATATACAATCAAAAGATAAGAAAATGAAAGGTTTTTATAGTTGTTATTGTCCTTGGATCCGTGGCGCTATCAAAAATAGTACTGATCAAGAAATATCATCTTACTTCTGCTACTGTAGTGCTGGATATACTAAGAAATACTGGGATGTTATCTTCGATCAATCAGTTGAAGTAGAGCCGGTAGAAACACCTCTTACCGGAGGAACACTATGCAAATTTGCGGTTCAAATTCCGAAAGAATTTCAAAAATAGATCTGGAAAATATTTTTCCATTATCTATTTTATGTGTAAATTTATTGAAATATCATACATTTTAAGTGGTTTTATTCTATAATGTCATTTAATACTTCCTATTCAAATATGATAAAACAATGTGTTATAGTTAGTTTCCTTTATCAAGACGTTTTATAAGCTGAATTTGGTCTTTTTGTTGCTGTAATACTTCGAGATCTTGAGATTTATTATAGGATCCTCCTTGGGTCTTACAAAACTTAAATGAAATACCTTGTAATGCCGTAATTAAGACCCAAAATACTATAAGAGCTCCTACTATCCATTCTAATATTGAATATCGCGTGATGAGAAATATTGTAAATAAAACTCCAATAAAAATTCCAAAAAACACTAAGTATTTTTTAAATATTGGACCTACAGGCATTATAGACTTAGAACTTTTGTGCATCATTATACTATAGAACACAATGTGGATTGAAGTTCCTAAAAAACCAACTATAGTTACAAATGCATGAAATGCATTAAAAGCTTCCATATTTAATGGGTCTGGAGGTATTCCAACTAGAGCAACACATGCATTAGTAAAAATTGCTATTATCATAGTAAGTCCTCTAACACTTTTTTTTATATTTAATAATACTCTTTCCAAATAGATATAAAAAGGGATTAATAATGAACCCCCCATTACTAACCCAATACTATAAAACGAATTTGCATTGCTATGCCCTAAAGAACTTATAGGATCTCTTAAAGGGGTAAATCCCGGGGTAATAAATGCTGTTAATGGAAGAAAAATTAGAATTAATAATGCGCCAAAAAACCCAAATACTAGTCCAATTCTAATATCTTTTCTAACTTTTCTAAATATCGAAATAAGTCATCACATTGGTGAATTATTTATTAAAAATATTTGATCTTAATAAATCATTCTAATTTTTATTTACCAAGAGATTAACCAAATCACAAGATATTAAAATGTTGTAGTAGTAAAGGATAAAACAAGAATTTCAAAAATATTTTGGTCGTATAATTAAAACAGAAAAAAATATTAAAATAAACGATTTAAAATTTTTTCTTTATGTTTTTTCTAATTCCATCTGGGATATTGCCTTTCCAGACCTAAATGGAATATCCTCAAGAGACATTCCTGCTTCATACTTGAATTTCTCCTTAAAAGCTTCATTTAATGATTGAAAATAGAGCGATAATGGTAAATTCTGAGGGCAATTATTATCGCAATTACCGCATTCAACGCATCTGTCAGCATCGTGAGCAATTCTTGTGAGTTGATAGGTTGCTGCATCTATTGTTTTCTCTTTTCTCTTCTTCATTAGGATACAATCCACGCAGTAGCAAACTGGACACCCTCTTATACATGTGTTACATGCTGTGCACTTCAGTAATTCAGCAATTTTTTCTTCTTGTGATAATTTTTCCCATTCTGCCAAATCTTTTTCTCTTTTTTCTTTCGCTTTTTCAATAATTTCATTATATTTATCTGTATGTGTCTTTTTCTCCTTATCTGGAAGTGATTTTTTATTGATACCTGATTTATCTAAAATATCACTTCCTTTATCTGAATATACTTTTAAGATAATCTCATCTGAATCGATTGAAATTCCAAGATCACTAACTGTTAAATCAGCAACAACAGGAATTTTTCGATAACATCTCAAACAATTCTCTGCCACAGTCAGATTTAGTTCTTTTGTGCTTCCATCTTCCATTTTAACAACAAGACCTTTATCACCTACCTTTTCCTTAACTATTTTAGTAGCATCAACATCCTTTACTGATCTCATTTCTCGTCCTGCTTTAGGTAACATACCTCTATCTTCGATACCAATTATAAATAGATTATCTAGATTTACCTGCTTGATTTTGGCAAGTTCTATTAATGCTCTTGTATCACAAGGGCGTGCGATAAGTCCCACTTTCTCTTTCATTGCACCTGCTACTGATTTATGCAAGAATTTTGAAGCTGAATCTGTTCTTGCATATCCAAAAGCAATTAGAGGTGTTAGTGGAAAATCCTTCACATCCTCTTCTTTTTCTGCTAATTTTGGTTGAACAGTAAATCTATCTATATTACCAGATTTTTTATCGACTCTCAATTGAGCGCCAATAATTTTATCTACTACTTTTTCTTTTAATAGAGTTGCTAAGATTTTAGAAAAATCTTCAATTTTTATCAGGTATTCTGCCATTGCTTCCATGTACTTCCAACTCAAAATATATACTTGATTTATTTACTCTTTTCTTAAATTTCCCAAATTTTTTGATTCAAATTATTAAAATTTTTTATTAATTTTCATTAAACCTTTTATATGTGTCATATGGTGCTCCCATTTCCTCAACTGAGTTCTCATTTTTTTAACTCAGTCTCATCAGTAAACACATTAAATTTTTTAAGCTTCAGCTTTCGCTTTAGCTTTTTCTTTAGGCGTGCTCTTTTTTGGACGTAAAGGGCTTTGTCCTAATTTGCGAATATTTTTATCGATTTCTGTAGCTTCTATTTGAAATTTCTGGCCTTCAGCTGCAGTGCAATATATTATTTTAATTCTTTCAGGGCTTATTCCAACAACTTTTAAGATTTCTTTAATGTATTCAACTTGTCGATATGCATAGTAATTTCCCGTCTCATAATCACATTCACCCGGATATCAAGCATTAATGACCACACCGTCAGCACCCCTACCAAACGCTCGCATTATTAAGTCAGATCCGACACGACCAGTACATGGCACCAAAACAATTCTTATCGAATCGGGATATTGTGCACGAATGGTACCTGCCATATCTGCTGAACCATATCCTCATTTCCAGCAAGCATATACAATTATTTTAATATCATTATCTTCTCCCATTTTACTTACCTCTCTACTCCTCAATTGGTAATAATTCATCTATTAATGCCATATATTGATCATCTCTAAAGTACGTTAGTTCAATCGCTTTTGATGGACATAAAGACGCACATGTTCCGCAACCCCGACAATTAATTAGATCCACAACAAGATTTCCTTTTTCATTTACCGAAATAGCAGTATATGGACAGGCTTCTATACATTTATAGCATTTAGCGCAGCGTTCATCTGATGCTGTAGCTCGGATTAATTCCATAGTGTATTCTCCTTTACTCATTGGGATACCTGCTACTGATGCCGCTCCTCTCGCTTGACTCACTGTTTTATCAATCTCTTTTTGACCTTGAGCAGAACCGCAAATGTAAATACCAGGTACTTTGGTACTAATTGGATCAAGCCGAGCATGATATTCTTTTAAGAAACCATCAGGGCTTTTTTCCATGTTTAATACCTTAGCAATTTCTATCGTACCTTGAGATGGTAATGATGCTGATGATAATACAACCATATGAAATTCCATAGAAACTACACTATTAGTTCCAACTGGTTCAAATTGTACTTTAAGGTTTTTTGTTAAAGGATCCTCTTCAATTTTACCAACCATACCTTTAACAAATATTATTCCAGCATCTCGGGATCTTCTATAGTATTCTTCATAGTCTTTTCCAGCGCATCTCATGTCTATATAACAACAAACGATTTGTGAATCAGGATACTCTGACTTGATTAATTTAGAATTTTTAAGGGATAAATTACAGCAGATAACACTGCAATGAGCATTTTTATTTATATCTCTTGATCCAACGCAATTAATGAACAATACTTTTGTAGGGCGTTTGCCATCGGAAGGACGCTTCAAATGACCATAAGTTGGACCATTAGGAGCAAGAATTCTCTCTAATTCTATTTGATTGATTACATTATCATAAATACCATAACCATAATCATCTCCCTTATAGAGGTCCCACCCTGTAGCAATTATTATTGTACCGACCTTAAGCTCCTCAATTTTATCTTGTTGACTAAAATCTATAGCTTGTTGTTCGCATGCATCAACACATGCAAAACATTCAATACATACTTCTCTATCAAGTTGCGAAATTGCTGGAACTGCTTGAGCAAAAGCAATATCAATAGCTTTTCTAGCTGATAAGTGTTCATCGAAGTAATTGCTCGTGTATACAGGACACACTTCAGCGCATGATCCGCAACCTGTACATTCTTTTTCATCGACAAATCGGGCTTTTCTTCTAACCTTAACTTTAAAATTGCCAATATATCCATCTATTTCGTCAATTTCGCTGTATGATAAGATTTCTATTTTTGGATGGCGATTAGCTTCAAGCATTTTTGGTCCCAAGATTCATATTGAACAATCATCTGTTGGAAAAGTTCTATCAAGTTGGGACATACGTCCTCCTATCGTCGTATTCTTTTCTACTAAATATACCTTGTATCCCGCATCACCTAAATCGATTGCTGCAGATAATCCTGCAATACCTCCACCGACTACAAGAGCAGCAGGCTCTACTGGAACAGTCTTAGTTGGAACATCTTCTAATAATTTTGATCTGGCAATCCCAGCTTTGATTAATTCAATAGCTTTTAGAGTAGCTTTCTCACGAACCTCTGGAGCTTGATGCACGAAAGAACAATGCTCTCGTATGTTGACAAATTCTAAATATCTTGGAGGTAACCCCATCTCTGTTAATATCGCATGAAAAACTGGTTGATGAGTTCTTGGCGTGCAAGCAGCAACCAAAACCCTATCGAATTTAAACTCCTCATGTTTTTCTTTGATTACAGTAGATCCGCCCTCAGTGCATAAAGATAGATATGGATAAGCCCAAACATTATCCAGTTTGTTAATTTCTTCTAGTATTTTTGGAATATCTAGTATTCCCGCAATGTTAATACCTCAATGACACACGAACACACCTATTCTTGGTTGATTTTCTTCTTCATTGGTCTGTTTTTCAGACAATTCAACCACCTTTGTTAGGCCTAACCTCCTAATTTTTAAAGATCTAATTTCTTATGCTTTATACTAAGAGATTCTTAGTAATATTTGATGATAAAGTAAATAATCTATATTATTAAAATTAAATTATTATAGAATTTCATATTGCTCTCATTAAATCTGATAGTCTAATAATGATTAATTTATTAAATTTTATTCTCAGATTTGATCTATATCTTTAATGATAAGTATTCTTTGAATAGAGATGCAACTTTAATTATGGCTGTATTTCATTGACTTTTTTCTATTTGAGTCTTAATATAATCAATGTTTTTTTGAAGTGTCTCTGCTATAGGATCATTTTTCATTCCAAGATTATCTAAAACTTGAAATGCTTTTTCAAATCGTTCTAAAGCCTCAGGAAATTGAGAACGTTTATAATACATTCCAGGTATGTTAAAAAATTTAAAAGAAATTGATTGTATCGCTGCATTTAGAACCCAGATTAGCATAAGGATGGTTAGAATCCATTCAAATAAAGGAACCTGTGCAAATAGATATATTACCATTAAAATTCCTAATAAAAATCCAAAATAAGCTAAAATTCTTTTAAAAATTGGCCCTCTATACAATTTAGATTTAGGACCTTGATACATTAATACACTATACAGTACAATATAAACTGATGATCCTGTAAAACTAACTACTGCGACTATACCATGAAATATCTTAAAAGCATCAATAATAGTTTCATCAGGTATTATACCCACTAAAGCGATACCTACGTTAGTAATGATTGCAATTCCTGTAGCAATTCTTCTAACTACTTCTTTTATATTTATTAGTTCTCTTTCTAAATAAATATAAAAAGGGATTAACAGTGAACCAGAAACTACAAAACCAATACTGAATAAAGATTTTGCTCTACCGTACCCCAGGCTACTTATCATCTGCTCCAATGGAGTATAGCCAGGGGTGAGATATGCTGTTAAAGGTAATATAATAATAAGAAACATTGCTCCAAATAATCCGAAAAAAGCCTCCATTCTCCTTCCTTTATGTTTAGCCATTATCAATCCCCTTTTGATTATCAGACTAATCTGTATATTTTAAAATTACAGATTTTCTTAATGTAATAATAGATAAAAAAATTCTCTTTAAGTTTAATAAAAAAATTATCCGAAATGTAGATCTTTTATTTATAATTTTAATATCATTTCTTTATCGCCATCATTTTCTCTAAAACCATATTTCTCATATAGAGATCTTCCACCTGGAGTCGTATGTAGAACTACTGATTGTATCCCTTTTTTCTTTATTTCTTCAAATAATTTTTCAAGTAATGCTGCCCCAATTCCTTTTCTACGCCATTTAGGTTTAGTATACATATTCATAATATAGGCAAATTTTCCAGTCATATTGATAAAATGAGGTGGTTTCTGTAGAAAAGATAATCCGCTTGTAGCGATGACTTCTTTATCAGATTCTGCTAACCAAGCGATAAATTCATTAGATTTCATTTTATCTAAAAAAAATTCATTTAAAATTTTTCTGAATTTCTCAATTTCTCTATCAGATGGAGATTCTTGAACTTCTTTTAAAAATTCAACACGAAACTCTATTAATTTATCTATATCATTAGGATTAGCTTTCCTTAGTGAGTACATAATTATAACTTAATTTAAGAAATATTTAATCCTTAACATTAGTTTTTATAATATTTCTAATAATTATTCTAATCACATTGGGACTACCTAACCCCCAAATAGAACTATTTTAATGAATGTTGAGATTAGAAAAAAAAAGAAATAATAAAAATTTAGATTTAACCTTCAGTTTCTTTCAATATTTCGCCAAAAAGTCTCTTTACCTTTGATTATTTTCAACTACAAAAAATTCTTTAAAAGTAAAATTATTTAAAGGTAAGTATCAAAATTTTCATTGTTCTAAAAATTTTTTTTCTTTAAAAAAAAATTACATAACAAGGAGGTTATATTATGACTAATTCAAATATTTTAAAGGATTTAAAAGAAGCTGTATTAAAAGGTGATGATGATTTAGCTTTTGAATTGGCCCAGAAAGCTCTCGATAATGGTGAAGCACCAATCAATATAATGAAGGAAGGTATTGTCCCTGGGATTCAAGAAGCTGGAGAATTATGGAAACGGAATGAATATTTCCAACCGGATATAGTGATGAGCGCAGAAGCATTTAGAATGGCAATGGAAGTTATTGAACCAAAATTATCACCCCAGGAATTTAAAGGATCAGGAAGAGTTGTGATTGGTACAGTTGCAGGGGATATGCATACTTTAGGTAAATTAATGGTTAAAGCTATGTTGAGAAGTGGTGGATTTGAAGTTATAGATATTGGAGAAGATATACCAGTAGCGACCTTTTTAGAAAAAGTAAAAGAATATAATCCCGACATTTTAGGACTTGGCTGTTATATGACAACCACTATGTTGGAAATGAAAGAAATTCTCAAATCTCTTCAAGAAAATGGAATTCGTAACGATGTTAAAGTCATGATTGGTGGAGTCCCCTGTACTCAAGAATTTGCTGATGAAATAGGAGCTGATGCATGGGGGAAAGATGCATTTGATGCAGTAGAAAAAGCTAAAAAAATTATAGAAAAACCCTTGGAGGTGGCCTAAATTGCCCGATGAAAAAATAGAAGGATTAGCTGGTTTTCTTATAAGCGGGGAAAAACCTTGGATTCAAATCGCTGCTCAGATGCATGACCATTCCATGACAGTGGCTGGTGTCCCAGCTAAAAAATTTTATTACGATGCTAATTGTTTGATTGAGACATCGGTCGATGTAGCAAATTATTATAATATGGATACATGTGCTGCTTTTGCTGATGCTTATAATTTTGAGATAGAAGCTTTAGGTGGTAAAATGGTTTACGGTGAAAAATCAATGCCAACAATAGATTTTCGTGACACCCTCATTAAAAAACCTGAAGATTTATCCAAACTTAAGAAAAAGGAAGTTGACTGGTATAAAGATGGGAGGCTACCTTATGCATTAGAAAGCATTAATTTAAATATGGAATATGGAACAGTTCAAGGAATATTCTGTTCTCCGTTTAGTATGGCTGTAGGACTGTGTTCATATCCAAGATTAATAAAATTCATGAGAAAGCAACCTGAATTCGCCCATGAAATATATACATTCATTGTTGATGATGTATTAGAACCTTATCTTAAAGCCCAAAACGATTATTGTGGTATTATGATGGCTATAGGTGCTGATGCCTGGGCTTGTATTCCAAATCTATCTATTAAGGACATGCAAGAGTGGGTTGTGCCTTATAATAATCGTATAAACGAAAAAGCTAAAAAATTTGGAGTAATGGCTATGAATATTAGTGGTGATTACTGTGAAGAACGGTTGGAAAAGTTTGATACTAAGATACTTCATGACTCATTTGACATAGAAATAGCAAGTCAAGGAGATATTCCTTCTCTATTTCTAGGTATGGGACGATGGCATGAATATCCACTTGAACCTGTTAGAGACTATACTGTAAAATTTCGAGAAAAAGGTGTCAAACCCACAATCGCAGCTGGAATTAATGGTCGTTTGCTACGAGATGGACCTGTGGAAAAAATTGTGGACAATATTAAAAGATTCATTGATACATTTGCCAGAGATCATAATTTGACAATTTTTCTAGCAAATATACCTGCTGATGCCCCACCTGACCATATACATGCTGCAATTGCTGCTACACATACATACGGTCGCTTTCCAATATCTGATAATCTTGATGATGTCGAATTCAAATTACCTAAACGCGAAACATTTAAGGAATGGAAAGAAAAAACAGCTAAAGAAATACCTGTATAATCAAATTTTAGTATTCCGTTATTAGAAGCAAGGGATTATTTTAAGGTGCTCAAGAATGCTGAGATTTTTGAAAGATCAGAAAATTTACAATATAGCAGGAGTTGAGATTGGAGGACAACCATGGGAACGACCTACAGTACTCATCGGTAGTTTATTTTTCGCAGGAGATAAAATTGTTCAAGATCCATTAAAAGGGATTTTTGACAAAGAAAAAGCAAAAATTTTATTGAAAAATGAAGAAAAAATAGCGAAATTTACGGGAAACTCAAGATTTATTGATGTAATTGGAGAAACAGCAGAAGCTCTCATTAGATATATTGAATTCGTAGCATCACAAACTTCTGCACCAATAATTGTTGATTCTTCTTCTCAGAAGGTAAGGATTGAAACAATAAAATATTTTGCCGGTACTGAATTAATTCCACGATTGATATATAACAGTATCGGAGTTGATCACACTGATAAAGAATTGAATTGTTTAAAAGAGTGTGGAGTAAAAAGTGCTATTTTACTTGCTTTTAGTATGAAGGCGATGAAACCCGAAAGAAAAATAGAATTATTAGAAAAAAATTTGATACGAGCTGCTAAATTAGCGGATATTGAAAACATATTTATCGACACCGGAGTGATGGATGTCGCCAGTGTAAGTTGGGTATCTTTAGCCATTCGTGAAATAAAAGAAAAATTCGGGTATCCAACAGGGTGCGCTCCTGCTAATGCGCTCTATACCTGGGAGAAAATGAAACAATTGGGAAAGGCATCATTTCAAGCAGCGGCATCGTCAGTAATATCTATAACACGGTTATTAGGAGCGGATTTTTGCCTCTATGGTCCCATAAAAAACGCAAGTTGGGTATATCCAGCAATGGCAACAATTGATGGACTCATTGCTTATGGAAACCGAATGAGGGGATTAAGGCCAATAACAAATACCCATCCAATTTTCAAAATATTCTAAATGGAGGATGAATATATGAGTTATAATATTTATTTTGAACCAATTGGACTTAATATTCCCTGTATAAAAGGAAAAACTATTTTCGAGGCTGCAGAAAAAGTGGGGATTCCCATAGCTTCATTTTGTGGTGGAAAAGCAATTTGTGGTCGTTGCAAAATACGTATCGTTGATGGAAATGTATCCTCAATTAATAAAAATGAAAAAAATCTTTTAAGTGAGGAAGAAATTAAATCCAAATATCGATTAGCATGTACTATGCGCGTATTAAGTGATATAAAGGTCGAAATTCCCCTTATATCACTGACAGCTGTCCAACGATTAGAATTATTAGGAAAAGAACCACATTTAATTTTGAACCCTATAATCAATAAATATAAGTTAAAATTACAAGAGCCTTCTTTGGAAAATCCATTATCTGATTGGGAAAATATATATAAATCGCTAGACGATAAATATGGATTAAAGAATCTAATACCAGATATTTCATTTTTACAAAATCTATCATCTAGGTTGCGCAAATTAAATAGGGAGATTTCAGTTTTAATTCGAAATGATGAAGTTATTGGGATTAATGAGCCAGATCAAGACTTATATGGGATCGCAATTGATATTGGTACCACTAAGCTGGCTGTTTATTTAGTGGATTTGTATTCTGGAAAAAATATAGGTATTAAAGGAGCAACGAATCCCCAGATTTTTTTTGGTGAGGACGTAATGAGTCGTATAAGTTATGCCATGGAAAATGGGAATGAGCAATTGAGGAAATGTCTTCTAAATATTCTTAATAAATTAATTCAAGAATTAACCGATAGTATAGAAAAAGTTGTAGATGTAACTATAGTTGGCAACACGGCAATGCATCACCTTTTTATTGGTTTACCTGTAAAACAATTAGGGCAAGCTCCTTATATACCCGCTATTAGTCATTCTTTAGATGTAAAAGCCCGTGATCTCGGGCTTAATGTTGCTAAAGGTGCATATATTCATTTTTTACCAAATATAGCTGGTTTTATAGGTTCAGATCATGTAGCTATGCTTCTTGCTACAGAAATTTATAAAACGAATAAAAATGTTATCGGTATTGATATTGGTACTAATACAGAAGTGGCATTATCGGTGAAAGGGGATATCACCAGTCTTTCTTGTGCTTCTGGCCCTGCTTTTGAGGGTGCCGGAATCAAACATGGTATGAGAGCAAGTAATGGTGCAAT
Organism: Promethearchaeota archaeon; assembly: GCA_048938005.1. Classification (GTDB taxonomy): domain Archaea; phylum Asgardarchaeota; class Lokiarchaeia; order Sigyniarchaeales; family SOKP01; genus Loki-b32. The sequence continues at coordinate 1,365 of JBHLMQ010000073.1, read as the reverse complement.
CGAAAAAGTAAAAATCAGAAATAATAAAGTTGCTTTAAAAGTTATTGGAGATGTTGCTCCAATTGGTATATGTGGATCTGGTATTTTAGATGCAATTAGCCAATTACGTCAACAAAAAATAATAGATTCGCGTGGAAGATTACAAAATCACGATTTAGTTCGTCAAACCAAAAATATTCGAGAATTTCTTTTGGTTCCAAAGCATAATACGGGAATCGAACAAGATATAATCATTTATCAACACGATATAAGTGAAATACAGCTAGCTAAAGCCGCGATACGTACTGGGATTAACATTTTACTTAATGAATGTGGTATTAGTAAGGAGAAAATAGATAAAATCATAGTCGCTGGAGCTTTTGGTACTTACATAAATGTGGAGAGTGCTATTAAAATTGGCCTGTTTCCTTCTATTCCTTTGAATCGCTTTGTACAAGTGGGAAATGCTGCTGGAACAGGAGCGAAACTTGCATTATTATCAAAGGAGCAACGATCCATTGCTGAGAGTATCGCCAATCGAGTTAAATACATTGAATTAACTATCCATCCAAGATTTACTCATGAATTTTCTCATGCATTACAAATACCTTAAATTATAATCCATATAATAAAACAAGAATAGGATAAATAATAAAGAAATAAAATACGAAATGAAGTATAAAATAAATAATCAAAAATATAAACCAAATGATCTTGAATGTCAATTAAAAAAGTAAAAGTAAAAAGAGGTCTTGCTGGATTGATATGGCAATTTGTTGAGCCTATAAATTTCAATCCAGAGTTTAAAGAAAAGTTTGGAGATACACGTCTTTATATTTTATTAAATCCTAAAGATCAAAAATGGGCTGCTTTGCTAAAAATTGAAAATGGGACGTTAGATGTAGAAGGTGTTAGAAATGATAAAGAATCTTTAAAATCCTTGGAATTTGATTCTTTATTTGAAGCACCCGCAGAAATGTTCTTAAATTTATTTAGTGAAGGTTTATCTACGGGTACTTTATTAAAAAAGTGGATCACTGGTAAAATAAAATTGCGTGGTCTAAGAAAAATGATGGCGTTAAAAGATATTTTTGCACTTCTAGGCTAAAACAACAGAATAGTAATATAATTATTAATTATTCTTTTTTTTATTTAGTTTTTTTATGCTAAATTTTATGAATTTATTTTTTGTAGAAAAAGAATAAGAATAAGAAAAAATTGAAATTCTTTAATTTTTCTTAAAAATTCAACTCGAAAATCTATTAATTTGTTTATATCATTAAGAGTAGCTTTTCTAAGTGAGTACATTTTTATCATTTAAGTTGAAAAATATTTAATCATTTACTATAGTAAATAGAATATTCTTAATATCTTATCTACTCACAT
>JBHLMQ010000072.1:6083-13005 GCA_048938005.1 Promethearchaeota archaeon | reverse complement strand
ATATTGATGATAATGATCCAAAATTTAATTGGTCTGTTGCCAAGGATGCGGGAATATGCACGGGTTATGGCACTTATTCTGAGCCTTATATCATAGAAGATTTAGAAATAGATGGTAACAATTTGGAAAATTGCATATGGATTGAAAGTTCCGATGTCTATTTTATTATCAGAAATTGCACAACTTACAATTCGGGAACTGGTTATGAAGAACTTGCTGGAATCAAATTGTCATATGTTAGCAATGGACAACTAATTAATAATAATTGTTCCTTTAATAATCGAGGGATATTTTTATATGCTTATAGTAGTAATATTACCATCTCTGGAAACACTTTAAATAATAATAGATATGAGGGGATTATGTTATATGCAAACTGTTATGATAACAGAGTTTCGGGAAATACCGCATCTAATAATGATGGGGATGGGATACAGTTAACTACATCCTGCTATAACAACCTGATTTCAGGAAACATCGTAAATAACAACGATGGATATGGAATACATTTATATATAAACTGTTATAATAACATGATTTCGGGAAACACCGCAAGTAACAATTATTGGCATGGGATATACCTACATAAAGCTGATAACAACAACATTTCGGGAAACACCATAAATTACAATCAGTATGGTATTTATTTAGAATGGAGTAATTACACCACGGTTTCGGGAAATCAATTTAGAGGGAATGATAAATGTTGGGTGGAGGTTAATTGTGAAGATAATGTTTTCGAAGATAACAATTGTGTTTCCCCCCTAGCAAGTCCTGGATATGGAATATTCTTTCTAATTGGAATAATTAGCATAACATCAATAATTTTAATTTTACTTAAAAGACGTAGACAATCCAAATCATAAAAGTAAATATTTTTAAAATTTCCTATTTTTTTTTTTATTTTTATATTTTGCTTAAAACTTCAAATTAATAAGAATTATTATGCAAGTAGATTTTTTTTCTATAGAGTTAATTCTTTTTTAAGAAATGATTCTAATTTAGCATTACAAGCAATAAATGGAAATTTTACGTTTATGGATAATTCTAGGTCAATATCTGTTCCATTTAAAGAAAAAATTTTACCACCAGCTTCCTTTAAAATTAACATCCCTGCTGCTACATCTACTAGTCTATTGCTAGGTCTCAAATTAATGAAGGCTTCCATACTTCCGCTTGCTATCTGGCATAAAGTTAAGGCGCTACTTCCTAATATTCGTACTCGATAAAATCTTCTTATGAGAGGAGATAATTTTTGTAAATTCTTCATTAAATTTTTCATGGGAAGATTAAGTTCAAAAAAACACTTTTCTGAAATATTTAAATTAGAGACTTGAATTTTTGTATCATTTAGATAAGCACCTTTTCCTTTTTCTGCCCAATAAATATCTTTTGTTATTAGATTAAGGACTACTGCTTTTTTAATGTCACTTGCTCTTTTTCCAATTGCATAAGCTATTGAAACAGAGCAATAAGGTATTCCTCTTACGGCATTATTTGATCCGTCTAATGGATCAACAATTAATATATTATGATTTTTTTTTGCTTCCGCTTCGCTTCCAATATATTTTTCTCCTAATTCTTCACTTATCAGTAATAGACTAACATTGGCTTTTTTCAAAGAGTTAATTATAGCATTTTCAGCAACCAAGTCAATTTCCATTGATAAATCTCCACCAGCCCCTCTATTAGACTTTATAGCTGCTTCTTTAGTACCTAAAAGTGGATACACCACATCAAATACATTTAAAGCAATTTGTTTTAAAAAATCAATACTGAGTTCCATAGAAATTAAATATTTAACCAATTCAATTAAGAAATAAAAAGAAGATAACTATTTTACATTTCTCAAAATTAAAAAATCTACTTAGTTATTTTCCCAAAACTTTTTGCTTTTCGATTATCCATTTATCTACAAGAAACTTTTGAAACTTCTCTTTGTTGCTAGCATCATAATCACTGTGGACAGTACTTTTTGGTATCCAAAATTCCTCACCAGAATCTAAGGTGATTAATAGGGCTTTAGGGCTTTCCACTTTAATTTTTGCATCTATTTCAAGAGTATCACGCGAGACACCATATTCAGTAGTTTCTACTATATGCAAACCATCCCTAGTTTTTATATGTTCTGTAAAAAGCCCATATTCTGCTTCTTCATCTACCTCTACTTTTTCTACTTTTTTAGGTTCAAAAGTGCCACTCGTCGCAAATTCAATTTTTTCATTTAATATATGATCCAACATTAATGTTAGGAAATTTATATTCGGAAATCGAAGTTTCTTGCTGTAATCACCTATTTTAATCTGTAAAACTTGACGAGATTCATCTTCCCAACCAACATATATTTCTGTTTTACGTTCTTTAAAAATATGATAACCTCTCCAGTTTGCACTTCTTCTATTAAGGACTTCCAAAATACAAATAATTTCTTCAACAGATAGCCTTACCGTTTTTCCCTCTCCTTCAGAAAGTTTCTCCCAAGAACCATCACTTTTTCTTTTTATACAACTTAAGAAAATGTATGGAACTTCTTTTGATGGACTTGAAACTCTAATACTATGATTTTGACCAAAGAATGTTTTAGTATGAAAATCTGCCATATAATACACTACTGAATAATTTTTTTAAGAAATCATCCAATTATTTAATAGAATTATATTAATTTATTGATTTAAATCTGATTAATTAACCTATTATGATTTTTATTCAAAAAATTAGCAAATAAGAAAAAGTTTTATTAAATTTGATTTTATATAACTGTAAATCAATAATTTTAGTTGGGATATAATATGGAAAAAAAAAATGGTGAATCTCTTGGACTTAAAGAAAAGAGAGCTGTTATAAGTAGTACAGGGGACCTTACAGAATTCGAAAAACATATAAGTATTTCTGGATCTGCAAACATTTCCGGAGGAAAAGTCAATAAATCTATACGAATATCAGGTTCAGGTAAAATTAATGGAGATTTAGAATGTAATGAGCTTACTTTATCTGGGTCTTTAAAGGGATCTGGCAATATAACCGTTCATGGGGATCTTAGTAGTTCAGGGTCATTCAACGTAGCAGGATTCCTTTATGGCGATGAAGGTGCTGATTTCGCTGGTTCAACACAAATAGGCAATATTATTACTATTCAGGGGTCTATAATAGCGTCAGGAAGATTTAATGGGGGTAATTTTGTAAGAGGAGATCAAGGAGTTAAACTTTCTGGTTCTTCTGATATAAATGGGAACCTATCTTCTGAGAAAAGTATCAATATTGATGGATCTACTAATATTGAAGGGAATGTTGTTGCTGAAGATATTATTATTGGTGTTTCAGAAAAAATAAGAAAACAACATTATAAAATTCATGGAAGTATACTTGCTAAAAATAATGTAGATGTTATCAGAACGCATGTTGATGGAGATATTAAAGGAAAAAATGTATCAATTGGTCGAGGATCGGAAATTCTCGGAAATGTCTATTATGTTGATACTATAGAAATTGATGATAAAGCTAAATTAGCTAATGAACCAACTCAAATTAAAATAGAGGAGTTATAAACTAAGAAAGACTATTGGATTATAAATATCAATTCAAATTACATTAGCTCAATTTCTACGAGAACTGATTCAGGAATCTGAATTTTCATAATTAGATGCATACTACGCTCATTAGCAATTATTTCAAAAAGACGTTTATGAATGCGCATCTCAAATTTGGCCCAAGTTGAGGTTCCCTGTCCAGAAGGAGCTTTCATTACAGGGATACGTAGTCTTTTAGTAGGGAGAGGGATAGGACCATTTTTTCTGATACCTTGTGATTTACATACACTTTCAATTTGCCCGCATACGGACTTAAGTGCGTCTAGTTGTGTAGATGACAACCGTATGCGTGCTTTTTGTATTTTTTCCTCACCACTAATTCTTATTTAAAATTTACGGTATAACTTAATATTCTATTGTATGTAGTATTATCGATAATTAATTCTATTAAATAAATTTTATTATCTAATTTTCAAAGGCCTACTTGAATAATATCAAGTAAATCCTAATAAGAATTTATTTCCAATGTGTACGTTTTCTAAATATTTTTTTGCGACTCTTAAACATTTTTCCACTTGTTTTCGAGGAGTAATGCCTAAATCTCGCATTTGATAATCTCCATGAAATATTAATAGGCTATATGGAATCTTATTATTAATGGAGCTAACAAAATTGGCAATCTGCTCTACTTCTTCATTGTTTGTGTAACCTGGGACCATTAATGTACAAGCACTCATTTCAGGTAAATCTTTCCTCGTTCCAAAATAATTTTCAGCTAAAAATTTAAAGTTTTCTAATGTTCGTTTATTGCTTACACCACATAACGCAAGATTTAATTTTTCATTATAACTTTTTAAATCGAATTTAATATTTCCACCTGTTCTTATTGCAAGGCTCATGCATTTTTCTACTAAATCTTTTCTACCACTTCCATTCCACTCAAAGCATATCCTGAATTTTCTCCTATCTTCTTGCTTTTCAATTTTTTCTAAAATTTGTTCTGATAAGTTAATTGAAAAAGGTAATTGAGCTTCGGGTGTACCGCCAAAATAACATAAGCAAGTAATTTTCTTGTTTTTCACTATTTGATTAGCTAAAGTTTCGACATCGAATAAGTGTCTTTTTGAAAAGAGTTTATGAGACGCATTTTGGCAAAATAAGCAGTCGAAAGTGCATCCATACAAAAAAGCAGCATAACTATATGTACCATATTCAGGCCCTTCATAATCCGAATATTCTGGATAGCCAGATGAGGTACCCGCAGGACAAAACCAACTATTGCAACAATTGGTTGGATTGGGATCTATATATCCATGAATATAACCTTTCGATCTTGATGGATATGGTAATTGACCTGCTGTTCTTAACTGAATATTTCTCAAACCACAATAACTCACATCACTTTCAGATAAAGAACATTCATTTATACATAAATTACATTTTAACTTGATATTTGGTCTTTCTGCCTTTGGAGGTTTCTCGGGTAATTCTACTAGCTGGCGAACTTGTTTATGAACATTTAATATATGGGGTTTAACTTTATCCCAATCTCCTTCTAATATGCACTTTCTACATACTTGTAGGACATCTGAGATTACCCTCTCAGTTTCTCCACAAAATTTACAAGTTCCCATATTCTTTCAGTGTTTTTTTAACAATAAAAAAGTCTGTCCTGACTTTTGATTCGCTTTTTTTTTAACCATAAATCCTTTAAATCCGTTATTAATAAATGATTTATTAAAGATTTTTAATTCTTTGTCATCTTTAGGGTAAAATTCAATTACAATTCTTCCATTATTTTTCAAAATGTTATTTAAATATTTCGCTGTGTCATTAAGAAGTTTTACTTTCTCACCATAATTTTCCAATCCATGAATTATAAAATTGTATGATGATATTGAGATTATATGATCAATGGAATTGCCCTTAATTGGTAAATAATTAATATCTGCTAAAATCAATTCTAATTTCTTATAATTTTTAGAATTTTTTTTCTTTTCTTTTGCTTTTGATAACATATCATCTAAAACATCTACACCAATTACTCTGAAACCATTTTGAATTAAAACTTCCGAGGAAAATCCAGTACCACATCCTAAATCTAAAATTAAAAGTGATTCTCTCATTTTATTCCCACTATGACCGATTTTATTTAATTTTTCTTCGAAAAGATATTGAATACTTAAAATAGTTGTTCCCTTTTGATTGCGCTCCATCCATTTTGAACTATCATATTCTTCTGCCTTATCATTAATATAGTCGTCTGGAAATTTAGGTAAACGATTTTTTCTTACCAATGATGATCACAAATGTAAAAAATAAGCTCATTTATATAAATAACTTAATTCAATATAATATAGGAAAATAATTGTTACTCACAAATCAAGACATAAAAGTGAATGGTTAGGATTTGTTATGTCTACTAAAATGAAAAATACAATTCTTATAGTTGACGATGAGCCTGATATCGTCAATCTTACAGAAAAATTTTTGAAATTGGGGGATTTTGATACAATTACAAGTAGCAACGCAAAAGAAGCAATGAAAGTTATAGAAGAAAACTACAATAGAATAGCCCTAATATTGTTAGATATTATGATGCCTGGCAGAAGTGGATACTCCGTTTTAGAAGAGGTCAAAAACAATGAAAAGTATAGAGATATTCTTGTAGTTTTATTCACTGTTAAAAGTTTTAATGAAGATGTTCAAAAGGGTAAAAAATTAGGCGCTGATGCCTATATTACCAAACCTTTTTCCGGTAAAGAACTTTTAAACAGAATCAAAGAGATATTAGAGAAGTAAAATTAAGATATTATGCTTGCTCATTAGAGGTTTCAAAAGATAAATATAATATTATATATCTCTTCTTTCTATTTTTAATCTAAAAATTTTTATATAATTTGAGCAAATTATCTTCACCCATTAAAAATTTATTATAAATATCAAAAGAGTGTATTAAAATGGTATATGAAGCAGAGCCAGATAAAATTCCATTTTTCAAACAATATTTCTCAGTAATCATATTAGCAGCGAATATTATCGTATTTATCTGGCAGTTATTAGATCCTACTGGACAAATGCATATCGAGGCTGCTTTTGTCCCTGACGAATTCTTTAAAGGTCAAAATCTGTGGACTTTAATTTCTAGCATGTTTATGCATGGAGATTATGTGCACATATTTATGAACATGTGGTTTTTCATTATAATAACAGATAATTGTGAACATGCGATGGGTCATATCTTATATATAATTACCTACTTCATTTCAGGATTATGTGGCAGTTTGCTTCACGCTTTAAGCACATTAATTTGGCCATTTCTAACAACCATCCCTTCTTTAGGAGCTTCTGGAGCAATATTCGGTCTTATGGGAGTTTACTTAATTCTTTATTCT
>JBHLMQ010000072.1:0-5983 GCA_048938005.1 Promethearchaeota archaeon | reverse complement strand
TTCTAACAACCATCCCTTCTTTAGGAGCTTCTGGAGCAATATTCGGTCTTATGGGAGTTTACTTAATTCTTTATTCTCGCAATAAATTTTATCTACCATCTGTAGCAGGAACATCTATGCGAAAAGTGAGTGCGGGTTATTTTATATTAACATATTTTATAGCCGAATTAACTTATGCTATTGTTTCATTAATAGATCCCTTTACTGTTGGCTCTACTGCGCATTTTGCTCATGTTGGTGGATTTTTGGGAGGTCTAATAATAGCAGGAGCTTTCAGAGCAATAAAAAGTACGTCATATAAAAAGAAAAAGACATAATAGATTCATTTTTCAAATATCCCTTTTTTTTCATAAAATTTTTTCAATAATGAGTTATTTTAAAATTTAATAGTTTAAATACTAAATCTAGAATCAAGGGCTAAAAATGTCTACTAATATTGTTGTTATAGGAATGGGTTATGTAGGTATACCTATGGCTGCGTTATTATCTGACGTAGAGAATTTCTATGTTACAGGAATCCAGCGAAGATCACAGAGATCTGGATGGAAAATTGAGTGGTTAAATCAAGGAAAGAGCCCATTTGAAGGTGAGGAACCTGGTTTAGATGAATTAATAGCTAGAGTAGTTAAAAAAGGTAAGTTTAAAGTAACAGATAAATACGATGCTGTTGACGATGCTGATTTTATTCTTATTGATGTACAAACACCAGTGGATTTAGACTCTAAAATTCCTCGATATGAATCCTTAAAAGAAGTTTCTCATAAAATTTCTAAACATTTGAAGAAAGGAGTTACAATTATCATTGAGTCGACTGTTGCACCAGGTACAACCGATAATATTGTTCAACCTATATTAGAGGAAGGAAGTGGTTTAAAGAGAGGAGAGGACTTTTTTCTAGTATTTTCGTTCGAACGCGTTATGCCCGGGAAATTGCTTGAATATATAACTGATATGGAGAGAGTAATTGGAGGAGGATGTGAAGAAGCAAATAAAAGAGCGAAACTCTTATACTCGAAGGTAGTTAAGAAAGAGTTAAGAGTAACTGACACACTAACAGCAGAATTAACGAAATGTATTGAAAATACTTATAGAGACGTTAATATTGCTTTTGCTAATGAAATGGCATTGTTATGTGAAGATTTTAATAGGAATATATTTGAGATTATAGAACTTATTAACCAGAGACGTGATAGAATGATGCATTATCCAGGTTCAGGTGTAGGAGGTCATTGTCTTACAAAGGATCCTTATTTACTAGATTATGGGCACCGTACATATACAGGACATAAATTTAATTCTAATATTTTGTTAAATTCAAGAGAATTGAACGATTTCATGCCTCGTCATATGGTTGAATTGATGGAAGATACATTTAGGGAATCACGCAGGTTAGTAGATAATATTAAAATTACTTTATTAGGTGTTTCTTACAAGGCAAATACAGATGACACTCGTAATACACCAACAGAAAACATTGTTAAATTCTTAAAAAATAGGTACCACTCTCACAACATAACATTTATTGCACATGATCCATATGTTAAACCACGAGATTATAACGCAACTGAGTTGACTAATGATCTCAATAAAGCAGTTAAAGATTCGGATGTTCTAATTTTTACTACAAATCATAGTGAATATTATAATATTGATCTCGATGATCTCAAAAAGAAAGTTAGAACACCAGTTATTATTGATGGTAGAAATATTTTCAATAAAAAGTTGGTTGAAGAAAAAGGATTTATTTATCGTAAAGTAGGAGAAGGGTCGGAAAGCCTTAGAAAATAGAAAAATTGGAAATTTTTTTTAAATCTCAGAGTTCTTGCGGAACTCAAAATTAAATCCTAACATTTAATGATTTAATTCTTTAAGATTTGTAGATTATTTATTGTTGCTCTTGTCTTTCTCGTAATTTTCGGAGTCTTTGTGCTCTTCGATACCATATGTTAAGCATGCCTCAACTAGTACTATAGCAATCATCATCAAACTCAATATCCAGATAATCTTCTTGCTCTTCCATAATTTATTAACCGCTTATTTTCTAATTGTTCCAAAAGAAATAAGAGATATAAGAATAGCGTTTATAAAAAATAAAAACTCAGATGTGAGTAATAATATATTATAAAAATTTTATAAAATCTCGAATTCTTCACGGAATTCGTAGGAATAGATCCTAGCATTTTACAATCTACTCCTTGAGATTTTTTAATTTAATTTTTGCTTGCTTTCTTTTTTGATATCTTTTTTTAATACTTTTTATACCTTTAATAAAACTATCTATAATGCTTCAGCCAGTACAATAAGTTTCATCAAAATATGAATCATTAATGTCCTTATCCACTTTATTTTTCCATTCTGACATAGGCTTGGTTAGATTTAGAGTTTTTAAATAAAAAAAACAATTATAGAAATAAATATATTATTGTTATTAATAATAGGAATTTAGTTTTAAGAAATTAAATTAATCCATACTTATCTTTGAAACTATTAACTTTCTTCATATAATCTTTTAGTAGTTTATGTTTTTCTTCTTCAGGTATAAAAGCGGATTTTAATGCAGTTTTATTAATTTTAATTAGGTCATCAATTGACAAAGAAAAATAATTAAGAGCTTTTAGATAATCATCAGTTAAATCAGAGTCTTGAATTGATGGGTCATCAGAATTGAGTACAACAGGAATTCCCTTCCTATAAAGTCTACCAAAAGGATGGTTTTTTTCATCTATCCATGACCCTGTTAAATAATTAGAAGTTATACATTGTTCTAATGCAATATTGTGCCTTTTTATATATCTTTGGAGTTTTTTATCATAGATTACAGATGTTCCATGACCAATACGGGAAGCATGTAAATTTTTAATCGCCGACCAAACATAGTCTGAAGGTGTTACTTCTCCAGCATGGATTGTAGCCTTATAATTATTTTCTTTTATTATCTTATTAAAAACACTTATAAACTTTCTTGGGGGATAATTTTTCTCATAACTCGCAAGATCAATTCCTACAATCTCTTTTAAATCTAAACTTGAAATCTGATCATATAATTCAATCATTTCTTTTGGAGTCTGAGAACGTCTACTAAAAGTTATTAAATAACGAATCTCAATATTGATTTCGCGAGCTGCTGTGTTACCAGCATCAATAATTACTCTTGTAACCTCCTTACGATCAAATTGATTAAAGCGTGCAAAGTAATGGGGAGAAAATCTAAGTTCAATATAAAAAATACCATCATCTCTTAATTTTTTAACTGAGTTGTATGTGATTGAGTATATATCTTCCAAAGACCTAAACCAGTTATCTTTAAACTTAGATATGAACGTTAAGAAATCAGGACCTTCATTTTTAGGAAATTGGAATCCTCTTTTAAATACTGTAAAGTCCTTAGGCGTATCTAAGTTATTTTTAACTGAGATTTTGAAAAGATTTTCTATTGAAAACGTCCCTTCTAGGTGACGATGGAGCTCTACCTTAGGAAAATTCTTTAAAACCGATTTATCTAATATTTTTTGTTGTAAATCCTTTTTTTTATTTATGCTATTCATTTAAATCAAATTAATTACTGAAATTAAAGCAACTGAAAATATTAACCTCAATTTAGAAATTATAAAAATAATTTATGTAAATGTAAAATCTTCACAACTTAAAAAAAATTTTATTATTTTTGATTATAGCATTAATTCAAAAAATCCACATATAAATAAAGTAGATTTAGAATCAATAAATTTTTAAAAACAAAACCTTACATATATTTAAAAATGGAAAAATCTTAAAAGTGATTAAAATGCTATTTGATTATTGGGATGTAATCGGAGGATTTTTTAATTGGGTTGCTGACTCAGCAGCCATAATGTTGGTATTAAGCGGCGCAATGGCTATTACTTGGCTAGGATATGAAAGGAAGAGAAGAGGATCATTTACTAAAAGAAAAGCGGCGGAGGAAAAATTTGACGTAACGAAATTTTTACGAGGGTTATCTTATATAGGATTAATTCTCGGAATTTTTGTTATATGGAGTGGAGTTATGTCTCTTATTTTAGATATTCCTCCAAGTTTTAAATATCGAGATATTACAGCAAATGAGGCCAACCATTTCACGTGTATCTTCTTGATCGTAGTCGGGATTGTAATGTTTTTTAAACCGATTTCTGATCTTCCATTATCCAGCATTTTAGGACTTATAGTTGCAGCGGTAATCACATTTATTATAGCAATAATTGTTCCAGATGGAGTGGTTCAATGGATTGCCGGATTTATAAACCCAAAATGGTTATTGGTTATTATATTCATCATAATAGCCGTGGTCGTCGCGCTTACAGCGAAATTTTATATTGGGACACTTCAAAAAATTTCAAAATTTCTATCTTGGCCCCCAATTGCATTTATAATTATGATATTCTGTTTAGTACAGGGATTCGCACTATGGATTTTCGGTGTAAGTATTATTCCGAATCTTTTATAAAATGTATCTAAAAATATTTTTTTCTTTTTTTTCATGATTTAGAACTAAGCTAATTTTCCCTGTTAATCGACATTTTTAATAGATTTTAAATGTTTATTAAGTGCAATAATTCACGGATTAAAGAAAATGGCAGGTATAAAAGAGTTAAAAAAATAATTTTCTGATATGTGTGAAAACATGGAAATATTAACAGAAGAATTACATGAAATTAAGGGAGAGCAACCCATTAGTCAAAAGTATCAAAAACTAATGTTATTTGTGAGTATTGATATAGTAATATATATATAAAAAAAAATCTTAAAAATTAATTAATGACAATTTTGGCGGAAGTAAAATGAAATCATATCAAAGAAACATTCCGATTTTAATTATTTTTGGAATTATTTTTGCATATTCTACAATAATATACAATAATTTTCATTTTTATAATGTAAACATTTCTTTCAATAATATTAATTTGAAAAGTGCTAAAGTATCAGGAAAGATTTTCATATTTGGTAATTATGAGTGGGATCTTTTTAGAACTGCAGGAAATTGTACGGGAGAAGGTAATTATTCTAATCCTTATGTGATAGAAGATTTGATAATAGACGCCGGAGGTTCTGGAAATTGCATAGAGATTCGGGGTTCCGATGTGTTCTTTAGGATTGAAAATTGTACACTTTATAATTCGGGATCTTCTGATCATGGAATTGATTTATACTCTGTTTCGAATGGGCAATTAATTAATAACGATTGTTTTTCTACTTATGGTGGGATACTTCTTTCACAAAGTAATAACAATACTCTTTTTGGAAATACGGTAAATAACAATGATCGTTCTGGTATACGTTTAAGTTATAGTGATTGGAATAAAGTTTCTGGAAATACAGTGAACAATAATGGTGTGGAAGGAATCCGTGTTGGTTCTAGTAATTATAATACTATTTCCAATAATATTGTAAAAGACCAACCATATGGATTAACTCTAGATATAAGTAATTATAACAATATTACAGGAAATGTGTTTATTGGAAATGATTATTGTATCGATGAGTATGACTGTGAAGGTAATATTTTTGAAAATAACGAATGTCGTGAAAACGCAGCAATTCCAGGATATAATTTGCTTTTTCTATTTAGCACATTATTCATTGTATCAATTCTAATAATTATGAAAATGAAGAAATCTTGAAAATAAAATCTTAAATAATTCCTTTTTTTTATCTAATTTTTGCAAATAATTCATAATTCATGATAATATAAAATTTATCTATGATCTTTTTTATTTTCCGTTTAAATTTTGGTAATATTTAATAATTTTAATAATGGTTATATTCTTATTTAGTATAACAACGAACCGAATGTAGTATTATGGCTGGAATAAAAGAGTTAAAAGAAGAACTTTCAGAAATGCGAAATAGTATGGAAAGATTAACAGGAGAATTACATGAAACTAATGTAGCTATTAGAGAATCCTTAAAATTAACTTCTCAAACTATTAAAGAAGCTAGTGAAAAATTTTCAAAAGCTTTAGAGGAT
>JBHLMQ010000071.1:0-13203 GCA_048938005.1 Promethearchaeota archaeon | reverse complement strand
ATAAGTTTAAACTCGAACGAGAGCGAAGAGAATTAGAAGCAATTTATCATCTTTGTAAAGCATGGGAAAGTATGGAATTTGCTGAAAATAATAAAGATTCTAATAAATTTGCAGAAGCAGCTCATTTATTCGAAAAAGCAAGTAGTTTTTTTAGTAATAATAAGTTAAAGATATTATCTTCAAGTAATTCTGCATTTTGCGAAGCCCTAGAGCTTGGTTGTAGATTTGATGAATCAACAAAAACTTCGATAAAATCCGAGTTATATCCGAAAATTAAAGTAATACTTAGAAAAGCTGCATCTTCTTATAAGAAAGGAGGCTTTATTAACGAAGCTGACTGGGCTTTAGCAACCTCAACTTATTTTGATGCAGCTTGGCATCTAATACAAGCAGATGAAGAAATGAATCTGGAAAAAAAAAAGAGCCTTCTTAAAATTGGTTCAGAAATTCTTAAGTCTGCAGCAAATCTATTTGGAAAGTCAGGTTATAGAAATAAAGAAAACGAAATATTAGAACAATTAGAATTAGTAACAAAAGAAGAAAAAATAATTGTATCTGCTTTAAACACTATTAGTGAACCTTCCATAACAAAAAGCACTGTAGGTATTATTACTCCTGCTTGTCCCATTGAATCTAGCCAATCGCCAAGAATTAGTGAAGTACGTGAATTTAGTGATGAAATACTGGAAGCAGAAATTATTGAAAGACCAAGAGAGAAATACACATTAATCTATAAAGATTTACTAAAAGATCATCCTGAAAGGCAACAACAAGAATTCAGAGTTGGTATTGCTCAAATAGGAATATCAACTGCAGGTGATCTATTAGGCGAATTTTACAGAGAACATAATGGTCTTTTAAAACTACGAAAAGATAAAGTCGATATTATAAGTATAAAAGTTATAGATATGATAAAAAATGCCCATAACGATGGAGTAAATATTCTAATCTTTCCAGAAATGGCTGTTGATTTAAATTATGGCACATTACTCGAAGATATTTCAAATCTCGCAAAAAATTATGATATGTATATTATTCCTGGTTCCTATCACGACCCAGCAACGAAACAAAATCTTTGTTTGGTAATAAGTCCAGAAGGAATACTATGGGAACAGGAGAAGAATATTCCTGCTATGATTAATTTCAAAGGTACAAGATTCAAAGAAGGTATAGAAGCTGGGAGATTTCCAAGAAAAGTTATTATATGCAATACAGAATATGGCAGGATTGCGATTGCTATATGCCGAGATTTTCTCGATATGGATTTAAGAGTAGAATTAAAGAATTTTGAACCCCCAGTGGACCTTATTTTTAATCCCGCTTTCACTCCTGTTACCGAAGATTTCAAAGCAGCTCACTTCGATGCTCGTAGATCAATCTATGCTTACTGCTTCTTTGCTAATATTGGAGAATACGGAAATTCACTAATTTACACTCCAGAAAAAGAAAGGACTGAAAGAACTATACCACCCAAAGAAGAAGGTTTAATCTATAAGGATATCGACCTCTTTAAACTACGTTCAGAACGTAAAAAGTGGCAAAAAATACAGGAGAAAGAAAAGCAATTTATACAAAGTACGAGATAAAATTATCAACTGACGACTTTTTTGCATTTAACTTAATTACTATTTTTCCTTTTTCATGGAAAAAAAGCAATATATTGTATCTTTTACTGTTCTTTTAAGATAATAATTCAATCTAATATACTTATCCATCAAGGATAATTTTATTAATAGAGGAATAACTCTAGAATATTGTAGATAAGCATTTTTTTATATTATCTATAAAACACACTATTATAAATAATAAAACTCTACAAGTTATACAAAAATTTAAGTTTTAAGTAAAAATTTGTTGTGAAATTTATGCCAAAAGCAGTGGAGTATTATGTTGGAGAAGCATTAGTTGGAGAAGGGGATGATTTAGCTCATATAGATTTAATAATAGGTTCTAAGAATGGACCAGTAGGTGTTTCATTTGCAAATGCACTTAGTACACCTTCTAAAGGACACGGTGGTTTGCTCGCTGGAATTCGGCCTAATCTTTTAGCAAAACCAGTAAGTCTTATAGTCCCTAAAGTAACTCTTGCTAAAATGGATGATGCAAGCAAAATCTTTGGACCTGCTCAAGCTGCAGTTGCTAAAGGAATTGCAGATGCCGTTGAAGAGGGTATTATTCCAATGAACAAAATAGATGATTGGTTAATAATTGCGAGTGTATATATACATCCAAGCGCTAATGATTATCGAAAAATCTATCAATATAATTATGGTGCAACAAAATTAGCAATTCAGAGAGCATTAAGAGGATATCCTCCAATAGAAAAGATTTTTTACGATAAAGACCGAGCTAAACACCCAGTTGCAGGAATAAGAGTTCCCAGACTGTGGCGGCCTCCCTATATACAGGTAGCATTAGATCATCCTGCCTTGGAAAAACAAATGAAAGTTGTTAAAGAATTACCTAAAAGTGATCGAATCTTACTTGAAGTTGGCACACCATTTCTTAAGAAATATGGTGTTGAATCGATCAAAAAAATTCGAGAATTAGCAAAAGATAAATTTATTGTAGCCGATTTAAAAACCCTAGACGTTGGAAAATTAGAGGTCGATTTTGCATTTGATGCTACCGCCGATGGGGTTGTAGCAAGTGGTTTAGCTTCATCTGCTTCGCTTGACAAATTTATTCTAGAAGCACAGAGGCTTGGTATTCATGCATTTGTTGATACTATGGAAGTTCAAGATCCACTTGAAAAATTGAGTTCACTAAGACAAATCCCCGATGTTGTGATTATTCATCGAGCTATTGACGTTGAGCAATCCACAGCTGGAGATCAATCTCCTGACGCAGCTCAAAAAGCCCGATGGGGATTAGTACCAAAAATTAAGGAATTATATACGGGTCAAAAGAAAGCTTCAGGAAGGGATAGAGTTTTAGTCGCTGTTGCTGGTGGTATTGAACCTAGTACTGCCGCTTATGCATTAGAACAAGGGGCAGACATCCTCATCGTAGGCAGGTTCATAGCTAGTGCGAAGGATGTTAAATTTGCAATGAGAAGAATGTTAAGTGTTCTCCCTGGGTATCAAGATATCAATCTTAAGAGAATTCACAGCGAAGATGATGACGAATCCGTAAAAAGAGCTACATGGGATTAGAAATATATTATACGGTGCTTCTATTTAGAAATAATTTTTTTTTGATCTCTTTTTAATCAAAACTCCTATATTTAATGTTTAAAGCAGAAATTTATAGATAATACTATTGTTTTAATTTGAAAATTTTATCATTTTTCCGAACGGGTTTATCAACGACAATCCCAACTGTTATTCGTTCTTTTTTTGACGAAATTAGGGGAGTTTCAGTCAAGTTTTTCTTTTGCTTAATCTGAATTGATTTAACTTCTTGTCTTAAAAAAGTATCAGTATGAGTCCCAATGACAAATATCTCATCTTTTAATTTTAGTTTGCCTGATGTTAAAAGAATCTTAGCTGCCTTTTTTTCTGGAAAGTAATTCAAAACTTTACCAATCTCAACCTTTTTATATTTTGAGACATTTCCATCAAAATCTCTTTGTATTTCTGTACCTCTTGGTAATCCAAAATAAAATCCTCTAGAAAAACCTCGATTATATACTTTATGTAAACGTTTAAGCCAATCTTTAACTTTTTCTTGCGTAAAAGTGTTCCCATAATATGCATCAATCGCTTCTCTATAACATGATGCTGTTTCTTCAATATAAATTGGATCTCTCATGCGACCTTCAATTTTAAAAGCATCAATTTTTGCTTCAATTAATTCTGGAATATATTCGATCATACACAGATCTTTAGCATTAATAAAAAAAACTCCATCATATAACAATTCATTATTCTGATCATCAAATACTCTCCATTTTCTTCTACAAGGCTGTATACATTTTCCTCTGTTTGCTGAGTAATCCTGAGATTGACAAATTTCAGCAGAAAAGTAACACCGACCTGATATTGAAGTACATTGAGCACCATGGACGAATGTTTCAATTTCAGTTTTACTTAATTTATTTTTAATTTCCTTAATTTGTTTTAGTGATAACTCTCTTGCTAGAATTAATCTTTGAGCTCCTATTGATTCATAAAATATTGCTGTTTGAGAATTAGAAATATTAGCTTGAGTAGAGATATGGAAGTTTAAGCCTTTTTCTTTCGCTAAATTAATAGCTCCAATATCATGAATAATTACAGCATCAATGTCTGCCTCTACAGCTTTCTCTAATATTTGATCTAGAAAAAAGAATTCATTCTCATATATTACTACATTTGTAGTGAGATAAGCGTTGGTGTTATTATTATGGCAAGTTTTTACGATGTTATTTAGCTCTTCTAGTTTAAAATTATCACTATACATTCGCATGTTAAAAGATTCAACACCAAAATATACTGCATCAGTTTTACTTAATACAGCATTTAAAGATTTGTAGTTTTTTAAAGGAGCCATCAATTCTACTTTTTTTTCAACAATATTCTTCATCGCATTTTTTTCAAATAGGTATTTAATTCAAGTTTTATCTAAATGAAAATAGTTTAACATTGGCTAAATAATTATTAATTTCTCTATGTTGATTTATCAATTTTTTATTAAGAACAGAACCTAGATAAAAAAGATTGGGAAAATAAAATCAATATGAATATGAGTAAGGATCTTAAAGATTTTCTTTTATACTCTTAATTTGTAAAAATTTGGTATTAATTTTCTTTCCCTGTTTAAATATTGATCCAAAATAAATAAAAAATAGAGAAAAAAACCTATTTTACTTTATAGGGCGGGAATTCGCTTGGAATATTGGTCCAATGAATTGGGAATAGAGTTTAGAATACCCTTCTTGATTTGAAACAACTGCAATCATTTCTGCTTCTTTTTCTGTGGCAGGTGCAAGAATGACTTCTTCAGCATCCCGAGTAACTGCGAAAAATTCACCTGCAGTTTGTAATTGCCGGAATTGAATGTTTCCAAGTTGTTTCATCTTTGAAATTATCCCACTATATTGGTCAAGTTCCCATCTACTAGTCAACATAAATCTGACAGCTTTTTTCTGAAAGGCGTATTCAGAAACAACTTGTAGTATATCCGGGACTACGTATGGAGTAACAATAATGATTGAAGATTTTACACGATAAATTGCATCTTTTATAGCGGCAACCATCGCATCTTTTCCGACTACCGGCCAAGTTGTCACCTTAGATATTTCTGGAATTGAACCAGAAGCGTTAAAAATGTCCATTAGCTTGCTTTCGTTATTTTCAGCTAGTTCAGTGGCATCATCGATGGAATTCATAAATTGTAGAGTAAAATCAGCGATATTATCTTTAATATTTTGAGCGGTGTCTCTTGTGGTATTTGACAAACTATTTTGGAGAGTTTTTGCGTTTTGTTCATATTTAGACTTATGATCTGTGAGCATATTGGTTAAATTAGTATTCATATCTTTTGCTTCAGCATCCCATAATCTAATTTCACTATCAATTTTATCTGAACAATCTCTTTTCCCATCTTCGAAATTAGTATTAACATCTCTGGTCCAATCAGCATTTATTCGTTTAATTTCAACATCAAAATCGGTATAATGTTTTAATGAATTTTCTTTATGATTATTTATTGCATCATCATATTGTCTATGATGTTGTTTAAGTGAACTTTCTAGAGAATCCTTTAATTTTATTCTGGTATCAGAACAATCTTTTACACCATTTTGTAAAGTATCATCAACTTCTCCAGCTAAATCAGTTGCTAAAGTCTCTAATTGAGCTTCAATTGTTTCTTTAGCTTTGTAATCAAGATCGTTAGTTTCCGCACCTAATCCATCATTTTCTTTTACCATAATATCAGTAACATCAGATTTAATGTGTTCTGTGGTTTCTCGAGTATCCACGACATAATCATCGCAGGTTTTGGTGAAATCAGGTTTCATTGGTTCTGTGTATTTCAATATATTCTGAATTGTAGTTTCGTGTCTCGCTTTATATTTTTTCTTTTTTCCCATCCAGAAAAATCCTTTTTTAGCCATATCTTCTGAAAAATCAGTAAATCTGTTTGCATGTTCAAGCAAATTCTCAATTAAAGTCAGTGTCATACTTTTAAAATCATTGGTCTGGTTGGTTAATGTTCTATGTCTTTCATCAACCATAGCTTTTAAGTTCACTTGGAGAGTATCTGTGGTGTTCTTTATATGATTCGAATGTTCATTTAATAAATTGGAAATTTTTGCTTTTAAATCGGTAACAACTTTATCCATACGTTCCAAATACTTCTCCAGAATTTGTTCCATTTTAGGTTTAAGCTGGTTTGCGATATTTTTATGTCTTTCTACATGCTCATCAAGTTCCATTTTCAATTCTTTGTCTAAATTTTCAACTCTTGTTGAAAAATCATTTAATAAATTCGAAATTAAGGTTGTTAGATTCTCTTTAGTTTTGGTAATTTCAGATTCATTTCTATTAACGCTTGTGTCTGAGATATTTTTTAAATTCGAATTTAAAGTGTCCATGATGGAATGAATATTACTTTCTAAAGCTTTGCTGGTCTCAGTAAACCGATTAGTTGCACTATCTATCCGATTTTTTTTGGTGTTATTTTTTGAATCAGAATCTTCAAAAAAGGCTTTGATTTGGGTATCAACAGCTTTTTCTACTTCTTTTATGCTTTTATCTTGTATCGCTTCGAGTTTTTCAAAGCGGTCAGACTGATCGGCTAATATTGTATCTTTAATTTTGGCAATTTCATTTCTAAAATTCTCTGATTCACTTGTAAATAATTCAAAATATGGCTGAAGTGGAATATATCTATCGACAATACCTTCAATTCTCTTAAGGAAACCTTTTTCAACTAACCAATTAGTAATTTCTAATACAGTTTCATACTGTAGGGTTTCATGTTCATCTATTAAAGTCATGTAAACTTCAGAAGGTGTTGCGCGAGGAACTCTTAAATAGACTAAATAAATATTGATATGATCCTCTGTAAATCCATATCGAGTGAATACTTCCTTTGTAAAATCTTTTAATGACATAAATTTATCTCCTTAAATAACATAAAATTCGATATTTTATCTTAAATTAATTTTAAGATGAGTTTTATATAAATATTTTAATTTGAATTTATATAATAATATTTTCAAAATTATAATATTAAAACTTAAGCTTCAAGGGAATTTGTTATACTAAATTTATTTGAAACCTTTAATAATTCCAAATTGAATTATGACTAAAATGTCTGAAAAAATAACCAAATTCAATTAAGGTATTCTAAATTAATTGGGGAAAATTATTCCTCAATCCTTTTTATATCATTCACGTTAATTTACTTAGACCAATTTAGGTGTTTAAAAAAAAAATGAAAAAAATTAACAAAATTGCACTCACAATCTTTACTTTCTCAATTTTATTTTCAATATTCAACGTAAATTCAGTGTTGGCTGTTGGAGAAACAGATATTAATGTTAATGGAGATACTATTCAAGCACAAATACAAGCAAATAATAGGGTAATGTTTACATTTAGGCAAAGAACTCGTCTAACATGGAATTCTACTGTTGATATAGATGTGAATATTAAATGTGAAGCATTACAAATTGGCGAAAAATATTTTGAAATTGAGATTGAAGCTGAGAGAAATCTAACAATGAATATGATATGCACAGAAGAGCAAATTCAACTTGGTTTAATTAAAGGATATACATATCAAATAAGAGAACGACATCGCTTTCAATATCAAGAAGGTTTCTGCGCTTATATACAATGCAACGATTCCTGTCAAGCAAAACTTAAAATGCAGGTAAATAATCAAAATCGCAATGGAAATTGGGCATATTACGATGAAAATTCCGAAGAGTGGGTAACAGTACCAACTACTATAGAAAACGGATATTTAGTTGCTCAAACTGACCATTTCTCTTATTGGACCATTTTAATCCCGGAAACTGATAATACACTTTTGATTACTGTTAGCATCGGAACAATCATAGGAGTTATTGCCATATTTTTAGTGCTTTATCTCAAAAAAAGAAAGTAAAAGCATTCAAAAAATTTTTTTTTTTAATTTATCTATAATAATTAAAGATATTGGAATGAACTTATTTGGTTAGTATTAACTTATTTAAAAAGAAAAACTACAGATTTGCCGTTATCCTACTTATATTAATAACTTTACTTGAATTTAATCTATTATTAATAAATATTAATGCTCGAAAAGAAGATATTCCTGGTTTTTCAACTCAAGATACTATTAATCCAAACGAGAGGGTAACTTATAATTTTTTGAACAATATAACTTTTGAAATTTCAACTGATACCTTAATCAATCTTTCCATAGAATATGAAAATAATATTGCAAATCGCCAAACTTTTTTTATAATTAATAATAGTAATCCAATTTCATTAAATATATCCATTAAATCGAGTCTACAGAATTTTGGAGTAATGCAACCCCCACGACAACCTCAAAGGGGCAATTTTCGATTTCAATATAGATATAACTGTATTTATAAGATAAGATCGAATACATCAATAGAAAATTTGACTATTAGATACAAAAAACTTCAATATTATGGTTTAAATCCAGAGAATTCATTTACATTAGCCATATTTGAATCTAATCAAGATTCATGGGAATTAATTGATACAATTGAGTTTGTCAATGAATCTAATTCTGAAAAATATTTAGAAAGTACCCTTACAAATTTACAACAAGATAATGAATATTTCATAACTCTTTTTGAAATACAGGAGGTTCTAGCCGACTGGACCTGGTTAATAACTATAATTGTAATAATAATTCTTGGTGTTGCATCCCTAGCATTCTTGATTTCAAAGAAAGATTATTTCCAATATCTTAGAAAAAGAACGATATCAATTGAAAAAGGAGCTCATCGATTATCCTTAGATGAAGTTTTAGAAAACGAGAATCGTAATAAAATAATAGATTTAATTCTAGATGAACCTGGAATTCATTTCAATGAATTATTACGAAAAACTGGACTAGCAGCAGGGAATTTAGTTTGGCATCTTGATATATTACTTACATATAAAGTAATTGGAAAAAAAAGGATAGGAAATTTTATTGCTTATTTTCCCTATTATCAAAAAAATCCAATATCGAACGTAGATTTAAAGTTGCAAAAGAGTAAATTAACTTTAGAGATTTTAGAGATGATTGAGCAAAAACCAGGGATCTGGAATAATCTAATCACTAAAACATTTAAAGTAGATCATAAGACGATTCAATATCATTTAGATAAATTAGTTGACCTTGGACTTATTAAATTTGAAAAAGAAGGAAGAAAAAAGAAAATATATCCCAATTTTGAATCAGACTATTTCAATCAAAAATAAGCAAGTCAATTAAAGACTGGCAAACCAAGAGTTAATTTGAGGGGCAAATATAATTATTAATATAAACAAAACTAAGAATAAAATACATAATAAATTTTGCCATTTAAAACGCAACAACTTGTCTAGTAGAGGAAATAAAAAAAAGACGCATTTTTGACTTAATGTTAGTAATAGCGTTTATTCCATCATATATTAAGCAAAGAAAGCCATATAGAAAAGTATTATGAGGATCATGACTATGAGATTCATAACATTTTATCATTAATTTATATCCTTTTTTCCTTGGACCATACTTGAGCTCTTTTCTTGAATATTGGGCTTTTAAATCTGTTAAAGGCATTAAATTATGATATTCTTAGCTAGAAATTAATTGAATAGTATAATGTTTATCTTAATTTCGGAATTAAATAAAATATAACTATTAATTATTTAATCTACGATTTCATTGATATTTAATTAAATATCTTTGGTAATATAAAATAAAATAATATAAAAATGATCGAACCAGAAGTTTTTCTAAAATTTCTTAAAGGGAGAAGAAGTATAAGATCATTTCAAGATAAGAGTATATCAGAAAAAGAAATTGAAATGATTTTAGAAGCAGGAAGGTGGACTCCTAGTGCATCAAATCGTCAACCATGGGAGTTTATTGTTATAAAAAACAAGGAAATATTGAATAAACTCTCTAAAACTGCATTTTATGGGGAATTTGTAAAAACAGTTCCACTGGTTATAGCAATAGTTGCTAAAGTTAAAACAAGTCCTAAGTGGTATATAATTGATACATCCTTAGTTTCAATGCATATGATGTTAATGGCCTGGTCTTTAGGGATTGGAACTTGTTGGATTGGTGCTATGAACAGGGAAAAAGCGAAACAAGTAATTGGATTAGAAGAAAATGACCACATTTTAACAATTTTGCCTTTCGGATATATTGAAGGAGAGATTCCTGAACCTACTTCCAGAAAATCGCTAAATAAAATAGTGAAATATATAAATTGAATAAATAGGTCACTAAATCGGAATAGTAACCTCTTCTAGAGTTTCAGGTGCTCTTGTCAGTTTTTGATATCCTTCTTCAGTGATGAGTACTGTGTCTGAATGACGAAATCCACCTATTCCAGGTAAATAAATACCAGGTTCAACACTAATAACCATATTTTTTTTAAGTGGTCTATCATATCCCTCAGCTAGAAAAGGTGCTTCATGACCAGTAATTCCAAAGCCATGTCCTGTCCTATGAAGTATAAAATCTCCATAACCATGAGAATTGATAAAACTCCGTACTTTTTTATCAATTTCACTCATTATAACCCCTGGTTTTAATAAATCATAAGCTAATGACCTAGCATTGAGCATTATTTCAAATGGCTTTTTTGCTTTTTCAGGGATATTATCTAAAAAAAATGTTCTTTCAATTTCTACACCATAACCATCAACTTGTATTTGAATCATAGAGACATGTGGTCCACCTTCTTCCATTTCGGCAAAAATATGTGGCACTGAATGGGGATCATGCGATATTGATGGAGGCCAAACTATCCCTATTGCCTCTGTTACTTTAAAATTAGCTTTAGGTATATCTTGCACTATTTTGGAAATTATTGCATCGCTGACCTCCTTATATAAAGCAAATTCGAGAACTTTCGGACGACATTTTTTCAATAATATTCTATGTCCCTTATTAGCAACCTTACAAGCATGTACAATTCTCCCTCTCTCATATTTTGTTTTTATTATACGTACTTCATCAATAATATCAGTAACGATTTGAGTCCCAGGTGTTTTATTAACTATCCCTATTGGCATTCTTGATTCTATACCAATCTTCTTATCTTTCCCAATGAGTTCTTTATAACGATCATACCAATTTTCCCCATCTCTTCCGGGAAATTCATAATAAGTAATTGTATCGATTTCACATCGAACTCTCTCTTCAAAATGTCCTCTTTCTAGAAGTGGAATTAACATCCGTGGCAATCCTTCAATAGGTATCACTAAAATAAAAGGTCGTTCATGAATATAAAAAGCAAAATTGGTTAGGTAATAAATATTCACAGGATCGAACGACACATAAAAGTCCAAATCCTGCTCTTTCATCTTCTCTCTTACTCTTTCTAAACGTTTTGATAATTCTTCTTTACTTGGTGGGGAAGTAATAGCTTTTATTTTTGTACTCATTATTCTTTCGTACATTTTAATTATATATTATAATCATATAATATTAGATAATAAATATAGCTTTATTAGTTGGAAGAGAGTGTAATAAGATGAGTTTAGGATATTTTGGATTAGTTCTCCATGGCCATATTCCTTGGTGTAAGAAATCAGGAATTTGGCCAGCTGGGGAAGAATGGCTCATGGAAGCAATGAATGAATCATACATTCCATTTTTAAATATTTTAAGGGAATTAAAAGAAAGAGGAATAAAAACAGCAGTTACTATAAATATAACGCCAATATTGGCTGAACAATTAGCAGATGAATATATGAAACAACGATTTATAGATTATATGGAGAATTTGATATCACGAACTAAAAATGATATTAAACGGTTTGAAAACCATCAAGAAAGAAAAGCTATTGCTGAATATTATTTAACTAAGTTTGAGCATGTCCTAAACACATTTTACCATAATTATTATAGAGATTTGTTAGGATCATTTAAATGGCTCCAGGATGAAGGAATGATTGAATTAATAACATGTGGAGCAACACATGGATTTTTACCTTTATTTGAAAGTGATTCTGCAGTCTTTTCACAAATTCAATTAGCAGTAGATTCACATAAAAAATATTTCCAAAGAGATCCAAAAGGAATATGGCTCCCTGAATGCGCTTATAGACCGAAAGAATATAAAAACGGTCAAGTTAGGGAGAGTATAGATTATTGGTTACAAAATTCTGGAATTGAATATTTTTTCGTAGATTCTCATGGGATATTAGATGCTGAGTTATTGGAACAAAAGAATAATCTAGGATTAACAACAAATTATGGATATCTTTTAGAAACAGGAGTCTCCGTATTTGGCAGAAATAAAATAACAAGTAGACAAGTATGGGATGCTGAAGTAGGTTACCCCGGGAATGAATATTATAGAGAATTTCACAGAAAAGATCATGAATCCGGCTTACATTATTGGAGAATCACTAGTAAAGAATTAGGAAAGGGAGAAAAACAGTTTTATAATATTGAAAGGGCAAAAGAACTGGTTGGTTCTCATGCTAATCACTTTGTTTCGTTGGTTTCTGAAGAATTAAGACTGCTTTCAGATAATTTTGAAACTAATGGAATTATTGTTTCTCTATACGATTTTGAGTTTTATGGTCATTGGTGGATGGAGGGGATATTATGGTTAAAAAAAGTATTCGAATTGATCCATAACAATAAAAATATTGAGATGATAACTATTTCTGATTATATATCAAAATTTAAGGATAATTTCTCTGTAATTAAAATGGGAGAGAGTAGTTGGGGTGAAGGAGGTCACTTTCAAGTCTGGAAAAATCCAGAACATGGTTGGATTTGGCCTTACATTAATTCATCTATAACGAATTTTGAACAAGTTTTAGAAAATAACCCCAATCCAAATAGTTGGGGAGAAAGAATTCTTAAGCAGACTGCACGTGAACTTTTATTGATGGAAGGGAGTGATTGGCCCTTTCTTCTCTACACTAAACAGGCAAAAGAATATGCAAACCAAAGATTTCACAATCATCACCAACGATTTAATAAATTGATTTGGGCTGCAAAGGATCCAAATGATAAAAATCGTATTTCTATCAGAGAATTAGAAGAAGTTGAATCAATAGATTCTTGTTTTAAAGATATAAATATAAA
>JBHLMQ010000017.1:20949-52136 GCA_048938005.1 Promethearchaeota archaeon | reverse complement strand
TTTAATATAAGAGATCTAACAACTGCTAAAGAGTTTGCGAATAAAAATAAAGAACTTATTGAAACTACTGGTGCTCCAATCATTGTATCTGACTGTCCTGGTTGTATAATAACGTTAACTAACAGATATCAGAAAGTTGGAATTAATGTCGAAAAGGAAATACTACATATTACTCAATACTTTAAAAAATTACTAGATAATGGGGATTTATGTTTTACAAATAATATTCCAGAAGAATACAGGAAGATTACTATCCACGATCCTTGTCTTATAGTAAGGAATCTAAAAGATACGGAATCTATCAGAGCTGTACTGAATGAAATTCCTGATTTAGAAATAATTGAACCAATATTTAACAAGGAGTATGTACATTGTTGTGGTTGGAGTGGGACTGCTCATTGGGCAGATAAAGATTTAGCTATTAGAGAAGCGCAGAATAGAATCAATGAATTAAAGGAAACTGAAACAAATATAATCCTCTCAGCTTGTCCTCTTTGTGAGCTAGGATTAGGTTATGGGATTGAAGATACTGAGAAAGAAAAATATAAAATACTAGATATATCTGAATTATTAATTAAATTATTATAAATTAAAATTCAAATTTTTGATTATCAGATTTATTAAAAACATTGTTATGTGATTATATGAGCGATATGATGTGTGTATTTGATGTTGGGACTACTGGAGCAAGAACAATTATATTTGATATTACCGGTAAAGTAATTACACAAGCTTATGAGGAATATCCTATTGTTAAACAACCTGTTGGTATTTCAGAGCAAGATCCAATAAATTGGTGGAATGCTGTTAAAAATACATGTAATAAAGCGTTAACAACAGTTAGTCCTGAAAATATTATTGGTATATCAGCAACATTTCTTCGCAGTACAATTACTATTATTGATAAGCAGGGAGAAGTACTCCATCCTGCTTTAACATGGTTAGATGAAAGACAAGAGACTACAGCAAAAGAATGGAAAAGGGAAGTAGATCTTAGAAGATCAGTTCCTAGAATACTGTGGATTAAGAATAATAAACCAGATCTATTTAGTAAAGCAGAGAAAATCATCCATCCTGACACCTATATTTATATGAAATTATGTGAGAAATGTGTTACTGACCCCACAAATGGAGTTTTCGGGATTTTAAATAGGAATACACTTAAATGGGATGAGGAATTAGCAGAATCATTTGATCTACCAATAGAATTATGGCCAGAAGTACATAATCCTGGTGAAGTCATTGGTGAATTGACTAGCACTGCTGCTGAGGCTTTAGGTTTAAAGAGAAATATTCCAGTAATATTAGGTGGTGGAGATCAACAATGTTCTTCATTAGGGTTAGGCGTGATTCAGAAAGGCCAAGTTAAAGCTACTGCTGGAACAGGTGTATTTTTAGATTATGTTGTAGACAAACCTATTGATTCTGCTGGAGATTTTCCTATTTTTTCATTGCCTTCTGTTATCAAGGGAAAATGGAATATTGAGGGTATAACTCCAGGAACAGGTACTGCATTAAAATGGTTTGCAGAAAATTTTTCGCAATTACAAATTAAAGAGAGTCAAGAGAAGAATATCAGTGTTTATGATATACTAGCTAAAGAAGCTGCTACAGTAGCACCTGGGAGCGAAGGATTATTATTTCTTCCCTTATTTATATTCCGAAAAGGAACTTTTCACGGTTTAGGTTGGAATCATACTAGAGCACATATGATACGGGCAATAATGGAAACTGCTGCTCTAGGTGCTCGAATGTATCTCCAAATGACAGAAGCAATGGGCGGAGTAATTACGACTGAATTGAGAGTTGATGGAGGAGGAATGAATAGTGATTTATTAGCTCAAATTTTTGCTGATGTGACTTCAAAACAAATATTAGTGCCAGAGGTTAAAGATGGTGCCGCTATGGGTGCTGCTATCTTAGGATTTTTTGGATGTAGGAGATATGATACAATTGAGAAAGCTATTGAAAATATGGTCAGATTTCCAACAATTAAAACTCCAATTAGTGAAAATTCAAAACTATATAAAAAATTAAATAGAATTTTTATGCCAGCTCTTCTTGACATTTACGGAAAGAAGCGAGTAACTAAAGATTTATAATCATTTTTTCTTTATCACTATTTTTTATTGGAATTGAGCTTTATCAATTTCATTTTTAAAATTTAGAAAAGTATTTTTTGAATCTTTTATTTCAAAAATTATAGAATATTATAGGTATCTATCTCACATGCCTTATTTCAAGAACCAAGAGGGTTATAATCTTTATTATGAAAACATTAATCCTTATTCAAAGAATTGTACAATTATTCTACTTCATGGTTTTGCGTCTTCTGCTTCTTTTTTCAAACCTCAAATAAAGATATTGAAAGAGAATTATAGGATTTTGGCTTTTGACGCATTAGGGCATGGTCGGAGTGATCATCTCAAAGAATTAAATCTCTCAAAAAATCTTAGATTTGATATAATTCGAGATTTAGAAGATCTTTTAAACCATTTAGAAATTAGTGAAAAATGTGGGATAATAGGGCATTCTCTTGTTGGGGGGATGATTGGTCAGTTATTTACAATGAAACACCCAGGAGATATCAAATTTCTTATCTTATTGAATTCTGGATATATCATGATTGATAATGTTGTTAGAAATATATTTTATAATTTACTTCCATATTTCATCCGAATGAATTTTTTAGAAGTATTAGCTAATTCTGTTGAAGAAATATTAGATAAAACAATCCCATATATAATTACTGCTTTATCTGATTCATTAGTAGGATCAAATTTAACAAAAGATAAATTATACATGCAAATCGAAGACCAAATTTTTCGAATGATACATGAAATAAAGGAATATGATCCATCAGGAATTAAATGTCCTACTTTAATAATTGGAGGAAGACTTGATAATTTTGCTCCAGAGCAGATGTCTGAAGAATTACATAGAATGATTCCGAATTCTACATTAGAAATCATTGATATGGCAGGACATTTCGCGCCTGCTCAAAGAAAAGATGTAGTTAACGAATTAATATGTAATTTTATTAGAAAACTTAAGTGAATGTTACATATATTTAGCTTAATCATATAACATTGATTTATTATGAATGAAAATAATGAAAATAAAGATCTAAATACATCTATATCTTTTTTTAAAAATGAAGTAAAAGAATTTGTAGAAAATCGTAATTGGAGTAAATATCACACTCCAAAGAATTTGGTTCAAGCTATAAACTGTGAAGCAGGAGAATTATCTCAGTTATTATTATTTAAAGATTTCACAAAAGAGGATATATGGTCTGATGATATACTTCTACGAAATATTTCTGATGAAATTGCAGATGTATTTATTTACCTTATAAGTCTTATTAATGCTTTAGACTTAGATTTAAGTCAAATATTTATAAGAAAAATGGAAAAAAATAAAACAAAATATTCAAGTAAAGAATTTAATAATGGGATTTATTATAAAAAATAAAATTGCGAGAATTTCATATGACTGATATAAATAAAGCTCTATTAGCTCCATGTGGACTATATTGTGGTGTATGTGCGATATATATAGCCCATAGGGATAACAACCTTAAACTTAAAGAAAAGTTAATGAACGTGTATAAACCCTTTGCAGAAACCATAGATGATATTCAATGCCTGGGTTGTCTTTCTGATGAAGTTGTCTTTGGATACTGTCAAACTTGTCCTATCAAGAGTTGCGTGAAAGAAAAAGAATTAGAAGGATGTTATCAGTGTGATCAATGGCCATGTAAGAATATTAAAAGATTCCCTATTGCTGTTG
This sequence comes from Promethearchaeota archaeon, assembly GCA_048938005.1. Taxonomy (GTDB): domain Archaea; phylum Asgardarchaeota; class Lokiarchaeia; order Sigyniarchaeales; family SOKP01; genus Loki-b32. The sequence continues at coordinate 48,344 of JBHLMQ010000017.1, read as the reverse complement.
GAAAAAAAGTTATAATGAGAGCAATTCCACAATGGAGAGAATTAGGCACTGAAAAATGGGTAGAACAGGAGGAAATGAGATATCAATGTCCTGAATGTGGGAATTCCCTTTTCCGTGGAGTACGGAGATGTAATAAATGTAAAATAGCTGTTGATGTAGATTGAGCTAATTTTTATTTCTTTATTAATAATAAGGATTTTTATGAGTTTCTTTATTAATGATTACCATGGTTGCTAAGAATATTGATAATATAATTAAGGAGCAATTAAACTATACCTTAAAAGAAACAGATTTCTTTAAGTTAGGGGAATTATATCGCGGGAAAGTTAGAGATAATTATATAAAAAAAGATATAAGAATAATTATCGCAACAGATCGTCTGAGCGCTTTTGATAGAGTAATAACTACAATTCCATTTAAAGGACAAATGTTAAATCAGGTTTCATCCTTCTGGTTTGAAAAAACTAAAGAAATTGTTAAAAATCACGTTATTGATACTCCGGATCCAAATGTAGCTGTCGTTCATCAATGTAAGACAGTTCCAGTTGAAATGGTTACAAGAGGATACCTAACTGGAAGTATGTGGCGTGATTATACCAAAGGGAAATCCACTTCAGGTATAATGCCTCCTAAAGGAATGAAAAAAAATCAAAAATTTGATGAGATACTCATAACACCCTCTACAAAAGCAGAATCAGGGCATGATATATACCTCTCGAAAAAAGAGATCTTAAAAAAAGGAATGGTCGAAAAGGACGTTTATGAAGAGATGGAAGAGGCTGCGCTTAAACTATTTAAATTTGGACAAGAATTTTGTGAAAAGAATGGTCTTATCTTAGTAGACACAAAATATGAATTTGGATTAAAAGAAGGCGAATTAATGGTTATTGACGAAATACACACTCAAGATTCATCTCGATTCTGGATCCTCGATACTTATGATGAAAAATTTGAAAAAGGAGACTCCCCAGAAATTTTAGATAAGGAAATTTTTAGAGGGTGGCTTATGGAAACTTACCCCACTATTTTTCCCGATATTAAACAAGATGAAGAAATTCCTCCAATTTCCGAAGATATCAAAATAGAATTAGCAAAAAGGTATATGAGAAGTTATAAGAAAATTACTGGATTAGAATTTAAAGCAGAAGTCGCGGATGTTAAAAAAAGGATTTATGAAAGTTTAAAGGAAGCCAATTATTTATAGCATTTAAGAAAAGTTTAAATAATAATTCGGAGTAATTTATTGTATTATGTTTTACTTAATTCTTTTATTCATTAATTTTACATTATTTGTGCTTAGTTTTGTTTATCTTATACTTGATATTAAAAGCTATAAACATGAAAAAAATGAGGATTTCAAAGCAACTGTTCTACCCAAGAGAAGCAAATTTGCTTTATTATTCGGTCTGCTAGCTCTACTACTCGCAATAATTATAAGCATAGGGTATATATAATTTATTTCTCGTACTAAAAGAACTTCTACTCCTTGGTGTGCGCTAACTTTTGTTATATTAATTTTAATTTCAACGAAAATTTTTTCTCTAAGAAATTTAGGTTTTAGATTAATGTAATTTCTTAAACCAACTCGAGAAAAACTAATTCTTGTCGTTTTTGTCGATGAGCATTATTTTTAAGTTAATAAGAATTAATAAAAATATATACAACTTCTTTTTTTTACAAATGGCTCCCCAAGAATTTGAAGTAGAAATAACTTTGATGAATAAACCAGCAGCAAAAGACCCTGTTGGTACCACTATTCAAAAAGACCTTTTAGCTAAAAAAGGTTATGATATGGTTTTCAATGTCCGTTCAGGACAATTTTTAAGAATTAATCTTAAAGCTACTGATGAAGATGAAGCCAAGGAAATAGTAGAAAAAATGTGTAATGACTTAAGAATTTTTAATCCAGTGACTCAAAATCTAACTATTTTAAAAGTATCGAAATCATGAATATTAAAATAGCTGTAATCCAATTTCCGGGTGCTAATTGCGATTTAGATACTATACACGTTTTAAATGATGTGATTAATGTAAAAGCTGATTTAATATGGCATAACCATTTTAAAGAAGCAAATTATGATGGTGTAGTATTACCGGGAGGATTTGCGTTTGGAGATTATTTGAGAGCAGGAATTATTGCTGCTCATAGCCCTGCAATTGATGAAGCAAAAATAATGTTAAAGGATGGAAGGCCTGTTATAGGAATTTGCAATGGTTTTCAGGTTTTAACAGAAGCTCAATTCCTTCCAGGAGCATTACTACAGAATGATTCACTCAAATTTGTTTGCAAATGGATAAATCTTAAAGTAGAAAACAATAAAACAGCCTTTACGAATAAAATGAATTTAGGTGATGTGCTTGCTATTCCTATCGCTCATGGAGAGGGACGTTATTATACTGATAATCTAAAAGAATTAGAAGAGAACAACCAGATTGTATTTCGATACTCTACTGAAAAAGGAGAGTTGACAGAAGATGCAAATCCTAATGGTTCACTAGAAAATATTGCAGGAATATGTAACTTAGAGCAAAATTGCATTGGATTAATGCCTCACCCAGAACGAGCCTCAGAATCAATTTTGAGTCCAAAAAGAACAACTCATGGAAAATTGTTTTTTGAATCTATGTTAGAATTTATTAAGCGGAGGGTTTCTTAATGACGAAAGTAATTGTTAACGGAGAAGAAGCAGATGTGGAAATGACAAATGAAGAATTTGAAAAAATTAAACAATTATTAGATAGAGAGCCAAATATTACTGAATTAGGCATGTTTGACGTTATGTGGAGCGAACACTGCTCTTACAAATCATCACGTCCGAAACTTAGGTTATTTGAAGATGCTGAGAAAAATTATAACTATGTTTTAGCTGGTCCTGGCCAAGATGCAGGAGTTATTGATATAGGAGATGGCTATGCCTTAGCATTTCGAATTGAATCTCATAATCATCCTTCTGCGATTGAACCTTATCACGGGGCAGCGACAGGGATCGGTGGTATAATAAGAGATATTCTATGTATGGGTGTTCGACCTATTGCATTACTAGATCCTTTGAGATTTGGTCATTTAAAAGGGAATCCACATTCACAATGGTTATTTAAATACGTAGTGAAAGGCATTGCAGATTATGGTAATTGTACAGGAATCCCCACGATAGGCGGTGAAGTTGAATTTGATGAAAGTTTTGAAAGTAATTGCCTAGTAAATGTGGCTTGTATAGGATTGGGTACAATAGAAGACTTCAAGCACGCCCCTAGTAGAGCTTATAATCCTGGTGATTACGTAATCCTAATGGGAGGATCTACGGGTAGGGATGGAATTCATGGAGTAACATTCGCATCACGTACTTTAACTGAAATGTCTGAAGCTGATAGACCTGCAGTTCAAATTGGCGACCCATTTACTAAAAAAATGATTATTGAAGCTACTTTAGAAGCTGTAAAGACTGGATTTGTAAGAGGTTTAAAAGATTTGGGAGGAGGTGGATTGACGTGTGCTACTAGTGAATTAACTGGTGATGGAAATACTGGAGCAAAGATAAACTTAAGAAAAGTTTTTACACGAGAACCTGGAATGAACTCTTATGAAATTATGCTTTCAGAATCACAGGAACGGATGGCTTTTATTGTTAAACCTGAAGGATTAGAGATCATTCTCAATATATTTAGGAAATATGAGATGAGTTTTGCTGTAATTGGAAGAACTGATGATTCAAAAGTTCTTAATGTATTTGATGGAGATAATATTGCTGTAAGTATCCCTTCAAAAGCTCTTTCTGAATCTCCAACCTTTAATCGTGAAGCAAAAAGACCAAATTATTTAGATACTTTATTATCTCAAGAAACACCTGAACCATCCTTAGGTTTAGATGAAATCATTTATAAATTAATAGCATCAGAAAATATTTGTAGTAAAGAATGGATTTATCGACAATATGACCATGAGGTTGGGATTAGATCAGTTGTAAAATGTGGGGAAGGAGATTCAGGTGTTCTTCGAATAATTGGTACAGATAAATTTATAGCTGCTAGTGTTGGTATTAATTCAAAACACTGTTTTTTAGATCCATACGAAGGGGTTAAAGGGGGATTAGTTGAAGTTGGTGGAAATTTAATAGCAAATGGAGCAAGACCGATGGCTATGGTAAATTGCTGTAACTTTGGAAATCCTGAAATCCCCGAATCTTTTTGGTATTTTTCTAAGGCTATTGAGGGTATGAATGATTTTTGTAGATCCTTAAGAATTCCGATAGTGGGTGGAAATGTATCTTTCTATAATGAAGATGAAGTTAAAAAAACAGCAATTAAGGCTACACCTATGATAATGATTGTAGGACTTATTCAAGGTGAAGAGAATATAATAACTCTTCCATTTAAGAATGTGGGGGATGATGTTTTTCTTATAGGAGAAACTAAAGCAGAATTAGGAGGGTCAGAATACCACTCAGTTATTTATAATATTGAAGGGGGAAGGCCTCCTAAAGTTGATGAGGCAAAAATTCAAGCTACTTGGGATTTCCTTCTTGAGCTATATAAAAGAAATCTTGTGAAAGCAAATCATGATGTTAATAAGGGTGGACTTATCATTACAATTGCTGAAATGTGCTTCAAACACAAATTAGGGGCAGATTTAGACTTTTCACATAGCTATAACGAAACCCTAAGGGATGATGAATTTTTATTTAGTGAATCAGTGGGGAGATTTATTATAGAAACAGATCCTAACGATTACGATACTATTTTAGAAATTTCAAAACAATTTAACGTTGAAATTAATAAAATAGGTGTTTTAATTAATAATTCAGAAATAAGCATTAGAGGATTAAGATCTCAAAGTTTTAAAGTTAATATTGAAAAGATGAAAGATATATTTGATTCTACAATTCCAAGTTTGATGGAAATCTAAACTAATTAAAGAAAAAAGTAATATATATGTTGTAAAATTTTCAAGAATTAAGTATTAATTTCCTTATATCATTATACAACAATTTTAAATTAAAACCAAAAATTTGAAATATTTTCATAATTTTTTTAATAATTGGACAGCTACGTATATATAAATTATCATATATGTAACAGTAGAAAAATAAACATTGATTATAATTATGAGTGTTCGATGTCGTGCCTGTATTAAATGCAGAACATATGTCGTTATTCATCCAAGTAATCCCGTTAACCAAATAGAAATAAAGAAATTTGAAAAAAAGCATTTAGGTCATACAGTAGTGACTGTTGATATTAATGAAGTAAAGGGTAGTTATATTTCTTCCAAGAATCATGAAGCTCCAAACGCTACTCAAGAAGTAGAATAATCTCTTTCTTGACTTTATAATTATTAAAAAAAAAAAGAAAAAAGATTTTAATATTGAATTACATTATTTTTCTATTTTAGTTCCACACCATTTACAGTAACTTTCTGTTCCAGTAAGTTTACTTCCGCACAAAGAACAAGTTTTTGCCGTAGCGGGAGTTGTTATTGAAGGAACACCCACTTGTCTTCCTTCTATTTTTCCTCCACAATTAGGGCAGAATTTAGCATCTGGTTTTATTGAAGCATTGCATCGAGTACAATTGATTACTTTTTCTTCTACTTCTGAAGGAGTAATTTTGTAGGGTGATGGTTTTTTTGGTGCTGGTGTTGTTGGTTCTTTAAGTTTTAATTTTTTCTGACCTCTTCTTGCTACAACTGCGGCTATTATTATAATAACAACAACTACAAGAACAATTATTAAAATCCACTGAACACCAATCCATCTGTCCACATAAGTTACCCCTGTATCGTATGTTACATCAAATTCAATTCCCATGGATTCTGATTCTGTATTTGTAGGGATAAAATAGATAAAAAAATACCAAGTTCCAGAATGATTAACTTGGAACGTACCTGAGTGCGAATTCACACCTTCTTGTGTCTCATATGTGCCACTAAAATCTACTACATATGTTGAAGTATAATTTAATGTATAATCAACGTCAACTGGAGATACCCCATCGTTATACCATACAACATAATAAATATCTGGTGCACTAATTCCAAAAGTACCATTATTTTGAACAGTATCTTGTATATAAAAAGAAGGATCAGGACCCCAGTTATACCAAATATCATATTCATTTCCATCAGCAATGAAGAAATCAATTGGACCGCTAGCATTAAAGTCATATTCAATTAAAGAATCTGGTTTTAAATATAGCCATTCATACCAATATTGCCCACTAATTAAGATAGGAGTTGAAAATACAATATCTATATTTTCTTCGGTTGTTGGAAGGGAGTTATAAGAATGATCCCAAATAGCAAATGTCATATCACTTGATGAAGATGTGACAGAAAATGTTATATCTTTTCCATTTTCAATATACTCAGATTCATACCAAAGATCATTAGGATATAAAGTTTCAGTAGAACTGTAATTTACATAGCCGCCTGAATCAGCATTGCTAAAAGGAAACCAGAATGCTACACCAGCAGCAGGGAGTATTATCAAAGCAAGGACAATCATGAATAATATCCCCCCACCAACATACACTGGACTATAATACCAAGGTCGATACCAATATCCTGCCCACCAAGGGGAATACCACCATCTCCAATACCAAGGTCGATGATACCACCAATATGGTCTATAAAATCTACGATGAGGGCTGTAATATCTATGTGTATAAGGTCCTCTTGGAGATCTTGATACTATTCGTGTAGCGCCAGTTCTTCCAAAAGGTCTTCCACCTCTAAAGCCTCCGCCTCTAAAGCCTCCACCTCTAAAACCTCCACCTCTAAAGCCTCCACCTCTAAAGCCTCCACCTCTAAAACCGCCACCTCTAAAGCCACCACCACGAGGCATTCTTTATCCTGACACCCCACTTGTTTTAGCTTCTGGTTCCTCTTTTCCACGGAAAATATAGTCTCGATTGATAGCTAATAAAAATAATATCATTGAAATAATTGACATTGTTAATCCTATTGCATCAATAGCAATAATAGGTGGTGGAGTCGCAATATTAAATGCTATACCGAATAAGATCCACTCAAAAACCATAAAGAAAACAACTAATCCAGGTATTATAGTTTTTATAATCCAACCTGTTTGTAAATTTCGTGTATCAGAAAAACTAGTATAAATTATCGAAAACAACGATATAATCCCAGATATCAACAATAAAATACTAAAAATATCAATCACTAGCCATATAGGTCCATTTTTAGTGTACAAATCAAGGAAAGACACTATAAACGTTGCTCCCCTTGCCTCGAATAAAGTGAACGTTACATTTCCTCCGATAGGTCCTTGCCAAAGCAAAGCTTGCAGATCTATTTGATTCCCTGTAAAAAATCCAAAAATACCCGCAAGAGGTAGAATTATACCTAAAGTAAATCCTAAAATTGCACAAACACTGGCAAACCAGAATTCTACGACTTTTGTATTTCTCACTGGAATAAGGCCAATTTCATCTACATTTTGATCAGGAATGAAGCTCCAACAGTCATGAATAGAACATACTCCTATAAGTTTTTTATTTTCGATTACAGGTACAACATTAACATTTAAATCACGCATTCTTGTAAAAGCATCAGTGACGGGAGTATCTAACGTTACAGGAGTAATTTTATACATTGTAGAAATTACCTTCTCAGATTTAACGTCTTTCCCTTCTGCTACAACATTTTGTACAATATCAAAATCAGCAATAACTCCTAGAACGTTCTGTTCCTCACCTTCAACTACTACTAAGTCTGGGACTCCTAATTCTTTCATCTTTTTCGCAGCATCTTGAATTGTAGCTTTTGAGTCTATTATCCCGTATTCATCATCAATCACTAGATCTCGAACAAAATATTCTTTTAAAGCCATGGATTAAACATCCCATTTATTTTTAGATTAATTTTTATGAAAAATACGCCAAATAGAATATATAAATCTTTTTGTTAAAATAGATTACTCTATTATTAAAAGAGAATAACAAAAATTGGTCTCTTAATGTTTTAAAAGGTTTAATTTATAGGTTATTAACTTTATCCACCATTTTTTGTAAGTATTAAATTTCTTAAAAATTCTCATCATAAAAGAAGATTTAGTAAAGAACTAAATGAATCAATTACTAAAAATGGTTCAATTTCTGATTTAGCAGAATCAAAATATTGTCCCTTGCCTGTTTTTACTAAAATACCTTTGATCCCTGCATTAAGTGCACCTTGAATATCGGATTCAGGATCATCCCCAATCACGATAACATCATCAATACCAAGATTGATTTTGTTTAATGCATGTAAAAAGTATTCTTTTGAAGGTTTTCCAAATATTTTAGGAATTACATTTGCCGCGTTAGCAATCATTTGTACAAATGAACCTGTATCTATTACTGGTTCACCATTACTGTCAAGATAATATCTATTGCCTTGCATTCCAAGAAGTTTAGCACCTTTTAATACATATTTAAATGCCTCATTAAGTCTATTCATATCCCAATTGTCATGAAAATCACCTATAATTACAAAATCTGGTAATTCTGAGCCATTAATTTGACTAAAACCTTGAAATTCCTTCTCTACTTCAACTGTTGTAACAAAATAAGATTTTTTGTCCGTGTATTTAGATAAAAACTCTTTTAAAGCAATAATTGGTGTGAAAATCTCATCTTCACTAATTGTAAATCCATAATCTTTTAAGATTTTTAAAACAGTTTTAGGAGATTTGCTATCTGTATTTGTGAGAAAAAGAAGTCTTAAACCTGCTTCACGTAGCTTAGAGACAGTCTCAATTGCACTGGGGATTGCTTTTCCTTTAAAATAAAGAGTACCATCAATATCTACTAATAGACCTTTAATTTGACTGAAATTATTCTCATTTTTTTCCATTTTTTATCAGAAATATTATATTTTTGAAATATTCTCATTAATTAGATTTGAGGAATATTATAAATTAAATAATATATCTTTTTCCTTGGATAATTTTTATCGAATTGGATTCCTTTCTAAATTGGATAAGAGAAAATATCACAAATAAAAGATATATAACAAAAGAGGGGAAAAAATTCTTCGTGAAAGCTTCATTTCACGATCTTTTTTATAAAATAAGAGAGATTTTAAAACGAGATATAAATGTTTTTATTAATATACTTCATTAATCTCTAATGGAGGACGGGGTGGTGCTCGGTAATATTTCACCGCTGGATATCCTAAAACCATAATTCCAAATATTTTATCATCTATCCCAAAAACTTTTTTTTGAATCTCTTTGTTCTTCATCAGAAATCTTTGAACACCTCCAATCCAGCAGGAACCTAAATCTAAAGTTTGGGCGCATAACATTGCATTTGTTATAGCGATAGTTGCATTCGTAGCATCCCAACTACTATCCGAATGGAAAATTAAGAGGTGAGGAGCATTATGAAAAAAAGGATCAATTCCATTTTCTCTCTTTTTTTTATAAATCTCTCGGTTTTCTTCTTCCTCTATTGCATCGATAATAGTGTCTATAAATTCATTAATTTTTTGATTATTAGAAACTATAAGGCATTTTAAGGTTCGCCTGTTTAAAGCTGTAGCTGCATATCTCACACATTCCATAATCTTTTCAATTATTTCTTTTGGAACTTTCTTATTTTTATATTGCCTGATTGACCTTCTAACCCTTATTAATTCATATAACGCTTCATATGATATGGTTTCACTCAGTTCTTCAAGCTCTAAGGCACTATCCTTCATATCTTCATAAATTATTGCATCTTCAGGACACACAGCAATACAATGACCACATAATATGCAATCTTTAGAATTATCGAAAATAATTTGTTGTTCTTCCCTAGATTTTTTAAAATTCCTCATAATACATTCATTAATACATTCTTGGCAAAGATTACATCGCTGGTGGTCTATTCCTTTAATCGGCATGATATTAATAAAAGTCTATTAAAAATATATTAACATTTTGAATGAATTAAAATTTTAATTTTTTCCCAAAACATTTATATATCTGTTTTTGCTTATTTTATATGATGTTCGATTTCAGATATATTATGAATTGGTATTAAAACATCGTTTCTCGTATTCAATCTCTGATATATCGGAAAAAAATATATTGGTGAAGTTAAAAAGATGTTCTTTGGCAAACGATTTAGTGGCTACCGAGGTGGACCTTTTTCAGGATTAGATATTTTAGTACTTTCTATAATTAGGAATCAAGAAGGGGTTTCTGGATATGAAATAATTCAAAAAATCAATAGGAAATTTAAACCTATGTGGAGAGCTTCTCCTGGAACAATATATCCTTTATTAGGTAGATTAGAGGAGAAAGGTTTTGTAGAAATAGAAGAATTCATTGACGAAAACAATCGCCAAAAAAAGATTTATAGAATCACAATTCAAGGCGAGGAAAGATTAAAGGAAGTTCTAAAAAACAATCTTGAACCAAGCATGAATACTCTTGGAGATTTTATTCGTACAGTCGTAAATGCTTGGTTGCCTCATGAAAAGGGAATTCAAGGAGTTATGTCATGTTTTCCATTTCATTGTGCACCAACTCAAAGAGAGATCAATCAAGAGGACTTTTCTTTGTCAAATATTAACAGAGTTGAAAGAATTGTTAATGATTTAAGATTTAGTAAAGAGAGGATTTCACTTAGATTGGAGGAAATTGGCAAAGAAATCGAAAAATATGAGGAAATTCTAAAAAGTTTAAAATTGAAAAGAGATACAAATACTAAGACCATCCCTATTGTGGATGATAATGAGTATGAAAATTTTTAACTTTTACCAATAAATATATATAGAAAAAAAATATGGAGGTAAAATAGTATGTGTGATGAAAGACATCATGGAGCTAAAGGATTTGCTGGATGTTTCCAATTCGGACCTCGCGATGTAGCAAAAATGAAACAAATGGCTCACCATTTTATGAGGGGTTTTATGGGGAGTCATATACCTTATAATGTCGAAGACCTTGGAGATAGTTATTTGATTACTGTACCGTTAGCTGGTCGTACTAAAGAAGAAGTTAAAGTTTCTTTAATTAATAAACACCTTAACATTAAAGCAGAGAAACCGAAGATTCCTGAAATGGAAACTGTAAAGGAAAAACCAGATGAAGAAAAAGCACCTCATGGATTTGGTTTTCCGCCTTTCTGGAAAGGTTTTACTTTTATTGATGTAAACATGGATATTCCTTTACCAGTTGATGCGGATACAGATACATTAGTTTCAAAAATGGCTAACGGGCTCCTAAAGGTGACATTTGGTAAAAAGCCAGCCAAAAAAATAGATATAAGCGAGAGTTAATCTTTGCTTAGGAAATTAGAGGTGGAGCGCTTTAGAAATAAGACAATATAGTTTCACTAGCAGCAATATTGTAAAATTTAACTCTAAAGCACCCCAATTAATAATATTTTTTTTTCTTTTTTAAATTGTTTATAAGTATATTCTTTATTATAATAATAAAATTATTTATACAACTACTTTCTTAAACATTTTATAATTCAAAATATTTAAGCCATCTTATTTAATGTTCATCATTAATGTATGTAAATAATTATTGTGTAAGAAATCATGGATAAATTAAAAGTTGGAATTATTGGATGTGGAGTCATTTTTGATTTAAATATATTGGGATATTTAGATCGTAACGACGTTGAAATCAGTTGCTTATGCGACAGTAAGCAAAGACATCTGAAAGAAAAGATTGAAAAGTTTAATCTGGACTCTGAAGTTAAAATGTATAATGATTATAAAGAAATGCTTGATGCCGAAAATGTTGATATTCTAGAAATTTTATTACCTCTACACTTACATTTTGAAGTAACTCTTTATGCTGCTCAGAAAGATATTTCAGGAATATGTGTACAAAAACCAATGGCAAACTCTATTCAAGACTGTGATAAAATGATAAAAGTCTGTAAGGAGAATAATGTAAAACTAAAAGTCTTTGAAAACTTCACTTTTTATCCACCAATTATGAAAGCAAAACAATTATTACAAGAAGGAGTTATTGGTGAAGTAAATTCAATTCACATTAAAACACTTGAAGGAACTAAAGGCGGATGGGATATAACTACTACTACATGGATATGGCGATTAGACCCAAAACTTTGTGGTGGTGGATTGGAGTGTGGATCGCCTTTTGTATTTGATGATGGATTCCATAAATTTTGGTTAGCCCAGCATTTAATTGGGGCAAAAATCGAAAAAGTATTTTCATGGATAGACAGATTTAATAATTTAGACGTTCCTGCTTATATAATGTGGAAATATAAACCTCCTAAAGATTCAGATTTTCTTGTCCCAACATATGGAACTATGGAATATAATTATTCTCCCTATATGACTTTACCAAGTCTTTATTACTCTGAAGATGAATTTATATCGATTACAGGCTCAGAAGGAATAATGTGGATTAATCAAGCTACAGCAGGAGACAATATCATGTCTAAATCAGAAATTTTTCCACCAATAGTTATCTTTCGAGATGAAAAACTTGAAAAAATTGTTGATATAGAAAGAGATTGGAAGTATGGATTTATTAATTCTACCCATCATTTTATTGACGCAATAAAGAATGATGAAGAACCAGTATTATCTGGAGAAGAAGGAAAATATACTACACAATTTGCTTTAGCAGCATTAAAATCTTCTATTACTGGTAAGGAAGTAAATCCAGATGAGATAATAGAATAAAAAGAGTTATTTTTGTAAAATATTGTTATATAATAATTATTTAGAATCTTCTAATGCTTTTTCGCGATCCTTAATGAATTTCTTTACTGGTCTAAATATTAAATAATGACCTTGTTGGTATGGTTTATAACCATGAATAACTTTTCCAAGTTTTGAGCCAAAATAGTACCAAAATAAGTATGAGATGAGTAAAAAGCTGGCAATAATTTCCATTCCGGATTGTTGCGTAATTTTAAAGTCAATCCCAATTACAATAAAAGAATTCCATAAAAAATATTTGCCTTTATCAATAGATGGAATGCTTACCCAAGGGAGGAAATTTAGCCATCCCATATCAATTATCTCGAAATATATTAAGATATCAACTGTCCACAACGTAGAGAGAAATATTACTGCTAGAAAAACTATCCAATCTTTGTTTCTTTTACGTAAATATTTTCGATATAAATAAGAATTTATCCAACCAGCAGCAAAGCTCAAAATTAATCCTTCCAAAAATCCCATTTAGTATTCACTCTCCAACCATTTATTTTTTAGATACCATTCTACTGTATCCTTAGTAGCGGTTTTATAATCTGGAAACTTGAATGTAAATCCTAACTCTTTGATCTTTTTATTAGAAAATAGATATTGATGATGTGTATAACCTGCCATTGATAAATCAATGGGAGGTCTTGAATTTAATTTTCTTGCTTTCTTATCTTTCCGCTTACTAAGCCAAAAAAGGAACTTTGAAAAAATTTTGTAAACTGGCCACCATACTGGGAAATTAAAATAGTCAACATTTAATAAATCTGCAAGATATTCAAGGAAATCTTCTTGCAAACAAGCATCTATAACGAGATTATAAGCTTTACCTATTGAGTTATCATTCTCGGCTAAAAATATAGCCGATCTAACTAAATCTTCAACATGAATTAAGGGCATTGCTAAACGTTTCTTTTTAGGATATATATGGATGCCTGGTCCAAATCCAGATTTATTTACTATTTGTAATAAATGCAAAACACCATAAATCTGATATGGTCCCATGATTGGTGCTGGTCGTATAATAGTAGCTTTTAATTCATAATTATTAATGCTCTCCTTCAAGACCATTTCCTGTTCCATTTTACTGATACTATAATTATTTGGAGGGTTATAAGATGCAGTCTCATCAGCGGGGATAGGATAATCCTTTTCATTCTTTTCATATTTGGGTTCTCCATAAACACCGCAAGTACTCCAATGTATAAATCTTAATTTACCAATATCTTGGGTTTTATATATGATTTTAAGAAGATTCCTTATACCTTCGACATTTACCTTTCTTAGAAGATCTAATGGAGCAAAATAATCATATAAACTTGCAGTATGAAAAATAATATCATATTCTCTATCTTTTAATAAATTCTCTAGTGAAGCTATGTCCCTTAGATCAGAAGGGAGGAATAATATTTTCTCATTATCCAATATTTCTGTCATGTATTTGAATTTATTGCTAAAAATAGTTTCTTTAGTCATTAATTGATTTCTTTTTGATAATGGTAAATCTGTAGCAATAATCTTCCAGTCTGGTTTTGATTTTAGTATCTCTTTTATAAGAAAGGTACCAGTATGACCTTTAGCTCCGTCTACTAAAACTAATTTGCTCATCAATAATCAAAGTTTAAATCATCAATTCTGAATAAAGAAAAATATTCAATTATTTAAAAACTCCCGACAAATAAGTTCTTTTGATAATTGTATTCTATATGTATTATCGTAGTATTATATGCATATATTATCTTATCAAATTTTGTAATTTATAACAAAAAACGATAAGTTTTGATATCAAAAGGGGTTTTATAATAAAAAATGAAATTAATAACCTGTCATATTCCTGAAGCATATCTTACCGGTATAGAGGAATTAGTTAATATGAACCTGTATCCCAATCGTTCGGAAGTAATTCGCGTAGCAATACGGGATTTACTTAAAACCGAATTGAGCTCAATATTGAGGAAAAAGGAATAATTAATTACTCTTTTTTCTCCTTTTCTTTTTCAAATTCCTCTGCTTATGGAGATATGTTAATTTCCACAATTTCAAAAAATTTTTGATTTAATTTTCGATAAAATTTTACTTTTTTAAAATCTTGACAGTTTCATCAATGATCCTTTTTGTATTTGGAAGTACTTGATCTTCTAATTCTCTTGAATAGGGGATAGTATTTTCGGTACAGACACGACCGTATTTAAATGATAAGCCTTCTTCTAAAAGTGTTGCAGATATTTCACCAGAAAGTCCAAAATTCTTGTAATCTTCATCAACAATTAGTATTGCTTCTGTTTTACTAACAGAATTTTTTAAGCCTTCTATATCTAATGGGGCTAAGCACCTTAAATCTAAAACTTCAGCTGAAATGCCTTTTTCTTCTAAAATGTGAGCAGCTTTGAGAGATTGATGAACACCCACTCCAATACTAGCTATTGTAATATCATTTCCCTCTTTTATTTGGTTTAATTTTCCTAAAGGTATTGGTTCCCATTTATCAGGTACATCTCCTTCTGCTCCTTGTTCTGGAACATCAAAAGAAACATTAGTTCTACCACCAATCCCCAAATAATCCAGCCAATAATCAGCTAACAATTTATGTTCAAAATAAATTACAGGATTATCTTCATAGATTGAAGAAATCATCAATCCCCCTGCGTCGGAGGGATTTGATGGAACAACAATCGATAATCCGGGAATATGAGCCAACCAACCCCATAAGCTCTGTTCATGTTGTCCAGCATCACCATAACCCCCACCACAAGCAGTTTTGATAACGAGAGGAGCATTCCATTTATTACCTGAAAAAAATGATATTTTCGCTGCATGATTAAGGATGGCGTCCATTGCAACACCAATAAAATCTACTAACATAACCTCTACAATAGGTCGCAAACCTGCCATAGCAGCAGTAACAGCAGCGCCAACGAAAGCACCTTCACTTATAGGTGTATATCTCACTCTTTCTTTACCGAATCTAATAAAAAGGTTTGGTTTTGGTAAGAGTCTAGGTACCCGTAAGGCGTGCACATCTTCTCCCATAATAATAATATTTTCATCCTCTGCCATAGCTTGTGCGATCGAACTTACAATAGCTTGACTAAATCCCATCTTAGTCACTTTTCTTCCCTCCCTTAAAAATTTTTAACGCGTTGTTAAAAGTTTGTTCAATTTCTTTAGTTAATTCTTCTTCTATCTGTTTGAGGCGATCTGCATCGCTTTTTAACTTTTTCTGAATAAAAACTATAGGATCCCCCTTTTTTTTAGTTTGTCCTCCAATTTTACGTACAAGCAAAAGAATCTCATCTAAACTTTCACCAGCATATATTTTGAGAGCATTCGCAGCTTCGGTTAACATGTTAGGGTTTCGATGGTATCTAAGTAAAGGATCTCCAAGAAAATGCCCTTCCATGTGTATACATCGTGCGTGAATAAATTGAGGTCCTCCATTATTACGCATCTTAGAAATCGCTTCATTTACGACTTTCCAAACTGCTTCTACATCTGTTCCGTCAACTTCGTATCCTTCAATACCGAAACCTCTAGCTCTATCTATTAGTTTCCCTCCGGTAGTATTATTTTTTGTGGTTGTTATTGCCCAATCGTTATCTTTACAGACAAAAAGAACAGGTAAGTTCCAAACAGACGCTAAATTCATTGATTCAAGCATCATTCCCTGATTTATTGCTCCTTCTCCAAAGAAGGCAACAGCAATCTTATTTTTCTTTTGATATTTCAAAGCTAGTGCAAAACCCGTGGCTGCTGGACCTGATGAGCCTACAATACCCGAAGAGGCAGCCAAATGTTCTTTTGAAAAGAGATGCATATGGCCACCTTGTCCAGCGCAGAGTCCTTTAGAATGACCCAGAAATTCTAGCAATATCAAAACGGGATCTATTCCTCGCATAATGAATGGTGCTGTTCCACGATGATCAACTGCCATAGCATCACCCTCTTCTAATTGTGAAACTACTGCTGCTATAATTGCTTCTTCTCCGGTTCCAAGGTGCATCTCACCTGAAATCATTCCTTCTTCCCATAATTTCATCACTGCATTCTCAAATAGGCGGCTACGCAACATTTTTCGATATAATTCCCATATTTCGGATTCAGCCATAATTTTCACATAATTCAATACATCCAGTTTTTAATCTAATATTATTGGTTTTATTAATTTTTTTAATATCAATTTTTTTATTATTTTTTATTAATTATATCCAATCTAAGGTATATCTTAAATTCTTAACAAGAGCGTTTAAATCTCAAAACTCATGTAAGATATTATAATAAAGCCAAACTTATTGCCATGACAAACATACCCATAGCAATTCCTAATATGGATGTGTGTTCTTTACCTAAGGAACGAGACATTGGAAGTAATTCATCTAAAGATATATAAATCATAAAACCTCCAACAACTGCTAACATAGCACCTAACACGTAATCATTAATAAAAGGAAAGAGAAATAATCCAACTGCTAATGCTCCTAATGGTTCACTTATTCCTGATATAAAAGACCAAAGGAATGGTTTTAATTTACTTTCATTATGAGTGGATACCGTCACTGCGACAGCAATTCCCTCAGGAATATTATGTAAAGCTATTGCTATAGTAATTAAAATTCCAAGTTCAAAATCTTTCAGAGTTCCTACAAAAGTAGCCATACCTTCAGGGAAATTATGAATAAAAACTCCTAGTGTTACTAATAATGAAGTTTTTCTCAATCGTGTTTGTTGAGATAATTGACGACGATTCCGGTGACGTTGACGACGATTCCAGTGATATTGCCGCCTCCCAGAACGTTTATTTGCTGAATTATTATTTTCTTCTGTGTAAATACCATCTTCATATTCATAATGATGGGTGACTCCCATATCTATTAATAGCATTAAACCCATTCCTAAAAGAAAGTATAAAATCCCAGGTAAGAGCCCATTTGTTTGGATTCCTTCTTGAAGTAATTCTACAAATGAAAGAAGAATCATAACACCTCCGGAAAAACCCATAATAAAGGATAAAAATTTTTTGCTTGGTTTTCGGGGAACAAAAGCAATAAAACTGCCTACCGTCGTAGATAATCCCGCTATTGTACTTAATAATAAAGCAGTTAAAATAGCTTCCATATTTAAGAGCTCCTTCTTAATAGTTAAGAATAATGAAAATACTTTCGTTATTCAAATAATTTAAAATTTAGATGTGGCTAATTTATGTAAATCAATATTCATATTTAAAGATTATGGAATTCTATTCTATAAAATCTAAGATTGAAAAACTAAAAATTAATGAACAGAAATAAGAATAAATAGATATAATAAATTAGATAAGAGTAAAGGAAATTTTTGTCTTAATATGCATTTTTTTACTTTATCTTGATACTATATATAAGATGAAGAACTTTTCTTTATTAATATTACTGCGTAATAGTTAGGATTGTCAAATGAGAAAAATAACTGATACAGATAAACTATTTTATTTCGAAAAGAATTTTTTTACCATGGATGGTGTGTGGATGTTAGAAACAGAGAAAGAAGTTGGGTGGGACATTGCTTTAAAAATTGATAGAGCTGTTTGGACAAGGCTCATGAAAATTATTTTTAGGAGGATTAAAAAACATCTGAATATTGAAACAAATACTTTAAATGATTTAATTGAGATAATTACATTTCGATGGTCTATAGAGGGTTGGAAGTATTTAGTTAATCGTTTTTCTGAATCAGAAGCAATTATTGAAATAAAAGAGTGTCCCTATAAAACAATAATGGATAGAAATCCAAACCGACAAGATAGAATACCTTTAATCTGCAAAAATATGTGCTTTCCTTTTTATAAAGCGGCTTTTGAAGATTTTAATCCAAAAATAAAATTTGAAAGAAATAAATTTATGGGATTAGGAGATAATTATTGTGATTTTTGCTTCAAATTAATAGAGGAATAATCACTCTAATTTAAGTACCATAAACTAAATTAAAGTGCTTATTTTGTTTCTTTGTTTTTGATATAATTAAATCTTTCTCGCTTTCCGATATTGTATATAAATTAAAAATAATGTTATCAATTTCTCTTAATAACTGATAAGTACGTTCATTGGCAATTCCATTGTTCAAAATTAATAAATTCATTATTGTGTCTACTTTTTCAGCAATTTTAATTTTTATTTCCTTATTAGATTTAACTATTGGTAAATGCCTAATCATATATTGATTTAAATTAATAGTTGTATCTTTCTGATTGTTTATAGCATAAGTACAGTAAAATTGGATTAAAATTGAATTAAGAACAGCGCATAAAAATTTTAACTCATTAGTATCATCATGAAGTAATGAATAAATCGATGAAGTAAAGCATACTCGATCTTCAGTATAGATTGCTTCAGGGATTATATTATTATGCTTAATTAACAATTTAGGTTTCTTATAATATTCATAATTATTACCTTTCAAGATTTTTGCTTCAATTTCTTCAATATTGAACGATTTATTTTTTTTAAAAGCATAATATCTGAAATCATTCCTAGCGCTTATAAAAAAGCATGAACCGTAGGTATTTTTCCTTAATTTTCTTCTCACTAACTTTAATCCTTTTTCTTCTTCTCCTCTAATCATTTTTGGAAAATCTACATGATTTAAATAATTTAAATCTCCAATATTTTCAATTTTATCAATTAACTTAAATACTTCTTCATTAGGTTTAATTCTAATTCGATTTAAATCAACCGTAATATATCCACAATAAGGACAAATCTTCTTGAAAGTGTATACATATAACTTTCTAGATTTTAGACTCAACGGGCATTCTATATTGAAACAAACTCTTAACTTATCAAATCTCTGGTTCATGTAAGTAATAATTCGATACTCTGGATAATCGAATACTTCTAAATTATATTCTTGATTTTTATTTTTTTGATAAATTACAATTTGTACTTCATTCGTGGCTTTCTTAAAGAGATTAGCTCCAATATCATAAATCTTTAAAATTGACGCATTATCAAGCAAATTATTCCGGAATTTGATATATCCTTGTCTGAGAAGAAAGCTTTTAGGGACTAGAAATCCTATGATTCCAGAATCTATCCAATCAAGAGATTTAATCAAAAATGCGCAATAAATATCATTATAAAACAGATTTTGATATTTTAAAACATCCTTCTCTTTCTTACTTAAGATATTGCCATATGGAGGATTTCCAACAATAATATCGAAATTTTTCCTATTAAATAATTTTTTTGGCCAATCTTTTGAAAATAAACTATTATCTACTTTTAAATTTGAAAATATAGAAGTAATAGATTCTGTATTATTTAATTCAATTTCTTTATAGACCCACGCGAACAATTTTAGAGAGCATAACTTAATTGCATGTGGATTTATATCTAATCCATAAATATTTCTTAGGATTTGTGTTTTTATTCGAAATTGATTAACTTCTTTACTTAAATTTTGGATTAACTCAAAAAGAATATTAGCTGCAGAGAATAAAAAAACTCCAGATCCACACGCAGGATCGCATATAGATAGATTAAGAAGAATTTTAATAATTTCTCTCTTCAAATCTTGTTGCAAATGATAGATTTCCTTTAAATTTTTAATCTCGAAGTTAATATTTCTAAAATGGTTTAATTTTTTATTTATTATTTCAATTATTGACTTTGAAATGATAAATTTCGAAATTTCTTCATTGGTATAATAGACACCCTCCTTTTTTCTTTTATTATAGCCCTCTAGAAATAAAGATTCATTTTCTTGTATTAATTTTAGCAATTTTTTCAATAACTGATAATTCTTAGATTCTACAGCACGATCAAAAAGATCAATATATGTTTTGAATTTGAGATCGACTCGATACGGAATTTCGATTATGCTCACCTAAAAATATATTATTATAATAACGATGCAGAAAATTTATCAAGATAGCAAAAAACACTTTTATGAGTTTTTAATATGGAAGCAGGATAAGTTGGTGTTATTTTAATATCATCTGAAAGGCAATTTTGCACAGCCTCTGCTTTCCTCTCATCAGGACATACACAAATTATATTTTTTGCTCGTAAAATTTCCTGAATTGACATAGATATTGCTTTTTTCGGGACATCTTCAATTGATCTAAACCATCCCTCACCTACTTGCTGGTTTCGACATTTTTCATCTAAATCAACAATAATATAGGGTTCCTTTATTTTAAAATCTGCAGGCGGATCATTAAATGCTATATGCCCATTTTCGCCAATTCCTACAAAAGCAATGTCAATTTTTACTTTAGAAATCAATTTACTAATTCTTTTACATTCCATCTTTGGATCTGTTGCGTCACCTCTAATAAAATGAACCCTATTCGGATGTATTATATCAACTATTCGTTCTTTCAGATATTTTCGAAAACTAGCAGGATGATCTGCTGATAATCCGATATATTCATCTAAATGAAACATAACTGTCTTGTCCCATTCAATTCCTCTTTGGTGTGTTAAATTATTAAGAAATTCAAATTGAGAAGTGCCTGTAGCTGCGATAAAATAAACCTTTTTATGTATCTTTAAAGCATCTCTTATGATTTTTGCTGCTTTAATCGCAGCTGCTTTTCCCATTTCTTCTTTAGTTTCATATATATTAATTTCAACCATAGAAATATGCTATTTAATTGAAATATACTATAATAACGTAAAATTTTTATCTATATAATTTTGCTTTATTACCAATAGATAAGATAAACTAATTAATGTTAGTCTTAAGCGAATAACAACTTATCTATATTTTTCTCTATATTTTTATAGTTAAGTTTCCTTAATATAATAGGGACTATGACTAGTGATAAAGAGGAAGAAAAGGATTATTACGGAGTATCTCCAATAAGTTCAGTTGTAAAAAAAATGAAAAAGGAGTACGATAAAGATAGAAAAGATTGGAGAGTTATAGGCTCTAAAGATAAAGATGGTAATTTAGATACATTTATCACTAAAAAACCCAATGCTTTTTGGTTAAAATCAAAACAATTGAGTCCTTATTCTGCTTTAAGCATGGGTACAGTTGTTAGAAATTTGGATAAAGATATTGACGAGAAAATTGGGAAAAAAATGTCACCAAACGATATGCTTCGCTTATTCGGAATGATTGTGCCTATTAAGAAAGATCAGAATATTATTGCTGCTGGTATTGAAAAATATTCTCAAGAACATGGTAATTATTTAAAAAAATTAATAAGTGAACGAGATCCAAATGTAGGACCAGCATTAGGAAGGCGTATTGATAAGGAATTTTCTAAAAAGCATCCACAACGGCGCGGATTATATATTTAAATAAGTTTTATAATTTATCTTTCAACTTAACTAACTCATCTTTACTTTTAATTAGAAAATCAGTATTGCTTGTATATTTTGAAGTATTTTTTATTAATTCTTCAATTACAGCATTAATTAAATCAGAACCAGATTTTCCAGTGCCTCCAGAAAACTCTTTCAATAAAGGTACTTTTAAATCTTCGACATAAAAAGTAACGCCTTTAGAAATTTCTTCCATCATTAATTGATAGGCAAAATCTGGACTTTTCTCTCCTTTCATTAAGGGTTCATCAGGATCTTCAAAAGTATAAGATACTTCAAGCCATTTATCCCCGGCAGTTGGTACCATACCATAAATATAATCTTTTGTATAAATCCACAATGGCGTTCCATTATCAAAAGAAGAATCTATAATTGTTTTAAATTCCTCACTCATTCTATATCAATATTTACATTTTTAATTAAATTTTATTCAAGTAGATTTAATTAAGTTTATATTTTTAATTTTACAATTATAAAATTTTTATTATAATCTTATCTTTTAAGTTTATGCTAAAAAAAGTATTTTAATTAGGAATAGAGTTAAAAAATATTATGCGAAAACTGGATTATAAAAAAATTATTTCAGAAATTCAAGAGTGGATAAAAGAATATGTGGCAAACGCAAAAGTAAACGGGATTGTTGTAGGGATTAGTGGAGGTATCGATAGTGCTGTAATAGCAACGTTATGCGTTAATGCCATTGGTAAGGCTAATGTTATTGGATTAGGTTTACCATGTTCATCAATTCCACAAGATTTAAATGATGCGGAGAAATTAGCTAAAATTTTAGGAATAAAGTTTATCAAAATAGAGTTAACAAGTATTTATGACGAGTTTTTGAAAATTTCATCCCCATTATTCGATTCTAATCAAATTGCAATGGCAAATTTAAAACCTCGATTGAGGATGATGGCAATTTATTTTGTTGGGCAGTCTTTAGGAAAATTCCTGGTTGCTGGTACTAGTAATAGAACTGAATTAGCAATTGGCTATTTTACTAAATATGGTGATGGTGGAGTTGATTTTGAGCCTATTGGAGGCCTCTATAAATGTGAAGTAAAAGAAATAGCTAAAATATTAAATATTCCTGAAGAAATCATTGAAAAACCCCCAAGTGCAGGATTATGGGAAGATCAAACGGATGAAGGTGAAATTGGTATAAATTATGATCTTTTAGATGAGATAATCTTCAGGATTGACAATAAATTGGATTTAGATGATTTAAACAAAGATATTATAAAGAAAGTTAAGGATATGATGAAATCTGCACATCATAAACTAACAATGCCACCATTTTTCAGAATAAACAAATTAGAAGAAGAATAAAAGTCATAAACTTGATATTACTCGTCTTATTTTGTTAATTTTTGTAGTTATACTTTCTAGTTTTAACCTGAGTTCATCACTCTGTTTTTGATACTCAAGATCATCAATAGAACCCGTATTATAACTTTTTTCAACATCTTTAAAGCTTTTTTCTAATGAATATCGTTTACCCTCAAGAGCAATTAACTCTTGATATAAGGAATCCTTATCTGTAGGCAATTCTTCCACATCAGATGTTTCATATTCATCAATACCCTCTATTTTGGATTCAGCACCACTAAAATCAACGAAAGGCATTGTATCAGTCTTTTTTGTTTCTTTCTTCTTTTTCTTATCTTCTTTCTTTTTCTTTTCTTTGACTGACGGCTCGGCAAAAGCATCGTCCAAGGTTGGTAATTTTTCAATAGGTTTTTCTCCAACTGAAGAAAAAACGTTAAATAAATCAGTTCCAGTTGAACTTACATCCTCAGCCTCAACTTCTTCTATACTTACTGAAGTAATTTTGGGTTTTTGAACAATTTCCGGTTCTTCAATTTCCTCAGACTTTTCAACAGTCTTAGGCTCTTGTAAACTAAATGGTATGTCTTTTTCTTCTTCTAAGACATCGATTTCAATAATTTCAGATATTACTTTACTTTTTTTCGGTTTTTCAGGCATTTCAGTAAATTCTGGTGTTTCTGATTCTTGTTTTATCTTTGATTTTTCCTGAAATACAGGAGGAGCTTTTATTTTTTCTAGTTCTTCTTCAATTTTTGATTGAACTTGTTCTATAGATTTTCCTTCAATCTTTACTTTTGGTTTTTCTGCCTCAGATATACCAGGGGCTTTAACTTTAGGAGGTTTTTCTGGTGTTTTAATAACGGGAATTTTGATTTTTGGAGGAGGTAATTTTACATCTTTTTTAGGTATAATTTTTTTTATGACTTTCTTTTGAGTGGCTTGTTTGATAGTTTCATCTTTTTTTTCTAATTCTAACTTTAAAACGTCAATCTCCTGTTTAAGATCATCGATTTCCCCTTTAAATTGTTCAGAAACCTTGCCAACAATTTCATCAATATCAAGGCTAGCTTTTTCTAAATCTTCGCGCATTTGGGTAGTGGGTGTTTCTTTATATTCTTCCACCTTAAATTCGGGTATTTCTTCAGTAATACTGATTATTTTTTGAATTAATTCTGGTAGTTCAGATTCTATAAACCAAAATTCTAAAGTATCCCACTTATCTAATTTACTTAAAGTATCTTCAAAAAGACGCATATTCGATCCTACATGGGACGAATTCACAGTTTTTAAAGTTTCGATCATCTTAATTAATTTCTCTCGAGCTGTGATCTCATCATCTGGACTCGGTTCTCCCTGTGTTAAGTACAAATAAATATCCTTAATCTCTTGAATAATAGATTTGAACTTTTCTTCTTCGCTCATAAAAGGTTACTTGATTGATTTAATTTGATTATCTCTTAAAGTTTCTCTTTAAGTATTTAAAAACATTTCATTAATATATTTTTTTCCGATATCAAATGTTTACGAATCTTTAGAATTCACTGAATTTTTGATTCTAAATAGCAAATTCGTTTAAATTTAAATTTAAAATTAGTTGGAATATGTTCTCAAAAGATTTCTAAAGAGTGAAAAAAAGAACTGTGTTAAAAAGAACATTATAAACTGAAAATAAAAAAAATTAAACTTCAAGTTCCTCAATAATTAAAAGAAGCGGAAGATCCGGAACATGTATAATTGATACAACCTTTCCTTCTAACGCATTTAAAAAATCTTCCAAAATTTTTTGTTTTTTTTCACTAAGCAAACCTCTCATTCCTGGTTTATATCGGAATTCATGTACCCTATATCTCATTTTTTCTCAACCATTAAATAGAAATAATTAAACTTATGAAAATTATTAAAAATATAACAAAAATAATTCCTATTATTATCCCTACTCGTTTTGAATAGGTCTTCATATCTTTTTTGTATTTTTCGATGTCAAATTCATCAGAATTCAAAGAAATGTTTTCAGAACCGCATTTTTCACAGATTTTAATATTTGTTCCTTTAAACTTGTATCCACAGTCGTTACAATGAGGCATTTTTCAACTTTGATTTAATTATGAATACTTCAAATAAATTATACAAAATAGTATAATTCCCACTTTATATTAAATGTTAACTTTTAGATTTTTTTTAGTTTTAAAATTAAATTATCATACGGAATGAAAAACTCAGAAAAATAAGAAACAACCTCAGAGAGATTATTATACAAAGTGTAAAGATATAGTATATATTGATTTATATGAAACATGGTATTGCATTGAATGCCAAGAAAATGATTGTATCTGGTACCATCCCATGGGAAGTGAAGAAGATAAAAGACAGCATGATTACATTAATTACTATTATGAACAAAAAGAAAAATTTATGAAAAGATTCCAGAATAAGGACAATTCAGTTATAGAAAAATAAATGCACTAGATCCTTGATTAAGATAGTTTCCTAAGAGATTTTTATACCCTACGACCCCTATGTCCGCCTTTTCTACGGCAGTGGTCATGCGATTTAGGGGTTACTTCTTCAATTCTACCGACTTGTAGCCCGCTTCGAGCGAGAGCGCGGATGCAGGCTTGTGCTCCAGGGCCTGGAGTTTGAGATTTATTTCCACCGGGGGCTCGCACTTTAATATGTATCCCGCGGATTCCTTTATCTTTGAGTTCAGCGCTCACTCGAAATCCGCACTGCATGGCAGCGTATGGATTAGATTCATCCCTATCAGCCTTAACAACCATTCCTCCGCTACATTTGGCAAAAGTTTCAGCTCCACTGACATCTGTGGCAGTTACGATGGTATTGTTATAGCTTGAAAAAATATGGACGATTGCCCATTTTATATCTTCTCTTCTACTCAATTATTAAACACCTTTAACTTTTTTCTTTTGCTACTGATAATGGACTATCAGGAGTGAAACTGATAAGATTTTCTTCCTCTTTTTTTACAATATAGGAAGGAGCATCAATTTTTTTTCCTCTAACTTGTATGTGTCCATGGGTAATATATTGTCTTGCTTGATATATGGTGCTTGCGAGTCCTTTTTCATAAACAAGAGTTTGTAATCTTCTCTTTAAAAGATCTTCTACTGTTAGAAGGAGTACATCTTCAAACTCTGCCTCTGGTCCGATAATCCCTAAGCGATTTAATTTTCTAATTAATGTTTGTTGAACTTCTGTGGCTTGTTCTTTAGATAATGTTCTAGAACGGCGAGCGATATCTCGCCAATTTCCTAATGTGCTACGCGATTTCCAGTATTCTCGTTTATTTCTAAGGCCATATTTGCCCAGAAATTCGAGTTCTTCCATCATTCGTTCTTTTTGATATGGATGGAGTGGTTTTTTAAATTTCTTCTTTAAGCGTCTAGGATCTCCCATTTTTACCCCCTTAACTATTTAGATTTTAATTGTTGTCCTTTTTTCCTTCTCATAACACCAACAACTAATCCATGACGACCAGTACTTTTTGTTCGTTGACCACGTACTTTTAATTTTAAATGATGGCGAACACCCTTATAACTTTTAATTTTTTTCATTCTATCTATGTCTCTTTTGATTGTTATTTCCAATATATTTCCTATTACATGAAGATCCTCACCAGTACGCAAATCTTTTGGTCGGTTCACCATCCAATTAGGAAGACCATTTTCGATCGGATTAATGATTATTTCTTCGATTCTATTCAAATCTTTTTCAGGAAGTGCTCCTATTCTAATATTTGGGTCGACTTTAGCTACTCTAATGATAGCTTGAGCGAATCTTCTGCCAATACCTCTAATTTGTGTTAAAGCATGTTCACCTTTTGCATTTCCATCCACTTGTGATCGGAGTTTACGAAAAAACACCTTTTCGCGGAAATTTTTAGGCCGAACAGCAGATAAAGAACTCATTTGAACTCAATTAATTAATGTTATGTTTAATTATTTGATTTAATGTTAGTAAATACAGAATTTAATATTAAATTTTTGGTTTTACTTGAGAAAAAATTAGAGGATTATTAAATTTCTTAAAATTTTAAAACTTAGTAATTTGGAACTCTC
>JBHLMQ010000017.1:0-20849 GCA_048938005.1 Promethearchaeota archaeon | reverse complement strand
AAGATTCCATACAAAAGATACCAATTCGGTATTCTACATTATTTATTGAGGGAAATCCAATATCATAGATTTTAGATTTCAGAAGAGCTTGCATTTGACAAGGTACTCCAACTACAGCGATTTTTTTGTCTTTAAGTTCATTTTGGTTTAATAACTGTAAGTTAGGATTATTAACATATTTTGTACCTGCAGTTGAAATAACATCTTCTTTATTTTTAATTATTAATGGTTCAGGTCGCCATAGTGTATTACTCATTTTAGCTCCAATAGCAAAATCGATTTTCTTTTTATCTAATAAGTAGTGTATACAAGTACTTGAAATCCCACCATCTTGGCAAACTTCTGATATATCCTTTATTTTTGTTCTTGCTGAATAGGTTTCTAAATAGGGGCCAACTCTAGTGTAATCTTTAATTTCAGCAATATTTTCTTGTACCATATTTAAAACTTTCATGGGTAGGTACGTCCTTGGACAAACATAATAACATAATCCACATCGAATGCACTTATCTTCATCAATTTTCCCAAATCCATTGTAGATATGAAGACAGTTTACCGGACAGATTGCTGCACACAATCCACAGCCAGAACAGTTCTTGGATTCAAATATAACTTTTACTGGTTCATAGATAGATTTCAATTCTGAAATCTGATTTCCATTAGGTTTTATATTCATATCTTTAAATATGAGTTTATCAGGAGTATTTTCATCACCTTCAATTTTATCATATGATTCTTCAATTATAACAAGTTTCTCGTTTTTTAATAACTCTAATAAACTCAAAGTTTTATAAACATCAATAGAGTTCTTTTTAGAAAATTTAGTAATTATTTCAAAATTGTTATGAGAATTGTTCTTTAAAAAATCGAAAAGGGAATATTTTAATCTTTCATTATCAAACATTTTAAAAAGTATAGTTTCGTATTGAGATTCATCATAAATTCCCGCATCTAATATATCTTGCTTAGCATCAATTAGAGCTCGAATCCTATATGAATCTAATGCATCAGCTACATTTTTTAAAAATTCCCATGAAAATTTTTCTTCAGAACTCATAAATATACTAAACTTATTTTGTGTATTATTTTTCCGAGAACCCTTGCAATGGGTCAGTTTCTTCTCAACTATAATTTTTTTGAAAAGGTCATTCTATTTCGGAATAAATTTTGGTAGAGGAGGGAGTGCTTGAATTTTACTCGTAATATCCTCAACAGAATTAATAAATTTTTCCACTTCAGCAGCAGAACAAAAGTATTGTTGAATTCGATTTTCAGAAATACCTACATGTTTTAAAAATTTCTTTAATGTTAATACATGCTCGTAAGTATTTGTATTTCCATTACCAAACTCGCATTCTCCTTCTTTTCATGAAATGATTGCTACACCATCAGCACCATTTAGAAATGCCTCCATTATTAGGTGAATGCCAATACGCCCAGTACATCTTACACGAATTAAGTGAAAATTGGTAGAATAAGATCTCCTTGTCACTCCAGTTAAATCAGCTACAGAATAACCTCACTTATCACAACCAAATCCTATTATTTTTCTAGATTTTTCATGAATATTTTTGGACATGATTCGGTAACCTCTATAGTTTTTAATCTTTTATACCTTCAGATATTTTTTTTGGTATTTCTAATTCAATACCACCAATTCCTTTGATTTCTTCTGTGAATTGCTTATCTCTGTAATATTTTAAATCAATGGCTCTTGCTGGACAAGATGAAACACAAACTCCACAACCTTTACATTTTAAATCATCCACTTCAGCAATCTCATTTTCATTAACTTTTATTGCTTCATAGAAACAGAGTTTTTCACATCTATGGCATCCCATACAGAGATTCTCATCTACTTCTGCTATAATTAATTCTTGCCTTATAGTATCATGAGATAATATTGTAGAGGCTTTACTCGCAGCGGCTAAAGCAGAAGATACCGAATATGGAATATTTTTTGGACCAGCAGCACACCCACTTATATAAATTCCTAGATCTTTAGTTTCTTGAGGACTTAAGCATCCATGTATTTCTGTGAGAAATCCACTGGGGCCTTTACTTAATCCCATTATCTCAATTATTTCCTCAGTTCCTTTTGAAGGTACGATTCCAGTAGAAAGCACAACTAAATCGGCATTAATTTTAATAATTTCACCAGTTAATGAAGAATAAGCTCTAACTTTTAATTTATTAGTTTTAGGATCTTCAAATATTTCACCAACTTTTCCCCTAATCATTCTGATACCAGATTCTCTTATTTTTCTGTAGTATTCTTCGTTTCCTTTATCTGTAGTTCTAATATCTATATAAAACATAATAACATCTATATCTGAGTATTCTTGTTTTAAAAGCTGTGCATTTTTAAGAGCCACATTACAGCAAACAAAGGAACAATAGGGATTTGCATTTACATCCCTTGAACCCACGCATTGAATCATTACAACCGTTTTCGGTGTTTTTCCATCGGATATTCTATAAACATGTCCACTTGTTGGGCCAATAGGGCTCAACATTCTCTCTAGTTCAATTTGAGTGATTACATCAGGATAATACCCGTAATTATATTCATTTGTCTCCCAAATAGGATATTCATCCCAACCTGTGGCGATTACTACTGCTCCTACTTTAAGGTCAACATATTCTGTTTCTTGCTCAAAATTAATAGCTTCAGCGGGACAAATCCTCTCACAATTCTTACAGTCTATACATACAGTTCTATCCATTACAGCTAATTTTGGGACAGCTTGAGGAAAGGGAATATAAATCGCACCTCTTTCACCAATTCCTCTATCAAATTCGCTTGGTACTTTTATTGGACATTTGGTTGTACATAAACCACATCCAGTACATTTACTTTCATCAACATATCGAGGATTTTTTCTAATTTTAACTTTATAAGCACCAGGAATACCACCAAATTCTATAACATCACTATAAGTAAATAATGTTATATTTGGATGTTTCGACGCATTTACCATAATAGGGGCAAGTACTCATATCCCGCAATCATCTGTTGGATAAATTCTATCTAATTGTGCCATTTTTCCTCCTATAGTCGGTTCTTTTTCTACAAGATAGACATTAATCCCTTGATTTGCTAAATCCAAAGCAGCATTCATTCCAGCAATTCCAGCACCTATGACTAAAGCTGCTTTTTCTACTGGTATTTCTTTTCGAGGAATAGATTCTAATTCACGCGCACGATTTATTCCTGCTAAGACTAATGTTTTTGCCTTTTCTGTAGCATTTTCTCTATCTTTAGCATGAACAAAAGAGCAATGTTCACGTAGATTAACCATTTGAAAATAATATGGACTTAATCCTGCTTCAGCTAGAACTGCTCTATAGGTTGGTTCATGTATTTTTGGTGTGCAAGCAGCTACTACTACTCTATTTAAATCTAATTC
Source organism: Promethearchaeota archaeon (assembly GCA_048938005.1). Taxonomy (GTDB): domain Archaea; phylum Asgardarchaeota; class Lokiarchaeia; order Sigyniarchaeales; family SOKP01; genus Loki-b32. Next base: position 17,439 of record JBHLMQ010000017.1, on the reverse strand, counting down.
TAAAATGTCATTCTTGATAATATTTTGGCCTGGATCGCTACAAGTAAAATCATTTACCCGCGCAATAGTTACATTAGGTAAATGTTCGACATAATCTCGGACAGCATCACAATCAACAGCGGCCCCTATATTCACTCCTCACCTACATACGTAAACTCCAATTCTCAGTTCATCCTTGGTCTGTTTTTCAGACAACCAATTCACCTTTTTGTTAAATATCACCAGTATTTTTTTGTTAATTTGAAATTTAACATTAAATCTTATTAGGTTTTGAAATTAATGAAATAATTTATTTTTTCTGATTGGATTTCATAATCCAAATGGTTAATGAATTTACATTTGAAAACACAGTAACAGAAATAAATATGTCAAGTCAAATTTTTTATTGAAAAATTAATTAATAGATAATATGTCTGAGTCAGAAGAGAATAAGAAGGAGGAATTCGCAAAGCATTTTATGCTTGAGGAAAACATAAAAGGCAAAGCCAGAAGAATTAAAATAATGAAGATTATTGATATGGTGGGTTATGATAAAAGGAAGATTAAAACTGCATTGGCCCGGTCCACCATAGCTGATAGGATTCAGCATGAATAATTTCAATTTTTATGAAAATATTTTTGAATCAACTTCACATTTTAATAAAATGATAATTTTATAAATCTAACAATAAAATATTATTTCCAAGATAATTAAAGGAGCTAAATTTTGCTTGATATTGAACTATTCAGGAAAAACTTAGATAAAATAATAGAGTCAGAGAAAAAGAGGTTTAAAGATCCATCAATCGCTGAAAGAGTCTTAGAATATGATAAAAAATGGAGGACAACTCTACAAGAGCTAGAAGATTTAAGGAAACAAAGAAATGAAATTTCAATTAGAATTGGAGAGTTTAAAAAATTAAGAGACGATAAGAAAGCTGAAGAAGCAATAAAGAATTCAAAAGAGGTAAAAGAAAAAATTGACAATTTAGAAAAATTACAGCTAGAATATTTAGAACAGCGAGAGAAATACCGGTATATGGTAGGTAATATCTTACATGAATCCGTTCCTATAGGTGAAACTGAAGAGGAGAATGAAATTGTAAGGACGGTAGGAAACTTACAAAAATTCCATTTTAAACCCTTATCTCATGTTGATTTAATCTCAAAAATTGATGGAGTAGATACAAAAAAAGCTTCAGAAATAGTAGGCTCGAGGTTTTATTATTTAAAAGGAGATTTAGTTCTTCTTAATTTAGCTCTCATTAATTTTGCATTAGAAAAATTAATAAGTAAGAATTACATCCCAATGTGGACTCCATTCTTCACTAAGCATGAAGTGATGAAAGCAGCAGCAGAGTTAGCAGATTTTGAAGAACAACTATATAAGATCCAGGATGAAGATTTATATATGATTGCTACATCTGAACAAACATTAGCTGCTTACCATTATAATGAGATAATTGAACCTGAGAAATTACCTCTCAAATATGTAGGGATTTCTTCATGTTTTAGAAGAGAAGCAGGGTCTCATGGGAAAGATACCTTAGGAATATTTAGAGTTCATCGATTTGAAAAAGTAGAGCAATTTATTTTTTGTAAACCCACAGATTCGTGGAAATACTTTGAAGAATTAATCATAAATGCAGAAGAACTTTATAAAGAATTAGGAATTCCGTATAGAATAGGAAATGTCGCTTCTGGAGAATTGAATGACAATGCGGCTAAAAAATATGATTTAGAAGCATGGTTCCCAGCTTCAGAAACCTATCGTGAATTAGTATCATGCAGTAATTGTCTAGATTATCAAGCAAGAAAATTAAAAATTCGGATGGGAATAGTTGGTTCACAACAGGAGAAAGAAATTCTACATACCTTAAATTCAACAGCAATAGCAACTGAACGTACTATTTGTTGCATCCTTGAAAATTATCAAAATGAAGATCATTCAATAACTGTTCCAAAGGTTCTTCAGAAATACATGGATGGTCGAAAGATTATTAAGTCAATAAATTAAAACCTAATAGAATGCAAAATGATTGAAGAAGATCTAGAGCATTTTGAAGAAGTATATAAAGAAAAACTTAATTCTCTATTTTTTAAAGTAAAGAGAGCAACAAAAAAAATAATACTCGAGATTAGAGAGAATTTAATAGAAATAAAAATATGTTTAGATCACTTTTTAGAAAAAGGAAAAGATAAAATCGATCAAAAGGCTCATAAATCATTAAATTTTTTCTCAGATCGAATTAGAAAAGAGATTGATGAGATTGAAATTCCTGAAGAGGAATTAAATTATGATAACATTATGGATTTATTAAATTCAATTAAGAAGTTATTTACAAGTATTCCCGAAATTGCTAGAAAATCTTTACCTAAATTCCATAAAGAAGTACAAGCAGAAATTAAAGAATTAGATTATATTACTCGCAAACTTGGGAAAAAACAAGCAGTTTTAGATGAATTCATGAGAAAAAAGTACAGCGATCTTAAAGATGCTGAATATTTACTTAAAAAATTACCAAAACTCTTTCATCTTAAGGAGAATATTGAAAATGCAAAAGTAGATTTGGATAATTTTGAAACCGAATTAGAAATTCGAAAGCAAAAACAAGCAGAATTAAATTCAAAATTGATAGATCTTGAAAAGAACGAACTTTTTAAGACTTTAGAAACCGAAAGAGATAAACTATTTCAATTACAATTAAAAATTAATGATGAGATTGGCTTCAAAAAGGCATTGAAGAAATTAAAATTTGAATTGGAAAAGGAAACAATTTACATCCCAAATCTAGATTTAAATTATGTTAGAAATTTTCTAAAAAATCCAATTAAAATGCTAATAAATGAACGTAAAGATTTACCAAGATTTACAAGTTTAATGGTTCAATTAAGGCATGCTCTTGAAGAAAACAAATTACAACTTAAAACTGAAACTAAACAAAAGACTATCGACCATATAAACGCGATTTTCGATGAAAAACAATTACAAACAAATATTGAAAAATATCTAAAAATTAAAGAAAGTATTAAAAAAATCGAAAGAAAGATACAAGAAGCAGGATTAGCCCAAAAATTAGAGGAGCTGAAAAACCAAATTTCTTCGAACACTATAAAATTAGAGCATATTGAGGCAGATTACAATCGAAAAAACAAGGACTATACCAGATACCTAAGCACGCTTAAAACAGAGAGGGAAGAATTCCAAAATTCAATAGAAGAAATCGTCAAAGATAAAGTAAAAATAAATATAACGTTTTCTTTTTAAAAAGTCATTCTCTTTCTGTTATTTTAAATGTTCGATTATTATTAGCATTTCTTTTTTTAAGAGATAATTTTAAATTACTCTTTAAGAACGTAAATACCTCTGTATCTATTAAATTAAAAATCTTTAGATATTCATAGGCTAATACCAGATCTTGTTTAATATCTATATCAAAACCAGCTCTAAAAGAATCATATATAGCTATTTTATCTATTCCTCTCTTAGAAGCATTGTTAAGCAAGGCAACTAAAGAGGGGACATTTGGATCTGAAAAATAAGATAATATTATATCAGGAGGATTCCTCCCAAGTACAGAAATTCCAGCTGAATGTATAGCGGGGCAAACAACCAATTGATTCTTCGTTACAAGTAAATTTATATCATAAAAATTTTTAGTAGAAATTAGAATTAGATCCAAAAAAGAAAATACTGTTTGTTGGGCACTAAATTTTTCAATCGCAATTTTATTGAGATCTTCTATGACTTCATCGAAAGATTTAGGTGGAGTTGTTAATTCTTCTTTAATCCCAATTAAATCATAATCTTTTGCAAGTTCTAATATTTCAGGAGTATTGCAATAGGCAATTTTATTATCAAAACAATTTACTTCTGTTAATGTTTTTCCAAGATCTTTAAACATAGCAATCGTTAATTCTTTCAGTTGTTCGGTTGAAAAACAATCTCGAAGACGAGATTTTGTTCTAGACAACGGGGCAATAGGAATTAATAAAATACTCATAATAATTGCAGCAATAATCTCTTTAAAAAAAAAATGCAAATATTAAAGTCAGAAATCAATTTTAATATTTAATATTATTTGGAATCTATTTAAAAGTATTTAAAATTTCAATTGCTAATCCTTCGAATGCCTTATCAACATTCTCATTCAATTTTGCAGATGTCTCCATATATTTAACATAATATTTTTCTGCCTTTTCTATAGCTTTTTCATATGATACTTTTCTTTCTTGTCTTCTGTCAATTTTATTCCCCAAAATCATAAATGGTATATCCCCACTAAGTTCCTTCACTTTTGAGATCCAGAAATCTATATTAATAAATGATTTTGGATTTAAAATATCATAAATTACAAAAGCTCCTACAGCTTGGACGAAATAATATTCATTACTGAATAATTTATCATGTTGACCCCCAAGGTCCCAGAAATAGAGCTTAAACCCTTTATCCTTAACATCTTTCTTTAATTTTGGATTTTTTATGTCTAATTTATCGATTACTTTACTTAAATCAATTTCCTTTATTAAAAAATTTGCACCTATCGTTTGATGGTATTCATCACTAAATTGACCATCTACATATTGAGCTAATAAACTAGTTTTGCCTACTCCGGCATCTCCGCAAAGAATTACCTTTCCGCGGTAAGACATTTCTTAATAATACCCCCTAATTTATAAGTAGAAATTTAAATTAATTTGTTAATTTTTGACTTTGATTATATATTTTACTAATGATTTATTCCAATTTATTTTTAATTAAATTAAAGAATTCAATCGGGAAATGATGTTTTTCTCGGAGTTAATTTAATTGATTTACACTCACTGGTAATGAAGTGTTTAAACAGATGCTCATATCCTATAATCTGTTTTGAAGTACCATTTTCTAACCACAGTCCAGAGGTGTATTCTGGCGCTTCTATTACACTATTCAAGGTTGTAAGAAGAAATTGATTATCAGTTATTAATAATCCGAAAGGTATAACGCTATCTCCTTCAATTGAATGAATTGTTACTGAGATTTTTAATAATTTTTTGATTTCTTCTTTTAAAATTTCATTATATTTTATAGCAATGACAATTTGAATATCTGAAGAGAATTTTTTATTCCAAAGTTCCTTTAGCACCCAATCATAACCCCCTAATTCTTGCATAAGCAAATCAGGAGTAATAATAAAAAAAATTCTTTCTTTTGCTGAACTAATTAATTCCCTGATTTTTTTACGAATTTTTTCTCTAGAGTTTATCGACCAAACCCTTGGTTCCGATTCCTCTTTATTAATTTCCAATTTACTAATGATCTTTTCTAATGATAGGGTATCTTCAATTTTTGACTTATATTCATCACGGATTACCTTAAAGATTCTTTCAATTGGTATTATTTGATAATTAGCACCTCTTTTAATGGGTTCTTTTTGAATAAAGCCTTTCTCCATTAATCTGTTTAAAGAATCGTAAACTCTTGCTCGATCAACACCAGAATGCTTCGCAATATCAGCAGGGCTTAGGATCCTGAACTTACTTAATGTTAATAACACCTTTGAATCATTTTTCGTAAATCCTAATGATTGAAGTGCTTCTTCAATATCAGATTCACTCAGTTGTTTCGCATTTGACATTGATAATTAAAAACTATTGATCAAATCCTAATATTTTATTTACAATACACTAATCAAATAATTAATATTTTAATTTTTATATTTAAAAAAGACATAATACCACAAGATTTTAAGTTTTAAGGTTTTCAGTTTTGAATTTATTTTTTATTAAAACTTTATGAATTTGTTGATAGTTGAATGAAGTAACAGACTAAGATTTTTAATAAAAATTATTGATTGAAATATTAATATTAATAAAAATCCAAAAAATTTAGAATTTAAGGTTTTAAGAAATCACAGTTCAAAAATAATTAATTCTGTAATCACTGAAATTTTAACAATGCTTAATAATGGATTGATTAAATTTCTTTTTTTTTATTGAAACATTAATAAAAGTAAAAATTCAAAAAATTAAGAAACTACGCTTTTATCTAATAAAAATTAAATTTTGAATTTAGTCGGAAAAATTAATATCAAATTAATAAAACGATCTAATTTTCGAATTAATATGATCTCTTGTTGCTCTTTCATAGTAATATTGATTCGAATCATAACATTTATATAATAGAAATGTGTAGTTATACTTAATTAACTTTAAAAAAATAACAAAAATAAATAAATAGTGGAGGAATAATCATGGCTAAAAAGAAAGCACCAGCCAAGAAGAAATCTGAAGGATATATTGCTAAAGCACCTATTAGAAGATTGATGAAAAAGGAAGGAGCAGATTTGGTAGCAGCTGAAGCACTCGATAAATTAATTGATTTCCTTGAAAAGAGTGCAGCTACAGCAACTAAAGACGCTATAAAAGTTTGTAAGGCTGACAAGCGCAAAAGAGTTACTGCTGCTGATATCCGTGCAGCTACAAGGTAGATCCTTTAGATTTTAATAATTAATGTAAATTTTTTTTTCTTTTTTAATTTGACTAAGTTTTAATAATTTTCAAAAAATTTCCTATTTAAATATCTTTGAATTTTACTCATTAATTTCTTCTTGACTGCTTCTAATCCTTCAGGTAATGGTCTAGTTTTCCCAATAATATCGATAAATCCAAGTTCAGAGCCATATCTCGGAACTAAATGAAAATGTAGATGTTCAATGCTACCTCCAGCATCTTTACCTTGATTCATACCAATATTATACCCCTTGGGACTATATAAATCATCTAATAACAATTGTAAACCTTGAATTGCTCTATTGATATGGAGGAGCTCTTCTTTTGTAAGCTCAATAAATTTAGTTACATGTCTCTGAGTAACAATCAACAAATGGGCAGGATTATAAGGATAGATATTTAAAACAATAAAACATAAATCATCTTCATAAATTTTCAAGGATTTAACCCTTTCATCATTGTCTCTTACAGCACATAAGATACATTCCACCCTAGGTCTTGCCTTTCCTTGTACATAATCAAGTTTTCCTAATGCTTGTAACCATTTCTCAAAAATTATCTCTCACCATTAGGGTTTAAATTTAATTTAAGAATAGAGAGAAAAATCAGAGCTTGAAGTAAATTCTTTGGATTTCATAAAATCTTCTGGTTTTATTTTACCAGCACAATATTCTCCTAAAATAATATTACTATAAGCAGCACAATTAAAAACTTTTCGAATACTTTTGAAAAACGAATTTTTGGAAATAAATCCATCCTTATTAAGAAATGTTTGATCTATTATTTCATAACGATAATTCTTGATGTCTATTCGATAAAAAACATCTTTTAAAAGAAATGATTTTCTTAAATCCATGAAATAGTTAAATTTTCTTTCATTTTCTAGAGAATTCAAGGCGTTTGTATGCGGTTCTGAAATTTGAATTCCTAAACTCACAACAAGTAAATTTTTATTATTAGGTCGAAAAACAACCATATTCCTACCAATTTGACGTCCAAAAGGATCTTTTCCAGGCGGAAAAACGAATTGGAATCCAAAATCAAGTTTAGGATCTGGTATCTTTCCTCGCAATAATCCTTCCTCTAACAAATAATCTTGAATTAATTGTTTAATTTTACTTTCTTTATTCGACATTTTAATTCAGTAAAGTTAAGAATGAAGTGAGTTTTATATTTTTTTCTAAGGGAATATATGTCTTTCCTTTTATCAATTCATAAGAATTAAGTGAAAATTAGTATTTACCTTTTGGTCTAGGTTGAGGTTCAATTCCCGCGGATTTTAATACTTTGATATTATTTTGTAAATCCTCAACAGGGGTACAATAGATCACTTGAAGAGAATCTAAGTCGATGTAGATCTTGCCCACAATTCCTAAGCCCATTAATTGGTTATCCTTATCAACAAAAGTATGATCTATATTCATTTTAATAGCTTTCTTACCCCCTTCAAGTTCTACTAAAGAGGGTTGACAAGCAGTAAACCCAGGTCCACGATTTTGAAGTAAATAATTCATTAAAGCAAAATCTAATTCATCATTGATTTCTCCTTGCTTTTGAATGATTTTAATTATACTTGGATCTTGCATGTCTAGTAATTTATACCTTATTTAGATTAAAAAGAGTAAAACTAGTTTTTATTTTTTTTGTTATATATTAATTTTAAAAAAAAAGTATAAAGTAAAGAAACTATTAATAGTTTATCAATCCTTCTCTTCACAGATAACCTCATCAAGTGAATGAACAGCACAATTAAGAGAATTTAATTGTTCTGTTATCTCCTCAAGAGAAAGATTATTTCCCTCGATGTTAAGCTGTAAAGAAGCAGTCTTTTGATCTAATTCTTCAACTTTTATTCGAACTCTTGTTACACCTTGAACTTTCATTAATTCTTGAGCAATTAAGTAGCTAGAAGGCTGATGTGGCTTGAGAACATCCAAAAGGAATTCGACTTTCATTTTGTAATTTCTAAACCCTCACAATTGTTATTAAGATCATTATTATAACATTAATAGTTCTATAAAGATTTATAACTTTTTTGTTTAATGTGATAAGATTTTTTCAATTACATTTATTAATTTGGAAGGGATCTCCTCTAATTCGATTATTTCTTCTGCTTTTTTAAAAGTCTCTTGCTTAAATAAATTAGCTATTTTTGTGTGTAAAGCTATTGAGTGAGCTCCAACGTTGATAGCTGCTTCAATATCGCGATTAGTATCGCCAATTACTAAAATTTCGTTAGGTTTTACTTTCAATTCTTTACAAATGTAAATTAGATGATCTGGATGAGGTTTTAAATTGATAATGTTATCTCTTCCTACAATAACATTAAAATATTGTGATATATTTACTTTTTTGAGTGATATCTCTGCATTTTTTTTTGTATTGAATGTAAAAATAGCTTGCTTTAAATTTTTAGCCTTTGCAAACTCTAATACTTGATCTATACCATTAATGATTGTAGCATTTATTGCAGCTTCATGTTCTATTTTAATTATCTCATTATCTACTTCTGTTATTATTGTTTTTATTTTTTCTTCAGGATAACCTCTTTCTTTAAAAAATTCTCTTGAATAATTAATATTCTCTAAAATAGAGCTTTTAACAGTGAGAAGATGCTTAGGAACACCGTATCTTCTTAAAATTTTTATAGCAATTTTACGAGCTCTTAAATAATCAATTTTAAAATGAATCAATGTCCCATCTAAATCCCAAACAATTGCTTTAATCGTCATTTTTTGTTAGAAAATTAAATCCGTGTATATAGGGCCTTTGGGGGTTAGTTCTGACTTCTTAAATTTGATTTGGTTAATATTAAATTCTCCAAATTCCGTGGTTTTATTCTCATTTATCATTTTTTTAAGAACATCAAATGTTTTATAGTTAATCTTTTCTTTCCTTAGTCTTCCGATTGTCAAGTGAGGTTTAAATTGTGTTCGCTTATCTCGATCAATTTTTAATTTTTCAAATAATAAATTTTCAACAGAATCTTTAATGTTCTGTAAGAATTGAATATCACCTACAAGTTTTATCCATAAAACTGAAAATCTATTAAACTGACCTACACCTCTTAAGTAATATTTAAATATCTTACCTTCAAAATGTGTATCATTAATTTCTTTCTGCAAAATATTATAGATTTTTGGTGCGATAGTTTCAGGGATATTTCCTAAAAATTTTACTGTCATATGTAAATTTTCTGGTTCAACTAATTTGAGTTTTGGTTGATTCTGCTTCAAGCGAGAAGCAAAAGCAGTAATATTTTCAATAGTCTCTTTATCCCTTAATTCAAGTGCTATAAATGATCTAATCATTTTTTTTCCCAATAATTAAAAATTCTCCATTTTTTTTCAGTTAATTGTTTTTTATGTTCAGGAATAATATGAACATCTATCAAATCTTCTATAGATGAAGATTTTATTATATTAATTATATCTTGTAAAAAGATAACGGTCATTTTACCTCGTGTATTTGCATCTGCGGAGGCATTATGTGGAATTAGAATCATTCTCAAGTTCGGTTGATTTTTTTTTATATTTTTCAAGCGATTAAGAGTTTTTAATTTAATTGGTTCTATAGGAAAAACATCAAAAGCAATATTTATCTGAACTTCTTTATGTTCTAACATTTCTATCAGAGTATCTAAGTCCAAGATGCCTCCCCGAGCAGTATTTATAAGTAAAACTTCTTTTTTCATTAGTTTTAATAAATCTCGATTTATTAAATTTTTTGTATGTTCGTTTAAAGGAATGTGTAAACTAACGATATCTGACTCTTGAAAAATATCTTCAATATTTTCTTTAAATTCGATTAAAGGATAATCTTTTTCAAATTCAATCATTTGTCTAATATCATAATAGAGAATTTTGATACCCCACTGATAGAGTTTTTTTACTATTTCCTTCCCAATTTCACCCAACCCTACAATTCCGAGTATTTTATCAGTAATTACGGAGGAAAGAGATTGATCTAAATCCCATTTATCATCAGGTGTCCATTGATTATCCCATACATAATTATGAAGATCGATCAAATTTCTTAAATTCGCCATTATTAATGCTATTGTGTAATCAGCTACTGTTTTATGGAGAATCCCTGGTGTATGGGTAATTAAAATATCATCTTCTTCAGTTCTTCGAATATGATTGTATCCTGCAGTTGATGTAGAGATAGCAAAAATTTTTGAGTTTTTTAAAATTTCTGAGGATATTGTATGACTCAAATGGCATCCAATAATATCTGGATTGAAGTTTTTTACTTCATTTTTAATTTGATTCTCTGATGGAAATCTTCCATTGAAAATTTTTAATTCTGAAATTTGTTCTAATTGTTGCCATAATTCCTTAATTTTAATACGGAAATTTTCAGAAATTTTCTTATTAGAGCCAATTTCCTCACTTGAAAAAACATTAGAAGTGAAAAAGACCTTTGGTCTATAAGTCATATCTTCAATATATTTCAATAATTCTTAATACTTACCTTTCAATTTTCCCCGGAAGGTAGAAATCATATTTTTTTCGGAATAATTTAGTTGTTATATATCTATCAAATTTTCTAACACTTTGGAAAATCGCCCACATATTTGCATCGCTTTTATAATATTTTAGAACTTCTGCTAAGGTTATTGGTTTAATTTCAAATTCACTTGCTTCTTCTTTAAAAAATTTATTAACAAGTCGAATTAAGCCAGGAATTAATTCAGGTTTTTGTTCTTTAAAAAAATTTGCTACTAGATCAATTGTAACTTTTCTCCAATCGTAATAACGCCCAACAGTTTCTTCTAAAAAAAGAGCTTTCAAAAGCCATCTTAAAAATGAAGGGGCACTCTTTAGAAAAAGTTCTGCTTCCATAGCCTCTTTCCCATTTATACGAAACATTGGAGTACTTGTATCTAAATAGAATAGTTTGGAATCATCTTCAACTTTTGGCTTATTTGAATCATAATCGATTATTGCAAAGTTAGAAATTTGTCCATCAAGTCCTAAATCTATGGTCTTGTTCTTTCTACTATAATTCCATACTTTATACATTTCTCTCATGGCAAGGAGAACCAATAATTCTATTTCTTTATTGGTAACTTTATGAATTACTTTATTACCCACTGAATCAGGATTAATTTTCTCTTGAATACAATAAAATTGAATTTTTCCACTATCATCTTCAAACCATGCAGTATCAAACTGAGGAAGATTTAATCCAATTTCAGAGTTTAAAATTCTATTATATTCATTATATGCCCAGATATGCCTTTTTACCTGGTTTTTATTATCAAAAATAGGGATTCTTTTATAAGCTAAATGTTGAGGATCATCTAACAATTCAAAAACTAAGCTAATTTCTCCATAACCCAAAATTTTGAGTGGAATTTTACCCCTTTCTGGACGCATCGTATCAATTGAACGTTCTAATTCTTTCAATAACTCAATATAGACTTTCATAATAATTCAAAAAAGAAAATAAGATCATTTCTTAATCTTACTCTAGCATTAATGTTATTTAAAAGTATAAAATTTATTCCTTTCGTATTCTTTTTTGAAATAACGATAAATAAGTATAAATAATTTAGGACATATCTATGATAAAAAGCATGGATTGGGAAAATGCTGAGATGATCGGGCAAAATAAAGAGCCTCCTCACAATACTCTCATCCCTTATCAAGATATTGATTCAGCCTTAACAGGAAAATTTGAATCTTCGCAATATTATATGTCACTAAATGGGAAGTGGAAATTTAATTGGGTAAGAAAACCTTCTGATCGTCCAATTGATTTTTATAAGAATGATTATGATGTAGGTAATTGGGATGAGATATCAGTGCCAAGTAATTGGCAATTACATGGTTATGGAATCCCTATTTATACAGATAGTAAATATCCTTATAGTATTAAGAGGAAGAAGATTCCTAGTATTGATCATGAATATAATCCTGTTGGCTCGTATCGAAAAGAGTTTGTAATTCCAGAGGATTGGAATAAAAGGCAAATATTTATTCATTTTCAAGGTGTAAAATCAGCATTTTATTTATGGGTAAATGGAAATAAAGTAGGGTACAGTCAAGGATCTATGACACCTGCAGAGTTTAATATCACGAATTATATAAAAAAAGGAAAAAATATCCTTGCTGTAGAGGTTTATCGCTGGTCTGATGGCAGTTATCTTGAGGATCAAGATATGTGGCGTTTTAGTGGAATTTTTAGGGATGTTTTTTTGTTTTCTACTCCCAACATTCATATTCGTGATTTTTTTGTTTTTTGTGATTTTGATAGAAGCTATTACGATGTTTTCTTAAAAATTAGAGCTAAAGTTCATAATTGCACAACAAATCAATATGATGATTATAATGTAGAATGTAAATTATTAGATAGAAATAACAATATTATTGGTGCCGATCCTCTAATAACAAAAACATTTAGCTGTAAGAATAATGAAGAGATTCTTATTGAAATGGAAACAAAAGTAGAGCATCCTCAGAAATGGTCAGCTGAAACTCCTTATCTTTATAAGTTTTTGTTAATCTTAAAAAGTCCAAATGGAGGAGTAATAGAAGTAGAACAATGTAGATATGGTTTTAGAAAAATAGAGATTAAGAATGCTCAAATTTATATTAATGGAGTTTCCATTATATTCAAAGGCGTTAATCGTCATGAACATGATCCTGATCATGGACGATCTATTCCATATTCAAGAATGATTCAAGATATTGAAATACTTAAACAAAATAACATTAATGCCGTCAGAACAAGCCATTATCCTAATCATCCAAAATTTTATGATTTATGTGATGAATATGGAATTTATATTTTAGATGAAGCTAATGTGGAATCACATGGGTTACGCAGGAAATTGCCTAAGAGTGATCCTAAGTGGACTAAAGCTGTAGTTGATAGAATGGTAAGTATGGTTGAACGTGATAAGAATCATCCTTGTGTTTTTATGTGGTCTCTTGGAAATGAAGCGGGATTTGGTAAAAATTTCATAAAAATGAAAGAGGCTACTCTAAAAATTGATAATACTAGACCAATTCACTATGAAGGAGATTATAAGTTAAAGGTTTCTGATGTTTTTAGTACTATGTATACAACTACCAAAGTTTTAGAGAGATTCGCACAAGCTAAGAAAGGACTTATATATAGTATTTTTTACCCCAGAAAACCAAGACATTATAAGAAAAAACCCCATATACTCTGTGAATTTGCTCATGCTATGGGTAATAGTCTTGGAAATTTTCAAGAATATATGGATATTTTTGAGAAATATGAAATTTGTACAGGAGGTTTTATTTGGGATTTTGTTGATCAAGGATTAAGAAAACTTTCTGATGATGGAGAAGAGTTTTGGGCATATGGAGGCGATTATGGAGATGAACCAAACAGTACTAATTATTGTTGTACTGGTATTCTTTTACCTGACCGAACACCTCATCCTGCTTTATATGAAGTGAAAAAAGTATATCAAAATATTAAAGTTTATCCCCTAGATTTAGTTAAAGGATTATTTAAAATTCATAATAAATACAATTTTATAAATAGTGCTTTTTTAGAAATAAAATGGGAACTAACCGCTAATGGTAATAAAATTCAAGAAGGAGATTTACATTCAATTGTAATTAATCCTAGAGAAACAAAACATGTTAAAATCCCTTTCGAAAAACCTGATTTAAACCCAAATACTGATTATTATTTATTGATTAAATTCAAATTACAAGGAGATACTTTATGGGCTAAAAAAGGATATACTATAGCATGGGATCAATTTAAAATACCATTTAAAACACCTGTATTACCAATGATTGATATTAAATCAACACCTAATATAGATTTGAAAACCATAACAGGATTTTTTATCATTAAAGGAAAAAATTTTAATATAATTATTAATAGAAAAACCGGAACGCTAGATTCTTATGAATTTAATGGAAACATTCTAATTTCTACTCCTCTTATTCCTAATTTTTGGCGTGCTCCAATTGATAATGATATCAACATTTTAAGACATATTCCTGTTTTTAAAAAAGAAATTTATAGATGGAAAGATGCAGCACAAAAAAGAAAATTAATAAAAATAAGCTCTGAGCAAATAGATCCAAATATTATTCGCATCATTATACTTTTTAAAATACCAAATGGCAAATCAACTCAAAAAATTATTTATGAAATCTATGGAACTGGTGATATTATTATTAAAAATAGATTTACTCCTAAGAAGGACTTAATTAGATTTGGTATGCAAATGTCAATACCAAAAGAATTCAATAAAATGACTTGGCTTGGAAGAGGACCTCATGAAAGTATGTTCGATAGGAAAAATGGTGCAGCAATTGGATTCTATTCTGGATCAGTAGAAGAACTGATTCATAATTATATAAGACCTCAAGAAAATGGAAATAAAACAGATGTAAGATGGGTTGTCTTTACAAATAAAAATGGATTAGGTTTATTTTTTGCTGATATTGGAGGGAGTTATCTTAATATTAGCGCTTGGCCATACACTATGGAAGATTTAGAAAAAGCACAGCATATAAATGAATTACCTAGACGTGAAAATATAACAATAAACATAGATTATCAACAACAAGGTGTAGGAGGTGATCGAATAGGATTTTTGGATGTTCATAAGGAATATAAATTAAGGAAGAATAAACAATTAAGCTACTGTTTTTTATTCAAGCCTTACACTAAAGAATTGGGGGATTTGAATTCACTTATTAAATATAATTTTCCATTAGAAAAGATAGGAGATTGATTACAAAATTATTTATTAATTAAAAATGAAATAAAACTAAATTATTGAAATTTAAAGTTGAGAATAATAAATGGCTCGTCCATTATGGTTTGTAAAATTAATAAAAAAGGCATTCCCCAATGTCAAATTTATTGCCAAATTGACGAATTTACCTATTTTAAGAACTTTTTTTGATCACCTCCTTTTTAAGGGCGATGATATTATTTATCTCCCTCAGGATAAAGTTATTGAGATTAATAAATCAATGGGAGAATATAATGAAATTGTATTACCATCTCAAGTATTAGAATACTTCATTAATAAAGCTAAATATCACTGGATCATGAATTTCTGTATTTGTAGAACAAGTATGAAATGTAAAGATTATCCTATTGAGTTGGGATGTCTTTTCCTTGGAGAAGCTGTATTGGATATTAACCCTCAATTAGGAAGATTAGTTTCTAAAAAAGAAGCTCTAGAACATTTAAAAAAATGCAAAGAAGCGGGTTTAGTTCACATGATTGGCAGAAATAAATTAGATGCACAATGGCTTGGTGTTAAACCTGGAGAAAAACTTTTGAGTATATGTAATTGTGATCCATGCTGTTGTTTATGGCGTGTATCTCCAATCATAGCCCCAAAAATAGGATCTAAGATTAAAAAGATGCCCGGAATAAAAATTCAGGTGACTGATAAATGCATTGGATGTGGAACATGTACAATGGGAGTGTGTTTTGTTAATGCTATAGAAATAAAAAATAATCGTGCCGTTATCAGTAATGAGTGCAGAGGATGCGGTCGATGTGTTGATATATGCCCACAAAAAGCAATAGAAATAATATTTGAAGATGTCAATTATGTGAAAAAAGCTATTGAGGAGATTGATAAGTTAGTAGATGTGACTTAAATTTGAAGAATTAAGGTTTTTCCTTCCAAAAGAAGTTTTTTATTTTTAAATTATCTACTCTAGTTCTTTCTTTTAATGCTGATACAGCTTGAACTGTCTCTTTAATTGAATGAAAGACAGGAATATTAGCGAGTTCTAATGATTCTATTATCAAAGAATATTTTGGAACATATGGAACAAAACACACAACTGGTTTATTTTTGGATACTACAATATTGGCAATTCTTCTACCAATTTGAAAAGAGATATTAGGGGGATATGGTAGTAAAAGCATTATAATGCATTCAATTTTATCCAAATCAGATAAATAACGAATTACATTTTCAATGTCTGTATCTAATACCGAACCTGTTAAATCAATGGGATTATTAAAAGATGCGATATTTTGGGCGGAGGGATTCATAAGATTTTTTAAGTCTTTTTTTTCTTGTTGGGAAAATCTCACAGCGTTTAATCCATATTTCTTTAACATATCAGATGCCAACACAGCATGACCTCCAGAAACTGATACTATTGCTACATCGCCAATGGTTATAACATTTTTACCAAATGGATTTCTCTTATGGGATAATATATCATATACTTTTAAACAAGTCAATAATTCTCTTTCAGAATGTGGTTGGATGACATAATGTTGCCTTAAGGCATCATAAATAATTTTATAATCCCCCGCTAAACTTGCTGTATGCGATTGTGTTGCGACTTTTCCTTCTCTCGTTTTCCCACCAAAAAATACTATTACTGTATCTTCAGATTCTTTTGCTAGCTGTAAGAACTTTTTAGCTTTGCCTTCTTTAAAACCTTCCAAATAAAAAGCTATATTTGATGTTTTAGGGTCCACTTGACTGAAATATTCTAATAACATTGTTTCATCAACAACAGCACGATTACCAATAGAAACTGCGGTAGACACACCAATATTCCTCTCATTAAACTTTACAAAGAATTGATCGACAAGTACACCCCCCGATTGGCTAATTAGCGCTACAGAACCCTTTGGTGGGCGTGTGATACGTTCAGTAGGCAGAAAAATCGTATCAACGATTGGTGGAGCATAGACACCCAAACAATTTGGACCTAATACTGCAATATCGTTTTTAAACGCAATTTTTTCAAGTTTTTCTTGTCTCTTCTTACCCTTTCCACCGATTTCAGCAAATCCGCCTCCAATTATTACAGCTGCAGGGATATTTAGGTCAGCACAATCTTGAATATAATCTAGCGTATCATCAGGACCAACTGCAATTACAAGGAGATCTGGAATTTCTGGCAATTTATCTAAACGTTCGTATAATTGAATCCCCTCAATTTCACCAGCAGTTGGATATATTCCATAGACTTT
>JBHLMQ010000004.1:2446-162795 GCA_048938005.1 Promethearchaeota archaeon | reverse complement strand
AGATCCTTTACATCTTTTTCAGTGGGAACTTTTTGAGATAATTCTCCAGTTGGGATATTAACTCCTTTTCTATTGCTAATCATTCCTCCAGCTAAGACTTCTCCAATAATATGGTCTTCTTCTTTTTTTATAACTTTAATTTTAATAATTCCATCATTTACGAAAAAAATATCTTCAACTCCCATCGATTTAAGAAAACCCTCTAATGGAATTGAGAATTGATCCTGATCACCTTCTATTTCTTTTTCAAAGACTTTTACTTCTTGACCGATAGCTAAACTATAGGCTTGATCTCCCTTAAATTTCCCTACTCTGATTTTTGGACCTTGAATATCTGCTAAAATTCCTGTATATTCATTTACTTCTCTTATTCTTTTAATTAATTCTCTTTTTTCATCATGAGTCCCGTGAGAAAAATTCAATCTAAAAATATCAACTCCTGTATTTATTAAATTTTTAAGCATGACTTTTGAACTTGAAGCTGGACCAAGGGTACTTACAATCTTCACTTTATTTTCTCTAAATGACATTGTTGTATACCTTTTTATAATTTTTAAGTAGTTCGGATTCTAAAATCTAAACTATTATTGTAATTAATATTATTATTGTATTTATCCTTAAAAATTATTCATTTTCTATTAATTTCTTAAATTTTAATAATTTGCTGCGAAATTCTTTTCTAAAATGATTCAATTTTTCTATAAAATTTGTGTAATCTTCAATTTCTTTAATTTCTTTCAATAATAGCAATTGAATTCTTAAGGTTTTTGGAAAAAGTGAATATTGAATTAACTTTAAATCATGTTTAATTGCATAATCTCTCGCGAGTTGAACTAATAAGTCAGAACTATTATTCGCTAATAAAATTGCAAGAAAATATCTTAATTTTGGCTGCTTAGAATAATTTTTTACAATAAATAGGAAAAAATATTTTTTTTTTTCCCTTAAATCATAAATTTTTTCTATTGATAAAGATTTAGAAACATTATTAACAAGTTCAGAAATTGGTGGATGTTTCCCTTTTATTTTCTTAACCTTTTTAATAATTTCATCTTTAATAAATGATTTCAAATCTACTTGGGTTAATTCATGCATTTTTTAAGTATCAAATCCATCGAGTTTTGTAATAACAAATCTATTTAGTTATACTATAAAAAAAAATAGCTTCAATATAAATCCTTTATAACAAATTCCAAATCAAGATCTTTTAGAGTTTTTTTTAATGGATATCCATTTTCTGGATTCCAACCCATTTTAGTGCAATAACCTTTATAGAAATCTTTATACTCCACAGAGATACCTTTAGTAGGGCCTTTCTGATCAGGAGGATGTCCAGTAATTCTTCCTGGGAGTTCATTATTAATAATTTCCACACCTTCCCTTACGTTAAAAGCTTGCCTTAAAGATTGAATTCTCCATCCTATTTCAATAATATCATCTACTTTAATATTCCAACCTGTTAATGAATTGATAAGATCATTGAGGGGATATGATCCAAATAAAGTTGAATAAATACATAATCCTGCACTACATAAGGTTTGATGGAAGCAGGTTGTTAACTTTTGTCCTTTTTGCTTTTTATTCTCATCCTTGTTCCATCCTTTCGGTAATTCGAATCCTTTTTGAAATTTATCAATCGGGCCTATATTTATGAAGTCTATGCTAGCAGCTGTATGTCTACCTGGAGTTGGATCATATGTATAGGTTAATGCTAATGAAGGAAAAACTCTAGGATTATGCATTGCAATTTCAGAACCAAAGGAAGTCATAGCAAATTTCTTACTACCTTTTCCAATTTTTTCTGCGGCGATATCACACCCATCAGCTAATATATCTCCAATTCCTTCTCGTTTAATTATTCTTTTTACTAATTCAACTATAGCTTTCGCATTCCCCCAAGTCAATTCTAAACCATCTGTATCTTCTAAGCTTATAATTCCATTTTCAAAGCATTCAATAGCCATGGCCACTGTAACTCCTGTTGATATAGTATCGATTGCTGCACGATTACATAAATCATTAATCTCAAATATTGATAGCAAATCATTATTTAGTAAAAGAGATCCAAATGCACAACATGTTTCATATTCAGGTAAAAGTGTCTCCTCAAAATTCAACTCTGGAACTTTTAATATTGCTCCACACTGAATTGGACATGCAAAACACCCAAATTCTCTAATTTTATAATCATGAATGATAAGTGCAGAAATATCTTTTGATTTTGAGAATGGAAAATCATACATTCCGATTCCAGACCAATTTTTAATTGGTGAATCACCTGTCTCTGCAGAGAGAGTGTTTCCAGTACTAGAACCATATTTTCGATAGATGTATCTTATCATTCCAGCAGGCCCTGAAAATTTTATCCTAAACCTACGTAATAATTTGGCAAAATTCGGAGATTTATTCAAAATAGATTTAATCAAACCTCCAGGTTCTTTTTTTAAGCTTATTCTATTATAATTCTTAACTAAATCCGTGAATTTTACTTTATCATAGATATTTATTCGTTGATTTCCTTTTAAAACAATTGCTTTAAGATTTTTAAACCCCATTACAGCCCCTAAACCTGATCTTGCAGCAATTCTACCTTTATCATTGGCAATTCCAGATATTTTTGATAAATTTTCGCCTGCCTCTCCTATTCCCGCTACTTTAGTGAGTTTACCATGTCTTTCTTTTAGGAGTTGTTCAGTTTTGATAAAATCAATCCCCCATAAATCCGAAGCATCTACAATTTCATTATTACCATTAATTATTGAGATGTATACTGGATTTTGTGCCATTCCTTTTATTAAAATTGCATCATACCCACATTTCTTTATTTCGGGACCAAAAATACCACCACTATTAGCATCACCCCATGTCCCTGTCAGAGGAGATTTACCTGCTACCATATACCTCCCTGAATATGGAGCCGCGGTTCCAGTTAATAATCCTGGAAAAAAGCCAAAAATAGATTCAGCACTTAATGGCTCAACTTTCGCGGACATATTTTCGTAAATTAATTTAACTGCTAATCCGTATCCTCCAAGATATTGACGATAAATCTCTTCATTTAGCGATTGCTCCTTAAAATTCTTCTCTGAAAGATTAATCCATAATATTTTTCTAAAAAATCCAGTTCCCATATTTAATTAATAGATTTCTTTTAAATTTAAATAAAATTAGGTTTAAAAAAATTTATCGAATAAGGTTACCAAATTTATACAATCTTGTCTTTTCTAGCGATATTTAAATAATATAAGTTAAACGGTATTTTTATAAAAAAATCGCATGGAATAAAGATTTTCTTTAATAATAAGTTCAAAATTAAAGGTAAGAGATGAATATTGCTTTAAATACTATTAAAGAAACATTTAAATATACAATTTATTATAATATGATCGGTACAAAATTATAGCGATCATTCATAAATAATAATTTTTTCGTTATTTCTGGATAATTTCAGCATTTGAAAAGGGTTAAAATAAAATTTTTTAAAGCAATTTATATATAAATAAATCTCTGTTAAAATTAAAAAAATGTCTATGTCTCTAATCCCAACCGTTAAAGATAAACAGATTTCAATACAAAAATTCATTGATTGGGATAAATTCAAAAACGTTTTTTATAATAATTTTTATTTAGAAAACTATAAAATTGTAATAAAAATACCCCTCCTTCCAAAAAAAGGACAAAGAGACGACATTAAAATAAAAAAGTTTGATCTCGAAAAATATACATTTCTTATTTCTTATGATTAAAATTTCATAAGTTATTATTAAAACTTCACTTCTCTTTGGATTTTTCTTTTTTTTCTCTATTATATTTGTTCCAGCAAGAGAAACATATGTAATTTCTATTCTCTAATAACACAAGGTCTTTCGTGGAACGTATCATTCCGCATTTATGGCATTTTTTCAACATAATTAATCATAATCTATCCAAACTCTTATTTTTTTTTTGATTGCAAAAATTTCTTATATTGCCACATTCTAATGAGAGTCCATACACCTTCTTCAGGATAATAAACAGGGATTCCATGATCTTGTAAGTAAGCTACGAATTTTTCTTCTCTTGTATTATAACAAGTTAAAATTATGGGTTTTTGATATTTTTCTTTAAACTCAATTATTTCATCAAAAAGAGCTGTAAAAAAATCTTCCATCATTTCACCAAAGTTCTTCATAGTTATAATACTTTCATGATCCTCCATGTATTCTGGAACATTTACAAGATTTTTAAAATACTCTGTTCCCATAAGACCATAAAAAATGAGAGAATCAATCTCATCACTTTTAAGCAATATTTCTGGTAATACATTTAGGAAATTTTGCATATCATCAGAGTATGTTAAATCTATGGGATTAATAGTTGACGCAGTTTCTGGCATCCATGGTTTTAATTTCTCTTGTAATTCTTTACTTAACATAGGAACTTTCATTCCATTGCTCTCAAATAAATCCGACATTAATGTACCTGGTCCACCACCTAGTGTAAGAATTGCCACTCGATTTCCTTTTGGAAGTGGAAGTGAGTCGAAAGCATTAAGTAAATTTAGCATTTCTATACTATTTTTTACTTTGATAGCCCCAGTTTGTTCACAAATCGAATCAATAACATAACCAGGAGACGTAATAGCTGCGGTATGAGATTTCGCAGATCTTGTACCCGCTTCAGTCTGTCCAATTGGTATAATTACGATGGGCTTCTTTTGATTAATTCGATCAATTAGCTCAATAAATTCTTTTCCTCTTCTTACTGCTTCAAAATATATTCCTATAGTGTTTGTTTCATCATCTTCTTCAAGTGCTTCCAAATAATCCACTAAATCTGTATTCACTTCATTTCCAACAGAGATGATCTTTGAAATCCCTAATCCAATTTTTGAATTTATAGCAATTAAAGGTTGGACTGCATAGGTTCCAGATTGTGAAACGATAGAAACACCACCTTTCCTTGGAGGCCATGGTACGTGAGTTATATTTAAAAAAGGAGTAATTACCTCACCAGAACAATTCGGTCCCATGATTTTTATACCATAATTTTCAGCTATTTTTTTCATTTTATCTTGTGCTTCTTTATTGCCAACTTCTAAAAAGCCTCCCGATAAAATTATGACATGCTTTACTCCTTTCTCACCACAATCCTCCAAGAAATTGTTAATTAATTTTGGATTGATTGCCATTACAGCTAAATCAACCTGTGCTGGAACATCTTTTATATTTTTATAAGCTTTAAAACCTAGAATTTCTTCTTCTTTTGGATGGATCGGAATCACTTTTCCCTGAAATCCAGCAGATAATAAATTAGTTAGATGGATGCTTCCAAATTTTTGCATCATATTGGAAGCTCCATAAAAAGCAACTGTTTTTGGATTAAAAAATCCATCAAAATCTTTCAACTTTGACATCCAAACCTTCCTCCCTTAGTATAATCCTTGCATCTAATACCATAACACCTTTACCCATTTCAAATATAATTACTGGATTTAAATCAAGTTCAATTATTTCAGGATTTTCCATTAAAAGAGTACAAGAATTAATTATTACTGTAATTAGTTGATTAATATCACCCTTTTTTTTTCCACGATAACCTTCTAATAGAGGGAATGCTTTAATACTTCTAATCATTTTATTAGCTTCCTCTCTTGTAATTGGGCAAACCCTATATGAGACATCTTTAAACAATTCAACAAAAATTCCACCAAAGCCAAACATCAGAACGGGACCAAAATTTTTATCTCTTAATCCACCTATTATAATTTCCGCAATCCCTTTTTCAGCCATTTTTTGGATATTTACACCTACTAATTTAGCATTAGGATTGTAATTTTTTCCGTTAACTATTATTTCCTCATAGGCTTTCTCTAATTCTTCGTCTGTTCTGATGTTTAATTTAATTATTTTAGCATCTGTTTTATGAATAATATCGGGACTCATGAGTTTGGCAACTACAGGATAACCTATTTTATTTGCAAACTTTATAGCTTCAAATTTATTATCAACTAACTTATATTCACCCGTAGGGACTCCATATTTCGAAATTAAATCTTTACTTTCATGTTCCATTAGAAATGAACGATTTTCAGCAAGCACGTTACTAATGATTGATTTAATAGTATTAATATTAATTTCCTCCTTCCTGTATTATTTTTAAAATATTTAATGATAGATCTCCTTTTACCATTAAATAAATCGTGATAATAGCAAAAATTAAATCCATTAAACCGAATAAAAATAGACCAAAAGCAATCTCAGGTATATTTATGATATTAATTATAATAACGATTTGAATAGTGAAACGTAATATTGTAATAAAAATAATATTTAAACTATATTTTTTGACATTTAAAGATGAAAAGAATAATATTAGTCCTAAGATTATTGCCAACAATCCGGCGGTTTGAGAAAATATTGGAAATTGTAATTGGGTTATGCTTGCTCCTAATAAATTCAATAAAGGAACAAGAAAGAAAATCATTAAACACCCAAATAAAATTTCATATAGCCCTCCAATTAAACAGAATATTTTTAATAAATTTTTAGCTTTAGTTTCTTCCATAATTTACCACATAAAATATTATCGTCCTAAGAATTTGGGATCTCTTTTTTCAAAGAAAGCTAATAAACCTTCAGTAAAATCTTCTGAATCAAATGCTTTAAACAATGCATCAGCTTCTTCTTCAAGTGCTAGTTTTATTTTGTCTTCGAGTACTTTATTAATAGCTAATTTCGCTAATCCAATCGAATATGTAGGACCTCCTGCTAACCTCTCAGCAACGTTCATCACTCGGTTCATAAACTCTTTCGCAGGAAATACACCATTGATTAATCCTATATTTAGAGCATCTTGTGCACTAAATCTATCCCCAAAAAAGATCAATTCTTTCGCTTTATGTATACCTACTATCCTGGGGAGAATGTAGGTAGAAGACATCTCAGGAATAATCGCTCTCTTCATAAAATAAGTGCCAAGTTCTGCATTATCAGCAGCATATATTAAATCACAATTTAATGCAATATTTAATCCTCCTCCTAAAGCTAACCCATTAATAGCGGCTATGATGGGCTTAGGTGTTCTTTGTAACTTTAACACTATTCTTTTTTGAGAGACATCAATTTCTAGTTCTCCTGATTGCATTTTTCCTCCATCTTCTACAGAATCCACATCTCCCGCCATCCCCTGACTTGCTTGATCAAAATCTCCTCCTGTTGAAAAAGCACGACCTTTTCCAGTAATAATTGCTGCTCTAATATCATTATTATTAGCGATTTCGTCTAAAGCATCATAAATTTCATCAAACATTTTGCCATTTATGGCATTTAGTTTATATTCTCTATTGAATGTAACAATACCTACATTATTTCTTACTTCAAATAAAAGATATTTGAATTCCATTTCTTTAACCCTACTTGGTTTTATTTTAATATAAAATGAAAAAAAATTAAGTTATTAAATCTAAAAGTTTATTTCATCAACATTTGCATTTTTAACATGTCTTTCATAGGTCCCTTAGCTTTGAGTTTTCCTCCCATAAACGCTTTTGTTGGACTCAATTCTCCATCCATGATGTCAATAATAACTTCACTCTGAGTCGTGATTGTTATATTAGGATCTTCAATATCGCCCTCTTTGATTTCACATTTTGCATCCTTGAAAACAAGATAGTAATTGTTCGTGTCAGTGAAATTGAACTGTAAGGTTCTCTCAAAATCCTTAAATCGTTCTTGATATGCAGGATCATCTAGCTTACTGACCATTTTTTTAATACCTTCAACTAATTCTTCATCTGCCATTTTTTTTTACCTCATTTTCATATTTTTTTATATACACTCTCATTTTAATTTAAAAAAAAATTTTAATTATTTTCCCTTCCATTTCGGTTCTCTATTACCCTCCATGAAAGCGGTAAAACCTTCTATAACGTCTTCACTATGGAATAATTCTTGGAATGGTTCCCACAAACTACCAATTGC
Source organism: Promethearchaeota archaeon (assembly GCA_048938005.1). GTDB lineage: Archaea > Asgardarchaeota > Lokiarchaeia > Sigyniarchaeales > SOKP01 > Loki-b32. The sequence continues at coordinate 154,834 of JBHLMQ010000004.1, read as the reverse complement.
TCTGGTTCTTGTATAATGGTATCCTTGCTGGAACCATTTTTTAGTCCATTTATGGCTTATTGGAGCAACTTTTTTCATTCCTTCTGCCATTTCCATTGCAGCATTCATTAATTCATTGTGAGGAACTACTTGATTAACTAATCCCATCCTATAAGCCTCCTCCGCAGAAATTATTTTTCCAGTTAATAATAACTCTTTAGTGTGACGCATTCCAATTAATTCGGGCAGTAATAAGAATGCTACACCACTAGCTAAACCTCTCCTATTTTCCCAAAAACCCATTACGGCATCATCTGCAACTATAGCACAATCACACCATAATGTAAGCTCAAGCCCTCCAGCATAAGCATAACCATTAATAGCAGCAATTAGAGGTTTTGGATAACGCGCCATTAATTCACATGGATCAAGCAAGATACCAAGAAAATCTCCAAGATTTTTGAATCCTGTTGTGGACATTTCTTTAATATCGAGCCCTGCTGAAAAAGCACGACCACCTTTATATTCCTCGTCATTTCCTGTGAGTATTATCACTCTTACATTTATATCGTCCCACGTATCTGATAAAATTTCTCCTATACTTGCCCAAACATCTCTACATAGAGCGTTTCTTCTCTCTGGTCTATCGATTGTTATAATTCCGATCTCATCTTTTATTTCAAATTTTACTTCTTTATATTTTACCAATTTAATTTACCTCCAAATTTTCTTATAATTTATCTGCTTCTTCTTTTGTTGGACCTCTGACTGAAGGAGTTAACATACGTTCATCCACATCTTGTTTGAATTCTTGTCTACCAATAAATAATTTCAATATGTCATTTGAGCCACCAGCAATTTGCATTAAAGCCCCATTCTTTAAAATTCCACCAATCCCTGTTTCTTGGAGATAACCATCCCCACCAACAATAAAAAGAGCATCCAAAGCCATTTCTGTCAGAGATTGGGTTCCGAATATCTTAGCGGTTGAAGATTTTAAAGCAAAAGTGAACATATCAGCTTCACCAGTGTCTAACAAATGGGCTAAATAATATATATAAACTCTAATAAGATGCATTTTCATGCTGATATTGGCCATCCTTAATTGAACTCCATTATAGCGAGAGATAGGAGACCCAAACTGGACTCTTCTACGGCCATAGGCCCGAGCAGTTTCTAATAAATTTTTAGATGAGCCCACTACGCTAGCAATTCCTAACCTTTCAATATTTAGAGCACTTGTCATAACTGTCCATCCATCGCCAGGATCTAATATCATATTTTCTTTTGGAACTCTAACATCTCGATATCTAATTACAGAGTTTGCCATTTCTACATCTCCAATTAATTCATTAATTTTTTCAATAGTTATACCAGGAGTGTCAGTTGGTACTAGAAATGCCGTAAGATGCCGATATATTCTTTTCATTTCAGGATCACTGCTTGCATAAAGCATATGATAATCAGAAATCGCGCCAAGTGTAATGAAACGCTTCCACCCATTTAAAACCCATTCATCGCCATCTTCCTCAGCATGGAGCTGAACTCCAGCTGCATCATTGCCAACATCCGGTTCGGTCACTGTAATTGAAGCCCATTTTTCGCCTCTAACAATTGGTTCTAAAAATTTCTTTTTTTGAGCATCTGTACCAAACAAATGAATTGGACCAGCACCAAACACGCTAGTTAATAATGGGTTTACATTTAAGTTTGAACGACCAATTTCTTCATTCAAAATTGTGTAACCTGCATAGCCTTTATCACGACCCCCATATTCTTCTTCTGCTAAAACCATTAAGGGATGGAATCCTTTTTCTACACAAAGTTTTGATGCGCTCCATTGGATTTCCATTGGATCTTTATTTTGTTCTAAAAGTTTTATTGTGCGTGGTACTAATTCAGTATCACAAAAATTTTCAACTTCATCAGCAAATTCTTTAGTTTCTTTATCCCACCAAGGCATATAGTCAAAAGGCATTATCGGTATCCCTCCGCATCATAATTTTTATAAGTATCCTTTCCCATACCATACTTCAAGTTAACCTCTCCAATTTCATTTAACCCTTGCCATGATATCTTCGCTAATTTAATTTTATCACCTTCTTCATAGAGGTTTGCCAGTTGAGCTTCTCCTAAAGCTTTTAATACAGGTTGAATGTCCTTTTTCTTCACTCCAAGTAAACTAGCCATTTGATCGGCTTCCATATGTAAAGCTTGGTTATACTCAAAATTTTTTGCTAGTAATTTTAAAGCTCGTAATTCTAATTCTTCATACATATTTGTTCGCCAATTTCTTTTTAATTATAATCTTACTTTTTTCATTTAAATTAGATTTCAATGAAAATTTTTATTTCTATATTACTAAAAATATAATCTTATATACATGAATTATAAGATAATTAAAAAATAAACCTTATAACTGTTTTAAACAATTTTAAATTAAGTTTAATTTTTTCTAAATTATTTAAATTGATTTAAATAATTATTCAAATTATATCATATATAATAAAAAACTGCAATTTAAAAAAAGGATTAAAATTGGATTTACCTGACTTATTATTTGAGTTTTCTAATAAGGAGAGATATGAAGTACTCAAAAGTTTATATAATGAAAGTAAAAGACACGGAAAAATCGAAAAAGAATTAAATATCCCGGGTTCTGAAGTCTCACGCCACTTGAGAAGGTTATCTCAAAAGAATTTAATCAATAAAAGCGTTGAAAGGAAATATGTGATTACAAATATTGGAAAAATTTTTCTACGAATGATGGATATATTTGAGGTTTCATTAAATCATGGAGATTTCTTAAATAGTCATGAGATTACTCAAATTCCAGTACACCTTATATTCAAGTTAGGAAAACTAAAAGATGTTGACTTTGGAAATAAAACCATGGAAAATATGGAAATATTTGAAAATTTAGTAAAAAATTCTGAAGAATATCTTTATACAATAACCGATCAGTATCAAAAAAATCTTTTAAGAGAAGCAGAGAAAAAAATGAAGAAGCAAACAATCGATATCAGAGCCTTAATTGATCAGAATTTAGTAAAAACATATAGAATTCCTGATGAATGGGCTCAATTATTTAAAGAACCTAATTCTTTCTATAAAAAATTGAAAATCTTTGAAAACATAAGATTATTAGAACAAATTCCTTTTTCTCTTATAGTATGCGATAAAGGGGCGATTCTATTCTTAAATAAAGATGGAGAAATTGACTATAGCCAATGTTTAATTGATAATCACGAATCTTTTATAATTTGGACGAAAGAATTGTTTGAGTGGTACTGGAAAAAAGGAAAACCTTACAAAAGGGAGATCTTATAATTGATCTTTATATTCAAAAAAATTCATGATTCCATTAAATTATTTAATGTGATTATGAAAATCAATGAACTTTTTAATAATTTTAAATATATTCAGTATTGCTTTACTAATATAACGAATAATTTTTGAAATTTTATTTCTAATTAATTAGAGTCTTGTAATTAAAAAAAAAGTTAATTAAATCATTTAGTTGAATAAAAATTTAATCTCTGAAACCATAGTACACGTTGACAAGAAGTAGTAATACACCTACTATAGTTAGTCTATATTCCGGAATATAAATTTCAAATAAAATATAGTCCCAATTGAATGTATAGCATAATAGTGCTACAACGACAGCAACTAACATTGTTAAAGAAAGTATGTTTTTTCCCGTTCGTTTCCACCAACTAGGTTCTTCAAGCATTAACTTTTCAATAATTTGAACTTCAGATAGAGAAGCATCCATATTTGCGATTTTTTCTTTAATTTTTTTTCTTTCTCGAGATTTTAGAATAGATCTGAAAAACGCGCCGATGATAAAAAGACCAATAATTAATAATAGATCTGTAAGAGTATTTGTTACTTGAAAATAAGTCCCTGGTTGTAAGAAAATCATAATTTGGACGATCACCAGCATCACCAGTAAAAGGAATCTAACACTATATTTAGGTATATAAAGTGGTTTTTTTTCCTTTCTTACATCTTCGAGAATAATATCTGAAGTCTCTATTTCATCAACGATATTTTTTAATTTCTCGCGTTCACTCCGTCTGGCTTCAAAGTAAAAAGCAACAACAACAAAGATAATGTTAACTATTAACGGTGGGATTTCTCCTCCAAATATTATATAACTAAATGGAAATGCAACAAGCATAATCGCTATTAATGCTCTCACTGTTCCGCGAGGCATACCAAGAGGGTAACCTTCAACTTTACCTCCCTCACTAAATCGGTTAATTATAATCCAAATGCCGAATACACCAAATAAAATCCAACTTATCATTATAAATTCACATTGATTTCTAAATTGTTTTATGAATAATTTTATTTTGAGACTTTTTAAGACTTTGCTAACTATTTATTAGAAGTTCTATAGAAATATATATACAAATTCAATTAATTTGAAAATAATCTTTAAATCATTGAGTAAAAATTGAGAAAAAAACGATAATACATATTTTTTATTAAATTGAAATTTATTTACCAATTATAGCTAAACAATATTATCAGAGCTGTTTTTTCGACTTTTTTTATAAAATCTATAGAAATTAATAGAAAAAAAAAATTAATAATTAAATTTTTAAGAATCGGTACAATTTAGTCGTATCTCTTATATGTAAAAAGTAGCCAGATAAATCCCAAGACTCCAATGATAGTAGCAGCAATTATGATATAATTTATAAAATAACCGGGATCAAAAGATGCTGGAGCTGATATCCATCCTACTATTGCAGTAATACCAACTGCAGCCATTATACTAAGAACGACTAAGCCAATTCCCATTGCATATTCTTCTTCTCTAAACATACCAATACCAGCAATTAAACACCAGATTCCTAAAAGCATTGAAATTACGCCCTGACCACCAAAAATAGAATTAGCTGCATCCAAATCTGCTATTTTTAACCAAGTAGGCTCATAAATCCCCGTCCAAGCTAGGAATTCCATAACAGCTTTGAAGACAAAGAGAAGTCCGATAATAATCATTAGAATATTTAATAGTTCATTCGAATCTTTCTTTTTAGTTTCACTCATTTAATTTCAACCTTTCTATTTTATTAGATAAATTGAATGTTAAAGATGATAATTCAATCCTATTATATAAAGTTAATTCAAACCTTTTATGAAGATTTAATAAGATTTTAATTTTTGTTAAAGTTCAAATTTTATAGTGAAAATAGAATGATTTTTCCAGCAAGGTATATTTATATGATGATCTTATTATATTATTATTCTAAATGATTTAGTGATCCCAAATGGATAGAATGGAGGTTTTTTATAAAAAAGTTAATGGGGGCTATTTCTATTTTATTGGGGTAGCGACTAGTATAGTTTCAATTGTTATCTCTATTGCGTTATATACCGCGGGAGGTGCAACTTATAGTATATTAACCAACTACATAAGCGACTTAGGAGCATTAAGCACCCCTAATAACGCATACCTCGCTTTTAGTACAGGGTTAATAATCAATAGTGCCATTTCACCATTTGGTTGGTTTTTTTTAGTGATTTTATTCCAGAATAAGGATTCAAAGCAAAAAAAGACTATTCAATATTGGGTTTTAGCAAATATCATCACTACAATAGGGAGTTTCATGGTAGCATTATTACCCCAAGATACAGTGTTAATCCCACATGTTATTGCTGCTTTTGCAGTTTTTATATTTGGAACTTTATCTTATCTTATTTTTGGGATTATAACATTACGGGCAGACAAGATTGCTAATTATCATTCAATTCCCGGTTTTTTTCTTGCAGCAATAAGCATTATTTTTATGATGAGTTGGGTTTTTAATAATGAATCAATAATGAGATTTTTTGAGTGGCTGGTTTTATTTGGAGGTTGGGCTTTTGGTATATATCTTGGAGTTTTTTGCCTAAAAATAAAATAAAAAAAGTACCAAAACTTTCTCGCTACAAAAATTCCAAAACCAGAATATTATTATTTTAAAATTATTTCAAATTTATGGTTAGTTTTTCCAAATTTAACCTCCATAATTTTTCAGGAGCTCTTTTACTTTCACTAGGCTTGTAATCTGCCTTAATAATGCCTACCCTTTCTAATTCTCTAAGATGATAATATAAAGATGGTTTCCTTAAATCCTTAAAATCTCCTTTACCACACATTCCATGGCATTGAATATTATCATCTATATTTTCACTCACACTTTTAAGATGGTTAAAAATTTCATCAGAAGATTTTGGGCCATCTCGTAAAATATCTATTAAAACCCATCGAATTTGACAATGCAGTGCTTTTATATAAGTACCTATATTTTCAAGATCTATTTCTTTCGTCATATCCTTAAACCATCAAAATCTTATAATATAAAGATTTTAGAAATATTTAAATATATGGTTTGATTAGTTTAATCTAAGATTTAACTAATTAAAAATTTTATAGAAAATTCTATTATGATAGTTCAATTTCGATCTTGAAAATGATAACGCAATTACTATAAATATGCTTCTACACACATACAAAAGAACGTTTAAAAAATTGGGATTGAATGGGAAGATAATAGAGAAGGTATTTATTTTCTATAGAATTAAAAAAAATCGAAAATACAGAATCGGATGTAATTAAAAGATGAAAATAAAAGAAACAGAAGAATGTGCTTGTGATAAACCAGAAATAAAAGAAAAGCATCCACAAGGGTGTACTTTAAATCAAATTATCAAATGTCATGGAGATCAACCAATCAATGAGCTTTTTAAGCACATTCGATTAGATAAAGAAGAGAAATAAGAAAGTTCTTATAAAAGAGGTGTTATAATGAGCGCAATCGTTGTAAATAATCTAGCTAAACATTTTGAGCCCCCTAAAATAGGGAAACAAGGGAAAAGGGAACCAAATGGTTCGCAGGGAACAATGGGTATCATTCGTGCAGTTGATGATATTAGTTTTGAGGTGAAAAAGGGGGAGATATTTGGATTTTTAGGTCCAAATGGTGCTGGAAAAACAACCACAATTCGGATGATGACGGGTGTATTGAAACCTACTAAAGGGAATGTATCTATATTTGGGCATGAGGTTTGGAAAAATCAAATTCTCGTTAAACAAATGACTGGAAATGTCCCTGAGGAAGCAAATGTATATTTTGAGATGTCAGGATTACAAAATTTAATGTTTATTGGAGAAATCTATGGAGTTCCTAAAAAAACTCGTCTAGAACGGGCAGAAGTTCTTCTTAAGAAATTCGAATTATACAAAAAACGTAATTTGAAATCAATGAAATATTCAAAGGGAATGAAACAAAGATTATTGTTATGCATGGCACTGATGAGTAATCCAGAAATCTTATTTCTTGATGAACCTACTAGTGGATTAGATGTACAATCTTCTCGTATAATTAAGCAATTGATTAAAGAATATAATGAAAAAGGTAAGACAATCTTTCTTACGACTCATGATATGGAAGTTGCAAATGAATTATGTCATAGAATCGCTATTATTAATTACGGTAAAATCATAAGTTTGGATACTCCTGAAAAATTGAAAATGTTAACGCAAGAATATAAAGCAGTCGATTTTTACTTTGAAAATGGAGTAAGTAAAACTAAGATTGAAGAATTGAATTCAGTAAGAGAAGTTCAAGAAGTTGGAGGAGGTTTTCATGTAATTGTGGAAGATATTCATGAAAGTATTTGTGAAATTCTAGATTTTATCAAACAGAATCATCTAATTATAAAACAATTAAATACACATCAACCAAAATTAGAAGATGCATTTTTAAAAATTATAGAAAGAGGTGGTAGAAATTAACAAGGAATTCCTAATAGCTAAAAAATCCAGATTCCGAAATTTTAAAACTCAAATAAAGAGATCTTTCACAATTACTAAAAAAGATTTGAAAATTTATTATAATAAACCTCCTGTATTAATTCAAGGAATTTTTTTTCCAATAATTCTATTTTTCGCTTTTACAATAGGAAGAAATATATCACCGGTTTACCTTATTTCTGGAATAATAGCAATGGTACTTTTCTTAACGTCAACATCATTGGGACCAATCATTTTTCCATGGGAGACAATGCGTGGTACTTTTGAACGTTTAACTACTTGTCCAATTTCAATTAAAACAATATTGATTGGTAGTATTTGGGGTTCATTTATTTATGGCTTGTTATTCTCATCAATTCCCTTAGTTTTAGGAGTAATATTCTTATCAAGTGGATTAGTTATTAATTATTTTCTAATTATTACTGCTATGATTATTGCTGCTTTGGTCTTTTCTAGTTTTAGTTTGATTATCTCTGCGCCACCAACAAGAAATCCTGGAAATACAATGATTTTACAAATTTTCATCAAATTTCCATTATTATTTATCAGCCCGCTTTTTATGCCAATTGCTTCACTTCCTACTGCAATAGTATCTCCACTTACATACTGTCTTGATATAATAAACGTTGGATTAGGAGAAAATAGTGCATTTGGTACATTCGGATTGTTGATTGATTTTGGAGTCTTAATAGGAATTGGTTTTATTTTTCTCTTCTTGGCTTTTACCTTACATCAAAAAACATTGGAAAAGAGATTTAGGTGATGATCTAAAATGCGTGAAAATATTGATAAACGTTCAAAACGGATGTTAGAGTTTTTTAATTCTTTGAAAGGTAAAGAATTAAAGAATTTTGCTAAAATTGCTTATGCCAGATGGTTAAATGGGGTATTAATAAATGTAGAACGTGGTTTTGTGGAATTAGAATTTTTCATACGACCAGAAATGGGGAATCCAGTTAATTTACTCCATGGAGGAATACAATGCGGTATGTTGGACAATGTTATTGGCATGGCAGTAGCTACCTTAGGTTATGAAGGATTTCCAATTAGTATGGATTTCCATGTTGATTTTATAGGAAAAATTAAAGTTGAGGAAAAAGTTAAAGTTCAAGGAAAGATAATTAATGAAGGTCATAACATTCTTCATGCAATTGCTGAAATACATGATATGAGAGGGAATTTAGTTTCGACTAGTAATTCAAAACTTTTAATAACTGAATTAACCCCTATCTATGCAAAGGAAGTAGATAAGATTTCCAATAGTAAGAAGGATTAATACTTAACATATATTTAAATTGTCTCTAGACTTGAAGATTGCTAAATTTGAAGAAATAACCTCTTTTGCTATTTAAATATGGAAAAGTATCTAAATTAAATTTTTTCTTAACTTTTGATTTTTGAAATTAGTAATATTTATATATTCTTGATTCATAATATTCTTTATCCATAATATTCTATTAAGAGAATATTAATAAAATAATCATTAAAAATATCATTTCATCTCAAAATGACCACAGAAAGTAATTATGAATTAAATCATCGGGAATTCGTCGTATTAGGTTTGATAGCAGAATTTCCAAGTCATGCTTATAGTATTAATCAAAGAATTGACGAGAGGGGCATGAGAGAATGGACTAGTATAGGAAAATCATCTATTTATAGCGATTTAAATAATCTTGAAAAAAGTAAATTAGTTGATTCTTATACAGAAGAAGTTGATAACCGTATACGTAAAGTATATAAAATTACAGATTATGGATTTGAAATCTTGAAAATGAAGACTTACAATGTTATTAAAGAATTTATAGGAAAAAATGATGAAAATTTCTATGTTGCATTTTCCATGCTTCCAATATTAACTAAAGAGCAACAAATTGAAGCGATTTCCAATTCCATAAAGAAGATAAAAAAAAATGTAAAGGGATTAGAAGATATGTTAGCAGAAAATTCTAATATGCCTTTAAATGTAAGAGGTCTTTTTGTACATCCTATTAAGATATTAGAAATTGATATAGAGTTTTTGAATTGGGTGTTAGAAGAAATTAAAAAGGGAGGAGGGAAAGTTGGTCCAAAAGCATATAGTAAATAATTTTATCCATAGAGTTGGTTATCATTGCGAATCATCTTCAATGAGAGATCTTTTTGAATTTTATGGATTTCCCATGTCAGAAGCAATGGCATTCGGTTTAGATGCCACTATGGGGTTTGGGTTTTTTGATACTACTAGCAATGTGTCCTTTATTCCCGAGTCGGATATCCCCTTTTTCTTGGGAGGGAAGCAAGGAACTATCGAACCAAGTTCATTAGGTTGCCGTTTACTTGGAATAACCTTAAGAAAACAATCTTTCACGAGTGCTGATAAAGCCTGGAAAGAATCAAAAAAATTGATCGATCAAGATGTTCCGTTGATTCTTCAGATAGACTTGGGTTATTTACCTTATTTCGAGGAAGAGGGAAATATCCATTTTGGCGGGCATACTATAACTTTAGCAGGATATGATGAAGAAAAAGGAGTAGCTTATGTAGGAGACTCCGAATTTAAAGATTTTCAGGAAGTTAGAATAGAACAATTGAAAAAAGGACGAAGTTCTGAGTATGGTCCCAAATTTATGCGCCCAAATAACACACAATTTTCCATGCAAAGAAGAACGGATGGAAAACATCCTCCTTTAGCTGCAGGTGTTAAGCTTGCCATCCAAAAAGTAGTAAATAATATGTTGCGACCCTCAATAAGTAATTCAGGAATTCAAGGGCTTAAATTATTCGCACAATCAATTCCAGAATGGAAAGATAAATTACAGGGTGAAACAAAAGATCCTTCTGGAAAGACTATCTCGCGTTCGAGATTAATGTTTGAATTGATGCATGGATATATTGAGACTTGGGGTACAGGAGGTGCTGCATTTCGGAATTTATATAAACAATTTCTTATTGAATTATTAGATCATAATCAGCTTAGAGAGGGTCCGAGGGCTTGGAATAATGAAGAATTCAAAATTTTAGAAGAATCAATACCAATTATTAGTGATTCTGCTAAAAACTGGACCATTATAGCTGAGACTTTAAAACATACCGCTGATGAATATAAAGAAGAATGTTTAAATAATGTTGATCTCAATAAGTTGCATAATTTAGCATTGCAAATTCTCACATTAGAGGAAAATTTGTTTAAGAATTTATCAAAAATTAAAATCTAACAGTAAAATGGTGTTATAAAAAGTGAAAAAGTGGAAATCTTATTTAAAATCAGATCCCATTGAATGGTTATTAGAAGATGACAATCCTTCAGTTCGATATTTCACTCTTACAGATATTATGCACCAAAATGAAAATAGCAGAGAAGTTAGAGAGGCAAAAGAAAAAATTATGATCGAAGGTGTTGTTCCTAAAATCTTAAATAAACAAAAACCCGAAGGGTATTGGGAAACACCTGAAAACTTTTATATTCGGACTAAGTATAGGGGAACGGTATGGCAATTTATAGTTTTAGCTGAACTCGGGGTAAGTGGCAAAGATAAAAGAATTCAAAAGACATGTGAATTTATTCTTGAAAATTCGCAAGATAAATCAAGTGGAGCATTTGCGTATTTTAGAGGCGAAAATGGTGGTGACCATAATAAAATCCTACCATGTCTCACAGGGAATATGCTTTGGGGCTTGATTAGGTTCGGATACATAGAAGATAGTAGAATCCAAGAAGGAATAAATTGGATTGTTAAATATCAACGTTTTGATGATGGATTAGAAAATGTCCCAGATGATTGGCCTTATAATGTTGGCTCGAAGAAAGGTGAAGCTTGTTGGGGTACCCACACATGTCACATGGCAGTTGTAAAAAATTTAAAGGCATTATCAGAAATACCAAATGATAAGAGATCAGACGGAATGAGAGCTACTATTAATAAAGCCGCAGAATTTCTTCTCAATCATCATATATACAAGCAGAGCCATAACTTAGATGCTATTGCTAAGCAAGAATGGACTCAATTTGGTTTTCCCCTAATGTGGAAAATTGATGCCTTGGAAGTTTTAGATATTTTAACAAAATTAGGATATAAAGATGATAGAATGCAAGATGCTATTAATCTAGTTATATCTAAACAAGATGAAAATGGTCATTGGAACCTGGAAAAAAGTTTCAACGGACGAATGCAAGCAAATATCGAGTATAAAGGTAAAGAAAGCAAATGGATTACTTTATTTTGTTTAAGAGTATTAAAACGATTTTATAGTTAAAAATAGTATGGAGATTAAATAATTAGAGAAATAATACAATAAATTATCAAAAATAAAGGTTTAAGAGTTGCGGAAATGATTTATAATAACTTAGCAGCCCCGTGTGGAATATTTTGTGGAGCTTGCCGTCAATATCTTCTCTGGAAAAAAGATCTACTAAAGGAAAGAGGATATAAAAAAGGCTGTAAAGGATGTCGAATTAGGAATAAAAACTGTGTGTTCATAAGAAGAGATTGTCCTGCATTAAGAAAAAAAGAATTAGAATTTTGTTATGAATGTGAAAAATTTCCTTGTCAGAACCTACAAAAAATGAATAATCTTTATCAAGAAAGGTATTCTGTTAATATGGTTGAAAATCTAAAAAGAATTGAAGAAATTGGAGTTCAAAAATGGCTCCAAGAACAAAAAAAGCTCTATACATGTCCAATTTGTAAGGGTGAAATTTGCGTGCACGATGCGGAATGTTATGATTGTGGAAATAAAATAAATCCTAATAAAGAATAAGGGAGGAATGAAAAAGAAATGTCTGAAGATATATTAATGGAATTGGATGCGGAAGGACTCCGATCAGTCTTTCTCAAATATACGAGAAAGGCATTTGAAAATCTTCCAAAGATAGATGATCCCCACATCCTCGATGTTGGATGTGGCACAGGAATACCCACCTTAGAGTTAGCTAGGTTAAGTAATGGCAAAATAATTGGAATTGACATTGATCAACGTGCTTTAGATAAATTAAATCTCAAGATTAAGCAAGAAGGCCTTTCAGACAGAGTAAAGGTGTATAATCGTTCAATATATGACATGAAATTTGAGGATGAGATGTTTGACATCATTTGGGAGGAAGGGGTCATACACTTGCTTGATCTCAAGAAAGCCTTAACAGAATGTAATAGGGTGTTGAAGCTTAATGGTTTCATGATCACAGGTGAAGCGACTAACTGGGCAGATAAGAAACTCAAATATTTCCCTAAATTCGGCTTTAAGCTTGTAAAGCAAATACCCTGGGAAAAAGAATGTTGGTGGACGGAATATTATGCCCCCTTGGAGAAAAAGATTAATATTTTACGTAAAAAGCATGAAAATCTCGATGATATTGTAGAAATTAAACAACATTTAAAGGAAATTGAGATGGTCAAGAAAGATACTACGGGATTTGATTGTGTAACTTATATAATGCAAAAAGTTAATTAAAAGAAGTGATGGGCTAAAATATGGATGAAATTAAGGTAGTAGGAGCAAGAATTCATAATCTAAAAAATGTTAATATTACCATTCCAAAAAAGAAAATTATCCTTATTACAGGAGTTTCAGGCTCTGGTAAATCAAGCTTAGCTTTCGATCTTTTGTTTGACGAAGGAATGAATCGCTATTTGCAATCGATAGGTTTCCCTCCTAAATTTGAAGATGAAAAACCCTTTGATTTAATAGAAGGGCTGAGCCCTACTGTAGCGGTGGAACAGAGGACTACACGTGTATTTAATCCCCGTTCTACAGTTGGAACTAAAACAGGAATTTATGGATTACTCAGAATGCTTTATGCCACTGAGGGTATTTTAATATGTCCTATTTGTAAGGAACCCGTTAATGATAATCTAGAATGTGGTTTATGTGGAATGGTGGTAGACAGAAAGCAAATCAAAGATTTTTCGTTTAATGAACCTTCAGGTATGTGTTTAGCATGTAAAGGAAGGGGTTATACTATGAATATTACTGAGGATTTAATTGTCCAAGATAATAATAGAAACTTAATTCAAATAACAAAAGCAGGTTCAGCTGTTTTTGCTGATCAAATTCGTTTTGTTGAGCAATTACCAAGTTTCTATGATTTTGATATTAAAACGCCATATAAAGACTTACCAGACAAGGTAAAACAGATTTTTTTATACGGGAGTGGTAAAAAATTACCATTTGAATGGGATTCTAAAACATTTACAGGAATCTTAGAAAGAGAATTTGAAGGAATCATTCCACATATAAAGCGTGCTCTCACAGAATCAAAAAGTACGTATAGAAGACAAAAGATCCATCAAAATTTCATGTCAAAAAAAAAATGCGATGATTGTGAAGGTTATCGAATAAATGAACAAGCTAGAGAGGTTAAAATCTCAAGTTCACATATTGGCGAGTTGGCTATGATGACTATTGATGAATTAATAGAATTTTTAGAAGGTTTAAGTGAACAACATGTGAAAACACCTCAAGGTAAATCAATGTTAAATAGTTTATTAGAAGGTTTAAAACGCATGGTTAATGTTGGTCTCTCATATTTACATCTACATCGTTCCTTACCTACATTGAGTGGCGGTGAACTTCAACGACTATCTCTCATGACTCATTTAGATGCCGGTCTTGATTCCCTTGTTTATATATTAGATGAACCTAGTATGAGTTTACACGAACAAGAAAAGGAATCCTTAATCAACGTATTAAAACAATTACGAGATTTAGGGAATACCGTAATTATTGTAGAACATGATAAACGCTTTATTGACATTGCTGATGAAATTATTGATATTGGTCCTGGAGCAGGAGTTAATGGAGGAGAAATAGTATATAATGGGTCACTAGATGGGATACAAAAAGTAGAAAGTTCATTTACAGGTCAATTTTTAGCCGGAAAGATTAAATTACAAAGTAAACCCATTGAGGAATGTAAAATTATTGATAAAAATACAAAATTCCTAACAATAAGAAATGCGAAAACAAATAATCTAAAAAATATTACAGTGAAAATTCCTTTAGGGATGATGGTTGGGGTTGCCGGTCTTTCAGGATCTGGAAAAAGCTCTCTTATATTAGATACCCTAGTTCCATTGATAACACCATATTTCAAGAGAGGTGCTGATTTATCTCAAAAGAAAATAGATGATAATAATAGGGAAACTGAGGAAAATGGTGATGAGCTTCTAGAATATTCTGGTATGATAGAAGGATGGGAATACATTGATGGAGTCATTGTAGTGAATCAAAATCCAATATCGAGAGTGAGAACTTCTACCCCTTGCTCTTTTATAGGTATCTGGGACAAAATAAGGAATTTATTCGCTAAAACACAGGAAGCAAAAAAAAGAAAATATAAAGCAGGACATTTTTCTTATAATTCTGATATTGGTAGGTGTCCTTCTTGTAAAGGAACTGGTGAGACAGATTTACAAATTTCCTTTCTTAGTAGTTTTACGATTCCTTGTAAAGAATGCAAAGGTTTAAGATATAAGCCAGAAATCTTAGAAATTAAATATAAGGGTAAAACAATATCAGATGTGCTCAACATGACGGTAAGTGAAGCTTTGGGATTGTTCAAATCAAAAATTAACATTTCAAATGTGCTTAAGATTCTTGATGAGATTGGAATGGGATATATCACGCTTGGTCAACCTGCTCCAACATTAAGTGGTGGAGAAGCACAGCGAATTAAATTAGCAAAAGAATTAGGTAAGGCACGTAAAGGTAATTCTCTATATATTTTAGATGAACCGACAGTTGGATTATCATTTTATGATGTTGTAAAATTGATGCACTTATTAGAAAAATTAGTTCAAGAAGGAAATAGTGTTGTTATTATTGAACATGATCCTGAAATCTTGTCCTATACAGACTATATCATTGAATTAGGACCAGAGGGCGGACCTAAAGGAGGAAAAGTAATCGCTAATGGTACTCCAACGGAAATTAAAAAAAGTTTGGCATCAAAAACTGGATCATATTTAATTTAAATTATTAATTAGGGTATATTAAAACGGATAATTTACAATTAAATATGAAGAAATCATGAGAAATTCACTACATCATGCACATCTTTTTACTTCTAATCTTGATGAAAGTATCAAGTTTTATCAAGATATGTTTGGAGCTAAAATCTTATTTGATTTAAAAATGGCAGGAGCCAGAAATGTAATGATATCAATTGGTGCATCGAAAATAAATTTTTATGATCAACCGCCTAAAGACCAAGGACGTGGAGCGATACATCATTTAGGTATTGAAACAGACGATTTAGAAGCTCTAGTAGCGCATATGAAAAATAAGGGATTTCAATTTATTAACGAAATAAAGAATTTTGGCCCTTTGAAGTATGTAATGGTGGCGGCTCCCGATAATGTACTTCTAGAACTTTTTGAGGTATTAAAAAAGAAAATATCAGTAGATCAATATGAACTAATAACATCCTTAAATTCAATATAATTTTTTTTATTATAGAAATTTAATATAATCCTTGTTATAATAAATAATACTAATTAGAAATTACAATGGAAGATTGGCTAAATTCAAAGGGAGAAATTATACTTAGAGAGTTTGGTATAAAAAGTGGACAAAAAATCTTAGATTTTGGATGTGGAACAGGGGTATATTCCTTAATTGCTTCGCGAATTGTAGGAAATACTGGTAAAATTTATGCTCTTGATTATGATGTAGATCCTTTAGAGGAATTGTCTGATAAAATTAAAACTCAAAATATTAGAAATATTGAAATCATAAAAACTTCGAGAGAAATATCGATTCCATTGAAGAACAATTCTATAGATGTAGCGTTAATTTATGATGTGTATCATTTACTTGACAAAGATGATAGAATCAAATTATTAAATGAAATACATCGAATTTTAAAAAACAAACCTGGATTTTTATCTTATTATGCAACTCATATAGGGTTGTATGGAATTCAAGTAAATATAGTCCAGGAACAAATAAAAAAAGCTGGTTTTGAATTTAAGGAGCAATTTAAACGACCTATGTTTCATTGGAGTTGGGTTGAACAAGGTATTATCTTTAATTATAATAAAAAAGAATAAAAAAATTAGTTATTTTCTGGCAGTATAAATCCCAAAACCTGCAATATTTTCATATGTTATATCTTTGAAATTGTATTTATTTAATAAATTATCCCAGTGTTTTTTATTCTTGAAGGCAAAACAACATAAGCCACTAAATGCTATTAATTGCCATGATGTTCGGTTCCATTCACTCAAATAAAGATAACCACCAGGTTTTAAAACTCGATAAACCTCTTGCATTGCTTTATCTTGACCTTTTGGTTCATGAACTTCATGAAGAACTGAAGAAGCATTAACAATATCAAATCGATTTTTTTCGAAAGGGATGTCTGTAGCAGAACCATATTGAAAAGTTGTTTTATCTTCGACTTTTTCAATTTTAGCATTATTTTGTACAGTATCCAAAGCATTACCCGCAATTGCTAATTTTGAATAAATATCAATACCATATAAATGTCCACCATTCTTCAATGCTTTAGCGATTCTTAATGCAGTTCTACCTGTTCCACACCCTACATCTAATACTTGCGGATTTTCAATTTCATCTAATGCTTTCATTCTGGTAAGTAAATTTATTTTAGATGTTTTTCGCAATAGCAATAGATGCATCATAATCATACCAATTCCCGGCCATAAAAATACAAATATCATAGCAATTCCACTGATAATAAGAATGATCCCCCATAAACCTTGAATAATTATTCCGTATATAAAAACGACTAATCCCAGCAATCCAACTATAGTAAATCCGATAATTAGATTCTTCACATACCATCCATATTTAGATTTTTCTTCCATTTTCATAAATACTTATATTTTAATAAAATTGAATTGTTTATCCTTCTTTTCAGATAATTTGAATAGCCCTTCAGAAGTTATTAAATCAATAATTTCATTTTCTTTCAAATGATGATCATCAAATGAGAGTGTTGAATTAGGTTTTAAAACTCGATGAAATTCCTTTATTATATCATATTTATTAGCTATATCATGAATTACATCAAAACAAATCACAACATCAATGCTTTCGTTATTTAATCCAGTGGCGCAATCTGTCTGAATTGTCTCAATATTAATATAACCACTCTTTTCTGCTTTTTTGCTCACCTTTTTAAGTGCTAAAGGATGAATATCCGCAGCAAAGACTTTTCCAGTTGGCCTTATCTCCTCAGCAGCTGCAATTGTATAGCTCCCTGAACCGCACCCATAATCTAAAATCATATCTCCCTGTCTAATTTTGGCTTTTCTGATTTTTTCTATAGGAGGGTGAAATATATCACGAATTTTAAAGAAAAATGACATAAATCTAAAATCAATATTTGATTGTTTTTTATTCTTCTTCATTTAAATCACCTCTATTGTTTTCCTGAATATCCTCGGAACCTCCTAAAAATGCTTGAAATAGCTTTATAGCAAAATTTTTCAATTTTGTTGCTTTCATAAAGGCAATTCCTTTTTTAATATCTCCAAATACTAGTATTAAATCTCCAGAGTTTATTTTAAAGGTTTCTCGAGCTTCTTGTGGAATAACAATCTGTCCTCGCTCACCAACTTTAGCAGTACCAAAATAATATTCATGTTTTTCTAGCTTTTTTATATCGATATCCAAACTTTTAGCTAAACCTAATCCCTTATTTAATTCACCAGCAATATACACATCATCTTTAGCTTCAATTCCGAAGATTTCTCTTGCTTTAAGCGGTATAACAATTTGACCTCGTTCACCAACCTTTACTGAGCCAAAAAAGTATTTTCCTTTTTTACTAGGAAATTCAGTTATTTTCATCACCTTTTTGAATTCATATTGATATGATCATACTAGTATGATCATATTAATATGATCATACGAATCATACTATTTAAATGTATTGAATATTACTATTCAAAAATTTCAATTTCAGGATGTTTTTTTGCCTCTTTAAATATCGGTCCTTTTGCAATAAATCCGATTGCAAATTGGCTACCTCTTCCAGCAAGCAAATTATCGTTTTTATTAATTCCAAAAGCTTTTAAAGTGCTTTCTAGTAGAATTATGCTCTTATCTTCTTGGATTGTTAGCCAACTGTACTTTCTATTTTTAAATTCGATAATCTCTCCTTCATGTATCTTATAATTAGCAAGGGAAGTATTTTTTTCTATTAATTCTTTCAGAATCGATTTTTTTAAAATCCTTACAGAACTTAATCCAAATCCACCTGAAGTTTTGCTACCTGAAAATATAATGGCGTATTTATCCAGTTTTAAATTATACTCTTCATAGGCTTCTGGAGGAATTTTAATTTTACCTTTTTTTCCTACTTTGGACCAACCAAATATATACTTTCCTCCCTTTACTAACTGAGGCATTTCTTATTATTTATAAACAATTTATTTCTCTCTTTTTATCTTATTATAGAAATCAAGGATTATTTGCTGTCTTTTTTCGGCTATGTTTAAACTAATATCTAAAAATAATAAATCCTTTAATTTCATGATTTTATTTTCTAGATGCTTAATGACCTGATCAATTCCTCCTTG
Source organism: Promethearchaeota archaeon (assembly GCA_048938005.1). GTDB lineage: Archaea > Asgardarchaeota > Lokiarchaeia > Sigyniarchaeales > SOKP01 > Loki-b32. The sequence continues at coordinate 135,511 of JBHLMQ010000004.1, read as the reverse complement.
ATTTTTTACTGTAAATCCTATAGTTCTATATAAGCCAATGGCTCCAAGGGCATCTAATTTATCTGCATCAGATAAGATTTTAGCTTCAAGAGTTTTTGGAGATATATTATTAGAGAAAGAATGTGCTTTTATAGAATGAATAATATTATTATAAACATCTTGAGAAAGTTTAAAATCATTAGATTTTAAGAATTCCGAAGCCAGCTCAGCAGATAATTCAGCATGATTCTTATTAGATTGTTTTTTATTCTTATTACTCCTTCCAATATCATGAAGTAATGCCGCGATTTTGAGTATGAGCAGATTTGCACCTAATTTTTTTCCTAGATGAAGACATAAATTAAAGACACGCTCAACATGTAAGAAACCATGAATGTCATCTTTTTCAGAGTTTTCACATGCAAAATTTCTGACAATTGAAACAATTTCTTTTTCCAGCATATATTACTACCAATCTATGTTTCCCATTATTTTTTATAGGAGGCCTTCCTATTGTCAACCTTTCACTAGTATTTTTTGAAAGATTTCATTCAAAATGTTAATTAGTTCTTTTAATTTTAAAATAGTGGGCAAATGTTTCATGATCTTTTCCATAAGTTTTCATAATAGCCCTTTTGAATGTACCATAATCTAAACGTTCTTTCATAACATCAGCTCATCAATCAGCATGAACCACAATTGTTATATCGCTATTAGGATATAGGTTGAAATTTATATCCTCTTGTAGTGGCATAAATTCTTTATTTGGACCATAAGCATTCACAGCACAATCTTCATAAATCATATTTTCTTCCACATCCCAAATTAGCTGGAGATAACTATGGATTAAGCCTTTATATATTGGAAAAATAGTTTTTTCAGGATGCTTATAAACTTGTTCATCCAAAGCACTTATTGCATCAACAATAGTGCCATCATTTCCTATATTCACTTTAAATTCTAGCCCATTTGTTAGTCTTCGTTCAGGATCAGGAGCAAAAATTGTTAGATTTATTTGTTTAATTTTAATAATCACCCCACAATAATTAAAAAGATAAAATTTCTAAAGTCTAAATAAATCCTTTAGCTTTAATGAGTTTTGGCATTTCCTTCCTAAGCATAATAGGTGAGGAAATCTTTTTTTCACCATTAATTACTATACATTTATTACGTATATTAAGGCTCCTTGCTTCTACTGAATTTAAATCTTTTGTTTCGTGCTCAATATATTTTATAAATGGTGTAAGCTCTACAAATACACGATTTATAAATTTATCCCATTCACAAGCACATACATTTAATGGAACATAGATATCCACTTTTAGTTTTTCTGAATCTTTTTCATCACTAATCTTTATCACACCTTAGAAGTATATTAATCTATAAATGAAGTCCTTTGCATCTATCGGTACCACAATGAATACGTTTTGGTTTCCAATCTGGACTATCCTTATTACAATGTGATTCTGAGTGATTGCAACTCGAATGAGAAATTTGTCCAATAGTTTCTTTTATTATCTTAGTAATTTGTTCGTCCATTTCTGCTTCATTCATAGCAAATCAGTAAAATTGTTTTTGATTTTTCAAGATTTCTATTCTTTAATTAATAATCAATTTCAAAATTAAATATATTAAGATTTCCAAAAACCTCTTTTTCTTAAAAACTTGCCTAGATAAACAATTGAAAGCATAACTGGAACCTCCCAGAATAATCCCATTGTAGTGCCCAAGGCTGCAACAGATCCTATTCCATATATCGCAATAGCAGTAGCAATAGCAATTTCGAAATGACTGGAGGAACCAATGATTACTGTAATTATTGCTTCTCTATATTTCAATTTGGTTAGTTTTGTAATCAAAATATTATAACCAACTACTATTACGAACCCAATTAATAGAGGAATTGATACCAATAATAATAAATCAGGATTTTGAATCAATACTTCTCCATTCATAGAGAACAGGACTACCAACGTTGTTAGGAGTGCAACAATCGATATTTTTCCAACTATAGGTCGATATGTGTTGTTAAACCAATTTTCACCTTTAGCAGATATTAATAGTCTTTTACTAATAATTCCAAGCAACAATGGAAGTCCAATAAATATAAATGTGGATATAAGTAAAATAAACCAGTTAACGGGAATGCTTTGAATACCTGTTAATAATGTAACCATAGGAGCATAACCAAATATTATTGTTATTGTATTAAGGCTTGTATTTACCACATTTTGCTCTTGGTTTCCTTTTGCCATCCAACCCCAGACTAAGACCATAGCAGTGCATGGACTTGAGCTTAATAATATAATGGCAACTATTAATTGTTCATTACCCTGTAAAAAGATCCTTGCCATAAGTAAACCTACAAATGGAGCAATCAACCAATTAGATATGATCGTTAAAATTATGGGTTTAGGATTTTTACCTAATTTTTTTAACTCAGAGACTTGTAAATTTAGCATAGCAGGGTACATCATTAAAAATAAGCAAATGCCAATGGGTATTGAAATCTGACCTATACTAAATGAATTAATAGCTTGGCTGATACCTGGGATATATATGGAAAAAAGAATTCCAATAAAAATACATAATCCAACCCATAAAGTGAGGTATTTTTCAAAAAAGCCGAGTTTTTTAGATTCCTTATCATTAGTTATTGATATTTCTTCTGCTTCTGAAATGCTCATCTGTCTTCACAAAATTTTATGTTTATTCTCGTTATAAAAAGTCTAATTTTTATTTGTACCGTTTGAGATATTTATGAAATACATCAAATAAAAATATTTGGATTTAAAAAGTTTAACAAATTATTTATATTAATATAAATATATATTGCTTAATAAGTAAATAAATTATAAATTTTTAAATAGTATTAAGAATCTGGGTGAATATTATTAATAAAAAACGTACTCTTGAGATAATAGATTCCCTCGAAAGCTGTATTGATATGAATAAAGTTGATGTTAAGACCTACTTCCGGGATTTACAAAATTTTGGAAAAAAGTTAGAGGATTATGACAAGTTTAAAAAAATATCGGAATTTTGTTATGCACTTGGAAATAAGGAACGTTTAAAAATAGTTACTGCATTAAAAAGTAATGATCATTGCGTCTGTGAACTAGAAGCAATCTTAGATAAATCACAACCATCTATATCACATCATCTTCGAATTCTTGAAAGTGTTGGACTTATAAGAAGTTTTAAAAAAGGTAAATTCACTCATTATGATATTGTTAAAGAGCATTTTGAATTATATCTAAATTTATTATATCAAGAATTAGGTCTAAAAGTACCAATTCCTTAAAATTAATAATTTATAATTATTAAGTTTGAAAAATCAATCTGCCTTTTTTGATAGTAAACTAAAATTATTGTGAAAATAATTTTAAAATTGAAAAAACAAATGTAAAAGTATAAAGAATATTTCCCTGTAAGTTAAAAATATATATAAAGTAATAATAATTCATGTTCAAAGGTGTTATTTTATGACTAAAATTGAAGATAAAATGATTGGTTATTGTGGTTATAATTGTTATTTATGTGCTGCTCGATCAGATGATATTACTCTTCGACAAAAAATGGTTAATGCGTGGCGGAAATATCTTGGTCATGAAAATTATACTGCAGAGAATGTGGCTTGTGATGGATGTAAGAGTAAAGGGGATAAAATTGCTGATAAGAACTGCAAAGCCCGACCGTGTGCACGAGAAAAAAGTTTGGAAAGTTGTGCTCAATGTGATGATTTTCCATGTGATAATGTGAAACACCTTATAGGATCTTCCTTAGCAATGTTAACTTATAGATCCTCCCAATTTAAAGATATTACACCTGAAGAATTCAACTTATCTATTCAGCAGTGGAATAGTATGCCCAATTTGATTAGAACTTTAGTTGATGAAGGTAAATTACCGTCCTTTATTCTGAATCGAATTTAATTATTTTTTAAATTACAAAAATACAACGGATGGGTTGTTGAAACTTTACCAAAAGGAATTTTTTACTTTATTGAACTCATACATGAATCATCCATCATTATATAATTTTTTTTTCAAATTCCTCTTCCAAAATGCAATTTTATAAATTTTACGGTTTTTGTCGGGGATCTAGATATCGCTAACTATGAGTACCGCTAAATATATATGTGTTAAAAGTCATGTAAATTATGTTCATAAAATTACCAAAGAAATTAAGGAAAATTTTCAATGAAAGATTTAAACGATATTCCGGAATTTTCACGATATTTTACGATAATTAAACCTTCAGAAATTAATATTCATAAAGAGGAAATTTTCTATCGAGATAAATATAATGATATTATTAACTTTCTCAAGGTGATGTTAACCAATCATAAGGATACTATTTTAAATGGCTATGTAGAACCGAAAGGAGCCATTTTAATTAATGTAAATCCCGGAACAGATATAATAGATTATATTAAACTAATAACACAAAATTATTACTTAGATCTAATTGAATTTAACAGTAATGAAATTCTTAGAGTTCCAAATAAATTTTTAAAAAGTTTTATTCCTATTTTACAGGCTATAGGAAAAAAAAAAGAAGAAGAAAGTGAAGTAGAAACTGAGACAATGAGACCAGATAAAACTAATGAAAAAAAATTATTGTTAATTAATCAACAAACATCTTTCAAGCAAACATTTGAAGAAAAAAACTTATTAGAAATTTTTTTAAATGCACGTCAAGAAGAGAGTTTTGATTTTAAATTTATTGATTCTAATTTAATTTTGGTATGGATAAATTATGAAATTCAAGATGTAACAACTGTATCGAACAAAATGTATAACACATTTGATCTTTTTATAAAAATCCCTTTATTGGAAAAGATCGAGCGAGAAACAGTATTAAAAGATTTTTTGGAAAAAAATAACAAGATTGTATTTGATATTAATGATATTGTAAATTATACTGAAAATTGGGAAGTAAAAGACATTATTCAATTACTGAAAGTTGGGATATTCAAACTTTTTTTAAACTCTGAATTGAATGAAACAAGTAATGAAATTACGGATATTTTAATTGATCTAATTATATCCGGTGAATATATACCAAACAATATCCCTCTTGTTTCAGAAGAAAACTCTAAAATCGAAGTAAATGAAGAATATTATCAAGATAAAACAGTAATTCCACCTCAAGAGATTAAGGAATTTGGCAATCTCAAAGATATCACTGGCATTGTTAATGGAATTCGTGAATCGCGAATTTCCGATTTTATGTTAAATCAATTATATGAGAATGCTGCTTCTAAGAATTATACTGAACTAACACTTATTATTGATAAATTAGCTAAAAAAGAACCCTTAGAAGAAAATGAGATGAAAATGTTAGCTGAATTTCCATTCATCCTAAATGATCCTCCAAATAGGGCACAAATAAACTTAGAAAAGGCTAAAAAACGAGTAGATCTTATAAAACAAGCATTTGGTAAATGATATATTATTGGGTGAAGTAATTTGGCGTCTAGATTAAGATCAGAGATAAAAGAAAATGAATTCAATGAGAAATAAAAGGGTATTCATTAGGAAAGTTATTTTAGAAAATTTTTTATCATTCCAGAAGGATGAAGTTGATTTCGGGAAATCTAAGTTCGTGATTATTGTAGGGCCAAATTGGAGTGGAAAAACTTCAGTATTTCAAGCGATTAAATTTGCTTTAGGTAGTAATGAAAGAGATGAACGATACAAGAAATGGTCAAATTTCATTAGAACTGGACAAAATCATGCTATGGTTGAAATTCATATTCAAATTGAAGAAGAAATAATAAAAATAAGAAGATATGTTATTAGAGGGCAATCTCCATATTTCAAAATTCAAAAAATGGGAGATCCTGACTTTAAAAAAATCCCAGCTCAAGAAATTCAAAAATTAATTTCTGATTTAAATATTAATCCAGATAATCAGTTTGCTTTTGTTAGCCAAGGAAAAATTGATGCAATTAAAAGTTTAAGACCAACAGAATTATGTTCATTTCTAGAAGAAGGTATTGGACTAAGAGAGTTGAGAGATGAAATATTACAGCAAAAAAGCAATGTATTAAACTTGAATAATGATCTTCAATCACTAAAAAGTAGAAAAAACACATTAAATATTAGCTTGGAATTATTAAACCCAAAACTTGAGCGTTTAAAACAAAAGAACAAATTGTTAGAAATAAGGAATAAATTCAATGATGAACTTTTATGGGCAAATAGGGATAAATTAGAAAAAGAAATCATTAATTTTGAAGAGATAATCAAAAACGTTAAATTAGTTATTGAAGGAATCAAGAAAAAAAAGGATAGTTCCGATAAAGAAATAACTACCATATTGAATAAAATTTCACATAAGGAAAAAAATATAAATGAACTTTCAAAGCAAGTAGGAGAATTAAGTTATAAAAAGCAAGATTTAATCGCTAAAATTCAAAATTGGCAAAAAGAAAAAATATCCGCAAAGCAAGAGCTAGATAAGTTATCAGATAAGATTGATGAGCTTAAAGAAGTTATTATTAATTTTGAGAAACAGAAAGATAACTTAGATAACGAAATAAAAATAATAAAAAGAGAAAGCAAAAATGCTGGACTGCTAATTGATAAATTAATAACAGAGCAGGACCAATTAATAAAAAAAATAAAACAGAATAAAACTCTTTTGGATAATTATAATAAATTAAATCTTGAGAAAGAAGAGAGATTAGCAAAAATTCAAGAGAATGAGAACTCAATAAAAGCATACAATAATGAGATTAATCAATTATTTCAAAGTTTTAAAGATATTGAACATAAATTGGAAAAAAATAAATGGTTCTTAGAAAATCCGACCAAAGATTTACTAACTCAGCTTGATAGGGAACTTAAACGAACCTCGTTAAAAGTATATGATATAGACTCAGAGATAAAACAATTAGAAATCGTTATATCTAAAAAATTCAAAAAGTTAAAAGTCTTACAGGCTTCACTTAGAGAACGGCGTGTAGTTCTTCCTTCAAATATAACTATTCTCAAGGATGAAATAAATAAAAGAGGTTTAAAAGTAAAAGGACCAATTATCGATTATTTGAAATATAAGGATCAATTAAGCTATGCTATCGAATCAGTTCTAGGTGAAAAATTACTTTACAGCTTTGTAGCTAGAGATTGGGACACTTTAAACTTATTAAAAAGATTAAAAGAAAAATATGGAGCATATTGTAATATTTATTTACCTAAAAATGTCACTCTTAAGCCTATGCTAAAAATTTCTGCTAGCGGCGTCCTTGGTTATTTAGCAGAACTGATTGAAATCATCAATGATGATATTGATATTAAAAAAGTAATTTATTCAAAGGTTAAGAATTGTCTTGTTGTAAATGATTATCGTTCTGGAAGAGAACTTTATAGTACACATGACTTTAAAGGAAAATGTGTTACATTAAAAGGAGAACAAATAATTTCTTATAAATATGTATATGAAACACCTTATCTTAAAAGATTGAAAGGATTATTAAGTGCTGGTACACAAAAGGAGCAATCTGATATATTAGAGGCTGAGATCAAATCGTTGAATGATAGAATTTCAGAACTGAGAGTTAAGCAATCAAAATTTGATACTATCCAACAATCAATATTTAAAAAGAAAGAATCTTTTAATGATCTTCTCTATAATTTTAACCAAAAACAAAGAATTACCTCTAAAAAAAATCAATTATATGATCAAATGCATGAATTAGAGAAGATTAATACAGCAATAAAAAATGAAATTACAGAACTAGAGCTTCAAATTAAAGATTTAAAATCTCAAACAGATCCCGAATTTTTCAAGTGGAGTGATAGGATAAAAGAAATTCCTAATGAATTAATTAAACTTAATGAAGAAAAGAAAAAATGGGACACAAAATTAAGTGAGAATGATGATATTCTAAAACAAGTAAAAGATAAAATAAATAAGCATACTTATGAAAAGGATTCAATACAGAAGGAATTCGAAACAAAGAAAGAGGATTTTCAAAAAGCAGATAAAACAGCGTTCGAAGTGTATCGACAACTAGAGAATGTGGAAGAAGAACTTAAAATCACTGAAAACGAGATTTCAGATTTAAAAGAAGAAATGTTACAACTACAAAATAAAAAAAGTGAATTAGAAAGAAAGAATATCCAAATAACAATAAAATTTGAACAAGAAAATATCAAATTAAATGCTTATAATCAAGAGCTGGAATTAAAAAGAAATGATTTAGCTCGAATTAATTCTGAAATAAGTCCTTTAGTTTCAGAAGAAATATTTAAAATTCGTCCCATAGAAGATATTAAAGCAGATATTTCAGAAATAGATAAAGAATTAATCAAATATTTGGATGTTGATGACTCAATTCTGATTGAAAAAGATCAGATATTGGTAACACTTAACGAAATATCTAAAAATCAAAAAGATTTGGAAAAAGATGTGAAAGCAGCAATTAAAACGGAAAATAAGATGGAAAAAACATATTATGAAAAATTTAGTGTTTTACTTGAAAATCTTCAAAACGGAGTTAATCAAAAATTCCAAGATTCCCAGATTAAATCTTATTGTTCACTTGAATTAACAAGCAATTTTGAAGATTTAGGGGTCAATATTAAAGCAGCCACCTCAAAAGAACAATTGAAATCATTTAGTGCTCTAAGCGGTGGCCAAGTTTCTTTGATATCAATCTGTTTAATTCTATCTCTTCAAGAGATTAAACCATCTTCACTTTGTTTGCTCGATGAACCAGGAATGTTTTTGGATGAAAAAAATTCCGAAGTGGTATATCAATTAATTAAATCAACTCTCGAGCAGAATCCAATACAAATGTTCATGTTCTTACCAAAATCTTCAAATTCATTATTTTTATTAGCAGAAAAACTAATCGGAATTGCAAGAGTAGGTAAGAATGAGATTTCCTCAGTATTTAGACCAAAAATTGTAAAAAAGAAATAATTTATGATATATAATGGAATATCAAGATTTCTCTGAAGAAATAAATAAAAAGATTGAAAGCATTAAAAATAAAGTCCTTTCAGGAGAGGTTTCATTGTTAGATATAGAACTAGTTTCAATTTTTGAGGATTTGAAAGATTCTCTTAATATATATAATATAAATAAGTATTCCATGACATATAATGATGCATTTCAACTACTATACCAAAAATTTGAAGAATTAAAAATATTCCTCAGTTACTTAGATAATAAAGAGAAATTCTTTGACCTTATAAAGACAAATCCAAAAGATAAAGAAATTTATCAATTATTTGATGATTGTTGGAGAGAACCATTTATCATTGATGTTCTTTCCTTGAAATTTCTTGAATATTCGAAAGATAAATTGGTTACCCCAAAAGGGGAACCCCTTATTATTGAATCCATTGATAAAATAGTTTCAAAAGAAAGTTTTTTATTAGAAATACCTACAAAGAAATTTACTGAAAAAATGATGTTATTCTTCAATATAATTAAAAATAAATTACCGTGTTCATATGACGAGATTTTCGAAGATGAGTATGATCAAATAAAAATTTTTGAAAATTTTGTATATCTTTTACACCTTCTTCAGTTAGGTAAAATAAAATATCAAAAAGAAACAAATTTTTTATATTTATGAAAGAGTTGATTAAAAAGTGAATGAATTAACCGTTTTGATGCATTTTCTAGGTAAAAAATCAAATGATTCTCAAATAGGCGCTACTAAAGAAGAGATCCTTAATGCGTTAAATGTTAAAAATAGGAATAAATCAATTTATTTTCAAAATTTAATTAATAACTTATCGAATTATCTTGAGCCCTTGGGCCTTCAAGTTAGATTTAATCCCCTGAATTCTTATTGGTATATATCTTTTGATCCCGAAACTACTGAAATCATTTCAGCAAATCCATTTGAGGGAAATCCTAGATTAGCAGCAACTCTATATTGTACCTTGATATGTTGCTTTAATAGTTCTGGTGAAACAACTATCAAAAAAATAAAAGAAATAAGGAAAAAAAAAGGTGTGATTGAAGATCTCAAAGATTTAAAAAAAATGGGTTTTGTTACTTTTGAAAAGACTTCGAATAGAGTCAGTTTGACGCCATTAATTGGATACTTATTAGATTTAGAAAAATTATTTTTGAAAATTGCTTTAAAATTGAAAAACTAAAAAATAAGTCAATATATATTTCTGAAAAGCAAAAGCATAAAAATTTTAATGTTTTGTAGTAATTTCTAAAATCATTTCTGCAACTTGGTTATTAAATGTCTCAACATCCTCAAATCCCTCAACCGTTTCACCGCAAGTAATAAAAGTGTCATTAATAGCTATTTTCCTAGCTCCAAAAAAATCACTAATCTGTGACTTTACCTCTTCAAGTGTTTTATCTCTATCCCCTTCAACCAGATCAACTTTATTGATACAGACATAGATTTTGTCAGGAAAAAATCGTACATCATTAAAGAACTCAAATTGTCTTTTTAAATCTCTATCACATGAGAAAACAGCTATTATTTGTGTTGCGATACGGGATATTGTAATGATTCCCATCTTTACTACAGCCCTAGATCTGTCACCACCTGGCGCAAAAATAGTATGTGCTTTATTTGTTGCATCTTCCCTAAAAACAATTCTATTTGGATGAATTGTTTTTGTTTCTTTTTCATCTAGTGTATCTTCTTTTTCACCTCCAGGAACAGTCGCCTCTCCAGAAAAATCAGCTTTAACAACTGAGCATTTTGTTCCGCCTTTAACCTTTTCAATGTCACCCTTTTTTAAATATCTAACGAATAATCTAAGGATACTTGTTTTTCCAACACTTACGTCACCCAAAAGCCCAATGTTTACCATTTTCTATGCTTCACCTTCTAATAATTTATTTAACAATAATTCATAATCAGGTATTAGAAATTGTTCGAGTAAAGCATTATTATGAGAATGTATAAGTGCTATTAGTATTTCTTTAACATTTTTTGCATTTTTTGAATATTTTATTAAATTTTCTGCTGTGGGGTCTTCATTAAAATCTCTTGCGTGCTCCTCAAACCCAAATTTTGAAAGTTCTGGTAATGCATTAAAAAATCCAAAAGCAGAGTAACCTTGGAATTGGAAGAAAACGAAAAATCTCGTTTTAATGTTCTTAATTATTTGAGATAAATATGTTGATGGGTAAATTTCTCCTAGTGTTAAATCTTCATCTTGTTTAATTACGAAATAAGGTGAGATTGGAGATACTTGGGACCCATACATTTCTTTTGGAGGTATAGAAATGAATGGTAATTTTTCTGAGACAATAGTCCAGAGATCCTCTCTTTTTTTTTCTAATAATATATCTTTAATTTCATCATACGCAAAATAAAAATCTGCTTGAAGCGCTAATAATGAGCTTAAATAAACAGATAAAGAAGCAAAAGTAGCTTCTAAAACAGGCCTTCTCCCTCCATTATCTTCTGATGGCTTTACAGCACCTTTCCAAGCTCTTAGTCCAGAGTAAGCGAATGATTTTACATCAAAAAAAGCTCCTGAAAGGAATAAAAAAGATGGTGCTTCACCTTTTTCACCAGTTAAAAAATCTATAGATTTCTTAATCAAAACGCTCTCTAATTTTTCATCGTGAAATTTCGAGTGGACAATTGGCATTTGTAGCCAAGATTTTTTCTTTGCCAAAATTATTACACTTCTTATGGTAGATATGTTAAAATAAATAAGAATTTTTGAATAATTAATTTTTCCTATTTTAATTAAACAATATATTATCTCAATATAATATTTTGGTTCTAAATAGAATCAGTTTATATGAATCCTTCTCATAATTCTAAGATTTAATATAAAATTTAACCATCCGATTTGATTTCTTTGGCTAAGAGTTCTCTCATTTTTGAAGTAATTATATCATATTCTTTTATTGATGTGAGTTGAGTTATAGTAATTTTCTCTATATATTCTGAATCCTTAAAATAATCATATTTCAGATTCATATTAGGATTATTTTCTTTAATTTTAATTAAGGCTCCCTTTATAAAAGTACGTATGAAATCTTCAGATGTTTCTTTCAATGATATCTTTTTTGGGTTAATAATTTTAATCTCAACTCTATTCATATCAAAAAAATTCAAGATGGATAATAATTCCTCATCTTTATCCGTGCTTTTAGAATAAATTTTTCTTTTGATATTTGTTCCTTCAACTCTCTCTTTAGGAAGTTCTTCTACAAAATATTGTTCTTCAAGGGAAGGAACTGTTTTTTTAAACAATGTTTTTGAATAAACCTCATCTGCACTATGAAAGGATTTACCTGATATAAGTGAGTTTAAGAAATTTAACACTTCTCTTAATTCACTTATTTCTGATTGTAATTCTTCAAGTTGTTCGTTTTTTTTATAGTATATATTTTGTATCTTACTTAACATATGTGATAATTTCTCAATTTCATTTTCAGTGTCTTTAGGATCCATTGATTTCATATATATTTTATAAGAACTTAAATTTATTTAAAAATTAGTGCTATAGAGTAATTAAGTAATTTATTTTAAAGTGAAATTAAGATGAAATCGATGATAATAACTCCTTATTCAAAAGACCCAGAAATCCAAATTCTTTCCAATGAGTTTAAAAAACGTGGATACAAGGTTCAATACTTCATTCCCTCAACCGTTAAAGTGGGAATCGGTTTCCAACATAAATTTTCCGAACAGTTTGAGGCACTTGAACCCAAAGCAGCTCTTGTAAGAGGGTTTGGAGCAGCAGCTACTCAGAAAATCTTTTTTAGATTAGATATTTTAAGAGCAATAGAAGAATATGATGTAAAACTGATTAATTCGAGAGAATCGTTAGAAATCGCAAGTGATAAATTTTTAACATCAATATTTTTGGAAAAATACCAAATACCTACTCCAAGAACAGTAATATGCGAAGATCCCCATAAAGCTTTAGAAGCGTTTGATGAATTAGGAGGAGATTGTGTCCTAAAACCCCTATATGGTTCAAAGGGAATAGGAATAACTAGATTGAATGATAAAGGTTTTGCTGAAAATATTATTTATTCATTAAGTCAGGTAAACCAAATTTTTTATCTGCAAGAATTTGTTGAGCATTACAATCGAGATATTCGGATTTTAGTATTGGGAAATAAAGTTGTTGCCGGTATGTATAGAGTGGGCAACGATTGGAAAACAAATATCTATGCTGGTGCAAGAGCAGAACCCATAGAAATAACCAATGAAATAAAAAGTCTTGCTATTAAAGCAGCAGAGATCACTAAAACGGAAATTGCTGGAGTGGATATAATTGAGAGTGAAAAGGGATTTACTGTATTGGAAGTTAATTCCATACCTGGATTTACTGCATTACAAAAAGTTACAGATATTAACATTGCTGAGGAAATTATTGCATACTTTCTTGAAAATGCAGAATCTTAGAAAAGTAAAAAAAATTATAAATTAAATTTTGATTTAGAATCTACTTCTTATAAAACTTCTATTATCCCAATTAGACCAGCAATAATTAATAAAACACACGCCCAAATTCCTGCACCAAACAGTACTAATAAAACTGCTAATATAATGAAAACAAGCCAATGAAATGGGATTGGGTTGTTTGGTCTTAGTGCAACCAAAAATGTTAAAACAACTATTACCAAACCAATTATGAAATTAACAATTTCACCTAGTGTTGTAAATACTGGATCAACATATGCATAATTCTGGATATGAGCGAGCCCTAAGATTAATGTAATTAAACCTACAATGGCGCCGATTATAACCAAGAACTTCATTAATTGCTCATTTTTGTATTTTTTAGCCATTTTTTATCATCTTAATTGAAGTAATAATTTTTATTAAGTTTTTAAATTATAAAAGAATTTAATTTTTTTCGTTTAGAAATATCAATAGTAATAAAAGCGAATTATAAAAATTTAATTAACATTTAAACCAATCTCTAATTATGATTCCAAAGTTTAATCAATCCAATTATAACATTTTCGCTAATACTTACTCTATTGTTGCTAGAGACCCTGAAACTGGAAAAATGGGTGTTGGTGTACAAAGTCATTGGTTTTCTGTGGGGAGTGTCGTTTCATGGGGAGAGGCAGGGATTGGAGTAGTCGCTACCCAGTCGCTTGTTAATAAATCTTTTGGACTACGAGGACTTGATATCTTAAGGCAAGGTAAATCACCTCAAGAAGCTATAGACATACTTCTCTCAGATGATGATGGGAGAGATGTAAGACAAGTTTCTATTTTGGATACTCAAGGAAGGGTGGCTACACATACAGGATCAAAATGTATAAAGCATGCTGGTCACATAAAAGGCGAGAATTTTTCTGTTCAAGCAAATATGATGCTTTCTGATAAAGTATGGTCCGCTATGGCAGATGCTTATAAAAATTTTAAAAATTTACCTTTACCAGAACGTATAATCAAATGCTTAGAAGCTGCTGAATCAGTTGGTGGAGATATAAGAGGTAAACAATCTGCTGCATTGCTGGTGGTTGCTGGTGAGGCACCAGAAAATAAATGGGATGATCCTATCATTGATCTTAGAGTAGAGGATCATTTAGAACCATTAAAAGAAATTGGTAGATTATTGAAAGTGTGGCGTGCCTATGAGCATATGAATAATGGTGATCTTGCTATTGAACAAGGTGATATGAGTAAGGCACTTGAAGAATACAATGCTTCCATGGAAATGTTTCCAGAAAATCTTGAAATGAGGTATTGGACAGCTATATCATTAGCAAATAATAATAGAATGGATGAAGCGCTAGAAATATTTAAAGAAATATTTAAGAAAGATAAAAATTGGTGCTTACTTACAGAAAGATTACCAGAATCAGAGTTATTAAATGTAAAAAAAGTGGATTTGGATAAAATTCTCTCATTAAAATAATAAAATGTTTTTTACCTAGTGATATTACCGCGATATTTTTGTGTTTTATATAACAATATAAATGAAAAAGAAATGTGATTGAGGAAAAAATATCGCGTTATAAAAATGGAATTGCAATCGCAAAAGAGCTGTCTAAGAGGAAGTATGCTGATCATGATTATTATGATAATTTGATTTCTAGATTTGAGAAAATCTTAAAATTTTATGAAGATTTAAAAGTTTGGAAGGCGTTTTCAGAAGATTAAGCTCAATTATTTTTCTCTTTTTACTTTTCGGTAATATTATACAAATCTTCGTTAATAAAGGGAAGTAATGCACAAATAATGGCTTTAGTTAGGATTTCTGTTCTTGTAATGTTATTTTTACTTAAAAAACTGATAGCTCCTGATTCGTTTTTTAAATTTTCATTTCCTGCTAACTTTCCTATAATTTCACCAATTTCTTTATTTTGATCTTTTAAAATTTGATCTATCACAAACTTTGGATATTCGAATGCAACACCGGCCCCTAAAGAAATTTTTTTTCCTTCATTAATAATAGCACAAAATTGGAAATCCATAAACCCTGTTTTAGTATAGGGTACCTCTGCAAGTCCCGCTTCAATTCCAACGCCAAATATATTATGTAGAATCCTTTTTTTACAAATAATATAATTTAGTGAATGTGTGGCTCTGCTAATTGCTCCCTCAATGATACTTTTTAATCCAATTGGTTGATTCGGTACCTTTGAATCTGCTTTAATGTTATAGACCTTAAAATTCTTAAAATATCTACTAAATGCTGCTTTTACGGCATTTACTTTCGTAGGGTTTAAAGAACCCACACAAATATTGAGTTTAACCATAGTTTAAATTACATACTCTCGATTTGAAATAAATTTAATCCAAATTCTTTTCTTAAAATTTTATAAATTTTATGCATAGGTAAACCTATTACATTGGAGGATGAACCATTTATTTTGTTTATAAACAAACTTGCCTTATCCATTATTGAATAAGCTCCAGCTCTTTCTTTCCATTCGTTAGTTTTAATATATTCCCATATTTCTTCGTCAGAAAGTTCAAGGAATTCAACAATTGTGGTGTCTGAATCGATTATTATTTTTGGGTTTTTAGTTTCAGTGATAGTTATTCCTGTTATAAGTTTATGAGTCTTTCCCATTAATTTTTTAAGAATCTTAAATGCTTGTTCTTCATGATATGCTTTCCCGATAATTTCTCTATTTAACTCTACTATAGTATCCGCGGCGATAATTATCGCATCTAAGTTATTCTTGGACAATTTATTTTTTGCGAATAAAGCTTTTGCTTTAGCAAGTTCTTGTACAAGTTCAACCGCGTTTGAAATACTAGTTTTATATTTCTCCTCATCAATATTAGTAATACATGTTTCAAATGGAATCCCTGCCCGCTTAAGGATTTCACTTCGATCAATTGACTTTGAAGCTAGAATAATTTTTTTCAAAATTCGTTCCACACTGTTGGAATTTGAAAACTAACTTATTATAAGATAAATTTCGTTGTAAATTTTTTGATGTGGTTTATTTTGAAATTAATAATTTCATTAGAGTTTGCAACACATAGATTTAATTAATTTTTATGACCAAATATATAATAATTATCGAATAAATCATCAAAATTATGGAATTCTTTCTTATTTGGTATTTAATAATTATATTTTCTTTTTCTCTTATTCTTTTCAATTATTTATATTTCTCACATAAATCAGATATTTTAAATAACTTTTTTGGGTTTAATGCCTTATTTTTTGTTTTTATTCATATAACCCAATTTCTATTATTGATGAATCAGGAAATAGTACTTCAATCAGTTTTCGTGCCTTTATGGATTATGTTCTTATTGATTCCATTAATTATTATAGGGATCTTAATTATAATCACTACAGTAATAGCGTATTTATATAAAAATATTTTTAAAAAAGATTTTTCAAAATTCACTATTGAATTTGAAGTAAAACTTGAAATTTGGAGCAAAGCTAAAACAGATACTCTTCGAAAGCTCAATCATATATTAATCTTTGTGGGTCTTCTAATTGTTTGGTATATTGGACTTTCTGTTGTTAGATTTTATACGGGTACCTCAGCTGGAATGATTCCTGAAGAAAATAATATGTTTTTATTGTATTTAAGAATTATAACCGAACCAAATTCAATTGCTGATGTTTTTTTATCATTAGGATGGTTTTATTATCTTTTATTTTTCTCGTTTTATGTTTTATGCCTATTTATACTTGCTAATGAGTTTACTAGAAAATCTCGTTTTCTCAATTTTCCTTTTAATATTTTTCCAAGATTATTCCTTTCTAAAAGGGAAAAACTAAATTATGGCACTTATCTCTATTTTGCGATTGGGCATATGTTTGCAGCATTTACCTGTTCTCCAATGGTATTTTTTGCTATTTTGGGTATTAGTTCGATTAGTGATTTGATGACAAGTCAAGTTGGTATAAGATTTGGAAAAAAACATATATTATGGAATAAAGATAAGACCTGGGAAGGAACAATAGCTGGATTGATAACAACTTTTCTTATTTGCTTTTTTTTTATTGGTGTTTTTTGGGCTTTATTATTTGCTGCTGTATTTTTAATAATAGATATTTTTACAAGCAAACCTATTAATGTTTCAGATAATCTCTTAATCCCGATTAGCTGTAGTCTGACCTATATATTTATCAGATTTATTTTTAATTTCAATTTTTATTCTATTGTTTTAAGTTGGGTTTAGATTTGAAGGAGGATATTGGAGTTATAGCAGTAAAAATTTTTAAATAATTCAGCTTTAATGCTTAACAATATGTATTTTTTACCTACGAGCATAATTTTAATTGGTTATTTTTTATTGACATTAATTTATATTATAAAAAATAGAAAAATTAAAATTGAAAAGCATTTATTTGCGAATGAACTTTTAATTGCTTTATTATTTTTAATGGCAGGAGTTTTATATCCTTTTATGTATAATTTTCATTCACCTTATTTGAGCCAAATTACTTTAAATTTTTTATGGTTATTTACGTCTATCTTCTTTTTAATTGAAATGGGATTTTTTATTATAACATTAATACATAATAATGTTATTTCAAAAAGGAATCCTGAGATTATGGCAAGAAGGGATTATAGCAAATTTTGTGAAGAATTTAATAAAAATTGGGTAGATGATTTAAAAAGCGAATTAGGAAGAAAATTTTTACATTTATTTACTTGCTTTATAATTTTTTTCTTTTGGACATTAGGATTGATTCTTGATGATCTTGGTATTTTAACTCAGTGGGGTTTAGATAATTACAGTTTTTCTTTCTGGTTGATAATCACTATTGGTTATGGTTTTGTAATTATGTTTCAAGTGGCAGACCTGGCTCGATTAAATAAATTTTATATGATCCCAAAATGGGCTAAGCGTTGGTATATGGATATGAAACAATGCGAATTAGATACTTTTATAGCATCTACACCATTGGTCTTATCTTTTTCGCCTTTTATATTCGCGCCATTTCCTATCTTCGCAGCTGTTGCCTTAATAACTACAGCAGCAGATGCTGTAGCCTGCATTATAGGTAAAAAATATGGAAAACATAGCCTTAAAACAAATTCTAAAAAAACTTTAGAAGGATTTATCGCTGGCGGCTTAACAACCTTTATGATAGTAATTATAATCTCTTTATTATATCATCCCTGGATGCCTGTGAGAATTGAGAAAATTCTTTTTATGGGAATAATTGCTACTATTTTATTCTTACTGGTAGATGCATTTGCGAAAAATATTTCAGATAACATTTTAAATCCTTTTTTGACTGGATTTGGAATGTGGATAATTTTTTTACTTTAAAGGAATAAAATGCTTAGAATGAATCATGAAAAATTAATAGATCTTATCCACCAAAATAGATGTAAATAAAAACAATTTGGTCTCCATCCTTCAGTTCGGTTTCTAGAAAATTATCATCTCGATAACTCCGTCCATTAATAATTATAGAAAGAAGTTTGTTGAATTCCCCCTCCTTTCCATTTTCCCATACTAAATTGCTAAACGAATCTCCATATTTTTTTCCAAAGAAATTTATTAGTTCTTTTAATGTTAATTCTTTTTCGAATTCAAGTGTTTCAAACAGATTTTTAGTTACTTCGTTAAAAGGGGGAGAAAATTCAAGATTCAGTTTCATATTTCAAGCAAACCCTTCAGCTCAATTAACTTAAGAATTTAAAGGAAACAAATTATTAAAAATTTAATGTTAATAAAAAATAAAAAGAATTTAAAGATGTATTAAAATTTTAAATTATATCTAATCATCTTCAGTGGCTTCTTTAAATGCTTTCTTAACGCCTTTTTTAACGCTACCTTTTTTTACTGCTTTTTTCACACCTTTACCTGCTGCTTCTGAACCTGTGATATCCTCTACAAAGCCACCAGCCACTTTAGCAAATCCTTTCTTTAATTTTTTGCCGAAACCACCCATAATATCACCTTTAAAATTATATAATTCTTATACTCCTATTATTTATATTTTTGAATGAATTTTGAAAGATAATTAATATATTCTTATAATAAAATAATGTAAATTTAGGTTTTATAAATATTTGGATTGTACTTCGTCAAAAAAACTAATTAAATAAATTTAAATTGAATTTTTACAAAATTCGATTAAGGTTTATTAAATATTTAACAGATAAATACTAATATTTGTAAAGAAAGAATCTCTATATCAATATGAGTTTAAAATAATTTATTAGAACGTTCAGAAATGGCAAAAGTTTTCTTTATTTCAAAAAAAAATGTTAGAGATGCTTGGCTCTCTGCTGTTGGACAAGTACTTTATAACGGTGATGAGATAAAAACAGAATATGACAAACTGGAGGATCCCCCTTCTAAAGATGCAACAGTGTTAGTTGAGATAACCGAACCTTTTAGCGACCCTATCAGGCGAAACAATAAGCTTATGAAAATTAGATCAAAATATGGTAATTCTTATGAAGTATATGGTAGTATGGCAGATACCTACTTAATCGGTTCTATTCAGAGTGGTTATATTGAAGAAATTATAGATGGTATAAATGATGATTTGATATATAAATCGGGTGTGAGTTTCCCATACTCTTATCATGATAGAATTTTCAATTACGCTCCATTCTCTCTTGAAGATACCATTCATAAAAATTATAATTTAAAAATTGTGAATAATGAGTATGTAAAAAGTCATCAAAAGTTATTGAAAGCTGAAAAAGTAAAAAGTACTCATGATGCTACTATCTGGAAATTGAAAAATGGTGTTGAAATTGATTTGGATAAAAAAATCTCAGAACAAATCGGAAATGAACAGATTCCTATTGGAGTTATTGACTTTCCAAGAATTAATCAAATGAATTATATTGTACAGAAATTAAGAGAGAAACCATATTCACGCAGAGCACAAGCAATAACTTGGAGACCACTAGCAGATCCATTTCATATTGATCCTCCATGTCTTCAGAGAATTTATATGCGAATAAAGGATACCAAATTAATAATGCAAACTACTTGGAGAAGCAGAGATCTCTTCAGAGCATGGGAAGCTAATGTAAATGGTATGATTAGAATTCAAAAATATGTTGCTGAGCAATTAGATGTTGAAATTGGTCATTATTTAGATTTTAGTAATTCTCTCCATATATATGGAAATACGATCCGTGAAGTAAAAGATATGCTAAGTCGCATGAAGAATAAAGGAGAACTTCCGGAAGAAATTATTAACTTAATGGAAAAAGACTAATATTTGAATATATAATATTTTCTTAAGATACATTATTTTACTCTTTTCTTTAAAAGATTTAAATTTTGATAAAAATTAGTGAGAATAATATGAAAATACCATTGAAGATTAATTTAAAAGATAAAGTTGCTGTAATAACTGGTGGTGGTGGAGTAATTTGTGGATGTTTTTCAGAAGCTTTAGCAAAATGTGGTGCTAAAGTCGCTATTATTGATCTAAATAAAAAAGCAGCTGAGAAAGTGGCAGAAAAGATCAAAGCAAACGGAGGAATTGCTATAGCAATTAGAGCTGATGTTTTAGATCTAGAAAGTTTACAGAAAGCTGAAAAGGTTATTTCAGATGGATTTGGTTCATGGAGTATATTAATAAATGGTGCTGGTGGGAATCATCCAAACGGGACGACATCAAAAGAATATCTGATGAAAGAAGATTTAATAAGTAAAAATGATGGGGTTTTTACTTTTTTTGATTTAGAAAGGGAAAGTATTGAATTTATATTCAATTTGAATTTTATTGGAACATTTTTATCAACTCAAGTATTTACTAAAAAAATGGTAAATGTACAGGGTGCAGTAATTATTAATATTTCTTCAATGAATGCTTATCGTCCTTTAACAAAAATACCAGCTTACAGTGGAGCAAAAGCAGCCGTTAGTAATTTCACTCAATGGTTAGCGGTACATATGTCTAAAGTTAATATTCGAGTTAACGCAATCGCACCGGGATTCTTTTTAACGGAACAAAATCGTTCACTTTTAACCAATGACGATGGTTCATTTAATACTCGAGCAGAAAAAATTCTCAATCATACTCCAATGGGGCGGTTTGGTGAGCCTGAAGAATTGTTAGGCACACTTTTATGGCTAATAGATGAAAAAGCATCTAGCTTTGTTAACGGTGTGGTAATCCCTGTTGATGGAGGTTTTTCAGCTTATTCTGGAGTCTAATTATTAAAAAAAAAATATTATTCCCATAAATCTTACATTTAGGTGAAGAAAAATGGAAATGACATTTAGATGGTATGGAGATGATGATCCAATACCACTTGCGTATATAAAACAGATCCCGAGAGTAGCCGGGATTGTTTCTGCTTTATATGATGTACAAATAGGTGAAATATGGCCTATTGAAAAATTAAATTTGGTAAAAAAGAAGATTGAAGCTGTAGGATTGAAATTTTCTGTAATCGAAAGTTTACCTGTTCACGAAGATATAAAGCTTGGAAGTTCAACTCGTGATGAGTTTATAGACAAGTATAGTCAAAGCATCCGAAATATAGGTTCGCTTGGAATAAAAATAATATGTTATAATTTTATGCCTGTATTTGATTGGATGCGCTCTGATCTTGCTATGAAATCTCCAGATGGATCAAATGTCCTTAGTTACAATCATAAACAGGTAAAGAATATTGATCTAGGGAAAGAATCATTAGAGCTTCCTGGTTGGGCAACCCAATATACCAAAAAAGAATTAGAAAAGCTTTTAGATGCTTACTCTAAAATAAATGAAGAAACATTATGGTCAAATTTAGAATATTTTTTAAAAAGAGTTATTCCAGTTGCAGAAGAATGTGGTGTAAAAATGGGAATTCATCCTGATGATCCTCCATGGTCTATATTTAATTTACCACGCATAATTACCGAAGAGGCAGCATTGGATCGCTTTGTAAAGTTAATTGACAGCCCATCAAATGGAATAACTTTTTGTACAGGAACTCTTAGTGCTAATCCAAAAGTAGATTTAGTTAAAAGTATTCGAAAGTATGGGGCTATGGATCGCATTCCATTCGCTCACTGTCGTAACATCAAACGCACTGGTGAATATAGTTTTTATGAAGTTGAACATCCTACTGAATTCGGTGATGTTAACATGTATGAAGTCATAAAAGCTTTCATTGAAGTAGGATTTACGGGAGCAATCCGCCCTGACCATGGTAGAATGATTTGGGGAGAGCATGGAAAACCAGGATATGGATTATATGATCGAGCTCTTGGTTCAATTTATTTATCAGGTTTATGGGAAGGAATAGAAAAAACTATTAAAGGCAAATAAATTTTATCCCTATCGGGAGATCTAAACTAAGAAATTATTAAAATAATGAAAAGAGAAGAAAAATCATAGAATATATTTTCTAATTTATCTTTAAATTGTAAGTAAATATTTCAATGAGAAAACTAATAAATTCGATAAATAATCAACTAATTTGTCATCTGTATCAAATAATTTCATTAGAAATAAATGATGATATAAAATTGCATTGATAAGATTATAAATAAAGATAAATATTTCAATCAATCTTTCTTCGGGAATTTGATTAAAGTTTTCGTTTGTCTTCCTTAATTTTTGCGCCGTATCTTGGAAAAAAATAAAAATTCTCTCAATGTGTAAATCAAGCAGTCTTTTATCTGACTGTATAGCAGATCTAAAAGCTAAAATATATCCTTTATTTTCAACGTGATTCTTAAATAATTCTAAAATAAAATGTTTTAGAAATTCTCTAATATTTTCGTTATTTATATTTATCAAGTTTATTCGATTGAAAAAATCTTTCATTGATTCCTCAAAATATTTTCTTATAATATCTTCTTTCCCTTTTGGAAAATATTTGTAAATCGTACCTATACTGATCTTAGCTGATTTTGCAACATGATTTGTGCTTGTCTTATGATATCCCCTTTTTAATATTAGATTAAAAAATGTTTTATAAATTAATTCTATTTTTTCTTGTTTATTTCGAGAAAATTTTTTGCTTGACATTATAAAAATAATAAATGAGTAATTACTCATTAAATTTATAAGTGAGTAAATACTCACTTACTTAAAAATTTTATGAATGTGAAAAGTAAATGATTCAAGAAGAAAGAATTAAATTTTACAAACCTGCTAATCAAAATGATATTGATATAGTGGAAAGCATCATATATCCTATATTTACTAAAAAAGATGAAGAAAATAGACGATATTTGAATGAAATCCGATCTTTATTATTTTCTGCTATGAAAAGTGTTAAAGTGAATTCTTTTAAAAGAAATGTTTTTTGGTTATATGTAAATAGAACTATTTCAAAGGGTTTGAAAAAAGGATTACCTCTTATTGAAGTTGAAAAAACACTGAGAAATTTTATTAGGAACCATGTTGATACTGATAAAGATATAAAGGCTACCGAATTGAAAAATACAAAAATAAGATTTGATTATATAAAAGACTATATCGTAGGTAATAAAATTCTTGATCTAGGTGCAGGAAATGGCCTTTTAGCATTAGAAATAAAGGAACAGCTTAATAAAGAAGTAGTATTAGTTGATGTTGTAGATTATAATTATACAGACCTTCCACTATTATTATATAAACCAGAAGGTAAGATACAACTAGCAGATGAGGAAGTAGACACTACCATTCTATATACTGTGTTACATCATGCGAGTGACCCAGAACATCTATTGGAAGAAGCAACAAGAGTAACTAAACAACGCTTGTTGATCAAAGAAGCTTATATTGAGAAAGATTATATTAGGATTACTAATAGCTTTGTTGATTGGTTCTATAATCGAGTAATTGGGAACGAAGATATCAATGTACCTCTTAATTTTCTTAAAATAGAAGATTGGGAAAAACTCCTGAAATCATATGGATTTGATGTGATTGAAACTAAATATGTTGGAATTGATGAACCCGCTGTACCAGAACATCATGTATTTATTATCGCTGACAAACTTAATTAGTTAAATATAAAATTAGAAAAGAAATAAAATAACTTTTATTACCATATTTTTGATGTTGGAATCTTAATAATTGATTGAATTGAACTTTATTATTATTTCTTAAAAGATTTTTGGGAAAACTAATTTAGTATTATTTTCTATTTGTTTTTCTAATTCTTTAGTATCAATTTTTTTTATTTTAGAGATTGTATTTAACACATCTCTAATCATTGCAGGAGTACCAATTTTTCCCGAGTATTTAACAGGACCATCGCTTTCAAGTAAAATAAATTCTTTATTAACTTTTGAAACAGTCTTCTTAACTGCTGGAGAATAACTAATTGCTGGATTAATTGAGAAATAATATCCTCTATCAATTCCAGCATTCAAAAATTCTTCAGGTCCAGAATACCAATGAATATTCACGTAGGGGATTTTATAAGAGGGAAGAACATCAAAAACTTCTTTCTCTGCTCCCTTTGTATGTAAATTAACAGGTAATTCTAATTCTTGTGCTAATGAAAGCATTTTTTCAAATACTTTTTTTTGAAGTGGGTATAATTCCTGCTCTTTGATAAAATGGTGATCTAATCCGATCTCTCCAATAGCACAAATCTTTTCTTTGTTATTTCTAATTAAATTAACTGCTGAATTTAATTGTTTTTCAACATTTTTATTCATCTTGATTTCTTCTGGATGGATACCTAATGCAGGATATATTATACTATAATTGCCAGAAATTTCTAATATCCTTTCTAAACTAAGAATACTCATCCCAACTGAGATTATCTTCTCGACGCCTACTTTTTTTGCTTCTTTAATGATTTCATCAATAACTAAATAAAGATTAGCGTGGCAATGGATATCTATTAACGTCTTCAAAACCTCTAGATTTCTTTTAAGATTTAAAAAAAATGAAGTGTTCACATATTATTTACTTGCTCTCTTAATTTAGTAATTTTCATTACTAGATCAAATTTTCTTCTGCGATTATAGTCAGAAGAATCTAAAAGATTTTGTAAAGATTCTAATTCCTTTAATAAATAATTTTTAAGATCTTCTTTTGTAAAATGGCCAATATGTTTTGGAAGAGGTTCAATTTTCGCTGCTCTTTTTAACCTTAAATCTGATATTGCCTTTGCTAATTGTGCTTGGAATCCTCTTGATTTTGTAGGATCAAGACCTTCTAATGTATCAAAAGAATCCTTTAAACCATTAATGAAAGCTTCTAAATCTTCAATATCAACTTTATCTTTTACCATGTGTAATCTAAGAAGATCGATTTTTATGAGAATATAAGTTCTAGAAAGAAATCAAATATTTATTATTGTTTATTTAACAGGAATTAGTAAATTTCATTCATAATTATATTTAAAATCATGTAAGTACTAAATTAAATGTATTTATGATGTATTATGTGTGATTTTTATGCCATTTAACTCTAATCAAAATTTGTTAAACTTATTGAAAGAATATAATCAGAAGCA
Source organism: Promethearchaeota archaeon (assembly GCA_048938005.1). GTDB lineage: Archaea > Asgardarchaeota > Lokiarchaeia > Sigyniarchaeales > SOKP01 > Loki-b32. The sequence continues at coordinate 109,732 of JBHLMQ010000004.1, read as the reverse complement.
AGTATCATTTGATACAGCAATAAGTAAATTTGTCAAACCAGGAAATCGTATTTTTATTGATTCTGGTTGTTCAGAACCTATTGATCTTACCAAGAAATTAATTGAACTCGGATTAAAACTTCCTGATATTGAAATCTTACATTTTCTTAGCCTTAGTGATTTAGATTATTATGAAACTGCTGGTGGCATTGAAGATTTATTTAGGCATAACGCATTTTTTATCGGTAAATCACTACGTAAATATGTGGAGGGAGGGCAGGCAGATTATACCCCAATGCTTCTTTCAGAAATTCCAAAGTTATTCAAATCTGGAAAGATGCATTTAGATACGGCATTAATTCAAGTGAGTCCCCCAGACAGATATGGATTTTGTAGTTATGGGATTAATGTGGATATTGTCAAACCAATTGCAGAATCAGCTGAATATGTGGTAGCTGAAATTAATCCAAAAATGCCGCGTACTTTAGGTGATTCTTTTATTCATATGAATGATATTGATGCTTTTGTTTTAAGTGATCATGACATTATCGAATTTTATTATGGTGAGCCTGATGATGTTTCTACTAGAATAGCGAAATTTGTTGCATCTTTAATTGAGGATGAATCTACAATTCAGATGGGAATAGGTCAAATTCCAAATGCAGTTACACGAGAACTAATGGAAAAACGGGATTTAGGAGTTCATAGTGAGGTATTCTCAGATGGGATAGTAGATCTTGTGGAAGAAGGAGTAATAACATGTAAAAAAAAAACTTTACATAAAGATAAGATTATTTGTTCTTTTGTAATGGGATCTAAAAGGCTTTATGATTTTGTAGATGACAATCCAATGGTAGAATTCCATCCTTGTGATTATACAAATGATCCCTTTATAATTAGCCAAAATAATAAACAAGTAGCTATAAATGCTGCTCTCAGTGTTGATTTAACAGGACAGGCGAATTCAGATTCCTTAGGCCACCGCTTTTATAGCGGCATTGGAGGTCAAGTTGATTTTGTTAGAGGTGCTGGAAGAGCAATAGACGGAAAGCCAATTATGACCTTAGCTTCTACTGCAACATTAAAAGATGGAACTAGAGTTTCTAGAATCGTTCCTTATCTTCAATCTGGGTCGGGTGTAGTAATAACGAGAGGAGATATTCATTATGTAGTAACTGAATGGGGTATTGCTTATCTTTATGGGAAAAGTATTAGAGAAAGAGTCCTTGAAATGATTAATATTGCGCATCCAGATTTTCGTGAAGAATTACTAGACCAAGCAAAAAAATGGAAGTATGCGTATTCAGACCAAAAATTACCCATTTCTATTGATGGGAGAATTAGTATTTATCCAGAAAAGTATGAAACTCTCTTAAAACTTAAAAATGGAAAAACTATAAAAATACGCCCTGTTAAACCTACAGATGAAAGAATGATTCAAGAACTTCATTATTCCTTAGATGAAGAAGATAGATATTTAAGATTTTTTACTCCTGTCAAAGATTTTCGGCATAAAAAAATCCAACCAATGGTTAATATTGATTATTCAACAGATATGATCCTTGTAGGGGAATTTAGTGGAACTAAAGAAGACCAGGTTATTGCTTTAGGGGCTTTTTTCAAAGCACATCAACCCTCTATTGCTGAATTAGCGTTTGTTGTTCATAGAGAGTGGAGAGGGTTAGGAATAACAAAGTTTTTATTAAATTATTTAGTACAAATCGGGAGAGAGCTTAATTATAGGACATTTACTGGTTCAATCCTGCTTGAGAACAAACCAATGCTTCATATTATTAATAATTCAGGATATTTACTTAAACTTAAGAGAATAGAGGGAGGGGTCACCATATTTGCATTTGATCTTTCCTAATAATAAAAGAGTAAGCAAAAATTATATTATAAAAACCATAAATTCAATTTTATAGTCTTTTTATTCTTACTTACTTAGTAATTATACATTTTATGTGTTCAAAATTAGTGAAGAATTATTTATAACTGATTTTCATAAAGTTCTGAAAGAAAAAGGTTTAATACCTGAAGTAATCAAATTATTTCAGAAAATAATTTATGAATATTATAAAAATCATAAAAGAAAATTTCCTTTTAGAGAAAATATTACACCCTATAATGTTCTTGTATCAGAAATTATGCTCCAACAAACTCAAACGAGTAGAGTTTCGGAAAAGTTTTTGAAATTTATAAAAAAATTTCCTGATTTTCGATCATTATCTAAAGCTTCGCTTGAACAAATTCTTAAGGAATGGAAAGGATTAGGATACAATAGAAGGGCAATAGCGTTAAAAAAAATAGCAGAAATTGTAATTAATGACTATAACGGCAAATTACCAGAATCTATTGAAGAATTAAAGTTATTTCCACAAATTGGTCATAATACAGCCTCTTCAATTTTAACATTTGCTTTTAATAAACCTATGGTTTTTATTGAGACAAATGTAAGAAGAGTATATATTTACTTCTTTTTTAATAATAAGAGCAAGGTTAATGATAAAGAAATTATATCAATTGTAAAAAAAACTGTTGATATAAACGATCCTCGAAAATGGTATTACGCACTAATGGATTATGGTGTAATGCTTAAAAAAATTCATCCAGAATTAAGAAAAAGAAGTGCTCATTATCGAAAACAACCGATTTTTGAAGGATCATCAAGACAAATTAGAGGAGAGCTTCTTGAGATCCTAATTAAAAATGGAACGATAGAGTTATCGAAAATCCAAAAACATTTTAAAGTTAATGACCACATGCGAATAAAAAATATTCTTTATCAACTACAAAAGGAAGGTTTTATTGAAATAAAGGAAGACTCTGTGAAACTTGCTAAATAGACATTTTTATCTTGATTTAATTTTTTTCATATAGTTAGAAATTTTTATTGCTATTCTTTCTTGTTTCTTCCAATCTCCAAATGCAAATCCTTTTGAGATTAATTTTTTAATTTCTTTATTATAAAGTTCATCTATTCTTTTTACTGATTCATTTGCAAAAGGGGTTTGAGGTAAAGGAATAAATGAGTGAGCATGTATCCTTGCACCCTTATTAGACAATTCTCTCATCATATTAATTGTAAGTTTTACATCTTCATTTCTTTCTCCAGGTAATCCAAAAATAAAATCAACATTAGCTTTAAGGTCTCTCTTAAATGCTAAATCAACTGCTTTATTTATATCAGCAATAGTATGTCCTCTATGACATAAATCCAAAATTCTTTGGCTCCCTGATTGTGCTCCAATAGTGATATTGTTATTATCAGCATATTTTAAAACTAATTCTAAGGTATCATTATTAACATGCTCTGGACGTACTTCTGATGGAAAAGTTCCTAAGAAAATACGTCCTTTTTGACCGATAATTTCTCTAATATTGGAAAGTAAATTTTCAAGCTTTTCTAAATTCAAGTTTTTTCCATCTTCTGAACCATATGAAAAAGCGTTTGGAGTTATAAATCTGATATCTGTGAAATCTCCATAATAATTTTTCAATTCTTCAACATACTTACATATAACATCAACATTCCTATGCCTAGGTCTCGTACCTAAAATATAGGGTGTCTGACAAAAGTAGCATACATATGGACAACCACGTGTTATTTCAATTGCTCCAAATCTAGTATTTTTTATAGGGAATGGTGGGAATTTATCCAAATTAATTAAATTTCGTTTTCCTGTGAAAATATATTCTTCATCTTGATTTATAGATGCAATACCTTTTATACTGCTAAGATTTTCATTAGCCTTGAGTTTTTGCATGAGTTCTATTATTGTTTCTTCCCCTTCACCGATCATAACTATATCAAAACCCATTCTAAGAGTACCATACGGATCTCCTGTTGGATGAGATCCTCCAGCAATATACAAGCATTTTTTACCATATTTAGATCTCACTGTCTTTATTAAATCATACGTTTCAAAAAGTTGTGTTGTGAAAAAGGATATGCCAACAATTATCTTATTATAATTTTGGGTAATATATTCAAGATTCTTTACAAGTTCCTTCTTAAGTCTAAAAAAATGAAAATCAATACTTTCAAATATTTTATCTGTTTCAAGTGCACCTACTATAGCATTTAGACTATAGAAGTTATGTTTATGATAATAAATTACAAAAGCAATTTCTTTCAAGAATAATACCTGAGATTATCTAATTATCAATTATCCGATAATATATAATGTTATGTTAATTTTTTTATTATTATTTTAAAATTGATAAAATTGAATTGCTTTAATGTAAATTTAATAAAAGTATGTTAGAACTTAGAGAATATTTAGAATTCGAAAAAGGCACTCTACCTTTAATTGTTTCTGTACCTCATGGCGGACTATTAGAGTGTGAAATGATTCCAGAAAGATCTACTGGTGTTTTAGGAATTGATAGAGGAACGGTAGAATTTGCAAAGAATTTAATTGAACTTATAATAATGAAATTTAAAAAAAAAAAATCAAAATTAAAATCTCCTTCTTATATTTTTTCAAAGATTCGTCGTAGTAAAGTTGACTTGAATAGAGATGAAAATGAAGCATATTATAAAGCTTCAGATATTGCCAGAGAAATCTATCATTTTTACCATAATACAATTCAAAAATTAATAAATTATAATTTGGAGAATTTTGATTGTTCGCTCCTTATTGATATACATGGGTTTGAAAAGGATGATCGTCCTCCGGGTTTTCGAGATGTCGAATTGATTTTGGGTACGGACAACTTAAATTCAATTTTTCCTAAACCAGTTCCAAAAAAAGATTGGGAAAAAAACATTCGTGGAAAAATAATTCAAAAACTTCTTAATTTAGGTATATCAATTGCTCCTGGGCATCCCAGAAGAAAAGAATATGTTTTAACTGGAGGTTATATAACACGGCGATATGGTGCCTCTCATCTCAAATCTAAAAGTCAAGCGATGCAAATTGAGTTATCAGATAGAGTAAGATTGTATGACCAAGAATTAAGAAATTTAGTCTTAATAAATCTTGCTGATATTTTAGTTGAAAATTTAGTATGAAGTTAAAAAAATTTAGGTTAAAAACTTTTTACTATTTACTTGAAGATAGGATCAAATTTACAATTTTGTTTATGTATTTACTTTTCTGAATCTTACAAATGTGAGCAACCTTTTTATAATTAAACGATTCCGCTAAGGTGTCGAGGTAAGAAATATTATATAATATTGAAACATTGTCATCATTTTTCATGAAAAGTTTGTCTAATTCCTCTTGAATCTTGTTGTCACTAATTCTTGACTTATTTTTTATGCGCTGCTTTATCTGTTTGATGGATTCTCCAAAATTAATATCTCGGATGCTTGAAATTAGAGAATTTAAAACAAGTGAGTATATAATTACAGTATTAATGTTTTCAGCATCTCCTAAAGTTTCAAACTTAAGCTGGAGGTCTTGATAAATTTCTCTTATATAATTTTCATCCATCCCTTTTATTTTCTTAAACAGGTTAAGAAATTTAAGATATTTGCCATCTAAGAATAATTGCAGATTTTGATTAAATAAATCTTTAAATTTTTTTATTATTTGTCCAGATTTCCTTATCTTTAATGAAACCTCAGGTGTTCGCCCAATGATTATGTCAGTCCCAGCTTTATAGAATTGTTGATTAATCAAATTGCTGGTTACTATATATAATTTATCCATAATCATTCCTTTGGTAAAACTCCTAATTTTGTTATTATAGTAATTTTAGAAATTAAAAAGAATACCAAGATTTAATTTTTTGCATTAACTAATTTAATTTTTTAAAAGGAGATTTTAAGGTTTAATAATACATGTATAACACAATATTAGGTTTTAAATTCATTTCTTTCTTGTATTCAAGCTTATTGTATTCTGTATAATAAAAAGAAGAAATAAAACCTTTTTATAGAAATAAAACCTTTTTATATATGTTATTTTATTCTATATATTCTTAAACAATTTTTAAAATTAGCAATAAAATTATAAAAGAAGGTTGAAAATTAAAATGGTTGATGAATCCTTATTAAAGGAATTAAAAGCAATTCAAGAAGCAGGAGCTGCTTCAGCTAGCGCCGATAATCTTTTGAAGATGTATGAGTTTATTAAACAAATTTCTCTTGAGAATGAAGATCTAAAAGAAGAACTTGAAGATATGGATATAGCCATCCAGCTCATAGTCACTGACGCAGATAAGAAAACTTGGATGACCGTTAAAGATGGAGTTCTTGATTATGGAGAAGGAGATGTTGATAATCCTTCATTCACTATGTCCTCGACGCTCGAAGTCGGTGCAGGTATTCTATTAGGGGAGGTAGATGCAACTTCTGCATATATGGCAGGAGATATCACTGTTGAGGGCAACCTCCAAGATGCTATGGCTTTCCAGGAGATTATAGAATTAGCTTTAGAAGCTTATGAAGATCTTGTAGAAGATTTATAATAAAATTAATTTAACCTCTCTATTTAGTATATTTCATTTAAACATCTCTTTTTTTTTATAACTTTTAATTTTTTACATTTAGTTATCTTATTTTCAAATTTTATAAAAAAGTAAATACTTTAATATTTAAGTTAGTTAAAGTTAGAATGGCGCCCACAGCGGGATTTGAACCCGCGTCGGTCTCCCCGTTCGGAGGTTCTGATATCGGACAGGAGTGACAGTCCCGAATGCTAGACCGGACTACACTATGTGGGCTTTAAAAAAACTATTTATATAAGCAAAGGAATAAATGAGAATTTAAAAATTTTATTTTGAATAGCTTGCTATTGCATCTATTAGAAAGATTTATATTGATTAAAGACAATGTAGATTATAAGGAATATTTAGGTATATAATATATTATATTTGAATTATTAACAAGTATATTGCTATGCTTAATTCAAAGCCTTTCAGTTCGGTCATTCATGAATTAGAAAACAAAGAGGGTGAATTTATTGATACTTTAGATAAAGTCATTAAATTTGCAGTTATCATTATCAGTAATACTGAAGAATTACGAGAAGAAATAATAGATTATGATGATATATATCAAATCATCCTTAAAGATATTAATTTTAATTTTTGGCTTAAAGTAAATAATGGGACAATTTTATACAAAAAAGGAATTAACAGAAGCGCATCGTTTAGAGTTAAGTATCCAAATAATATATTAGTAAAAATTCTTAAGCGTGAGATGTCCGGAACTGATGCTTTTATGAAAGGCAAAATAAAAGTTGATGGAGATCTCTCCCAAGGTCTAAGATTCACAAAACTATTTCGTATGTTTTTAAAATATTTAGATAACGGTTTTAAAAAATAGACTATTTAAGATTTTTCCCATTTTTTCTTCATTATATTCAAGAAATCATAAATAAGTCCGCTATTCATAATACAATAAGATTTTTTAGAAATAATGAATGAAAATAATATGATCTACAAATTTTTAGAATTTAATTTTAGGGCCTGTAATCTAGTCTGGATAGGGTGCCCGGCTTCGGACTGGGATGTCGGGGGTTCGAATCCTCCCAGGCCCATCCCTATTTTATTTAAAAACGAGAGAATTTTTACTTTTTTTAATTTTCTATATCAAAATTAAAAAAACTTATAAGACCTAGTATGATGAACATTAATTTTTGAAGAATCGAACTTTCAAGTTAAGAATTCAGTTTTTACCCAAAATTATATATTAAAAAACCAATAAATTATATCATAATGAGTGTTATTTTATCCCCAGATTTAGTACTTGATAGCTTAATTAAGGAATTCGGAGAGTCTGGGTTATATTTTATTTTAATTACTTCTGAAAATGGGGCTGTGATTAAATCTTATATTAATCAAGAGTTCAACAAAACATCAATAGGATTAAATATGTCCCAATTATACGAGTTAGCTGAAGAAATTGCCTCAGAAATTGGAATTCATAGCCCAGATTTTAATGTAATCCATTCAGATAACTTTTTTATACTTTCAGTTAAAATTTTGGGTAACATTATTATAACTTTAACAGAGGACCAACTCGATTTCTCTCAAATTTTTAAAATAATAAATAAATGTATAATAACAAATTGAATAATTTTGGTTGGTACTTTTTTTTATTATATTTCAAAAGAGCATTTTATATAAATTATAAGCATCTATATGAAATATATGCTTTTAATAAATATCTTAACAAATATTTAGTTAAAACTATCTAAAATATGTGTCAATAATTTTTGGGATTTAATATGAAATATGAAAGAAATCAATATTCTGAAGGTTTCTCTATTTGTGCGCTAATAATCGCTGGTGCTTTTCTTTATTGGGGGATTCAATCATTTATCCCTTGGGATGCATGGTCATGGTGGGGATTTATATCAACTGGAATAGGGATTGCGATTTTAGTTAGTCAAATATTTGCATTAACTAATAGAAGTAAACTAAGAAATGTTGTTTTAGCAGAATTTCAAGAAAATCCAGAGTGTACTGTAGATGACGTCAGTAGAAGTACAGGAATTTCACGAAAGGATATTAATGCTATAATTTTAGACTTAAAAGCCTCTGGTCAATTACGAGGTAAATTTAATACAACTACAGGACAGATTAAACATTTATCGATACAACAAAAAGAAGTAGTTTCAGAAGAACGAGCAAAATATTGTTCTAATTGTGGAACGCCTATAACAAAAGAAGCAGCACAATATTGTGCATATTGTGGTGCTCAAATATAAGCAATATCTATTATTTTTTTTAAATTTTATCTATAAAAAGTAAAAAAAGGTATTAAGAATTTAAGGAGGATATCTCAATTCATAGATACTCTTCCCTCCATTTAAAGGACCTTTAATATAAGGTTCGATTTCTTTTGGATCTCGTTGAGTAATTCCCTCTGTTGGAGGAAGCTTTCCTGGGGGAAATGTTTTCAATATATCATTAACAAGTTTTTCTAAGTAATCTAATAATGCTTCCATACCAGGTTTTCCTTTTTCAAAAGTTGCTTTGCTAGGACACCCAACATGACCTTCTGGATAAGCAGATACTTCGATAGGACCAAATCCTACTTGTCCATACCATTTAATTGGTTTTTGATATATATTTCCAGCTTTATCAACATGTCCCTCTGGCATCCACCCTACAGGGACATTATCCTCACATGAATCTATTTTTTTCACCATTTCAGGAAATAAATTCATTGAGAAAGAGGTTTCAGCTTCATCTGCATGAATAAAGGGCGTTTCAAATGGACCACCATGTTCTTGATCCATGCAATGTTGAGGAATTGCATGGTACCAATTAACATTACATACTAGCATAGGTAATTGATAGTTTTTCGCAAATTCATGGATTGCGCTTGGAATAACATATTCTTGACCATGTCCGTTTAATAATATCATCTTCCTAAAACCCATATTCCAGCATCCTGCCATTACTGATCTTAATAGAGATTTAAAAGTTTCTTCGGGGACAATGATAGTTCCTGGCATTCCTACATGGTGATAGGGATGTGAACCATACCAAATTGGTTGAGCAACAGTGCATCCAGTTTTCTGCGCTATTAATTCTGCCATTCGGGTTACTAAAAAAGTATCTTCTCCAATACAAGCTGCTGGTCCGTGATTTTCAGTAGAACCACAGGGAATGATAATAACATCATTCTTTTTTAACCGTTCATTTATTTCAAGAATGGACATTGTTTGAAGATAAATACCACTTGGTTTATCCATATGACCAAATTCTTTTGGAGGTAATTCCCATTTACTCATAATACTTCACATAAAATTATTTACATATATTAAAATGATCCATTAGTTTAAACTCTTAAAGTAATTGGTTCTATTTTTTGATTTTTACCAAAAGTTGGAATGAACCAAATATAAGAACAATAATTTAAATCTTTATAATAAGGTTTCGCAAAATTAATATGACCTAAATGCCCAGGAAAAAATAATCCTCCTCCATTTGAGAGATCTTTACAAACAGATTGAGCTTTAGAATTGATTAAGTATTGTGTAATAGCATAATTTTCATCATCAATAAGAAAAATATACAATTCAGGAAACTCCGGATGAACATGAGAGTAAATTTCAATGCTTCCTTTCTCTTTATTCTTTTCTAAATTGACACTTGTGAGCACTCCTGTTTTCAGAGATTCATTAGGAATATTAGTTATACCGGACATAAAGAAACCATTTTTAAAGGCTGTCCATACACTTCTATACGTTGACATTTTTTCACTTGAACTAGGCTCACCTCGAGTTACGAACATATTCAAGTTATACTGTTGAATATCAAAATTTGCATCCACTTTCTTCTTTATAGGGCTTGAAATTAATACAATTTTATATTTTGAATTTTTTTTCCCTTTAATAATGAATTTTTTTGCGGGAGGAATTAAGAAAATGTCAAATTGATTTAATTCAAATTCATTCCCTTCATAAAACAAAATTCCATTTCCCGATAGTAAACTCCCATTGAGAACTTGGTTTTTTTCTGTTTTTAATTTTAGTTCTGACTCGAAATAGTAGTATTTAACTTTTACTCTTTCTATTTCCCTTTCAACGACGTTAACTTTAGGATCTTCAAAGAAAAAAGACGACATAATAGATTTTGTCATGATTTGACTCTTCATTTTTAAGATCACCTTATTTATTTAACTTATTTTAAAGATAATTCATCTCACTTTTTTTACTATTTTAAAATATGATAGATCTATATTATTATATTAATAAAGAACTATCCTAATCATATTTTTATGAAAATTTGATTAATCCATTATGAAGCTAAGTATTGTTTCCGGATTAAGTGAAACGAAAAGTAATCAAAACGAGATATTAAAGAATTTCGCAGGATTATGTGATTTTTTAAAACCTTTAAAATATGATGGAATAGAATTATCTCTTATTGAACCTGAAAAAGTTAATACAAAGGAAATAAACGAAATTAAGGATACTTATGATTTTGAAATCTCTGCTATTGGAACGGGAAGTACTTACCTTCGTTTTGGGTATTCTTTGGGGCACCAAAACGATCAAATAAGGAATAAAGCAATTGAAAGAATTCAAAAATATATCGATTTTGCACATGAAACCCAATCAAAAGTAATAATTGGATTAATTCGAGGACGTTATAATTTTGAAAGTAGTCATAAAAAGGAAATTAATAATATTAAATCTTCCTTAAAAGTATGTTGTCGATTGGCAGAAATTAAAGAAGTTACTCTATTATTTGAACCAATTAATAGATTTGAGATAGATTCGTATAATACCATTTCAGAATCCATAGAATTGATTAATGAATTAAATTCGGAAAGTCTAAAATTATTAGTTGATTCTTACCATATTTATTTGGAAGAAGATCCCGGTTTTATATGGGAATATCTGGAAGAAATTACAGACTATGTATATCATATTCATTTAGCTGATTGTACACGTAGAGCTCCAGGTTCAGGACATTTTGACTTTAGATCATTTTTAAGTATTTTTAAAAATGCTGGCTATAATGGTTTTGCATCAATTGAAACAATTATGAAACCCTCATTCGAGGAAGTTGCTAAAGATTCATCTGAATACCTTAGAGCAATTTTATGATATTAAAGAATATGTTTTAAAACCAGATCTTTATCTTTTTTAAATAGAATATAAAAAGAAAACCAAGTAAAAAAAACAAGATAATAATTTTATAATTAAAGTTTCAATTTATTTAATTTCTATTACTTTTTTTTCACTAATCACTGCTGATTTTTTAGGGATTATTAACTTTAGGATACCATTTTTGAAGCTTGCATCAATTTCTTCAGGAGTTATATCTTCAGGTAAATGGAAACATCTAAAGAAATTAGTGGTTCGAATTTCTCTCCTTAAATAGTTACCTTTTATTTCCTTATATTTTTCTTTTTTCTTGTCTTTATCTTTCTTTTCATCTTTTTTTTCTTTCTTTTCTTTTTCCTTTTTCTCTTCCTTTTTCTCTTTAGATTTTATTGTTTTTTCACCAAGTAATTCTAAAATTCCTTTTTGTAATGAAATTTTAACATTTTTTTTGTCTAGTCCTGGCAATTCGACAAGAACGTAGTATAAATCCTCACTTTCTATAATGTTAGTCAACGGATTTCTGTAAAAAGGTTCAATTTCCATAATCTCTAAAGATTCTGGATGTTGCGTTTTAAAATTACTAGCTTCAGTTCTTTTTAAAGTGATTTCTTCTTGCTTTTTCTGCTTTTCAAGAATTTGTTCGCTACTTTCAGTTTCTTCCTCTAACTCAATATCTTCTTCCTCATAATTATTTTCATTCATAATATCAGCTCTCTTCCAAAATTATAATTTTTGAATAACAAAAATAGATAAAAATGATATAAAAAAGTTTTGATTGTTTCTTGTTATCAAAACTTTCAATAATAAAAGGTTACTGATTTTAAGAAACATTAAGCTATTTTAACTGAAATTTTACAGTTTACTTTATCTGTCTGTAAAATTTTAAGATATTTGGGAACTTCATCAAGAGAGATTTCTTTTGTGACTATTGGAGTCATATCCATCCCAGCCGCCATACAATTTATAACATTCGGAAAATTACCATGACCAGAATGACCTTGGGCTCCTACAATTCGAGCTCTCCTTACTTGTAAATATTCACCGCATACAGGCATTTTTTGCTCTGCCCTAGCAACTATAACTACAGTACTATTAACTGCTTTGCATTCCCATATTGCATTTTGGATATCATCTGTTACAATGTGTGGTAATCCTGTAGCTTCAAGATATAATGCTGCTCCCTCATTATCAGTATAACTTTTTACCTTTTCTACAAAATCTTCCTTTAAAGGATTTATCAAATAATCAGCACCCATTTTTTTTGCTAAGGAAGTTCTGCTTTCTTCAGGTTCCGAAACAATAGATACAGCTGCTCCTGCATTTTTTAAAATTTTTAATGCTGCTAATCCAATAGGACCTGCTCCCAAAATAATTACATTCTCACCCGGGCGTATTCCCCCTCCCCTTTCAATTACTGCATTGTATGCTACTGAAGTTGGTTCTACTAAACTTCCGATTTTGAAAACGTCATCATAATTTTTTTCTAATTTCTTCAAACTCCAACATAATTTTGCAGGAACTTTGATATATTCAGCATAAGCCCCATCAATCGAAAAACCAATTTCTTGCAATCTTTCACAATGATTTGGATAGCCATCGCAACAAGGTTTACATTCACCACACCAAACCATTTCTTCAACAGTCACAGGTTCTCCTGGTTGATAAAGCTTTCCTGTTCTTTTATCAATAGCTTGACTTCCCACCTCAACAATTTCACCAGCAAACTCGTGGCCGAGAGTTACAGGGAAAGCAGTTAAACCAGGATAATAAATATATCCATCTTCATATGATTGTGCCATATGTACGTCGGATCCACATATTCCACATCTTTTTACCTTAATTAATACTTCATTAGCTTTAATTTGAGGTTTTTCTTTTTCAATAACATTAACTAATGGACTTCTCCAAACTTGTGAACCTAAATATGTTAATCTACCTTCAATATCTTTAGATCCGAGTTTAAAATTAGGCTTTGGATCCCATTCTGCGGATAATTCAACAGCTTTCATTTTGAATTCAAACACCTTGATTATTTAATCTAATAAAATTATATTTAAGAAAAAATAAAAAAATAAAGAATTTGTTTATTCACTTTTTGTCTCTTTTAAGAAGAATGTTAATACTAAAGCTATAACAAGAAAAATTGATTGAATTAGCAAAGCAGGCCAGTAATCAATGCCTATTTTAGCACCTTCTAAGGTAAGAATAAGTAAAATACCCCCTATTTGACCAACCATCATTAACATTCCAGTGGAGCTTGCTTCTGGTACTGGTTTTGTTAAATCAACAGCAAATTCAAGACCAACTGGTCCTGCTGAAAGTAAGCCAAAACCTAATAAAAATCCAAATGTATTCAACATAATTTCATCGTTTGTGAATGTAATTATGAATAGAGAAATCACCGCTATTGAAAGTGAAATTATTAGTAAAATTTTTCGCTTTTTATATTTATCTGATAAAAGAGACATTACAACACAACCTACGATTCCTCCTAATAACATTAAAGCACCTAATGTTCCAGCAAAAGCAGGACCATAACCTTTACCTCCTACAATTCCTTCTATATAAGTAGTTACTGTATTAAAAATTCCAAGGCCTAAGAAAAATAGAATAAATAGAATAATGAAATGCCTATTTATAAATAATTTTTTCAAACCTTCAGACATTAAAACTTTTTCTTCAACGATGGCTTTTGTGGGTGGAGTTGGTGGTTTATCTTTAACAAACGCTACAAATATTGCTCCAGAAATCAAAGAAATAATGCCGTACGTAAGCAACATAGGTAGAAGATCACTTGTTGGTACAAGAATTGGTGTAATGAACATACCTAACGCAATTCCGAGAAACTGTGATATTAAGGCAAGACCAGTAGCAGTTGTTCTTTCATCATCAGGAAACCAATTAGCAGATAATTTTGTTACAGCATTGAGAATAAATGGTTGCCCTATACCGATTCCTATTTGAAATATTAATGCAAGTAAATAATCATTGAATGCTACAAATCTTAATAATCCAAAAAGTCCTGCGATTATTGCTCCTATTCCTGCTCCTATTTTAAAACCATATTTATCAATAACCCAAGCCGATAGGAAAGTAATTGGAATATATACAATCATAAAACTCATTGCCAATAAATCTATAGAAAGCGCATCAACTCCATAAAAAGTTACGGCAAGGCTTCTCACAGGTGCAAAACTAATCCATAACATCTGTAATGTAATATTTTCTACCATAAATAATAAAAGAACTGTCCAACGGTATCTATAAACTTGAATATTTGTTTCACTCATTAAGCTAACACTTTTATTGTTTAATAATAAATTTTTAATTAATTAAATCAATTTAGACTTAAATAAATATAAATCTATAATTCTTCATTAAAAACTTTGAAGATAGTAAATTTCTCATAAATTCTGAAATTAATAAATTATAGGTTTTTAAGTGACATATTTTGGTTAAAAAGTTTACAATTGGAGTAATTGGGGCAGGTAGAATTGGCAAAATACATATTGAAAACCTTTTGCGCAAAATACCTAATGTTAATTTAAAAATTGTAGCTGATATTAAAATAAATGACAAATTAAGACAATGGGCAACAGAAATTGGTGTATTAAATCTCAGTTCGGATGTAAATGAAATATTTAACGATCCTGAAATTGAGATAGTAGTTATTTGTTCACCTACAGATTCTCATACGAAATTAATTCAGGAAGCTGCTAAGGCAAATAAACAGGTCTTTTGTGAGAAACCTATTGATACTGACATAAAACGGATAAAGGAAACTCTTTCAATTGTTAAAGAAACAGGAATAAAACTCATGGTAGGGTTTAATAGACGTTTTGATCGTAATTTTATAAGATGCCATGAAGCAATTGTTTCTGGTCAAATCGGTGAACCTCAAATTATTAAAATTACTTCTCGAGATCCTACTCCCCCTCCAATAGAATATATAAAGGTCTCAGGGGGAATTTTTCTTGATATGACTATTCATGATTGGGATATGGCAAGATTCCAAGCTGGAAGTGAAGTGGAAGAAGTCTATGCAACTGGAGCAGTACTTATTGATCCTGAAATTGGAAAGGTAGGAGATATAGATACCGCTGTAGCCGTTTTAAAATTTAGAAATGGAGCTATATGCATAATTGATAATACTCGTCAAGCTGTCTACGGTTATGACCAACGTGTTGAAGTGTTTGGTTCTAAAGGATGTGTGGTGGCTGACAATGAGGCAACTAACACTGTCCGTATTTATACTGCGGAATGTACTAATATTGACAAGATTCCATACTTTTTCATGGAACGATACATGGAATCATATTCGACTGAATTGAAATATTTCCTTGAATGTTTAAGTAAAAATATAGAACCTAAACCTAATGGGGCCGATGGTTTGCAAAATGTTCTTGTAGCATTAGCTGCTCAGAAATCTTATGAAGAAAACCGTCCTGTAAGGATTTCTGAAGTAGATAAATAAATTAATAAAACTTATAATATCTATAGAAAAAAAAATAGGTTGATAGCTTATTCCATTTGACTTATCTGCTTTTAAAGTATTAATAAGGAAAATTTTTCCTCCAAAAGAAAGTGTTTTTACAGTAGATACTACTGGTGATGGAAAAACAGATTCAATTCAGATAAAAATTCTAAATCTAATTATACCATTCGTGATTCCTGAAGAAATTGAAATAGGAGATTTCAGTTCAAAAAAATTTGTTCCTGATGATCTTGATTTTTCTAAATATGCTAAATTTTTCTTAGATAATATAGAATTAAATTTTTCTAAAGAAAGTGTAAATCTAGATATTATAAAGAATCGTATATTGATTTACCATAAAGGAGAGTCCTTTAATTTAAATGATGTTATGGAAGGTAAATTAAGTGGTAGAACCATTAATTTAAATGATAGTATTAGTATTTTAATAAAATTAAATGAGGACTCTTTAAAGAAATTTACAGAAGGCGAGCACCATTTTAAAATTGAAAGCGCTTTAGTGTCAAATTTAGAAATCAATTTTGAATTGGATGAAAGAAACATGGATATTAAATTTGATCCGAATAATACCTAATTTGGATAATTAATAAATTACTTAATAGGTAATGTCTCTTTTCTTAAATCTCATCCCTTTCTTTAAGAAATAAATGGGGTTTTTATTATTTATTTTAGATGAACTCAAGAAGGTGTCATAATGGCAATTACTAAAGCTGAAGGCAATGTAAATATTAACACTTCGAAGATTCATTTTATTTGTCCAGTGTGTAAATCTAAAAAATCATTAGAAATTCCTAAATCTGTTATTGAAGAAGCAAAACAATTAACTACAATGTCAATAGCACGAGGATTGGTATGTGAACATCAATTCCAAGCATTTGTAGATAAGAATTTTCAGGTTCGAGGATATCAACGAGTAGATTTTGAAATTGAAAATAAATCGAATCGAGAAGATTTTTCAAATCTCAGAAGTTTCAAACAAAATGATGATGAACTTTATGAAAATTTAATTCTAGAAGGGAATTACCTTGAATATAAACCAAAAAACACTAAAAGCAAAAAAAATGAATATCAAAAAAAGCCTTCTCATCAAAACAAAATGACCCTTGAAGAAATATATGATGAATTTTGGGAATTTATAGATGAAAACCATGAAAAATTTAAGGATTTTATAGATAAGGATTCAAGACGGAACCAGACATTATCAGTTTATTAGATTTTTTATAATCCTTGACGTAAGGAATTATATAGATTTCTCTTTTAAAGCATTTACGATTCTAATCATACACTCTTTTAAGAGCGATCTTGGGCACGCTACATTTATTCTTTCGAATCCTTCTCCACCTGGTCCAAATATTTTTCCATCATCTAAGGCAACTTTTGCTTGCTTAAGCATAAATTCACGAAGATTTTGGCCATCCATTCCCAATTTACTAAAATCTAACCAAGCTAGATATGTTCCTTCAGGATCTATAAAGTCAACGTCTGGGAGGTTTTCATAAACGAATTCTTTTAGAAACTTGAAATTAGCTTCAATATATTCCAATACTTGGCTCAACCATTCTTCACCATCATTGTAGGCCGCTATTAAGGCAACAATACCAAAAGCATTTGGAGTCATCAGACCATTCCTGTTAAGTATGGTATTAGTGAATGATGCTCTCATCTTTTCATCCGGAATTATGATATTAGAAATTTGTAATCCTGCCATATTAAATGTCTTACTTGGTGCAGTGCATATAATTGTATTTTTCTCAAATTCTTCTGATATTGTGGAAAATAGAGTGTGTCTATACCCTGAAAGGATTAAATCGTGATGAATTTCGTCTGAAACTATCAAAATATCATTTTCTAAGCAAATATCTCCAAGCCTTCTTAGTTCTTTTTCAGTCCACACGCGTCCTACAGGATTATGAGGACTACAGAGAATAAACATCTTCGTCAGAGGATCTTTAGCTTTCTTTTCAAAATCATCAAAATCAATAGTATATTTCTTATTTTCATAATGTAATTGATTGGTTAACAGTTTACGCCCATTGCTTTGTATCGCTGTAAAAAAAGGATAATAAACTGGTGGCTGGATAATTATTTTCTCTCCGATATTAGAAAAAGTTTGAATTAACATACAAGTAGCGGGTACTATGCCAGGACTGTATACTATCCAATCAGTATCAATTTCCCATTTATGTCTTCGTCTCATCCAATTTGCTACGGCATTTAAATAAGAGGGTGTTTTATGCCAACTATATCCAAAAATTTCTTGAACTACTCTCTTTTTTACAGCATCAACAACTGGTTGAGGACATTGAAAATCCATATCAGCAACCCAGAAAGGCAAAACCACATCGGTTTTAAAATGTTCTCTAAGAGAGTGTTTATCCCATTTAAGTGAATTAGTTTCAGAACAGTCAATTATTCTATCAAAATCATATCTCATTTTAAATCTAAACTTGTAAATTAAAAGTCTTTTTTAAATCTTTATTAGAAAGATAAGATGGAGGTATTTACAAAAAATCAAAAGATAATTATGCCAAAGAAATGGTAGATAATTTAAAACAAAGATTGAAATAAATATACAAATTTATTAAGTTTGGCAAGGGTGGGAATTTCTAAAAAGCTCGAAAGGAACTTTTTTTTTGAACCCACGATACCCAGATCTTCAGTATCACCTGTATCGATTTATTCGATAGATCTGGTGCGTTCCCGGGTTTCGCAGATCTTCAGAAAGCGAAGAACCTCTACGCCACCTTGCCAATGATGAAAATTTTGATATGCTAAACTATTTTAAAATATCAAAATTCGTAATTTAAAAAGGAAAAAATATCATATAAAGTTTTTTCATATGTGTCTGCTATAGGTATTTAAAGTCCAAAAGTTTGCGAGATCAGAAATTGTAAATTCATTCCTAATAGGTTTATATACAAAAGGATTTTGTCTTTTTTATGTGAATCTGTTATTTTTCTAAAATTAATGCTCTTTTTCCTTTTGGCAATTTTTCACTTGCGTACCTGAGTATTAGACGAGGTAATCTATTTTTATTTTTCATTAAGTAATCGAAAATTGAATCAGGATTATATTTTGAACAAGTTTTTAGGAGCCAACCGATTCCCTTTTCAATATAATTTTCGGTCGAAAAATTCAGCATTTCTTCTACTTTGTGAAACACATATCTCTCGTTAAACTCTTTATGAACCATAATTATTTTCAAAAGTATTACTATAGAAGCTCGTTTTATCCATAGTGATTCATTTTGAGCCCATTTATTAATAGTGATTTTAGCTAGTTGTTCATTCTTTTTTTTTGCGAGGAATGGTCCTAAAACTCTTATGCAGCTACTGTCACATGTACTCCAAGTGTGACAATAAGGGTAAAACTCAGTTTTAAAAAATTCAGGGATAGAATTAGTAAATAATTTTTTATACCTATTGAGAAAGAAAAAAGACGCAAATTTATATTCCTCCACATTAGATTTTGCCAGAATTTTAAATATTTCTTTTGCGTCATCAAATAAAGGATTATATTTATTTTGAGCATTCCTAGCGATTTTCTCTATTTCAGCAGTTCTTACACCTAAAATAATATAATCATTAATATCTGGATTTATTATTTTATACATTCTACTTATTTGATCTTCAGATAAAATAGACTTTTGATTATCTAGTGAAGTTTTTATTTCTGAAATGACTTTATCGATTTCTACCATTTAAAATCAGTCTGTTTTTGAAAGCATTTCACTAATATAATATTATAAAAATTTATCCAAATTAGTTTTTTTTTCAATCTTTTCTAAATAGGGAACAATCAATTCAATTTCCTTTTTATAAAAACCTTCCAATTCATAAATTTTATCATTCTTATATATGTTATATATTGATTCCTTGAGATTATTGAGCTTTAATCCAGCCCATTTTAATGTGTTATTTGATTTCCCTGCAGTTATATGATCTAAATACTCCTTATTTAACAAAATCTCTGAAATTTTATAATTGTATTGTCTAAAATCTTTAGGAATCCACCTATTTATACGAAGAGGTAATTGATACTTCTGTGCTAAATCGAGCAATTTTGAATGCATTTTTTTGTAATAACCGCTTGATGGATGCATCTCACCTTTATATAAATTAAGAAGGGGTTTTACCACATATTTATAATCACTGTTTTTAAGTTTTTTAATGAAATATTCTGCTTGTTGATCTCTCATTGTTAATCCAGGACTAATTAATATAAAATCTGCTCCCGTCTGTTTAGTTTTTTTAAATACATCTTCTAAATTTTCATCATCATCTTCTAAAAATGGGATGATAGGGATGAAATATGTACCTGTATGAATCTCTGGAGCATCCTTCTTTATTGTTTTTAATGCTTCAAGTCGTTCTGAAGGTGGAGATGAATATGGTTCTAAAAACTTCGCTAATTCTTCATTTGTAGTTGATATGGAAAACCCTACCGTGCACCAAGTATCATTAGCGATTTGTTTAAGAATATCTATATCTCGAGTAACTATTTTTGATTTAGTAGCGATATTAATTGGAAATTTATGTTTTGAGATAACTTGAAAGACTTTTCTAGTGTGTTCTATTTTCTTTTCAATTGGTTGATAAGCGTCATTTACTCCACCAGGGGCAATAACATCAGGTAATAACGTTCGAGCCCTTTTAAGTCTCTGATCTAACTTTTTGTCAAAATCAGTTTTGATTATAACTTCATTTTCAAAATCTTCTAAATAATATCGCTGACTTCGCGCATCACAATATATACAAGCATGAGCACATCCAGAATAAGTATTTAAAGTATATCGCGACCAAAACCATGAATCTGGATATTTTAATTTATTTAAAGTTGTTTTGAATTCTTTATAAATATATTTGACCATTATATCGAGTTATATTTTAGTATTGGTCAATAGTAAAATAAAGAATTTAAGATTAATGAAAGAAAAAGATAAAAATTTCAAAAGAAGTGAAAAAACGCCTTTTTAATACAAACAAAGAAGTGATCATAATATGGAATGGTTTATATTTGCTGGGCGTTTTTTCAACAATAACATACAAATATGTACATTTAACCTTTTGCTTTTTGAAAAATAAGTATAATTTACTCTGAGAGATTTTGAAAAAAAAGATCGTGAAACCATCCTTTCACGAAAATTTAATACATAATATTTACTGCCATATAGATTTTAGAACAAAGTATTTATTCCTTGAAGGAATGCGTCGCCCGGGAATCGAAATCCCGAAAAATTCTGAAACAGAATTATCTTCCCGGGTCACCGGCTTGGAAGGCCGGAATCCTTACCCCTAGACTAGCGACGCTTATAATGAAAAAAAGCACCATTTCTTTTAACTTTAGTTATTTTATTGGATTTCATAAGTCAGTTCATAATAGGTTATAATTTTATTTATAACGACCCATGCTTCTAAAGGGTAATGTGAAATTGAAATTAAATTTTCTGAAAGATCAAGAATCTCTTTTGAGAAACTGGTTTTTTGAAATCCGCCTACAATTGCTATGTAATTTTTTGTAAAATCCTCTCTAAATAAATCTTTATAATTTTTTATTAAATTACCCTTACTTGAAAATAAAATAATTTCAGAACTTTCAAATGTAGTTATAAGTTCCTTTAAATTTCCTTGAAATGGTAATATTAGATTTGTAGTTTCTGTTACTATATTTCCATCTATTAACAGCTTAGCCATTAACCCTTTAAATCTATTGAAATTCTTTGCAATTCTAATTTTTGGATTTATTTCGAATATTTTGTTATGAATTGTATGGAGAAATATTTTTAAATTCCCACTTTTATTTAGAGGTGAACCTAAAGCGTTCAATAAACATAAGTGGGTAATGTCAGGACGTCCTCTCTTTTCAGCATTGCGTAAATTGATCATTGCCGTATGATGAAGTGCATTATCTAAGAGTTGAGAAGAATAAATCTTAGAGGAGAGATTTCTCTTAACTGAAGAATGATTTCTTATTTTCTTAGGTATTAATTCTACTCCACATTCAACAAGAATAATAATTAAAGGCATATATTATTTCAAATAATTTCTTTTTGTTGGTTTTTATCATTATTAGAGACATTTTTTAATTTAATGAAGTATCTAGTAGTTTTATTGCATTCAAAACAAGTTAAGGAGATATGAGATCCCTTTCCATTATGTGAGTGCATTCTAACTCTATAATTTAATCCAGGGTAGAGGAACATTTTA
Source organism: Promethearchaeota archaeon (assembly GCA_048938005.1). GTDB lineage: Archaea > Asgardarchaeota > Lokiarchaeia > Sigyniarchaeales > SOKP01 > Loki-b32. The sequence goes on along the minus strand of JBHLMQ010000004.1, from coordinate 87,533 downwards.
CATTTATGACATATACGTTTTTTCCACTCAAATGGGATTTTTATTTTGGCTCTTTGAGCATAACGTCTTGCTAAATAAGTGTATCTATTTGCTAAAGTTTTATTTTTAGGAAATAATTCATGAGCCCTTTGAAATAAATAAAGCATTCGCGAATTTGCAATTTTTTTTACTATATACTTATAATTTCTATTACTTTTAGGCATTTAAATAATCATGAGAGCTATTTTAATTTAACTTTTTAATATTATATAAAGAAAGTACAAAAATATTTCCTCTAACATCAAGTAAATAAGAATCTGTTAATTTTGAGGTTTCCGAAGCTAATGCTCTTATATTTGATTTATTTGCAATGGATCTTAAAGCTTTTATTTTTATTATTTTAAATCTTTTTAAAAGTTTAAGAATGTGATTTATATACTCCTCTGTTATCCCCTTCTTACCCAAAATGACATGAGGTTCTCCAAGCATTACTTTTTTAAACTCCTCGTTATACATCGTCTTTTGTTCTTAAAATGATAAAATTTTTAATTTATTCTGACTTTTAAAACGTATCATATTTAATAAAGAAATATAGAATTAAAGATTAACATGTCTATATATGTCGTTCAACCGGAAAAACTTGTCGAAGCAATAGCGGAAAAACTAAGGGAGTATCCTGAAATTTCGCCTCCTGAAGGTTTAGAATTTTGGAAGACCGCTTTTTTCAAAGAATTAGCCCCAATGGACTCTGAAAAGTTCTGGTATATAAGATGTGCTTCAATTCTTAGAAAAGTAAAAAAATTTGGACCTATAGGTGTTAATAAACTTAGAAAATTCTATGGTGGAAGAAACAAAAAAGGCCCAGGATTGCATCACTCGGCAAAAGGAAGTGGCAAAATTATTAGAATTGCTTTACAACAATTAGAAAATGCCAATTTAGTTGAGAAAAAGGAAAAAGAAGGAAGGACAATATCTGTTGAAGGAACAAGTTTGTTAGAAAGAACGGCATATTCAATCTTAAGACATAAAACCTAAAACTTGTATATTTAGGGATTTAGATTGAGTAACGACGAAGATTTAGAAAATATTAGGAGAAGAAAGCTGGAGGAATTAAAGCAACAGGCAGTACAACAACAAATAGCAGAAGCTCAGCAAAAAGAGTTTGAAACCAAAAAATATCAGTTAATGAGAAAAATATTGAGCCAAGAAGGAAGGCAAAGATTAGAAAATATTAGGATTGTTAAACCCCAATTTGCAGAACAAATAGAATTACAATTGATTCAATTATTTCAAACAGGAAAATTAAGAGGGGCCACACCTTTACCAGATAATGCTTTTAAAAAACTTTTAGAACAAATTTCTTCATTAGACAGAAAAAAAGAATTTAATATAAAAAAATAATTATAAGAATTAGTAATATTTTTAGAGATTAGGATTTATGGCAAGAAATAAAGATTTACCATCCAAATTGCGAAGAGCTAAAAAAGCAAAGCAAAGTCAAACAATTCCAAGTTGGATTACTATGAAGACAAAGCGCAGAGTTAGATCTAGCCCTTATACTAGAAGATCATGGAGGAATACTAGACTTAAACGAGATTAAAGAATATTTTTATCATCAAATACTAAATTGAAATAAAATGGCAAAAAAAGAAAAAGAAATTAATTTAGAGGATTTAGAAGAAGAATTAACAGATTCTGAAGAAATGGAAGAAGAATCAGAAGAAGAAATTGAAGAGATTGAAGAATTTAGTTTAGAGGAAATTTCTGAAGAAGAAGAAATAAGTGAAATATTTGAAGAAGAACTTGAAGAAAAAGAAGAAATAGAGGAAATAGAGGCACCTAAAGAAGAAATTATTGATGAGAGAATATATATTGTTCCTCTCGTAAAAGCGCGGAAAGGTCCGAGAAATAAACGTGCTAAAAAAGCAATTAGATATTTGAAAGATTATGTAAAACGCCATTTTAAGCCAGAATCCTTAGTAATTACTCAAGAGGTAAATCAAAAAATATGGGAACGAGGAATTCAAAAACCTCCAAGGAAACTTAAAATCAGGGCAACCAAGAACATCGATGGGTTAGTTGTTGTCTATTTAAGTTAAGGCATACTAAATCTCTAAAAAAGTTTCTATAATGTCAATCCTTAGAGCTCAGATATTTGGGAAAAGTTTGATTGGTGTATATTTATCTGCCAACAATTGCTATGTTCTATATCCTCCAACAATGCTAAATCATTTACTTAAAAAATTCAAAAATATCTTTGAAGAACCATTTTACCCTCTGACTATTAATAATTCTAATTTATTAGGTGTGTATTCTGTATCGAATAAATATGGAATTATAGTACCACATATTATTAGAGAGGATGAACTTAATAATTTAAAATCATATATGAATGAATCAATTCAGATTGGAATTCTAAAGTCAATTGATAATGCATTTGGAAATTTAGTTTTATGTAATGATAATGGTGCGATAATTAGCTCATTTTTAAAACCTTATAAGACTGAAATTGAGGATATTTTGAATGTGGAGGCAGTAGTTTACGAATTTGCAAATTACTACCTTCCTGGTTCGATATCATTAGCCAATAATTATGGTTGTTTAGTGCATCCCCTATCGACTGATGATGAAATTAATTACATCTCTTCTGTTTTAAAGGTTGATGAAGTTGATGTATCAACAGTTAACCGTGGAGTACCATATTTAAGCTCAGGAGCAATAGTAAACGATAAAAGTGGAATATTTGGCGTAGATTCTACAGGACCAGAATTAATGAGACTTACTTCTGTTCTTAAACTCTAAAAATTTTTCTTTCTTATGGCAGAAAAAAGAAAAATTTAATATTTTTTGAAATATTATCGTATTTTAAAAGCTTTGCGAGAATGGGTTCATTTAGTTATGTCAGAGATTAAAATTTTCAGAATTATTGGCAATTACAGAAAAAATCATAAAAAGTATTTATTTAGAAAAGAAGTTCGAGCTTTAAAAGAAGAAGACGCTCTTGAAAAGGTATTATGTCAAATTACTTCAATTGGGATATATAGACGTCAAATTGCAATACAAGAAATTAAAGAAATACCTCTAGAAGAATCTCAAGATTATCTCATTCGAGAGTTATCAGAGTAAAAAAATTAAAAAACAAGGTTTGATAAACATGGAACCTCCTAAGGAATATCAGGAACAACTAATAAAATTTCGATACTTAAAAGAACAGCGTGATATGTTTCAAGGACAATTAGAAATAATTAATGCTTCTTTAGGAAATATAATGAATACAAAAATGACTGTAGAAAATTTAAAAAAAGGAATAAGCGAAGATGATGAAATTTTAGTTCCAATTGGAGGATTAGTAAATATTAGAGCAACTATTAAAGAACCAGAAAAAGTTCTACTTGCTGTTACTCAGGATGTTGTAATCAAGAAGGATTTGGATGGAACCATTGAATTTCTTGATAAAATGATTGAACAACACAATAAACAAATTCAATTTTTAAGAACACAACTTCAAAATGTGGATGTGAACTTACAAGAAATTTCTCAACTTATTCAAAGAAATACTACATAAAAGTACATTTTTTGTATTAATCTTGTTATATTTTCAATTAAGTTTTAAATGATTATGGAGAAGTAAATGCTTGAAAAATTAAAGAACGTTTTTTCATCATTTGTAAAAAAAACTTTAACAGAAAAAAAGTTAGATAATGCCATTAATGATCTAAGATTACTTCTTTTAAGTAATGATGTAGCTATTGACACTGCTGATGAAATATGCAATAAGATTATTGATTCTTTTAAAGGAAAACAAATTGGGCGCCTATCATCCACCCAAAAAATGTTATTTGAAGTATTAAAAGAAACAATCACGGAGATCTTAACACCCAGAGAAGAGATTGATTTACTTGAGGAAATTAAAAAAAAAGGGAAACCCTATGTACTTGTTTTTCTTGGAGTTAACGGAACAGGAAAAACCACAACTATGGCTAAAATTGCTTATTTTTTAAAAAAAAATGGATTCTCAATTGTAGCAGCAGCAGCAGACACATTTAGAGCAGCAGCAATCGAACAATTATCTTATCATATGGAAAAAGTAGGAATAAGAGTTATAAAGCATGAATATAAATCTGATCCTGCCTCTGTTGCTTACGATGCTATTGAACACGCTAAAGCCAAAAATATTGATGTTGTTTTAATTGATACAGCAGGAAGACAAGTTACAGATAAGAACTTAATGATAGAAATACAAAAAATATGCAGAGTAGCTCAACCAGATTTAGTTATTTTTATCGGAGATTCCCTTGCGGGAAACGATGCTCTTTTTCAAGCGAGAGAATTTAATAAACATGTTGGAATTGACGCCAATATTTTAACAAAAATAGATGCTGACGCAAAAGGTGGAGCTGCTTTATCAATCTCGTTTGAGACAAAAAAACCAATCATTTTTTTAGGTGTAGGCCAAAGTTACCAAGATTTAACACCGTTTGATCGAGATTTATTTATTTCAAATATACTCGATATTGATTGATACTCAACATCTTTCTTATTCTATATTAATTTTAAATAGCTATTTTTACAGATAACTTTTTATCTAACAACACTTTTTCTTTATTGTGTCTCAATACCCAAAATATGAAAAATATGCTAAAAAAAGCAAGAAGGAAAAACCTGGTTTATATGGAAGATTAGCCTTTTTTTTCCAAAATTCAAAAAGAATTCTTAAAATTGCAAATAAACCCAAGAGAAAGGATTACTTTTTAGTTTTTAAAATTTGTGCTATTGGAATTGTGCTTCTTGGTGTTGTCTCATATATAATACAACTAATATTCTCCTTTATACCACTTGGAAAATAGTGATTCTTAATGGGATTTAATTAATACTTTAAAAGAAATGTACTAGAATATGTTCAGGAATAAATAATTCTTCTTCTTTATTTTTGCATGCAATAAATTTAATTTTCATATTTATTGCAAGTGAAAGAAGCCTTTTTGTCAAAATTCCATCAATTATTAAATATTGAGTATCTTTAAAGTCCCTAATTTTTTCAAAAATTTCACCTACAGGCATATCAAACAACTTTTCGAGGTTTTTATTAAGTCCAATCCCAAAACCTGCTTCAATATTCTCAATTGCATTCTTGATTAGAGATTCATCTTTAACTTTAATCTTCTTTAAAATTTTATGAACATCTTCTGTTATATCACTAATATCATTCTCCGTAATCTCTTTTTCTTTAATATTCTTAAAAAATTTTGCTGGTTTTTTGTTTTGTAAGGATTTTATCATTTGCTTTCTAGTTAATTCTTCAACTTCATATCCATCGGGTGCTCTAGCTACATAATCAATTCTTGCAACTTGCAAAAGTTCCTTAAGAATAATTGTTCCACCACGGTCACCATCAACGAATGCTGTTACTGATTTTTTTTGTTTTGCTAATTTAATTACTGATTTAGGGACTTGAGTTCCTTGAACAGCAATTGTGTTTTTAACACCAATTCTTAATAAATTTAGAATATCTGCTCGTCCTTCCACAATAATTAAATCTGGATTATTATCTACTTCTGGCCCCGCAGGAAGATTCTCTGAGTCCCATGAAATAATTTCTCCAAGCTTTATATCAGTATCTATTTTTTCTTCTATTTCACTTTGCTCTAGAGATTTTTGGTCCCATTCTTTTAAAAGTTCTGCAGCTCTTTCTATAATTTTTTTCCGTTTTCTTTCACGAACGTCTCGAATTTCAATAAGCTTAATTTCTGCTTCGCATGGACCAACTCGAGAAACAGTTTCAACAGTCGCTGCCAATAATGCTGTCTCCTTTCTAGTCAATGAGGACGGAATTTTAATAATGCCCTTAGAAACTCCCTCTTTAGATTCGGTTTCTACTTCTATCCGCCCAATTCGACCAGACTTCTGGAGATCTCTCAAATCGAGATCTAAAAGAAGACCTTCAGTTTAGCCGAATTAGCCGAATTGGCTTGTTTCTAATCTATCTTTGGCCGAAAATAGCACCGACTATATCGCTTTTTTCCACAACACCTTTAATGGTAAATTTTACTTCTATTATATATTTAGTTGTAAATTCATTTTGACTTGTAATCTTGATCACATCCATAATTTAAATTACATTTTCTAAATTCCAATTTTTTCTTTCCAAATCTAATTTATATAAGTTAAAAAATTATTTTGAATAAATTTGATATAATTACTTTTTATTTTTGATTTATAACTTTGAATTTGAAATCATCATTTTTACGATGATTATGAGTTATTAAATTAATTAATTAATTTATTTTTTGCTAATTGTAAGAATATTAAAAAAAATTCTGTTTAGTTAGTTTTTTATGTTATTTTTATTTTTGATATAATAAGCTAGATGTTTCAAAACCACAGCAAATCATGGAAAGAATTATAGTTCTTGGGGGAAAAGGAGGAGTAGGGAAAAGTTCTATTAGTGCCGCTACAGCAGTATTACTTTCAGAATTACTTCCGGACAAAAAATTTCTACTTATTTCTTTTGATATGGCTCATAACCTTAGTGATCTATTTAAATTGGAGATTGGAAACAAGTTAACACTATTAACAAAAAATCTATGGGGCATTGAACCAGATGCGGATAGTTATGCTAAGAAATACACTAAAGATTTGATAGAGAAAATGAAAACTCTTACAAAGCAAATGCCTCTTGTAGGGAAGATCCCACAAATCGAAAAATTTATAGATACAACTTTTACAGCTGATTCTATTCCATTAGCACTAAAAAATGCTATGTTTTTTCAAAAAATATTAGATGCTGAAGATATTAATAATCAAGATATTCAATTTGATATAATAATTGCAGATTTCCCTCCAACGGCAAATATGATTACTCTTTTTGAGATACCTGAAGACCAAGTCAAAGTTGTGTTAAAGTACTCATTAAATTTTTATAATTCCATAAAAGGTGCGATTCGACATTTTTCAAAAATGTGGAGAAATATAATCAAACCATTTAATAATTACGAAGAAAGACGAGAATTAGGAAAAGAAATTTTTAATATGATAGTTGAATTAGAAAAACGTGGAGAGAGAATTTCATATTTAATTCACGATATTGGGTCACTTAGATTAGTAACTATAGCCGAAAAACCAAGTTTTGAAGAAATTAAAAGAGCACGAGAATTAACAAAAAAATATATTCAGCTTGATGGTATCCATATAAACATGTTAATCCCTAAAAAACATGCAAAAAAATGTAATTTTTGCAGTCAAATCTCTTCTATTCAAGAAAAATACTTATTAGAAATAAAAAATGAGTTCAAAAAATTAAAAATCTGGGAGTCTGATAGACTTAGGGAAGAACCAATTGGTTTAGAAGGATTAAGAATTTTGGCTAAAGAGATCTATGGAGATGCAACTTCTAATGATATATTGAAGCCAAAACTATAAATAATTAGAAAAAAATGCTCATTTTCATAATTAAATCTAAATTATGGTATATAGTTCTTAATTTAAAAAAAGGAGATCTAAAAAAAGAGATCTCAATATAAACTTGTTATTTTATTTAATAAATTTAACTTAATTTTTTCTTTTGAATTGATTAATTAATAAAAAAAAATTTTAAATTATAAAGTTCTTTTTCTTTTAACTAATAAAAACACTGCTATTCCTATAATAGCTCCTCCACTGATAAACGAGATAAGAAGTATTAATTCAAGAGGAAATTCTGATGAACCATCTTCCTTTACAATAATGACTTCATTAGTCCCAATATTTTCTGCAAGATCTTTGGCATAAAACTTAATTATTATATCTCCTGGGAGGGCTGAATCCCACGCTGATTGATTAATGAATCCCCATAACTCGTAAATAGTATAGTTTGTAATTCCATTATCGATTGTATACCAAAGAGAATATGAATTTGCTTCATAAATAGTAATATTGAATTGTGGAGGGTCTTTTCCAAAAATATTTCCATCAGTCGGAGCTTTTATGGTAATTAAGGGACTCACAACATCCTTTTGCAGATTTATAACAGTAAAACCAATTCCACCCCAGGTATCATTAGCAAAGAATTTAAACTTTATTGTCCCATCATCCAAATTTTCCCATAATGTCTTATCTATAGTTCCATTTCCATTAAAAGGAATTTTTTCTTCATTTTTATTTATTTTAAACCATAATGAGGAAAATTCATTATCTTTTATTTCGATAGTAAAATTTGGAGCTTGAATTCCGAATGCATCTTTTTCTTGAGGGGATTTAATAGTGATGATGGGAGCTCGATTCCATAGATAAATTCTTATATCATGATCGGATATAAATTGAGTACCCATTAAAATATCATTAAATCCATCATTGTTCAGATCTCCGATGAATAATTCACCCACATTATCATTATTTCCAGTTGATTTTTTTATTTCCTCTTGCCATCGATTAAATCTATTATTCCATAATAAAATGGACAAATAACCACCGGCGACAACCGTGATATCATTGTATCCATCATTATTAACATCTTCTATAAATGTTTCACGTGGATAATCACCAGTAGATTTTATGAATGAATCCCAATCACCTAAACTTTCATTCCATAAAAATATTGAAATACCTTCACCCTCAGCATCTGCTACTATCATATCATTAAAACCATCATTATTAACATCTCCGACAGATAAACCAGTGGGATATTGATTAGCATGTTTTTCAATTGGAGACCAATCATTTAGACTGGAATTCCATAATAAAATATGTATTTTATCATCACCCGTACTTGTGGTTATGATATCCTTATCACCATCATTATTGATATCACCTAAGGCTAGTGAATTAGTATAACTACCAATAGCTTTTGTTATTGGTGAATTCCAATTACTAATAGTATCGTTCCATAGAAAGACTGAAACATTATTGCTATAATAATTTACTATTATAATATCATTAAAACCATCATTATTTCCATCTCCAATAATGGTATTAGATGGACCATCACCAGCAGATCTTATGTGTGAATCCCAATCACCTAAACTTTCATTCCATAAAAATATTGAGATGGTATCTGATTTAAAATTGGCTACTACAATATCATTATATCCATCGTTGTTAGCATCTCCAATACTAATTTCGTATGGAGTAGTACCTGTATCTTTGGAAATAGGCGGATTCCAAGATTTAATAGTATCATTCCATGTTAATATCTTAATCTTATTTGTAATATAGGTGCCTACAACAATGTCATTATATCCATCGTTGTCAGCATCTCCAATGAAAACATATTTTGGGTCACTATCAAAATAAATGCTAAATAAATCTTCCCATGTCCCGGGATTTAATGTGAATAGCTCTATTGGATATTCTATCGTGAAAAAACACAGTTCTGAATAATAATTATAACCTAGAGAATCATTTCCGAATATTTGAATTGAATGTGACTTATTACTTGGTAAAGGAATTACAGTATTCCCTCTTATTTGTTTATTCATTTGACCATCTAAGGAGTAGCCAATCCACTCTAAATAAGGCGAATATTCAAAATCTAAAAGGAAACCTTCCTTTAGATTAGATCCAACATTATAATTAGGGTCCCAAGAATATCCAATGGCGTCAACATAACTTGTATCTGCGAGTATTCCCGCATAAAATCGGAAGAAGTTTGGAGCCACTTGATAATTGAAATTATAAGGTCCAAAAAGCTCATTATTGATAAATAATCGCCACTTCCATTGTGATAAACCCATATAACTTTCAATTGTTGTTTCGAAATCAATTCTAATATGGTACCAATTTCTATCTGAAGCATTCTTTCCTACTGGATGCCATGTACCATTATAAAACTGAAAAGCATCATTATTCATTCTTAATGAAAAACAAATACCAACTCCCAAATTTCTAAAATGAGCTTCGATTGGTGCATTGGCATCTTTTTGGGCTAACCAAAATTCTATAGTACCAGATTCTGGTGTGGTTTCAAACATGTTTCTTACATCGATGGTATGATCTCCACCCCCAGGATAGAACAGTTTCATGACTTTTTTATGCCTTTCAAATTCACTAATAACACACGATTCTCCCCCTAAGTCTATCCAATCTGGGGGATCTAATCCATCCTTAACATTTTCAAAACTATAAGTGCCCGGATAATATCTTCTCGTTGGCTCTGTGTATGTAATGTTTTTTGGTTCAATTAGGTTCAATGGACTGGTGCTAAAATGTCGAATATCGGATTCAAATACGTCTCCAATTGAATCTTTTCCAAATATTTGGATGGTATGCTGTCCAAAATCGGGCATAGCGATTACTGTATCTCCAAGAATAGTATTATTTGTAGATCCATCTATTGAATATGCTTCCCAATCGAAATTTATGATTGTATCATAAGAAATAAATAATCCTTCAAACCTATTATCTCCAATATTATATTTCGAATCCCAAGAATATCCAAGTGCGTCAATAAAAGTAAGGGGTGCATCAAAATTACCAGTTGAAAATCTTATTAGAGTCATACTTGTTGGATTTCCTCTAAAATCATATCCGCTTATATCTGTTTGAATTCCATTTACCCATAAGTGCCAATTATCTGTACAATCGAATTCTATTTTTAGATGATACCATGTATTTATCAATAAATCTGGGTAAACTTCTATTGAAGTACCGCCATCAGATACAGATATCCCCTCATCTAATCCGAAATGTAATACAGAAGCATGTTCCCAGGGATTACCTGCTTTTTCATCTCCAATTTGTATGTGCAAAGGTTCGATAGCTGGAAAAAATGAACTATCTCTCGCTAATATCCAGAACTCCACAGTTCCAGCGCTTATATCACTACCAAAGGATTGATATAAAACATTTACACGAGTTTGGTAATCATCGGGTATTTTAAGCACATTTTTATGACCGTATAATTCTTCTATTACCTCGATATTTCCAGCAGATTCATCATCTATTACCCAACCTTCAGGGTTATCACCTTCATTATCATTTTCGAATCCATATGTAGATGGATAATAACCGCTATATGGGGCGAAATAAGTTTTATTTTCTGGCGTATTAATCAAAATCTCACCAGCATTGTTTTTAATTTGATAATTTTGAGCTCCATATTGTGAGATTATGAAAAAATTCAGAGTTATTTGAAGATTTAAACATAGAATCCAAATAATAGTAGCGATAACAAATTTCTCTTTTCTCATTTTCTATACCTTTTTACATTAGATTTCTATTTTCCTTTATTAAGTTGATTTAATATTTAAGTTTTTCTTTTAATTAAAAGTAATTAATAATAAAGCTATAATCTGCCATTGGTTGATTGATTCATTTTCAGTTTATATTGCTCCATCAGAAGGATCTATCTTGTTTTTGATTCTTTTTATGAAGGCAATTATAACCGCTTCAGGGTTTATAATTGTATTAGTATATCAAACTAATAACCCTGGAGATTTCCTCCGCAATATAGAAGGTTAAAAGTATGAATACGATGAAAAAACTATGGAAACATTTCAATGAAATAATGCAATTTCGCTATATTGAAAGTTAATTTAAATTGAAAGTTAATTTAAATTTATATACTTAGATAAATCAATGGAATTACATAAGGAATTTGGGAAAAAAAAGTAATATAGTATAAAAAAAAATAGATTAAGTTCCTTCTTCATAGCCATGGATGTAATTATATTGCTCTTCTGTTAGTTTATCAATCTTAATGCCCATAGATTTTAGTTTTAAGAATCCTACCCTATCGTCAATCTCAATGGGAATATTGACCATACCAGGCTTCAGTTGGTCTTTATTTTTTACTATATATTCTGACATTAATGATTGTAAGGCAAAAGACATATCCATTACTTCACTAGGGTGTCCTTCTGATAATACAAGATTAGCTAATCTACCTTTTGCTAGTAAGTATACCTTCTTTCCATTGGGGAAGATTAATTCCTCAACATGTTTTCGAATTGGTTTAATTTCTTTAGCATATTCATAAAGTTCCTTTGTAGGAATTTCAATATCAAAATGACCAAGATTTCCAAGGATTACTCCATTTTTTAATTTATCAAACATTTCAGGAGTTGGGGCGATTACATGCTTGCATCCAGTCGCAGTAAGAATTATATCAGAATCTGGTAATGCCTCAGCAATTGGCATTACATTAAAACCCGCAAATTTGGCTTGTAGTGCTTTAATTGGATCTACTTCAGTTACAATCACATTAGCTCCCAATCCTCTTGCTCTGAGAGCCATTCCTGAAGAACAATGCCCATAACCAGCAATTACAACATTCTTTCCTGCAAATAAGACATGCATACCATAAATGGCGGAAATAATACCTTGTCCTGTACCTAATTCATTGTCAAATTGATTTTTACAACGGGCATCATTTACAGGGAATAATGGGACTTTCAAAGCCCCTTGTTTCTCCATTGCTTTAAATCTTTTTACTCCAGTTGTTGTTTCTTCTTGACAAGCAAATATAATACCCGATTCTATGAGATCTTCATATTTCTGATGAGCGGTTACAATCATATCAGCACCATCATCAATTAGTATATTAGGTTTAGCATCCAAACATTGTCTTATACACCAATAGAATTCTTCATCTGTATTACCATGCCATGCAAAAACATTAAATCCTTCCTGTACTAAAGCTGCTGCTACATCATCTTGTGTCGATAAGGGATTGCTTCCACAGAGATATACTTCGGCTCCACCAGCTTTAAGAGTTCGAGCAAGATTACCAGTTTCTTTTGTTATATGTAAACAACCTGCAATTTTTATACCTTTTAATGGTTTTTCTTTTTGAAATCTTTCACGAATAACTCTTGCAGTTACTGGCATTTTACTTTCAGCTATATATAAAGCTTCTTTACCTTTTTCTGCTAGGCTCTCGTCAGCTACTTTATAATTTACCATTTGTAAGTTCACAATTTTTTATATTATAACTAATTTTAGTAATAATTAATTTATTAATCTTTTTTTCATTAAATAAGTGAAATTTTAAATAATTATTTAACAATTCATTAATTACAATACAAAAAAATAATAAATTGTAATGAAATGATGAATTCTAATGAAAAGGCTACAGCCCTTCGATTAATTAAAATGTTTAGTGGGAGATCCAAATTTTTTATTACAAAAAATATTCAAGCTCTAGGACTCACAAGACAAACAATTCAAAATAAAATTAGAGTTCTTAGAAAGCAAGAAATCATTGAATATATTACAATCAATATTCACCCTTATATCCAACCACATAACTTAAAATATGTGATTCTAGAAATTAAAACTAACCCTAGAGAACCCCAAATAGTGAAAAAACTATTGAACATGTCGTATTTAAAAATGCTTGATGGAATTTTTGGTGATTTCTCTTTAATATCATTATTAGTTTTTAAATCTCCTGAAGAATATTATGAAGGATTAGAGAAAATTGATAGTATTATGGCTGAATCTTATTTTAAGAAGTATCATATAATCGAGACAATACGAGTGTTTAAGACTAACGGCATCAAAATAAATGAAGCTGATTTAGATTCTGATTTTACTATGGATAGATATGACTTTTTAATATTAAAGATATTACAAGAAGAACAATCGAAGAAACCAATATCTACATATGAAATCCGGGATAAAATGAAAAATCAATATAACGTTGAATTATCTCAATCAACAATACATAACAGAATAAAAAAGCAGGAAGCAAAAGGCGTTATACTTAATTATTCTATTAATTTCTCTCCTAAGAAAATAGGATATGAAGGGAAATTTATTCTTAGAATAAAACCACAGGATCCTTCAAAATATAATAAACTCGCTTTAAAACTTATAGAAAGTCATTTCATTACAGATCTCTTCAGAATTGGTGAACAATATGGCCTTTTTGCTATAGTTAGAGTAAAAAAGATAGAAGATTATGCAAATTTTATAAGGGATCTATATATTTCAGAAGAAATTGAAGATACCTATACAAATTTTGTCTTAGATGAGTTAAAACCATATACTAATTTCTTAGTCTTCTAGGTTAGGTGTTTTTTACCATTTATAATAAAATAATAATAATAAATCGTAAAAAATTTCAAGCAGACGAATTTCTCTAAATGACTAAATTCTTAATAATTTTAGGAAATATCATTATTTGAAGTATAAAAAATTTATTACAAATAATAATGCTTTTTATTGCAAACTATGACTTATATCTTTGAAGTTTTAAACAGCAAGATTGGTTATTCTAGAATCGGGCGAATTCTCTTTTCTAAAAAACGAAAATTGTATATTACAACTCCCAACATTGTTATTCCTATAAAAAGTGCATTAATGAAACAATTAAATTTTATTCAAGAGTTTGAGAATCATGATTTATTCATAATTACGAAAGAATTATTCTTGAAAATTGGATTTATAAGAGAGAAATTTAGAAATACAGGATTTATTTTTACACACCATGGAACTATACAAAAATTTCAAGAAATATTAACAAAAAATTTTAAGATATTCTCTGAAGATAATATAATATCACTTATTCCTTTCAATGTTCCAACTACCAGTATAAGTAAAGAATTTGCGATAAAAGAAATAAAAAATTATCTCGTTATAGCAGAAAAAATATTAACCCTTTATCCAAATCTAAATTTTGGTTTATCAATAAAAATTTTTGATTATGCTGAATTGTTAGATTTCTATATTCCTATCATTAAACATTTTGAAAATCTAAAAATTGTGAATTTAGTGGATATATTTGATAATTTAGGCAGTTTTAGAAGTATTTTAAAAATAATTATGAAAATTAAGAAAGAAATTGACAATAATATAATAATTATGGCTTCTGGGAGATTAATTTCAAAATATTATCCATTGTTGATTTACTTAGGAATAGATTTAATTGATTGTTCATATCTAATGTTTTTATCGGCTGAAAACTTCTATGATACAATAGAATATTTGCTACCCATATACAAATTAAAATATTTGCCCTGCTCATGTTTAGCGTGCAAAGGTAATTTGAACAATGTTTTAGACAATAAATATTCAGCCGAGAAGATTGATTTACTAAGTTTGCACAATTTAATTACAGCAAATAATTATATGAAAAAGATCAAGCAATATTTACATTATGAGGATTTTCGTGCGTTTGTAGAAAAGTCTTCTTTTGATGATATGAATTTAATTTCAATGTTAAAGATCTTGGACAAAAATTTTTTTAATTATATCAAATACGAAACTCCAATAATACAAAAAAGAAAAAAAATAAAGTGTCTTGGGCCCTCATCGTATAATAGACCAGATTTCCAGCATTTTAGAGAAAGAACAATCAAACATTTTGTACCTGAATCTTGGACAACGTTAATTATTTTGCTCCCATGTTCTGCTAAAAAACCTTATTCAAAATCTAAATCACATAAATTATTTTATAATGTTATAAGAAAATTTTCAGAATTTCCAAATTTTCAAGAATTTATTTTGACTTCACCATTGGGAGCAATACCAAGACAATTGGAAAATATCTTTCCTGTTAATTCTTATGATATTTCTGTTACTGGGGAATGGGATAATGAAGAAATAAATATAACAGCAGAGATGTTAGTTAAAATAATAGAAAAATATGATCCAAATATACCCATTATCTGTCATTTAAAAGATGGATATCTCGAAATTGTGAAGAGGGCTTCTTCAAAATTACCTAATGAATTTATTCTATCCAAAATTCATGAAAAAACGACCTCTACTAAATCGCTCAATTCATTAGAAGACTTAGTTGATAAGTATAAAAGTAAATTCAAACCAAAAACAAGCTACTCCAAAAACGAATATTATTTAAAAACTTGGATTAGGAAATTTGTTAAAATCTTAGATTATCAATTTGGCGCTGGTTCAGGTAATAAAATCATTTCTAATGGACTAAAACAGATTAAAGTAAGAGCTAATGAACAGATCGATTTAATAGATTTAAAAACTCATGAAAAATTAGGAGTTTTTAGATTTTCAACCGGTCAAATTGAAGTAACGCTTACAGGATTAAGCCGGTTAATTCAATCTCCTCGTGCTATTAAGTCAAACTATATCGTTTTTAATGGAGAAGAAATTCAAGGAAATACATTATTTCGAAGTGGTGTGTTAGAATATAGCTCGGATCTCATCCCACGCAATCAAGTAATTATTATAGATAAGGGAAAGAGAAAAATAATAGGGAGTGGGGATTTAATTGTTGGTTCAAATTTTTTAAGAAATTCTAAAAGCGGGAGAATTGTAAAAATCAATGAAAAGTTATAGTTCTTTTAGAGAGATTAATAAAATAATCGCGGGAAAAATTAAATCGATTAAACTAGATGCTCAAAAAAATAGGAATAAATTTGAAGAAGAGCAATTGAACCATCCAATCAGTTTTTGGATAAAAAGAGATAGACTTATAAATGAAATAGGAAAAGAATTCACAATTATCTTGCGAACTAAAGGATGTAGTTGGGCATTAGGTGAAGCAGGGGGATGTTCTATGTGTGGATATTATCTAGATGCCAATATAGAAGATGTTTCAGCTACAGAAATTATTAATCAATTTGATTATGCTTTTAATAATAGAATTAATGAAATTAAACAAGATTCTAATAATTTTGTTCTAAAAATATTTAATTCTGGAAGTTTCTTAGACGAAATAGAAGTACCTGAAGAAGTTAGAAAATATATCTATGGAAAAATCGCAAAAGAAGAAAAAATAAAAGAGTTTGTGATTGAATCGCGATTAAAATACATATCTTCAGAAAAATTAGAAGAAATCAGTGAATTTCTGGATAAAAAATATGTTGAAATTGCTATTGGACTTGAAACTGTAGACGATTATATTAGAAATAATTATATAAATAAAGGAGTTTTATTCAAACATTTCAAAGAAGTCCTGAATAGATGTAAAGAACATAATATTGGCGTAAAGGTGTATTTATTGCTTAAACCACCATTTCTAAATGAACAAGCTGCTATCGATGATTGTTCAAAATCAATAAAAACATTAATAGGCTTAAACGTGAATTCCATATCAATCAATCCATTAAATATTCAAAAAGGAACCCTTGTAGAATATTTATGGTTTCAAAACAGATATCGACCCCCTTGGTTTTATTCACTATTTAAATGCCTAAAAAAGTCAATAACTCAAGAAAATTTAAAGTATGTGCGTATATTATCAGATCCTTCAGGAGCTGGAACAAAAAGAGGAATCCATAATTGTTTAAAGAGGGAATGTGAAAATTCAGCAAAAAGAACACTTAAAGATTTTGTTCTTACTCAAAATTTAAAGGAATTAGATCAAAATGAACATGAATGTGATTGTAGAAAAAAATATCAATTACAGAAAAATTTCTACTAAAATTTTTATTAAGTGATCTTTTGATAGAATTCTAAATAGATTAATAAATCCTTCATTTCCATTTTTGTAGTAAAATAGAGTAAAAACCATTATATTTAAATATTAGCAACCATCATTTATTTTAAATTAAATTTTCATCCACTCAACAAGGGGATCTCTTGAAAAAGAACTGGGTTAAACTGAACCTATTCTATATTGGACAATCAAATAAAAAGCATCAAATATTTAGAGCAAAACAATGGAATAATAAACTAGAAAAGATATTCAAACAACCCGTTTTTAATGAAGAGTACACTCAGGTTGGATATATAAAAGATATATTTGGTAAAATAGAGTCACCTTTCATTTCAATTAAAGCCTTACCCAATCAAACATTTAACCCTAATACCAAATTTTTCGTTAAAGTAACTTAGTTTTTAAGAAGGTCTTTAAATATAAAAGAATATTTTTAAAAAAAGGTGTATTTTATTTCAAGTCGGAGAGATCTGAAATCCGCATCAGAAGAGAACACAGAAATCAATCTGTGTACAGAATGCGGGCGAGACATTTTTTTTGATGAAAATAGAGGATTATTAGTATGTGAAGAATGTGGTTTAGTTCATTCAGAAAAACACATTGATCGTGGTCCAGAATGGAGGGCTTTTGATGCTGAACAGAAAAAAAAGAGAACACGAACAGGAGCTCCTATGACTTATATGATTCATGATAAGGGACTTAGTACTATGATAGATTGGAAAAATCGAGATATTTTTGGAAAGGAAATCCCTGCTAAATTGAGAGGACAAATATATAGATTACGAAAGTGGCAGAGTCGTATTAGAGTATCTGATGCAACTGAGAGAAACCTTACATTTGCATTAAGTGAGCTTGATCGTATGGCTTCTAATCTTGATCTTCAAAAAAATTTACGAGAATGCTCAGCTAAAATATATCGTGATGCTGTTGAAGCTAATTTAATTCGTGGAAGAAGTATAGAAGGGGTTGCAGCTGCCAGTTTGTATGCTGCTTGTAGAATGTTCAAAGTTCCACGAACATTAAATGAAATTGCTGAAGTGGCTCGTGTAGATAAGAAAGAAATTGGGCGATCATTTAGATTCATTTCAAAAGAATTATCGCTTGCATTAAATCCTAGTAAAGCAATGGATTTTCTCTCAAGATTCATATCAGAATTAGGATTAACAACCAAATGCCAAAAAATGGCAAAAATAATAATTAGAAGTGCAGAAGAACGAGGATTAACCTCTGGAAGAGGTCCAACAGGCGTTTGTGCAGCAGCTATATATGCTTCGTGCATTCTGAATAATGAACGAAGAACTCAAAGAAAAATTGCTCGTGTAAGTTGTGTAACAGAAGTTACAGTTCGAAATCGTTTCAGTGAGCTTGTGGAAAATCTTAACTTGGGAATATCGTTAAAGAAAAACCATAATTAATTAAAAAAATATTTATATTTTGCAATTTGAGGAAAAATTTTAAATGTAATTTAATGACAAAAAATTTTAATTTACACAAGAAACCAAGATTACCTCCTGGACAACATATAACTGAACGATTTCCTGTACTCCAAAAGGGAGGAATTGCTCATATTAATAGAGAGAAATATAAATTAAAGATGGAAGGAGAAATTGAGCATCAAAAAACATATTCTCTTGAAGATTTGAAAGAACTTCAAGATCTTGAAATTGTAGAAGATATTCATTGTGTTACTTCTTGGAGTAAGTTTAATACTACATGGAGCGGAATCTCTTTTAAGAAGATTTTTAACCTAGTAAAGCCAAAAAAAACAGCCCATTTTGTTGAATTTTATTGTGCCGATCAAGGTTTTACTACAACTGTTCCAATAAAAAGATTATTAGCTGATAATGCTCTATTAGCATTAACATATGAAGGAATTCCTATTGACAATAAACATGGTGGGCCCGTGCGAGCAGTTATACCAGATCTTTATTTTTATAAAAGTGCAAAATGGGTTGTTAGAATAACGTTTTTAGAAAAAGATAAATTAGGATACTGGGAAAGATATGGATATTCTAATGAAGCAGATCCGTGGAAAGAACAACGTTATAGCTCTAATGATTAATACATAGACTAATTATGAAATTAGATTTCGAATTTTATAGTAATATCTTCATATTATAACATTTAATGACTTGTTTTTATTATTTTTAACCTATCAAAAAGATAATGTTGATAGGTTAGGTGCAATAAAATTGGATAATTTAATAAACGAAAATGAAGTTAATTATTTTTTATACAGGATAGAAAAAAATTTCCCCAATTTTGTCGCTGGAATTATTACAGATAACCATGGCTTCCCAGTAGCGTCAAAAATTTCTAAGAAACTGTGGATACTTGAAAATACTTTAGCATTGTCTGCGATTACAAAAAATAAACAATTTATACAAGATTCTAAACTTGTTCAAATCAAACGTAATTTAGATAAATCAAAAAATTATAAATTGTTGATATTATTAGAAAAGTCAAAGGAATATAAGAGTCGATTGAAACCATTAAAGAATTTAATTAAATCGCAGGAACTTTTCTAAGAATTAAATTTACTGAAAAAAGTTTAAAATTATTTTTTATTGCGTACCGTAGAAAAACAAGTAGGTTACTTAAATTTTTATATTTATAATTTCTTCATTAATTAAAGTAGGTGTAAGGTAAAAATATAAAGTTTGGTTTAAATAAATATTTTCAAACCTTAAAAAAACCGAGATTAAAAGATATAATAATTAATAGGTTGACAAATATTTGAGTTATTCCGAGGACGAGCTTAGATTAAAAAAGATTTTAACTACAATTATCAATAGTACTCCAGGATTAAAGTATGTTCTTATAACCGACGATACAGGAATAACAATTTTGAGTCAATCAAAATTTAAATTTGTAGATCCTAATGGGATTTCTGTAGAAAAAATTGGAGCTATTGGTGGAGCTGTTTTTGTAGCTGGTGAGGAACAAGGGCAAATTCTAGGTTATGGTGGGATTGATCTACAAATTACTGAATATTATGAAGGCATGATTTTTTCAATGAAAGTTGGAAAAGGTGTGCTATGTGTTTGTTCAGATAAAAATGCTCATATTGGATTTATTCGGGCCATCATGAAAAAGTGGGCCCCAAAAATCAGTAAAATCCTCAATCAGTACTTGCAAGTCGATCAAGCAGATCTAGGTGAAGAAATGAAGGAATTATTTAAATCTGATACTTTGGGTATGTTATAAAGCAAAATATAGCATAGAATTTTGCCTAAAAACACTAACACTATATTCTCATTTTAAGGATACACCTTTTAAATCGAAAATGTTCTCTCGTGTTAGGCATTACTTTCTATGCCTTTTTGGGACATAATCATGTTCCCTGTTAGGGTACTGACTCGAACTTCATTGCTGTGGTACTTACCATTGCTATGTTAAGAGCCCATTTTTCCAGGAAAAGTATTGATTAATCAACTCAAGTGTAAGCGTACTCATGCGCTACATAATCATTTTTGATCATATGTGCCCTCGATGACGCAAATAGTCCATCATTGTTGTCCCAATAAATATATAGAAAAATACGATTATAAAAATTTTTATTTTTAAGAAAAGCGAAAAGATTCTTTCTTATTTATACCTTTAACCTTATCCTCAATTCTAGATATTAAGCTAATTATACAATTAAATAGTATTTTTCTTATTATTTCATAGTTAAGATCAATTTCTATATCGTTATCATGAAAATTATCTTCCTTATAGAAAGCCTTGTAAACGTTTTCAGTTTTTAGGATCTTATATGAAGCATCAACTAAAAATGCATAAAATTGTTCACTTTCATATTCTTTTTTGATTATAAGAGAAAGCATAGCAAACTCTTCATTCCCTCGTGCTCATTCGGATTCGTTTTCAAACTGAAAATTTATTATTTTCTTCTTTTTAGTGATAAGTACGATTTCAAAGAATGTTTCATCAATTTCTAAATCAAAAAACTTCATTAATTTACTTATAAGATCTTTTTCTAATTTTTCATCAGGATACGACAGTTATACACTTGGACCTTTAATTTGATGAAAGTAAGTAATTACTAGATGCATGAAATAGTTAGATTAAATTTTATTAAAGTATAAATTTAATAAATTTAAACTTATTTTATTAGAAAGCGAGTTGTTAGATTTTAGATATTACTCTTTTTTATTAATGATAGTATATCCTTATATGAACCTAGTAATTCCCTAACATTAGAATCATTTAATCCTTGCCTAGGAGTGCCTTCAAAGACAATTTTTCCATTATCCAAAAATATCATTTTATCTTTAGCCCAATGTTCAACAAAAAATAGATTATGGGTTGTAAAGAAAATCGTAATATCATTTTCTTTTCTTAATTTTTCCAGAATTTTAAGGTGATTGTAAATTGATTTAAAATCAAGATTTGCAAAAGGTTCATCTAAAATCAACAATTTGGGTTTCATTACTAGCAATCCAGCTAAGGCAGCTCTCTTTCTTTGACCCCAAGAAAGGTTTAGTGGTGAATATTCTTTAAAATCTAATAAATCGACTGCTTTTAAAGCCCAATTAACTCTTTCTTTCACTTCTTCTTCATCCAACTTTAAATTCCTAGCTCCAAAACTGATATCTTCTTCAATAGTAGGAGCAAATAATTGATCATCTGGATTTTGGAATAAAAAACCAATTGATTTTCTAATCTCCCATAATTTATGTTTATCTCTCGTAAGAGTTTTATTGAAAATCTTTATTGTACCTGATATTGGCTTTAATAGTCCAACTAATAATCTTAGTAATGTCGTTTTTCCAGAGCCATTATTCCCAGTTAAAGCATTTATTGTATTTTCCTCTATTTTAAAAGATATATCTTCTATTTTAAATCCTGAATTGTAATTGAACTTCAAATTTTCAACTTCTACGGCAAAAATAATGCAAACACCCATTGATAAATCGATTGTAAGTTAATTATGAAAATAAAACAAATTATTGTTAAAGAAAATAGGATCAGTAATCCTACATCTGTAATTTTTAATTTTCTCGGAGCAAATGTAATTTTACCGGAAAAACCACGCATTTTTAAGCTTTCATATAGTCTTTCACTTCTTTCCATATTCATTACGAGGCTCTTTCCCATGATATACGCGTGGGTTTTTAATTTTTGCCAATATGATGTAATTTTTTTACCCCTCATTTCTTGTGCTTCTAATATTTTTTTGTTAGACCCTGCTAAAATTGGGATATAATGTAGCATTATTATCAAAGAGCCTACTAACACTGATGGTATTCTTAATTTAGTTAAGGCTTCTATAAATTCTGAATAAGTTAAACTAGATAAAAATGACATAAAAATAAATAATGCTCCAAAAATTCTTAAAAAAATAAGAGAAGCTAAAGATAATCCTTCTCGATAAATTATTATTTTAATTCCAATATTGAAACTACAAAATACAGTCTCCCCTACGTATAATGGAATGAATATTGTTATTAAAAAAACAAAAGGGATTACTATTTTCAATCTTAATAGTATTTTTATGATGCTCAACCGAAATATTAAATCAAAGATAAAAGTAAACAATAAAATTGTAAATATTAGATAAAAATCTTCTATAATTAAAAGAGGGATGACTAGAATAAATGGCAAAATTAGTCGAATTAAGGGGTGAATCTTTTTTAAATAAAGTTTTTCACTTTCAAACCTAAAAGGTAAAGTTGTTTTCAAAATTTATTCAGCTGTAAGAGGTTTAAAAAAACCATTTTAAATAATTCATATTTATTTTTAAAAAAGTAATACTTATATCTTTTCATACTCAATTATAATATAGTAACATTTTAATTCTTCATTACAATTAAAATTAACCACTATATTTTAAAAATGCATATACCAGATGGCTTATTAGATTCGGCTACTATAATTATCCTTTGGCTTTTAGTCATAGTTGTTATGATTCTTGGATATTTTAAGATGGGAAAAGTTTTTGAAAAAGAAGATTCTGATAAATTAATTCCATATATTGGAGTTTTGGCTGCAGTTATTTTTGCTTTTCAATTTGTAAATTATCCCGTCCCTGGAGGAACTTCGGGTCATTTAATTGGAGGAACACTAATCGCAGTTATATTAGGTCCATGGGCATCGGTTATTATTCTCTTTTTAGTTTTGGTTGTGCAAAGTTTATTCGGAGATGGAGGGCTTTTAGCTCTAGGAGCAAATACTTTCAATATGGGAATAATTGGTGGAATGGTTGGATTTTATATAGTAATACTTATAACAAAAATCTTAAATAAAACATCTCTTAAGAAAGAAGTGAAATTTACAATCGCTACAGGTATTGGCGCTTATATCTCTATTGTGTTAGCATCTTTTATCTGTGGGATTGAAATCAGTATTGCTGGAGCAATTCCAATTGAAATTGCTATTCCTGCTATGGTTTATTGGCACCTTCTAATAGGTATTGGTGAAGCTATTATCTCTGCTTTAATTATATTCTATATATATAGAGTAAAACCAGATTTTATTGCAACAGAATCAATAATAATGGGTAAAAGACAAGAATTCTACATCAAAAAGTATAAAAGACCAATTATTTCAGTATTTGTAATTATAGGAGCATTAATATTTATGCTTTCAGTAGGATTTACTATAGGTTTTCTTTCAAATGACCCAGATGGACTTGAAAGAGTTTTAATTGATCAAAATGGTGAACATTGGTTAGAGAATTTAGTATCTGCATGGGTACCTTTATTCAGTTGGATTACAAATGAATATGGAGCGGCAATTTTAGGTATTGTTGCGTCTGTTGTTTTGATGTCTTCCGCGTTCTACTTAATCATTTATTATAAGAAAAAGAGCTCAATAAATATTGCTCAATAAAAAATATTTGAACATTCTTAAAAATAAAAAAAAAAGATTAAAAACTTATTAACTTCTCTACTTATTTCCGAATTTTTTGAACAATTGTATACCAATTATTACAATTACTATACTTACTATAGAAACGAAAGCAAAGTCGATTAAAATATTTGCATTGAGTAAGAAATCTCCATTAAAAATTGATTTTAAAGCATCTGTCGCATAATAACTTGGAAGAAACATAGCTATTAGTCGAGTGGAATTAGTTATTGGAATAAAAGTGCCAAAAAACATCTGAGGAAGAATAAATATAAATGATAATCCAGTAGCAGTTCCAGAATTCTTTGCAATAGAAGCCGTTATAAGTCCTAATCCAACCGAACTTAAGGAAAGCAATGCTATAATAAGAAATGCCAATAATACTCCAGCAGGGTTAGTATTAGGATTAAAACCCATTAAGAGAGATAGTATAAAAACTATTAAAACTTGCAATGTGGCAATTGTCATATTGGATATTATATGACTCCCCATAAATTCACCCGAAGTCATTGGGGTTGTATTCATTCTTTTTAAAAGCCCTGCTGCTCGATCATCTGTAAAAGATTGGGCTATTGTCATTATGATGAAAATACAAGCATAAGCAAATAGACCAGGAACCATTGAATCAAAGGACATACCAAGTGCGGGATCACTAAAAGCTAATCCAAATGTCAATGTGAGAACTGCTGGGAATAATAGCATTAAAAATAAATGAGCTGGTTCTCTGATTAACTTCTTAAGTTCCATTTTTATAAGAGCTACAATTCTTTGTGTTTGCACTTTACATCCCCTCCATAATTCTTCTGCCTGTTATTTTCATAAATACTTTTTCTAAATTCTCCACTTCATATTTGTTCATTAACTCTTGAGGTGATCCAAGTTCGATCAGCTTTCCATAATCAATTATAGCAACTCTATCGCATAATGCTTCTGCTTCTTCTATATAATGAGTTGTTAGAATTATTGTTTTATTCGTGTTTTTAAGAGCTCCAATAAATTCCCATGTTGATCGACGAGCTCTTGGATCCATTCCAACTGTTGGTTCATCAAGAAAGGCAATCTGTGGATCATTGATTAAAGCAATTATCAAATTTAAACGCCTGATCATTCCCCCACTATACCCTTTTGTTTTTCTTTTGCTGGCTTCTATTAAATCAAGCTTTTTTAAAAGATTTTGAGTACGTTCTTTTAGTTGTTCCTTTTGCATTGAGTATAGATTTCCAAAAAGTTCAATATTTTCTTTTGCATTGAGAAATTTAAAAAGTGCCGGTTCTTGGGGACAAATTCCTATTAGCTCTTTAACTTTATTAAGATTTTTTAAAACATCATATCCCCCTACAATAGCAGTTCCTTCGGTTGGTTTTAATAATCCACTAATTATATTTATTGTTGTAGTTTTACCTGCGCCATTAGGCCCTAAGAAACCAAATAGTTCACCTTGCTTTACTTGGAAAGAAATGCCATCTACAGCCTTAACAGTTTCATATTTACCTTTGAAATATTTTTTTAATTCTTTAACTTCTATTGCATAACCATTATCAGGATCTAAAATATCTTTAGGACTCATAGAATCATATTTCTTTGATTTTGTTACCATTTCTTTAAATTACATCCTTTTTATTGTTAATTATAATTATTTATTAGATATTATTGAATAATTTGTAGTCCATTGTTTGAGATAGAAACGTTTAAGATGTCTTATAATATTGACGTCAATCCTGTAGTGGGAAAAAAAGAAAAAAATATAACCTTAAATGGGCAATATATCACCCCCTTGGGTGATAAAAAGTACCCTCAAAAAATTAAGATTTTAATAATACTACTTTTAAACCAAATAAATGTAAGTTTTAAAAAATATTTAGTCTTACATTAAAGTTTTCAATGACACCAAGATCAACCATTGATTTAACACGTTTATGGACAGAATTGACACTCAAATTAAAAATCTCAGCAAGTTCTCGATAAGCTCTTCTTGAATTCGCCAGTAAGAGTAGAAAATTAGTAAAATCAATATTATCCATACAAACAACAAATATTTCAAATTATTTTAGGAAAAATCTATTTGATAATATAAGATTTTTATTCTTATAAATTTAAAAGTTAATTATTCACACTTTTTAATAAAAAAATTTTTATGAATTTGGTATTTTTCATTAAATCTGCAACAGTGGATGTTGATAACTATACGATTAAGGATATACCAGGTTCTTCTGGTCGATTAGATGTAATTTCACGATGTATTCTTTCAGTAATATTAGGTGAAGACAGTTTCGAAAAAAGTGTTCAGATTTGGGTATTTTTAGATCGTTATGGTACGTTTATTTTTAATCCAGAATTTTTAGATTATGAAGATTTTCCCAAAAATGAATTACTATTTTCAGATTATTTTGTTGATTTTCTTCAGACCTATAGTGCCGATGAAGAACACCACCTTAATCTATTAAATTCAATCAAAGTTTCAAAAATGAGCATTCTCGAAGCGATAAGGCACTTTAAAACATTGAATTATAATTTATATATTTTATGTGAGCAAGGTCAAGATTTTTTCAAATTCTTAGGTAGTATTCAAGAGAAAGAAAATATTGTTTTCATAGTTGGTAGCCAAGAAGATGAATATTTTAATTCAAAGGAATTATTAGCATTAAAAATTCCAGCTATAAGTATTGGAAATCAATCATATTTAGCATCTTCAGTTATTCGATTATTGAAATTATACATATTAGCATTATAATAAATTTTTTATTATAAAGTACTTTTAAGTTTATAAGTATATTAAAAGAAGCCATATTGAATTTGAGCGATCTCGAACAAATTAATAAAAAAAGAGCTAATCAAAAACAATTCATTAATAAGTTTATAGATGGTCCAGTTAATTTTTTGATAAAACATAATTTTACTCCTAATATTCTTTCATTTATTGGTTTCCTGTTTTCTTTGGGAGCAGCTTTTTTAATCGCAATAAATGTTATTTACAAATTCTTCTGGTTTGCTTGGCTTGTACCTTTTTTAATGTTTTGGGCTGGAGGTTTCGATGTTTTTGATGGTGAGGTTGCTCGAAGAACTGGCAAAATGACTAAAACTGGTGCATTCTTAGATTCAAACTTAGATAGGCTTTCAGATGCTATAATGATCTTCGGATTGATATATGGTGGTTTTATCAACTATACATTAGGTTACTTTATAATATTTTTAATTTTAATGATTTCATATATTCGAGCAAGAGCAGAAAATGAAGGGATTGATATGAAAGGAATTGGTTTCATGGAGCGGGCTGAAAGATTAATAATATTGATGGTTGCTTTAAGTATTGAAATCTGGATATATCATTTTTCAGACCTTATAACGGGAACACGATGGTTAGTATTTAATCCCTTTATCACATCAACGCCAGTAACGTGGTTTTTTTTATTCTTCATTTTAGGTTTTGTAATACTATTGATTATTACAATAATTCAACGTTTAATATTTACTTTTAAATCTTTAAGTAAAGTAGATGCCCGAAAAGATTGATTAGAATTAAATTGTTAAAGTTTACTTTAAAATTTACTAATTTTATCAATAATCTAAATGAAAGCATAAATTTTTTAAGTTTTGTCTAATTCACTTTCTATAGAAATATTAAAATTAATTAGTAAAATTAAAAAAAAGCTGATTTTTATTCCAAAAAAAAGAAAAAGTGGCGGTAGAAGCGGTTCTAGTAAAGGACATTATGCTAGAGTGCAATGCAGCAAATGTGGAAGATTTGTTGCTCGAAGTAAAGCAAAAGCCGTTACAAAAAGAGTTTCTCTTGTTGATGGTCGAATGTATACTGAATTGAAAAAAGCTGGTACTATAATTCAAGCTCCAAGTAAAACTAAATATTATTGTATTAGTTGTGCTATTCATGGTCACCAGATCAGTCAACGAGATAAGAGTTTAAGAAGAGAATAGAGTAAATCAATTATATATCTAAAATTTCTTTTCTATATTATTTAATACTAAAAAAGTCATAGATTCAATTGTTTAAAGAAAGATGGGAGTGTATAATTAATTTGAACCTGATCTTTCTGAGTTATTTCAACAATAGCTCGAATTAAAAATTC
Organism: Promethearchaeota archaeon; assembly: GCA_048938005.1. GTDB lineage: Archaea > Asgardarchaeota > Lokiarchaeia > Sigyniarchaeales > SOKP01 > Loki-b32. Next base: position 59,288 of record JBHLMQ010000004.1, on the reverse strand, counting down.
ATTTCTTAAAACCTCGTCAGGCTCATATATCTTTACATTAGCTGTAGGTTTTATCTTAAGAGAGTAATTTTCAGCAATACCAGTTATGTTCTCATCCGTTTTCACCTTTATTCCGAGTAAACCTAATTCATAATGAGAAACAATAAAAAGAATTTGGTTTTGAATTTCTTTTGATTTTTCGAAATATACAACTTCTAAATAATCATCTTGAAGTTCCTTTGGTAATTTTGAGTAAGGAATGGACTTCCTTTTACCAGTAATATACGGAAATGGCGTATAAAACAAGAGATTAAAGCTTGAAATTTTCTTTATTTGTTCATTATATGTTTCAACATCTTTAATTTCATATGCTTTATCTAATAAAAGATCTAATTTATCAACCATATCTTCTGCTGAATATCCATCTAAAACTGTTGCAATATAAGATCTTTTTAGTTTTTCTATTAAAGTCTCACTTTTAAATGATAATTTATAGTCAATTGAGATTTCTAGTGCTTGGTTGTAAAGATTTGTTGCTATTTGAGAATGCCCTAATGCCAAGAAATAATCACCAAGCTCGCTAAATACTACTATGGCATCAAGAAAGTTTTCATCGAGATCAATATTTGAGATTTCTTCCATTATATTCATCGCTGTATTACGATCTTCCCCTTGAATATAAATTGCTATAGCTTTACCAATTAAACATTTGAGTCTCAGCTTATCATCTTCATAAATATCAGCTAGTTCTTCAGTAAAATTATACTGACTAATTGCACTTTTATAAAGTCCATGAAATAAGTATATTAAAGCCTTTAAATAATTCAGAGTTAGACAAGTTTTATAATTATGAATAATAACTGAGAATAATGCTGCCCTTTCAAGTGAATCAACTGCAGCATTAATGCGCCCAAGGGAAACCAATAAAAATGCTCGTAAAAATTCCATTTTACTAATTTCAGAACATATCAACTGCTCTACAATATCGTAATCCTTTATATTCGTTAATTGTCCTGATGCAACTTGAAGTAAAGATACTAAAAAACCATTCCCCCTTTTTAATAATTTTACTGCATCTTTCGATTCACTTTTAATTATAGCTTCCCGAGCCCGAATTACATACTCCCTTGAAATTTTTAAATTTTCAAGAAATTTTATAATCCCAAATATTTTTTCCTCTTCACTCTGAGGGAGAGCTTGATTTGATATATACTTCTCAGCAATATCAAGTTCATCAGTATATCTAGAAGTACCAATCTCAAACTTAACGCCAGCGTCTGGGTTCTCTAACTCGATATCTTGAGTTAAGATCGAGTTTTCTGTAACAGCTATCGCTTTTTCAATCAACCATGTAATCTTTTGTTCGGCAGGATAGATTTTGGAGCGTTCGATCATATAAGACAACGTATAATTTAAGCTTCGCCTCCAAATATTTTTAAAATATTTCCTCATCTGAGAGTTGGCAATTGTTCTTTGTACTTTTAAAAGGAAGCTTGAAAGAGATAAGATGTTAATTTTGCTTTTATAAATTAGATTTGTATTTTTTGCTAGTTTAAAGTCATCTGTTACAAGGTGAATAGGCATTTTTTCATTCTGGTCCAATAATCTCTTTCCTATACAAATAAGTGAGAGATCAGGATCTTGAGCGGGAAATTTAACATTAAATTGGTCAAGATTATCTTTTATATCATCAATTTCATAAAGAAAAACTTTTTCAACATTTATAATACTTTTCAGTTTGTTTATATAAGTATGAGGAGCTTTGATTTCATTGAATACAATTTGAGAGATGTAGTATTCATACCCTAAATCCTCTGCTGCTTTATGTAAATTATCTAAAAAATTACGAGCTTTAATTTGTAGCATGCAAATAAAGAAATTAGCGTCAAAAACAATCCTTTCTTTTTTCGTTGACATTAATTTTCAAAGATTTTTTGATTTCTTTAGAAAATTCTTATTTAAATAAATATTAAATAGCAAAATAATATATTTTTTTTTCATTAAAAAAAATAAAAATAGAAAAAGAATTCGAAATGAAATAGAATATAATGAAATAAAACAATAGATTAACAGGTGTGATTTTTATTCAAATAATAGATGTTATTGGATATTCTGGTTCTGGAAAGACGAATTTTATCACAACTGCTATAACGTTACTAAAAAAAAATCTAAATTATAATATTGCAGTAATAAAAAATGTAAAGCACCACCCAGTTGATAAGAAAGGAAAAGATTCTTATAAATTCACGAAAGTTGGAGCATCTTATTCCGTGATTCAAAATGTTAATAATGAAACTGCTATTTTCATGAAAACATCGATTAATAAATTAGACATACTTGTAAAATGGCTTAATGCTGGCCCTCACAAAATAGATGTAATATTTACAGAAGGTTTTAGGAATTTAAACAACCCAACAGTATTATGCATATCAAAAATGGGTGATGTTGAAGAACAATTGACAGAACACGTTAGAATGATCTCTGGAGTAATCTGTTTAAGAGATTTTGGTAAAAAAGAAATCTTAAGTTTACCAATAATAGATATTGAAAGAGATTTTTTAAAATTTTTAAAGATATTTAAAATTACCTAAATATTCAAATCATGTTCATTTAACATTTTTCCAAAATGGAGCAAATTGCTGGCATAAAAATTTAAAATCTTTTATAATTTCTTCATCTTTTATACCTGAAAGTAGATATTCGCTTAATTTTTCATATACTTCAATTTCATTTGATTTATCCTCAACAGACTTACGAATATCTTGAATTAAATTATTTAACGGGATTATTATTTCATATATTAACCACTCTTCGAAAAAAGGCTGATCAGTAAAAGACTGAATATTGTAAGTTATCATTATTTGTATTAATTCTTCAATAGAATAGAATTTTTTCTTAGGAATGCTTATGTTAAAGTTATTCAATTCATTCTTAAGGTGTTCTCTGTTTAAACTAATAATATAATCTGGCCAAACGTCGTCAGAATAGTTTATATCTTGAAAAACAAAAAGTTCTAAAACTCTTAAAGCAATATTCTTGCCAATATATCGACTACGTGGATCGATGAAATTTTGTGATGCTTCATCTGGAGAAGATCTCATAAATATTTTATCAATTAGCACATAGAGAATTCTACATATATGGTCAACAATAATGTTAAATGTGAATGGGGTATTCTCAGGATTTTCTGAAAGAATTTCATTTTCTTGAGTTATTATCTGAGAAAAATTTGTATTAAAACTTTTCAAGAATGTTTTAAAAAAGCCATAATTTAGTTGAGAAAGGTTTTTTTTAAATATTTTATGAAAAAATGGGTCAATATTCTCAATATTTGACAACACGGACAAGAAATTCAAAAAATCTTTCACATTTTTAATAGAATTTGCTCCAATTACGTCCTCTTCACTTTTATTATATTGATTTAATGTTGCTTTAAAAGTTTCAGGTAAAAATAATACATCACCGACTTCCAATGCTTCAAGACCACTACCAAAATAATATTTCATATAGAGAAGGAATAAATTTAATTGTGATTTTGGAGATGGTAGATTATTTGCTTGAAATGTTGAATACAAAGTTGATTTCTTATCAAGATAATTAAAGAATATGATAATTGAATTTTTTTTCTCAGTAGTATATTCATCCAAATTTGCTAGGAATCCCTTTTTGATAATATCAACTTTAGAAAATACAGAGTCTTCTACCCTAGCTCCAACAAAATTAAAGAAATCTAATAAAGGGGAAAAGCTTTGTAATAAATTGCACTTTTTATAAAAATAATATAATAAATCAACTAATCTATCTTTTGCAGATGAATATTCGTCTAAAGCAATCTGATATAATTTTTCTCTTCCTTTTAATAAATTCTCATAGTATTGTTCTGGAATACCCTTAATTTGCCTTAAGAAATAATATAATACCATATTATAATAGGAATAAAAGATGTCATCTTTACTATCTTTAATTATAATCATAAAATTCAAGTTTTTGTTTGCAATTCCATCTTTGACGATAACAGCGTCAAGTAGAATGAAGATTTTTTCGTGAATTGCTTTTCTAATAACCATCCCTAAAAGTCGAACAACATAATAGAGATAGCCCGTAAGAAATGAAAATCCATATAACATTTCAATTTGAAATTCGTCAGAAATTCTTGTAAAACTTTCTTCTTCCTCTGGATTTAAGAGATAATTATACTCAAGATATATTATCTTATCAGATATTTTTTCTTTACTAGATAGTTTCAAGGAATTTTCATTAAAACCAAAAAACATATCCAAAAAGTAACTAAGTAGATCATGGAAATTTTCATAGAAAAATAATGTAAATGTTTTTTTAATTATTCGTTTGTGATTTTTTTCTACAAATGATTTCCATTTTAGTTTAATATTTTTTTTGAATTCTTCAAACTGCGCAGGTTTTTTCTCTAAAATTTCAAATAACACACCATTAATAGTTTTAATGGTTAGTTCCTGCTCGTTAGCTCTTTCTTGAAGATTTTCTATAATGTATCTTAACTCTTTATACGCCAATTTTGACCAATTCTTTAGTCTATCTATTTATTTATTCTGTATTAGACATCCCTTAGAAATTAATATTACTTATAATATAAAATAAAAATATCGAAATAAAAATTTTAGTTTAATGAGATAAAACATGTCTATTTTAATGAATATCTAAATCTAACATATATTTTCTTAAAACAATCAAAAAATTTTTATTATTTCATCTTTTTCAGAATATTCTAAAGGTTTTATTTTTCCATCTTTTTCTTTAATTTTTAAACCATTTTTTTTCAGGACAAATTCTCCAATTTTCTCTGCATTAATTTCATTCTTTTTCAATAGGTTAACTAACTCTGAACTGAATTGATCATCTATAGCAATTAATAGAGATCCAGAAGAGATTGTACCCATTGGATTTATATTAAAAATTTCACTTAATTCTGAAGGCTCGGGTAATATATTAACCATTTCTCTTTCAATTATTACTCCTGTATCAGATGCTATTGCCACTTCAGCAATACCGCATCCTAAACCTCCTTCTGTTGGATCGTGCATAGATTTTATTTTAAAATGTTCATTTGCAAGAAGAGCTTCTTTAAAAACACTTATTCCAGGATTATAAAGATAATTCTTACATTTTTCTATAAATTCAGGATTGAAACCTTTATTTATCAAATCTCTTTCTTTTTCTCGTCCAATAATAGAAGTACCCTCAATAAAAATGCCTTTTGTCAATATAAGTGCATCTCCTGGTTCTGCACCTGAGGTAAGTACAAGTTTTTTTTTCTCTACCTCTCCTATTAAAGATCCTACTATAATTGGTCGATCAAGCCTAGGAGTAATTTCTATATGCCCCCCAACTACAGTTATTCCCATTGATTTGCATGTACTGTGAATATTATTAAATATTTTTTCAATAATTTCAGTGGTAGTGAGATTTTCAGGTAACAATATCGTTGATTGAAACCATTTCGGCTTAGCTCCTGTGCATACGAGATCATTAACATTTACCATTACTGCATAATAGCCTATTTCATCAGTAGCGAATGTAATTGGGTCAGTTTTAGCTACTAAATAATTCTTTCCAGGTATATCTATAACTGCAGCGTCTTCACCGATTTTAGAACCCATTATTACTCTACTATCTTGTATTTCTATATTTGAGAGTAACTTAGCTAAATAATCGTGTTTAAGCTTTCCAAGAGTAAATTTTTCATTAACTCTTTTCATTATTATAGTCTTTTTAGGATTTCATAATTTATTAAAATTTTGAGCATTTACTCTATTATTTACTTCTTTATAACCTTTTAATAATTCAATGAATAATATTATTTTATTTTTAAAAAATTATGAAAATATAAATCTATAATGACATAATGGGAAATGAAAAATATATCCAACGAAAACAAATAATTTGATTTAATTACACCCTAAAATTTAAAATCTATTTCTTCCTTGAAAATAATAAATATTAACATTCACTTTATAAAAAAGAGTCTGAGTTTAATGGGATTTGGTAAAGCTTTTTTATTAAGTATAGCTGCTTTTGTTGGTTTAAATTTCATTTTTACAATAATATATTATGCAATTGGTCCAGGATTTAATGTATTGTTTTATAACATTCAAACCTATCCTCTGATGATTCTATATTATTTATTTGGTTCAATTATTAGTACCCCATATATAATTTTAGATTGGACAATAGCCCAACCTTTTTTAGGTAATTTCGATTTAACTGTTTTGATCTTAGGGTTAGGTTACTTAGCTGCTCTAATAATAGCACCGATTCTTGCTGGAAGATTTGGAGAGAGTAAAATTCAATGCTTAGGAGGATGGCTTTTAACGGCAGTCATCAGTACAGTTTCAATAATTATTGCGATTTTTTTAAGCCCGTTTACTCAAAATCATATATTCACTACATATACAGCTTATGGTTGGTTGACATTTGATATTATTCTTATTAGAATCATCGTAAGTTGCATAATAAATATTGTTTTCTATGGCTTCTTTGCTTTACTTGTTTCTAAAATAGAATATTACTAATTTAAAATCAAAATTTTAAGAATTCCTTTTTTTTTCCAATTATTTGACCAAAATTTTGTTAGATTTTTATAGTTTAATTTAAACCATTTATTAGGAAGGGAAACAAAATTTTCAATCTTACATTGGATTTCGCCTTTAATATCTCTTTTTTATATTAAATTTGAATTTTGTTATCCTTCTCCTCTTCTTTTAATTTATTATTACTGAAAATTTCATTTTATCAATTCTTAAAAAAATATTAATGGGTTAATAAGGACTCTACTCTGAAATTAATATAAGTAAAATAATAGTATTAGTAAAATTTAAGGTATAAGGTTATTAATAGATGAGTTCAGGAAAAATAGAGAGAATCTATCTTAAAAATATTGAAAATGATTTTATATTTGACGAATCTGATATTGTTACTGAGCATGAATTACAAAAAGATATATTTTTTAAACCTAAATTAAATAACAAAGGTTTAGAAAAAGGTTTTATATATGACCCGGATAAAACATATAATTGTATTACAGAAAGATATTTTAATATGATCAAAAAAATTCATTTAATCTTAAAGAATTTTCCAGATCTAACTCTAAAACATAAATTTGCTTATTGTAATAGCCAAAGATTTTATATGAAATTATATCTTAAAAGAATTTCTAATCGCTTATAGATTTTAATTTAATTTCTGTTTCTTTGGGCAATAGGGATATTACGAGATTTTAAAAATTCTATATAATCACATAAAAGTGAGATGCTTCTTGCAGCATCTCTTAATGACAAGAAATATAGAACTCTTTTATTATGTAATAACTTTTTAGCAGAACTAAACCTTTTTACGAGATTACTATCATCGGCAATATTTGGTAAACAAAATGCAAATGGTTTTAACGATGATTCAAAACTTCTAATCATCCTAATAAAAACATGACGATAAATATGATCTGGCCATAGAGGTATTATAATTAAATCAATATTTGGATCATTAGACACAATTTCTATACACTTATTAAAAATGTTCAAAATAAATCCCGATGCCCCCAAATCCACAGGATTTTTAATGCTTACGTTAACATATGGTAAAATTTCAGATATTTTGAATTGTGATTCGGAAGTTAATTCTGGCACATTAAGGTTTTGAGAAGCGAATAAATCTGTTAAGTTAACGGACGCTCCACCTCCAGGAGTAACTATTCCTACATTTCGTCCTTTTGGAATTTGTTTTGGATATAATAGCTCGAAAGTTTTGATTGTATTCCAAAATTCTTCATTATCTTTAACTAAAACAGTTCCTGTTTGCTTAGCTATTGATTTCCATAACTTATCTTTTGAACCTATTGCACCTGTGTGTGAAAATGCAGCTCGCGATCCATCTTTAGTGTATCCTCCCTTCCATAAGATTACTGGTTTAATTTTAGCTGTTTTTCCAAGTTCTATAAATAATTCATGAGCATTTGCTGAACCAGATGATTCTAAATATGCAGCAATAATAGTTGTTTTTAAATTCTGACGATAATGCCTCATAAAATCCACACAATTTAAATCAATTTGATTGCCGAAACTAATACCATAGCGAAATCTAATATCCCGTTTAAATCCTACATTAACTAATTGGGTTAAATGCCCTCCGGATTGCGACATAAAAGATACTCCACCCTGAATCCCCTTTTGAGAAGCAAATGAGAATGCCATTCCAGTTTCTACGTTTAAAGGTCCTAAACAATTTGGTCCTATAATTCTTGTATTAGTACCTTCAATAATTTTTAAAAGCTCGATTTCTAATTGTTTTCCTTTAGAATTTCCTGTTTCAGAAAAGCCTGAGGCAAAAATAATTACCCATTTTATTCCTTTCTTTACACATTCTTTCAAAACGTCTGGAATAAAATTTGTTTTTAATGATATATAGGCTGTGTCGACTGGAAATGGAACATCTAAAACAGAAGGATAACACTTCCACCCTAGTAATTTATCGTATTTTGGATTTATCGGATAAAAAGTTTCAGACCATATAGAATCCCTAAAAGCCGGCAAATACATCATTGAACCTAGTCTGGAGCTCTCTGATGCTCCTATAAATGCAATGTGTTTAGGATAAAACAAAGAGTTAAGATCTTCAAAATATTTTTGATCCTTAACCATTAACTAATTAAATATAAAAATTTTTTAATAATTTTCTAAAACTTCACTTTAATGATTAAATTTAGAAAAATAGAGTTGTAATTTTTATATTTCTGAAAAAACCAAATTTTTAATTCAATTTATAATTAGACTAACCATATTTAGTGAATATTTTTTACGGAGTAAAAAAAGTATTTGGAGAAATTGAAATGGCAAGACCAAGTCCGTTAGAAGTTTATGCCCTTTTGGATAAATCAAATTGCAAAGATTGTGGATATGATACATGTATGGCATTCGCTACTGACATTCTAGAAAGAAAGGTAAAAGTTCAAGACTGTACCCATTTAATGCAAGATACCAAACAAGTAAAAAATCGAGAAAGACTTATTAAACTTATTACCCCACCTCAAAAACCTGTTATTATTGGAATTGGTGATCGAGCAATTACAGTTGGAGGAGAGGAAGTATTAATGCGACATCAACTTACTTACTATAATCAAACAGCAATTTTCATTGAAATCGCTGATGATAACGCAGATTTAGAAGAGATTGTAAATTATCTTACAAATCTTAAAATAGAAAGAATTGGAGATGTACTTACTCTAGATGGAATTGCTTTGAGAAATGTTTCTGGAGATGTTGATCAGTTTAAGTTAGCAGCAAGGAAAATTGTAGAGATTTCAGATCTTCCAATAATGTTATGTAGTTTCAATTCTGAAGTATTAATAGCTGCAGCGAATGAAATTAAGGATAAAAAACCATTACTCTATGCTGTTACTAAAGATACTTGGGAACAAATTGGTAAATTTGCAATTGAAAATAACTTACCAGTTGTTATTGCCTCAAATAATTTAGATGAATTAATATCTTTAAGTGCTACTTTACAGAAATTTGGGGTAAAAGAAATTGTATTAGACTCAGGAACTTATTTTGGACCTGGTAATCTTTCTGTCACATATGACAATATCATGCAATTAAGAACCGCAGCGATAGATAAAGAAGATGGAAATGCTTGTTGGCCAGTTATGGGAGTACCCGCAGCATATTGGAGTCAAGTGAAGATAGGAAATAATAAAGAGCTTTGGGAACATCAATATCAAGAAGTCATAATGGGAGCCATTATGGAATCTGTTGATACAAATTTGATTGTTTTACATACAGGTCAGAAGAAAGAAGAAATATGGGCTCTTTTAGCTTTAATGACATTAAGGCAAAGCGTATTTTCAGATCCTAGAATTTATCCTGCTGTTGACCCTGGACTTTATAAGATTGGAGAACCTGGACCAAAAGCGCCTATCTTCGTGACGAGTAACTATAGGATGACGAAAATCCCAGTAGAACAAGACCTTCAAGGAGCTAATATTGATTGCTGGCTTTTAGTAGTTGATACGGAGGGAATAGGAATTGAAAGTGCTGTAGCTGGGGGTCAATTTAACGCAGGGGGCATAGCAGAAGCTGTAAAGGAATTTAAAGCATTTGATAAAGTTAACCACAGAATTCTTATCCTTCCAGGCATGGCTGCTCGCTTAAGCGGATCTTTAGAGGATGAAGCAGATGCTTTTGTCGTTGTTGGTCCAAGAGATTCGAGTGGGATTCCAAATTTTATGGACATTCAGTGGAAACCAGAAGAATATATGAAAGAATACGAATCGTGGTCAAAAGAATAAAAATTGACTTTACTTTTTTTATATTTTTAGAAGTTTAAATTTTATAAAACAAGATTAATCTTTTTCAGAGTCAATTCTCTTACACTATTTATTGCTAAGAATTTTCCCTTTTTCAATTTCTTTAACTGTTTAGTTGAATGATGTCCCGTCAATACACCAATAAATGGACAGTTTAAGTTATTGGAAAGCATTACATCTTTAGGGTGGTCTCCAATAACTATAATTTTATATCCTGGATATTTCTTATTTAAAATTATTTTTAAATTTGGGTCAAGTTTTCCCAATTCCTTTCTATCTTCTGTTTCCCCTATAATATAATCAAAATAACCCTCAATTTTTAATATTTCTATGATCCTCTCTGCCATTTCTTGTTTCTTAGAAGTTATAATACCCAAAGTGAACGATAATTTCTTTAATTCTTCCAGCTTAGATTTAATCCCTGGCAGCAGATAGGCTTGATAAATTCCTTTTGTTCCATAATATTCTCTAAAGGCAGAAGATAATTCAGAAGGATCTTTGTTGGTCACTCTGGCAAACATCTCATTTAAAGGCGTTCCAATCATACTTTCTATTTCTGATTTCTCCAATTTTGATAGATTAAACTTATCTAAAGCATAATTAAATGAGCCTACAATACCTTCTCTATTATTAATTAAAGTGTTATCTAAATCAAAACTTAAAATTATTTTCTCTCTTTTATTCATAAACCTTAATCTTAATAATTAATCAAAAGTAAAAGTTAAAGAAAAAATTCAAATTATTTTCCCTTTCGATTCATTAATTTACTTATAATGTCTAATAATGTAATTAGAAATGTATTTCACATTACATTTCATAAGAAACTTTTTATATTAACATAAAGGATTAGTTTTAAATATTTTAGCTTTTTAGATTCCCCATTAGGGCTTATATAAAAGTGTCTATTCTTTATATTTTAAATCCTTTAAATAACTTTAAAAGATACAATATTTCTTCGGAACTTTCGATTAACCTTCTTAGATAATAAGGAAAAATTTCTAATTCAACTTCTTTTCCATTAGAAACTTGTTCAATCATTATTTTTATTATTTCTTTATATTTTTTAACAGTGATCCCTTCAGATTCTATTTCAGATATAACTTTCCAAGCTTTTTCCAATTTACCATTTAAAATGCATGAGATTGATGCCAGGACATAACTCTGAACAATATGAGAATATCCTATTTTTTTAAGGTTAGCTGCTCTATAATAATAACGATATAGATTATTAACCATTTCTCGTAAAAGAAAATCCTTCGCGGTATCAAGTTGCTCGTAAAACTTTATACTTTCTAAAATAAGAGTTGCTGCTGTAAAGAATTGCTTATTTTTTAATCCTTCTTCAGCAATTTTATTTAATCCTCTTACGATTTGATTGAAAATTCCAAACCTATTAAATTCTAGATTACCCTCCAGAGCAATATCATAAGCATTCAAATAACTCTCAGTAGATTCGTTAATGCTTCCAATCTTCCAAAAATTATCTCCAGCTTTTATAAAATGTTTATATGCCATTTCAAGATTATCTAATTCTTTAAAAACATTAGCTGCATCAAAAAAATTTAGTGCAGCTTGATTGAAATCTCCGGTTTTCTCTGAGAAGTTACCACCCAATATAAAACATGAAGCACATTCAATTAAATTATTCTGTATTTCTTGATAACATAAAGCTGCACCCCGATAATATCTAGCAATTTTGTGGTAATTTTCTTTTTTCTTTTCCAATGTTTCTGCTAGATCTATATAGGCTCCAGCTTCTTTTTTAGAGAAATTTGTATATTGATCTTTTTTATCCAAAATTTTATAGAGATTTTTTAATATCTGATAGATCTGAGCTAGAGTCAAATTATCATTTTTATCTTCAAATCTAGTGACTAAATCAGAAAAAAATTCTACTCCATCTAAAATTACATCTTGTGATTTGTTATAATCGTCGATTTCTTCATAACAAGATCCAATTTGCTGATAGGAAAACGATAACATATCATAATAATTATGAGATTTCGAAATTTCAATAACTTTTTCATAATACTTTATAGCTTTATTGAAATCAGAAAATTTAAAAAATAATTCTGCAATATTTTGAAAATTTTGAGCTATTTTTCTATTTTCATTAAATTCTTTTAAAAGTTCACTTTCTTGCTTTAAGAATTTTATACTATTTAAGATATTCCTTTTTTCAGATTGTATATCTCCGATCTTCTCACGATAAATATCCGCGATTCTCAAGTATAATTCAGCAATCTCATGTAATTTCGCTTGAAGTTTATAATCAACAATAAGTTTTTTATAAAGTTCAATAATTTGTCTATACAATTCAAGTGCTTCCGAAAAGTCAAGATTTTCCACAATTTCTGCAACAGAAAATAATAACTCTCCAGCTTCAAAGTATTCTCCAGATTGGGCAATTTCGGTAGAAAAAGTGATTGAACTTGAAACCATCTCTTTTATTGTTTTAGTCCTCTCAATAGGATCTTTTACTTGTTTAATTTTGGACTCATAAGTTCTTATTTTATCTAAAAACTCTGTGTAATCAATGTATTCTTCTTCTTCAATAATTTTATAATCTCCTCTAAAAGAGTAAAGCCTGAGTATAGAAATTAATGTAAAAATAAAAAAAATTGTATTTTAATTAAAATCGCAAAAATATTTGTCTATTCATATCAGATATGAAACTATGTACTGATAAGTAGAATAAATGCTATAAAATCTTCAAAAAAAAGAATTCACAGCCTCCTGAAACGAATAAAACTAAAGAAATAATATTAAATATCATAAAGATAATATAATAAATAACTAAAAATTTTTATGTGGTTATTATAAAGCAAATTTCAGAATTATTAGATACTGGTTTATATGAAACATTTACTCCAGATAAAACAATGACGGTTGCTGATTTATTGCGAGAACTCAACTTGGAAGATAAATATTTTGGAATTCTAGTTGATGGTAAGAAAGCTACTCCCGATACCGTAATCAATGAACAATCAGAAGTAGTTATACTTCCTCACATTGCTGGTGGGATTTAAAGCTATAATTAAATTGGATTTTTTTATATCCTCTTTTTAATATTTAGATGTTAATTCACTCTTATTTTAATTCAACTTTTAGTAGATCTTCCGCTAAAATAGTATTTGGAAAAATTTCTTTAGCTTCTTCTAAGATTTTCTGAGCTTCATTCTCATAGCGCGCAGAAATATGAGTGAGAATTAATCGTTTTGCATTCATTTTTTTTGCATCATTCGCAGCATCAATAGAGGTAGAGTGCATTTTTTCTTTAGCAGTTTCTGCCAATGCTTTTGCGAACGTTGCCTCATGAATTAAAATATCTGAATCTTTTCCTAAATTTATGATTGAATCACTAGGTTTTAAATCTCCTGAGTATGTTATTTTTCTTCCAGGTTTTTTAGGTCCAACAATCCCCTCCTTAACTGGATCGATCTCTTTACCATTGAATTCAATAATTTGTCCTTCATGCAACTTTTTCCAAAGATTACTTTCAGGAATCCCTAATTTTCTTGCGCGATTAGGATCGAATTTTCCATAACGGGGTTTTTCAATAAAAGCATATGCGAATGTAATTATTGAATGTTCTACTAAAGCATATTTTATTGAGAAATATTTAGAATCAAATATAATATCATCATTCATGTTTATTGTTCTTACTGGGTCTTCAGAATCTAATCCTTCAAATTCAATTAGCTCTTTTGTCTGATGATTTATCTCAATAATCCTAATAGGATATTTAGCTTTTAAACCGAGAATCTTTTTATGGAGAAATAAATAAAGAAATAGATTTCGAGGACCATAAATGATCATTGGTGCTGTTCTATCATTTAGACTTAAGCGGAACAGGAATGGAGGGAGTCCCAAAATATGGTCTCCATGAAAATGAGTAATGAATATTTTCATTGGTTTATTAAATTTTAAACCAGCTTCTGCGAACCTACGCTGGAAATCTTCTCCACAATCAAATAGGAGAATTTGGTTTTTATATTTTAAAGCTATAGATGATAAATTCCGCTTTTTAATAGGAGTTGCTGCTGCACTCCCTAGGATAATGAGTTCCATGATAGATTTAGATCTTTTTTCGTAGCTGAGAAATCTCTAATCTTTGTTCAATATTTTGTTTTTCTAAATCATCAACAATTTTTTTGAGCTCTCTTATTCTCAATGTTAAGTGAGGATCTTCTCTTTTAGGTTGAAACTGTGTTTGAATATTAAGACTATCCAATTGGCGTTGTATATCGTTAAGTTTTTGATCCTTTAATCTTAGTTGATTTTCTAATTGCCTGTATCTTCTTTTTATTTGAACAGCTTCATTTTTTATTGTTTCAATTTCTCCTTCCTTTGTTTCCAGTTGTTTTTGGAGAAATATTGCCATCTCTCTTTGCATCTTTAATTCACCTGCTAATTCCTTTTGAGTTTTACTTGATTCTGGTGCTTTTCCCTCTTGATATTTTTTCATCTGCTCTTGAAGAGATTTTATCTGTATCTTTGCTTTATTTAATTTAGTCTGAAGATCTTCTTTTAATGCCTTGATCATTTCACCAGAAGGAGGTTCTGATTGCTCAAAATTGGCACTTATTTCAGCTTTTTGTAAAGAAATAACATGCTGTTTTAAACCTTCAATTTCCATATCCTTAGATTCTATTAACTCTTTTAGTTCATTTATTTCTTTTTTAAATTCTTCGGTTTTAGATAAATCCTTTAATTGTTTTTTACTTTTTTTATCTGATTTTGCAAGCTTTTTTTTTAACTCATTTACTTGACTTTTAGTTTTATTTAATTGTCCCTGAAGATCTTCTATTAATTTTTTAGTAATTGAATCACGACTTTTATCTTCAGCTTCAGAACCAAGATCTTTTAATTTTTGATTTAACGCTAAGATTTCTGAATTCAAAATTTCAATTTCTTCGTCTTTTTCCTTCAATTTTTCGCTAAACTCTGCAATGCCAGCATTCTCAGATTTCAATCGATTAATCTCGGATCGTTGTTTATTTACTTTATCCTGTAATTCTTTAACCAAGACATTGAGTGGTGGTTTGCTTCTTAAATCTTCAACTCTAATAACAGAAGAATCCTTCTGAGCATTTTTGTAATTTTCAAATTCTTGCTGGAGTTGAGTGTAATCTTTTCTTAGAAAACCCATACTATTTTTAAGTTCTCTTATCTCCTTATCTTTTTCTTCGAGTTCATACGCAAATCTGGATTCTGCAGCTTGCATTTTTTTACTTTTTTTTTTAGCTCCTTCTTCTAATTCCCTTAGAGCCTCTAATTCCATAATTCTATCTTCAAGTTCTTCAATTGTGTCTTCAAGTTGTTCGATTTCAAGATCCCTTTTCTCTAGTTTTACTTGCAGTTCTCTGATTTTATCTTTTAACGGATCTTCTGACATATTGAAGATTCACCTTTTCATTAGAAATTAATATATTAATACAAATTCAGAAATTAAAATTTAACTTATTAAGGTCTTATCTATTAATTCATTTTTAAATATTTTAATAAAAATAATTAGTAAATATTAAAATCATTAATAGAAAAGTTATTAATTTTCTTGATTATAGGAAAAAGGCTTAAAAAATTAGAAATCATAAATAAAGCACATAAAATTAGGAAAATTATAAACGGAATATATAAAGGGGGTAAATAGACTCGCCCTAGCAAAAATAACGAATTAATAATCATACCTATCCCTAAACTTATAAGAAGAGATGGGAGTAAAACAAAGAATGATTCTAAAAAAAGTATTTTCTTTAATGATCTAGTTTTTGAACCAATAGCTCTCATAATTAAAAAATCTTTTGCTTTTTCCATTATTCCGGCTTTTTGATAATTGTGCAAGGATATAATAGCGAGTACTGTTATCAAAATTATTAGTAGTAAAGGATATATCGATAAATTTCCTAAGAAATTTAAATTATCATGGAAAACATCGTCTAATTTTAAGTAGGTAAAATTTTCTCCAATACTTTTAGTTATATTATTCAAATCTTCTATAATTTCATTATAAGCACCCACTTTTATTTTTAATATTACTAAATTAACCAGTTCATTAGAAAAGCCTAAAATAATTCTTGATTCATTAATATTCATATAAGCGGCATAACCACTAAAGAAACTATCAATAACTATACCAGATATTCCAAATGTCTTACCAGTTCCCGTAATTTCTAAACTCTGGTCCAACGCATAATCAAAAAGATTATAAGCTAATCCATCTCCAATAGTCATATTCTCATCACTATCTTCTTTACTGAAAAACTTCCCTTCAATCTCAAAATTTTGAATTAAATTTTCAGGATTAACACCAACTATAGGAATAATGCCTATTCGATTTTGACCAACGATCATATAACGGCCATCTTCTAATATGTGTATACCATTAAGTTCCTTTACCTCATAAAAATTTATTAAACGTTCATCTATTTTCTCAATTTTTTCATTTGCATATAATTTACTAAGATTACTTAAATTAAACAAATAAGATGGTTCTGTAAAATTTATGCTAGTTTCATCGACAAGAAGAGAAGGATCAGAGAACATTTTATACATTAAAGAACAATTATATATTACATCTTTATGTCCCAATATTACAATATTTTCACCCTGAGATTTATGGATCCATTCTTGAGAGGATGTTCTTAAAACTATTGTTCCCAAGCCTAAAGTAAAAATCATTAAACCAATTATAGAAAAAACTATTAAATATCTCTTAAATTCGCCTTTTTTCCTTAATGTATTTAAAACAGATATTTTAATATTAAATCCAATTGAGGTTAACCATTTTGGAATAAATTTTATTTGCCTTGAAGCATCATAATTAAAAGGTATATCTTTTGAGAATGTGTTTACTATTTTTTTTCTACCAATTTTCCTTAGTACATAACCAGTAATAAGAAAAATACCAATGATACAAGAAAAGAACATAATTGGTGTATAAAATAAATCAATTTGAAATGAAATAGAAAAATTGAAGAAATTCATGATTAAAGCAAATATTCCGAAAATACCTAATCCCAAAATCCATCCAAATAAAAATCCAACGAAAAATAGTATATAAACTTCTAATAAATAAAAACTATATAATTTCTGAGGGAGAGTTCCTAGGGATTTCATAATAGCAATATCTCTTTTTTTAGAAATAACAAGTGTAGATGTTACAGCAATTACTATAACTACTGTTAAAATAATAAACAAACCTTGGATTAGTGTATTAAACTGCTTATACACTAAATTAATTCCACCAGAGAAATAATATTTATTTATAAAAGTAGGTTGAACGAATATGTTTAAGCCTATTGATGATGTAAAATATATTAGAAACTCTGCAACTGCGACAACTAATGTAATAATTAACAAAAAAGGAAAATTCGAATGTCTTTTCCTGTAAAAGTCTTTTAAGGCAAAATCAAGCGAGGTCATCTTGTGATTCTTTTTCCTATTTTTTAAAATCTGTTATTACATCTTCTCCCACGATTTTTCCATCATAAAACGAGATTATTCTATCAGCCAAATTTATTAAATAATCATCATGTGTAGCAATTATTATTGTTCTAACGCTATCTTTTAAATCTTTAAAAAGATCCCTAATGAATTGACTAGTATTCTTGTCTAAATTGGCAGTAGGTTCATCTGCTAAAATCATTGGAGGATCATTTGCTAATGCTCTTGCTATTGCCACTCTTTGCTGTTCACCAGCAGACAATTGAAAAGGTAAATGTTCTTTTCGATCCTCAAGTCCCATTTTTGTTAACAATTCTTTTGCACGTTTTCTCTGCTCTTTGAAATATACACCTGAAAGATTCATAGGGAACATTACATTTTCCTCAGCAGTAAGAGTGCTAATAAGATTATAATTTTGAAATATAAATCCAGAATTTAGTAATCGCCAAATTGTTAGTGATTCTTCTTTCATATCAGAGATTTTTACTCCAAAACTATAAATAACTCCACTATTAGGAGTATCTAATCCCCCAAATAGATTTAATAATGATGTTTTACCTGCACCACTAGGTCCTTTAATAACTAAAAACTCTCCATTATATATTGATATTGATACATTATCAACTGCTCTTACGATAAAATCTCCAATTTCATAATCTTTAACTAAATTCTTACCAATTACTGCATATTCTGTGCTTATTTTGTCTATAAAGGTAGTTTCAATCGCCATTCCCTTCTCTTCTGTTGAACTTTCTTTATTCATGTTCTCGGAAGATTCTTTATTTTCTGGCACGATGTTAATAATTGTTATTTATTTATATTTTTAGTGATGAATTTCTCTATTTACCTTAATATGTGTTAATTAAATAAAAAGATTTTATTGATTTATTGTTGTTTAAATATAATGTGTTTAACCATACTTTTTTAAAGATAGTTATTAAAATACTCATTATAATAGGGAGAAGTTAAAATAAGTTTAAATATTAAAGTTTCATATTTATATCCTAGAGGGAAGATAGAGAAAATACAAATAATATCCCCTAATTTCCTAATTAAAATGGTAACTAAATTTTTTGTAAAATCTTAAACTTTTAAGATTTTAACGTTTTCTCATCTCCCTCGCTCTCATTTCTTACTTTAAGAAGTAATTAATTTAAAATTGAGCATTTTTTTATTAAAATAAGATTTAAAGGATAATTTTAATTTAAGTTAATAATAAATTCCTTTTAATTTTCGTAAAGAAAGGAGATTTTTATGGATTTTGAAAAATTAACAGAGTTAGTAATTGAATTAGAAGTAGATGATATTGCCGATGCTGTGAAAGAAGCATTAGATGAAGGCAAAGATGCTTTTGATATATTGAATTCATTAACAAAGGGAATGGATGAAGTTGGACGTCGTTATGAAGAAAAGGAATATTATTTAACAGAACTTGTTTTAGCTGGAGAAACAATGAAGGAAGCTTTTAGTATTTTAAAACCGGTCTTAGCTGCTTCAGATAAATCAGAAGATAAGGTAAAAATAATTCTTGCCACAGTGAAAGGAGATAATCATGATATTGGCAAAAATATTTTGGGATCTCTCCTCTTAAGTTCTGGTTTTGAACTCTATGACTTAGGGATGGATGTTGATGAAAATGTAATAATTGAAAAAGTAAAGGAAACAGGTGCTAATATTATTGCATTAAGTACTTTGCTTACTATGACTGTAGAACAAATAAAGATTGTACATGAAGCTTTACAAGCAGCAGGACTTCGTGATAAAGTAAAATTAATTGTTGGAGGTGCTCCTTTAAATATGGAACTTGCAAAAAAGCTTGGAGCAGATGATTTTGCCGATGACGCTGTTGAAGGTGTAAGACATATAAAGAAATTAATGGAAATTGAATAAAATTTTTCTAGGGATTTTGTATTTTTTTTACTTTAATTTTAACTTTTTTAACATCAATGGTTTGAAAATTTATAAAATATAATCATTCTTTTCTATGTGTTTTATACATTTATCTTAGTTATTATTAAAGTTTGTTAAATTATAATGAGAAGATTTATACTCTTTTTGAATCGTTTATATCTCAAGGAAGATGTTAGAATAGAATCCTTTTAATGAGGTTCTAAAATTGAATAATGAAGAGAATATAGAAATGAAAATTGAAGAAGAACTAGATACTCGTGGTTTATATTGCCCAGAACCGTTGTTTGAGGTTAGGCATTTAAGTGAAACACTTAGTGTGGGACAATGTTTTAAAGTTATTGCGGATGATCCTGCTGCTGAAGAAGATCTTAAAAGATGGGCTAAAAGAACAGATACTAAGGTAGTAGAGTTTAAAAAAGATGGCGATGATTTAATTTTCATATTTAAGAAATTGAAGTAGAAAAATGAGGCTTAAAAAATGAGTGTTTATTTAGACTATCAAGCAGCTAAACCAGTGGATCCTCGTGTATTTGAAGCTATGAAACCATATTTCATTAAAGAGTTTGGAAATCCATCTTCATTGCATAACTACGGATATAATGCTACTAATTCTTTAGAAGAAGCTCGAATAAAAATTGCTGAGTTTATTAATGCCCCAAATCCAGAAGATATAATATTCACTTCTGGAGCTACCGAATCAAATAATTTAGGAATTATCGGCGCAGCTCTTCGAAATCGAAGAAAAGGAAATCATATTATTATCTCAGAAATTGAACATATTTCGATATTAAATATTGGTAAATATTTAGAAAGACAGGGATTTAGAGTGAATAGAGTTCCTGTGGACAGATTTGGTATCATTAATATGGATAAATTAGAACGATTAATAACTGATGAGACGATTTTAATTTCAATTTCTACTGCTAGTAATGAAATTGGGTCACTTCAGCCTGTAGAAGAGATTGCGAAACTAGCTCAAAAGAACAATATTTGGTTTCATTCTGATGCTGTAGCAAGCGAAAGTACTATACCTATTGATGTGCAAAAAGTTCCTTTTAATTTATTGACTTTATCCTCCAACGATATTTATGGCCCCAGAGGAGCAGGGGCATTATATCTCAAGAAAGGCGTGAGAGTTGACCCTATTATAATTGGAGGGGGTCAGGAGAGAGGAATGAGGTCTGGATCTGAAAATATGCCTGGAATAGTAGGTTTTGCAAAAGCAGCAGAAATAATGAAACAGGAAATAAATGATGAAGCTGCCAGATTAAAAATTCTTAGAGATAAATTAATTCGGGAAGTTTTAAAGATACCTAAATCATATTTAAATGGACATCCTGAGAAAAGAACACCCCATAATGTCAATTTCCGGTTTGATTATATTGAAGGTGAATCATTACTTTTATCATTAAAAGATGAGAAAGTGGAGGTAGCTACTGGCTCTGCTTGTTCTTCCAAAACTTTAGAACCATCCCATACACTTATCTCATGTGGTCTATTACATGAGGAAGCACATGGGAGTTTATTATTAACGTTGGGGAGATTTACAGAAGAAAAAGATATTGATAAAATTATAGAAGTTTTACCCGGAATAGTAAGAAAACTAAGAATTTTATCACCACTAACACCTTCAGATTTATTAAAAAAATTACAAGAGGAGGAAAATTAAATGAGTGTGCATAAATATACCGATAAGGTAATGGACCACTTTCGGAACCCACGAAATGTAGGTTCAATTGAAAATCCCGATGGATATGGAAAGGTTGGAAATCCAGTATGTGGAGATTTAATGGAAATGTTTATAAAAGTAGGGAAAAATGATAAAGGAGAAGATATCATTGATGATATTAAATTCAGAACCTTTGGATGTGGATCAGCAGTATCAACTTCATCAATGGTAACTGAGATGGCTAAAGGAATGACTCTTGATGATGCGTATAAGATTACTCGAAGTGATGTAGCAGATGAATTGGACGGGTTACCCCCTATCAAAATGCATTGTTCAAATCTAGCCGCAGATGCCTTAAAAGCTGCCATAAATAATTACCGTGAGGGGACAAAACCAGAAATAGAGGTAGTTACTTCATGTCAACTTGAAGTACGAGTAATTCTGGGGGTTGACGAGTTCAAAGGGAAAGGAGTCTATTTGAAAGTCCCTAATCTTGAAGAATTAAGAGAGAAGAGAGTATTAATTGTCGATACAGGGGATGATTCTTTAGAATTAGCACTTAAATTAACCGAATATACAGGGAGAGTTATAGTACTAACTTCTGCAAAAGAAATTCCTGGAACTGTGGAAATCGCCAAAAAATTAAAGCAATCTGATGTAAAGATTATACAACAATCAGAGTTAAA
The DNA here is from genome assembly GCA_048938005.1 of Promethearchaeota archaeon. Classification (GTDB taxonomy): domain Archaea; phylum Asgardarchaeota; class Lokiarchaeia; order Sigyniarchaeales; family SOKP01; genus Loki-b32. The sequence goes on along the minus strand of JBHLMQ010000004.1, from coordinate 37,264 downwards.
TGAGATTAAAGGAGAACTCGATGAGGTAGAAAAAGTTATTATACATGATTTCGACGAAGATGAGAATTACGAACTATTTGTGGATGCTGTAATAATTTTAGATTATAGAGGTTAACTTTTTTTTTATTTTTTCATTGATTCTAAAATATAATCAGTTATATATTTACTTTCTATATCCATTTGATTTTTATAGTTAACATACCTAAAATTAAACACACATAATGGACATGAGGTTACTAGTTCTTTAGTTCCAATATTGTTGAATAATTCTTTCCCTATTTTTATACAAATACTACTATCAACACCTCTAATTCCGGAACCTGCTCCACAACATGGACATTCTTCTGGGTTATTAGTTAATTCTTTGATTTCTAAACCACTTTTATTTAAAAGTTTTCGAGGTTCAGAATATAAAGGTCCACTTTTGTATTTTCTTCCTACTCGACAAGAATCATGATACGTAATTAATTTATTTAATGGTTTTAATGTAATTTTATTAGTTTTTTCCAACTCATAGATAATTTCAATTATATGTCTTACATTTAGATTGAAGCCCTTAAAGTATTTTCTGTATACTTTATTAAAGGCATATAAACAACCTCCACATGTAACTATCAAATTTTTTATTCCAATCTTATTAAAGAGTTCAATGTTTTCTTTAAATATTTCCTTTGCAAGACTAAGATTTCCCGCTGAATATATATATTCTCCACAACATGGTTCCTTTTCTAAAATCTTAAATTCATAACCAGCAAGTTTTAAAATTTCATACGGAGCAAAGGCACTTTCGGTTACTCGAAATGAAGACATACATCCTAAAAATAACAGAGTATCTGACTCTTTCGTTTCAAATAATTCATTTTCTTTATAAATGTCAGGCAACCAATTTAATCTCTCTTCAGGATTCCCTCCAACAGAGTTATTTTTTTCAATAATTCCTCTTATAATTTTATTGTGTATTTCTAAAGGTGCTCTATTTTCTTCCACAAGTTTGACTTTCGATGAATGTATAACCTCTGAAATAAGAATTTCTTGTTGACAGATCAAATCACACAATCCACACAATGTACAAGTATAGAGTCCTTTAAGTTCTTCATCTGTAATCTGATTATTAGAAAATACTTTTTTTGCTATTTTTAATCTTCCATTAGGTGATTTTAATTCATCATGAGTAACTTTGTAAGTATCGCATACTTCCATACAATCCATACAATCTATACATGAATTTATTTCGGTTAATAATTTATTAACTTCCATTTCATTATCATTTTTCATAATATTTGATTATATACTAATGTTTCTAACTTATAATAACCAAATTTAAATTAATCGTTTTATAAAAATAGTTAAAGAAATTGTAAATAAATAAAGAAATTGGTTATTTTTATGAAAAGAGTTGTAATAATTGGTGGAGTTGCAGGAGGTGCTTCTGCTGCCGCTAGATTAAGACGATTAAGAGAAGATTTCGAAATAATTATGTTAGATCGAGGTCCTTATGTATCATTTGCAAATTGTGGATTACCTTACTATGTAGGCAATATAATAAAAGATCGAGAGTCTTTAGAATTGGTGACACCAGAAACGTTTCTTGAGAGATTTAATATTGATGTTCGAGTTAATAATGAGGTAATTTCCATAGATAAAGACCAAAAAAAAGTTAAAGTTAAAGATTTAAATCATTTAAATGAATATTTTCTTGATTATGACTATTTAATTTTAGCAACTGGTTCAAAACCAATAGTGCCTTCATTCATAGGGCTTAATAATATTCCTTATTTTACAGTATGGACAATTCCGGATGCAATAAAAATACGAGATTATGTTGAAAAATATAATATAAATAAAGCTGTTATCGTAGGAGGAGGTTTCATTGGATTAGAAATGGCAGAAAACCTTGTAGAGAAAGGAGTGAAGGTTAAAATTATTGAAATGCTCGATCAAGTCATGCCACCAATAGATAAGGAAATAGCACAATTCATTCATCAAGAATTAATACTAAATGGAGTTTGTTTGGTGTTAGAAGATCCTGTTGATTCTTTTGGGAGAAATGATAAAGAAGAACCTTTTGTTAAAACAAAAAGTGGTAGAGTGATAGATACAGATTTGGTTATTTTATCTATTGGTATTAGACCAGAAAATAGACTAGCTAGAGAAGCTGACTTAAAAGTAACTGAAAAAGGATATGTTATCGTCAATAATAGAATGCAAACATCTAATCCAAATATATATGCTGTAGGCGATATTGTTGAAGTTTATCATTTTCAAACCAAAAAACCAATATCTATAGCTTTGGCAGGTCCAGCTAATAAACAAGGACGAATAGCAGCTGATAATATCGCGGGAAGGAATTCTGAATATAAAGGTGTTTTAGGTGCAATTGTTGTTAAAATTTTCGATGTAACAGTTGCCTCTGTGGGATTAACAGAAAAACAATTGAAAACTCTTACTATAAAATATGATAAAGTATATATTCATCCTAATAATCATGCAGGTTATTATCCTGGAGCAATTCCAATCACATTGAAATTAATTTTTGAAATTCCAAGTGGTAAAATTCTTGGAGCACAAGCTGTTGGAGGTTCAGGAACAGAGAAAAGAATTGATGTTATTTCAACTGTAATAAAATTTAATGGCACTATTTTTGACTTGGAAGAATTAGAGTTAACTTATGCTCCTCCCTATAGTTCTGCTAAGGATCCCATAAATATGGCAGGATTTGTTGCGTCTAATTATCTTAAAGAAGATATGCCTATTTGGCAATGGCACGATTTTAATAAAATTAGAAATAATGGGGTTATGATATTAGATGTTAGAACTAAAGAAGAATTTGATGCTAGAAGTATTGAAGGATCAATAAATATACCTATTGAGGAACTAAGAGAACGTCTAGATGAAATACCTAATAATAAGTCAATCTACGTTTACTGTGAAGTAGGATATCGGAGTTATTTGGCATTAAGAATTCTGCTACAAAAGGGTTACAAAGATGTGTATGAATTAACTGGAGGTTTTAAAATTTTTGAGATGGCTACTGCTACTACAGAAGGAATAATGGCAGCTTGTGGAGGATCTGAAAATGTTATTGAAGAATTTGTTCATGAAAAAGCTATTGAAAGTGAAGATTATGTAATAGTTGATGCTTGTGGGCTTTCATGCCCGGGACCTTTAAATTCATTAATTAAAGGACTAGAGACATTACCAGAAAATAAGAAATTAAAAGTATATGCAACCGATCCCGGATTTAAATCAAGCGTTGAGGCCTATTCCAAATTAAATGAAGCCGTAAATTTATTATATCTTGGAAAAGAAAAAGGGATGTTAGTTGCTACGCTAGAAAAAACTCAACCAATTGAAATTATAACTCCTCCTAAAAAGAAAACCAGAAAAGAACTAAGACCTCCTGATGCGCCTCCAGTTTCAGAGATTACTGCTGATGAGCTTTTTGAACGAATTGGTACTGAAGACGAACCAACACTTATGATTGATGTCCGAACACCCCAAGAATATCATGGTTCACATGGTTATATTAAAAATACTAAATTAATTCCTTTAGGAGAATTATTAACCAATCCAGATGTGATCAAGGATTATAAGGATGAGGAAATAATTGCAATTTGTCACTCTGGTTCTCGTTCTATGATGGCAGCTCAAATCCTAGCACAAGCAGGTTATAAGGATATTAGAAATTTAATTGGAGGAATAATGATGTGGCACAGGAAAGGTTATCCGGTAGAACTAGAAGAAAGTAGAATGACGGAAACTTATTATTAAATAATCCTTTTTCAGTTTTTCTATAAATTATAAGTAAAAAAGTTTTAAAATAGGCGAAATGTTATTAATCCAAATATATTCATATATTACGAATTTCCAATTTAAAAAATGGAGGTTAAAAACTATGAAAGAAACGGCTAAAAAATTATATACTGCATATGTTGGCGAATCACAGGCTCGAAACCGTTACAATTACTTCTCTAAAGTAGCAAAAAAAGAAGGATATGTATTTGTTTCAAAGATTTTTGATGAAACGTCAGATCAAGAAAAAGAACATGGTAGCTGGTTCTATAAAATGCTTCAACAATTTAAAAAGGAAGAAAAATTTGATGAAATGAAAGTTCTTCCTGATGCCAAATTCCCAACAACTCTAGGAGATACAATTGAGAATCTTAAATCCGCTATTGCTGGAGAAAATATGGAATGGCAAACGTTATATCCTGATATTGTAGAAACTGCTGAAAAAGAAGGATATCCCGATATTGCTAAAAGAGTCCGCGCAATTATTAAAGCTGAAAAACATCACTCTGAGAGATATGGTAAACTCTTAAAATTAGTTGGTGATGACGCTTTCTTTAAACGTGGAAAGAAAGTTGTGTGGGTTTGCATGGAATGTGGGTACGAAGTAGAAATGGATGAGTTGCCTAAAGACTTCAAATGTCCATCCTGTGACCATCCTCGCGAATATTATAGAAAAAAATGTGAAGATTTCTAAAAAAATGAATAGATTTTTAATTTAAAATCAAAAGCATTAAATAAAAAAATATATGATTTAACAACAAAAAAGTTAAAAATGTGAAGAAATATGAAGCAAAAAGAAATTTACAGGTGCTCTATATGCGGAAAAGTAATAGAAATTTTACACCCCGCTTCTCTCGAAACAATATGCTGTGGAGAGCCCATGAAACTTATGGAGGAACAAACTACTGATTGGAAAATAGAAAAGCATGTTCCAAAAATTACCATTGACGGGAATAAAGTCACAGTTGATGTAGGAATCTCTATGGGGACTCCTCATCCCATGACTGATGAGCACTATATCATGTGGATTGAGATTATCTGTAAGGATGGATGCTACGAAAGGAGATTCTTGAAACCGGGTATGGAGCCAAAAGCAACTTTCACTGTTGCAAATCCAGAAGGGCTCTGGGCTCGAGAATACTGTAATATCCACTTCTTATGGGCATCAGAAAAATAAACTTATTTTTTTTTTTTTAATTATTTGATAAGAAAGTTTACTTTCAGCTTTAAACTTCAACACTACTGAAAGATTTTGATTCAGAATTGTTTTATGCTATGTTATGCTATTCTGATTTTCAGGGAGCACAAAATTTAAATCCTAATTTCGTTCTTACGAGAACGAAAACTCTAATGATGGGCGATGATTATTGTGATTTTTATTATCGTGATACACGTAAAGACAAAGATCTGAGTCATCCTCGCGAAAGTGAATTTGAAGAATTGGGATAATATTATTTTTTCTAATTTTTATTTTAAAATAATGAAATTTTAAGCCTTTAAAACACAAACCCAAATATCAAAATGTATTGATTATTTATTTAAAGAGTAAATATGATCTTCTTACTACAATTATTTGTAATTTTCTGTTTTATTATAGTTATTATTGCTCTTTTCCGAGAGAAAACAGACTTTTTAGCATATAGTATTTTAGCAATGTTAGCTGCTGCTACTGCCACATACATTTTCTCACCAGTTCCAATCACCCTCGAAAAATTTTTTCAAGCAATAGACTGGACTGTAATCTTTTTCTTAATTTCGATGTTTACAATTGTAGCAATTTTAGAAGATAAACGTATTTTTAATGAAATTGCTTTACGAATTACAAAAAAATTCAACACTAATACACGGCAGTTTTTTTGGGTAATATGTTTGATTTCAACTATTAGTGCTTCTTTTATTGAAGATATTTCAGTTGCTGTTATTTTTATTCCAATGATAATAAGCACTTCAGAGAAATTAAAGATAAACCCAACCCCGATATTAATGGGAATGACAATATGCATTAATCTGGCGGCTACTTTGACTCCATTTGGATCAGCTCAAAATATTTTAATTGCAGATAAATTTCAACTAACATCGACTTGGTTTTTCCTTAATTTAGGAGTATATTTTATTTTTGGAGTTTTTATTACATTATTTTTATTAGATAAGTTTTTCCTTAGAAAACACCTAAAAGAGATTTGGATACCCCATTGTTCAGAATATGAAGAACCTCTCAATCAAGAAACTGTGGAAGTACATGAATTAGTAATTATGGAAAAATCAATAAAATCTAAAGTATTTTATAAAAATTTAATCGCTTTATTGATCTTCTTTTCTTTATTAATTATCATTCCAAATATTCTTTTTGTAGGTCTTTTAGGAATGCTTATTTTTGTATTCATTAATCCACGATTGAAAGAATCAGGTAGAAAGCAACTAGCAATCTCCCATTATCTTAAAAAAGTTGACTTTAAATTAATTTTCTTCTTTATATGTCTTTTTATTTTAGTATACTGTTTTGAAGTTACTGGAATTATCCTTATAATTGAGGACTTTGTTAGCTTTATTGCTCCAAACCAAATTTTTTTGTTATCAATCTTTATTTTAGTTTTTACATCTGTTTTATCTGGATTCCTTGACAATGTCCCAGTGACAGTAATTTTCATTCCAATTATAAATGTGTTAGTCTCTATGGGGTTTTCAGCGGCACCCCTTTTGATTGCGTTTATATTAGGTATTAATTTGGGAGGAAATTTTTTACCTCAAGGCTCTGCAGCAGATATGATGACTCTAGAACTATCTAATAAGTATTGTGTTGATGGAATGAATTATAAAAGATTATTAAAAATAGGAGGTTTATTTGCATTATTTCATATTTTATTAGGTATTGTTTATCTTGCTATAATTACATTCTTCTTTTATTAAATTAAATTCAAAGAAAGATAGGTTATCAAAAATTGGGAAAAAATGAAGCAATTATTTTAGATCGCGATGGAACTTTAATTGAAGATAAGAATTACAGTTATAAAGTTGAAGATTTAGAATTATTACCTGGAGTAATAGAAGGATTGAAATTGCTTAGTAATAATTTTCTCTTTTTTATAGTAACCAACCAATCAGGTATTGGAAGAGGTTATTATACTATTCAAGATTTTTATAATTATAATCATCATTTATTAAAGATATTCAAAAAAGAAAATATTACGATTTTAAAAACATATTTTTGTCCTCATCTAAAAGAGAGTGATTGTGAATGTCGGAAACCTAAAACAAGATTTATCAATGAAATTATTAAAGAATTCAATATAGATATTAAAAGATCATGGATGATAGGTGACCATCCTTCAGATATACAATTTGGCATAAATGGAGGCTGCAATACAATCTTTCTTACCACAGGACATGGTAATAAACATTTAGATGAATTAAATCTTCTTAGCATACAACCTACCTATATATTTCATGATTTCTATTCTGCTGCTGAAAAGATTTATGAAAATTTCCAAAAAATAAAATGAAAATTTGAATATTATGGTGGAAAATAATCAAAAATTCTATTATAGTTCTGTTTTTATAAATTTCTTATTAATAATTGTCACTGCCTTATTGTTTACTCTAAAGATAATTCTTTCTCTAATATCTAATAGTTTAGCACTCCAAGCGGATGCTTTTGACAATTTAACAGATATAGTAATGTATATTGCCGCATTAGTTGGCACATTTTATGCGAAAAAGAAACCAAACGAAAAATTTCCTTATGGATATTACAGGATAGAGAATATTATTAGTTTAATAATTTCAATATTAATCTTTATTACAGCCTATAATATAATTCTGGAATCTGTCTCAGAATTTGCTATTTATTTCAAGGGAGAATCTAAGGAAATTATAATTTCACCAATAATATTCCTCTTTTTAATTATTTCACTTATTATCTCCATTTGCTCCGCAATTTATTTAAAATTGACGAGTAAAAAAATTAATTCTCCTATTATTAATTCTGAAGCAAATGAAAAATTATTAGATTGTTTAATTTCTTTATCTGTTATTTTTGGGTTTGTTAGTGCGTTATTTAATTTCTTTCTCTTAGATTCCATCATAGGATTTATTATTTCGATAATAATAATAAAAGGGGCCTATGATATATTCCTACATTCGACGAAGGTTTTACTTGATGCCGTTATAGATTTTGAAAATCGAGCCGAACTTTATAAACTCATAGAAAATTATCCTAGGATTAAAAAAGTTGAAAATTTGCAGGTTCGATCATATGGGAAATATATTATGTTAGAAATTGATGTTGTTTTAAATAAAGAAATGCCATTATCTCAAATAAAAGCATTAAAGAATACACTTTCGAGTAGAATAAAGAAAAATTACCCTCAAATATTTAAAATAATCATTTTTGCTCAAGCTCAAGAAAAAAAGATTACAAAAATCGCTGTTCCAATTGCAGATAATGAAGGTGTGAATTCAAGGGTTTTTGATCATTTTGGAGAGGCTCCACTCTTTGCTTTTCTAGAGTTTAAGGAAAATAATTTTAAAAAGATGGAAATTAATTCTAATAAATTCATAAATGAAGAGAAAAGAAAAGGAATCTTAATTTCAGATTGGCTTACTTCAGAAAAAATAGATAAAATTTATTTAAAAAAAGAGCTTAAACAAGGACCAAAACTAGTTTTTGATAATAGTTTTGTAGAAGTAATTTTAACGCAATTAAAAAGAGTAAAGGAGATAATTGATACGGAAATAAAATCTTAATAGACAAATCTATAATTGATAATCAAAAAATTAAGAAATGAAAAAATTTTATTTTTATGATTTTAGTTTTAAATCCTTTTCTTTCCAAGGAAAGGCATTACGTGTTCATAATTTTTCATGACAAATCGAGATATAACAATTCTTTGGATCTCACTTGTTCCTTCATATATTTGATATAATTTTGCGTCTCTAAATAATTTTTCAACCGGATATGTCCTTAAATAGCCATACCCTCCAAAAATTTGAATCGCCTCTGTCGTTACGTTCATCGCGACATCCGAAGCGAAAGCTTTTGCAATTGAGGAACTCAAATTATTATCCATACCTTGGTCAGCTTCCCAAGCCGCTTTATATGTTAATAAGCGCGCAGCTTCAATGTCTTTATACATATCAGCTATTTTTTGTTGAATTACTTGATAATTTCCAATTGGTCTCCCAAAAGTTTCTCTTTTTTGAGCATAATCAATAGAATATTCCATAGCTGAGCGAGCACATCCACAAGCAAAAGCGCCTATTGCTGGACGAGTATGAGCAAATGTTTGCATAGCTAAAACAAAACCTCGTCCAGGTTTTGCAAGAACATTTTTTTTGGGGATTCTTACGTCTTTTAAAACAACCGATACGGTGTTTGATGATCTTTGACCTAATTTTGGAATGTGTTTTCCTAATTTTACACCTTCACTTTTGGTATCAACAATAAAAGCAGCAATTCCCTTATGTTTTTTCTCAGGATCTACTGTGGCAAATACAGAAATATAATCTGCAAATCCTCCATTAGTAATCCAAAATTTAGTCCCATTTAAAATATATTCATCTCCATCTTTTTCTGCGAGGCATTTCATTCCTGCGACGTCAGATCCCATCGTTGGCTCAGAAGTAGCAAAAGCAATTAGTTTAAACTCATTGATTAATTCGCTCAAAATTCTTTGCTTCTGCTCTTCATTACCGCCAATAACAATTGGTTCAGCACCAAGATTATTATCAAAGATAGATGTGGCAATTCCTGGACAGGCAGATGATATTTCCTCAACAACAATACAGGAACTTAGTAAGCCATAACCGGGTCCACCATACTCTTTAGGGATTCCTAAATTCAATAATCCTTCTTCCCAAGCTTTTTTAATAACTGGTAGAGGAAATTCTTCCGATTCATCATATTTTCTTGCGACTGGTAAAACTTCACGAATTGCAAACTCTCTTGTTTTTTTTTGTAAAGCTTTTTGTTCTTCAGTTAACATAAAATCCATTTTTCTACCCTCTTTTTATCCCATTTTTTCAACTAATTTGTCTATAATTTCTTTAAAGTCTAAATCTTCTGGTTTAGGTACAAATTTAATTTCTATTGTTTCTTCCATTACTTCAATTTTAGCGGCCTTCATTAACTCAACGATTTCTTTTACTGCTCCTCCACCCCAACCATATGAACCAAAAGCTAATCCCACTTTATTCATAGGTTTTAACCCCTTTTGATAAGATAAGTATTCTGCTACCGTTGGATATAGTCCATTATTTAGAGTAGGACTCCCAACCAATATTGCTTTTGCCTTCATTGCCTCTGTAATAACATCGGAATAATCAGCATTAGTTAATCTATACCTCTTTACTGGAATCCCTCGATGCTTGATTTCGTTGGTTAAAGCTTTAGCAATTTTCGCAGTACTATCCCACATTGTATCATATACGATAAGCACACTATTTTCATCAATTTCCCCTTTACTCCATTTAGTATATTTTTCTAAGATTTCAGGAATATGTTTTCTCCAACAAACTCCATGGGAAGTGCATATAAGATCGATTGGTAATGCTCCAACCTTTGGTAATGTTCTTGCTATTAGGCCAGAAAGATGAAGTAGGATATTTGCATAATACTTTTCTGCTTCTTGAAACACCTCCGTAAGATCATTTTCATCATCCCACCGTTTTGATGTTGCATAATGTTGTCCAAAAGCATCATTAGAAAACAATATGTTTTTCCCATTCTCATCAGTCATAAATGATACCATAGAATCAGGCCAATGAATCATTGGAATAGGGACGAATGTGAACTTTTTACCATTTCCAATGTCTAATATGTCTCCTTCCTCTACAGCTCTAACTTTTTTAAATATTTCATTATCTACTTCATTATGATAATGAGCTTCTAAAATATCAACCCCTCTTTTCGAAGCAATTAATTCAGCATTAGGAAGATGTTTAAGGATTAATGGAAATGAACCAGAATGATCCATCTCCACGTGATTTGTAATAAAATAGTCAATTTCAGAAGGATCGCATATATCTTTAATGTTTTTCAAAAAATATTCAAAGTAGGGGCGCTTAATGGTATCAATCAGTACTGTTTTTTCTCCTTTGACAATATATGCATTATAACTGCTACCTCGATTAGTTGAATATCCATGGAAATTTCTTAGTTCCCAATCTACGTAACCAACATAGTAAATATCTTTCATTAACTCTAAATGTGTAATTTCAATTTCACCTTCATTAATTAGGTTATAATTTATTTTTTAATATTAATTCAAATCAAATTAAAAACTTATATTCTATTTATTATAAAATTTTTGAGAAAAGAAACAATAAAAAAAAATTAAAAAGATATAGATATTTATTGGTTATTCGATTTTTTCGAACATATCTTTCCCAACACCACAAACAGGGCAAGTCCAATCATCTGGTAAATCTTCAAATTTAGTACCCTCAGCTTCTTCATCATACACATATCCACATGCTTGACATTCCCATTTTCCCATGATATATCTCATCTCTTTCTGTTGATTGGTTTTATTTAATTTTATGGATTTAAATTGAAAATATATTAAAAATATTAATTTAATATTTTATAAAGATAATCCATTTCAAAGAACTAGAAGCTTAAAATAGGAACAAAAAGAATTAGTATTACGCTTGCTTTCTCACAAAAAATTTCTTTGAAGATCTACATTTAGGACATCTAAATTCTGATTCTTCTAATTCTTCAAAAGGTTTATCTTTTTCATTGTCATCATAAATATAATTACAAATTTTACACCTATAGATAGAGATCGTCTTTCACCTCATTACGAATATATTTAGGATTTACTTTTTATCTTGAATTCTTTTTTAGAACCCCCACAATTTGGGCATGTCCAACCGGGTGGTAAATCTTTAAAGAGGATACCCATTTTAGCCTCATCATATTCTGCGCCACATTTATTACATACATAAGAATATAATTCTAATAATTTTTTCAACTCTTCTCTGTCAACATCTTCCTCCATCCTGTTATAGACATAAGACATTGCTTTATTATCACCAAATAAAATTGCTCCTTTTAATTTACTCCCCTTTAAAACTAATTTTTGGTAACAACAGTCTTTTTTATCAGCTTTTTTCAATATATCCCAACCGCCACCTTCTTCTATCCTAGGGTCAATTGTTCCTATTGAAGTTAATTCTAATCCAACGATTTTAAGTGTATTTTTAGGAGTTGTTCCCTTATAATCGACTTTTTTTAAATCTAGTATAGATGCAGCAGCTATTTTTGATTGCTCCATGCATGCTGGAATAATACCCCATATTTGATTTTTGTATTCTATACAATCTCCAACAGCATAGATATCTTTTTCACTGGTCTCTAAAAAGTCATTAACTATAATTCCTCTATTTGTCTGAATTCCAGCTTCTTTAGCCAAATTTATAGTCGGATTGATGCCTGCTTGGATTAAAACAATATCTGAGTTTAATTCTTGACCTCCTTTTAGTTTAATTCCGGTTACTACTCCATTTCCTAAAATTTCTTCTGTGACTACATTTAAAACCACTTTTATTCCTCGATTTTCAATTTCTTCCTTTAACATAAGGGCACATTCTTCATCTAATTGTCTTGGTAGCAAACGAGGGAAGAATTCTACTACTGTCGTATTCATATCACAATCTTTAATTTGATTAGCCAATTCTAATCCTAATAATCCTCCACCAATAACAATTGCTTTATCAACATCTTTCTTTCTAATATACTCTTTTATTTCTAGAGCATCATAAATAGTCCGGAGTGTAAAAACACCCTTCTTTTCTTCTTTCATTTGGAAAGCATTTTTAATAGGTGGAATATTAGGAGTGCTTCCAAGTGCTAATATTAGTTTATCATATGAGATTGGGGAAGCCACACCTTCAATCTGAATTGATTTTAAGGCCGGGCTGATTTTATTAACTTTTTTTTCTAGGAATAAGTCTATTTTTTTGGTTTTATACCAATCTTCGTTAAAAACAATTAGATCATCAATAGTCACTTTCTCAGAAATCAATTCTGGCAGTTTTACTCTTGTATAATAGGGATATCTTTCTTGCGTATAGACCTCAATTTCTACTTCATCATTAAGAGATCTTATATTTTGAGCAGTAAATGTCCCAGAAATATTGTTCCCGATTATAACAACTTTCATAGAATAATTAGTTTGTACATCTTATTTTAAAGTTGTTATTATATATTGTAATCTAAAATTAGTATCCTTATGAATATGTTCGAGTATATAATTAAATCAAATTAACTTATTTTTTAAATACAATAATTTTAAAAAATTTGAACTAAAGTGGTAATTTATGGAAAACAAAAGAATTTCATATCATAAATCTGTTCAGAAAGTTTATGAGAGACTTAAAAAAGATGGAATGACTAATATATGGGATCGATTTGTAGGACAAGGTTTTGGAGGTGACCCAGATAAACGTTGTCCATTTTGTTTAAAAGGAGCTCGTTGTGATTTATGTTCTAATGGCCCATGTAGAGCAGATTCATCAATAGATAAACGTGGCGTATGTGGAATAACTGCTGACGGGATGGCAATGCGTATGATGCTTCTAAGAAATGTTATGGGCGCTTCCACATATCATTATCATACTGAAACGACTCTAAAGACTTTAAAAGCGACAGTAGAAGGTAAAACACCATTTAAAATCTCTGAACCAGAGAAATTAAGAAGTTTTGCTGGTCGTCTTGGTTTAGATAATTCTGGATCAGAAAAAGAAGTAGCAATTAAACTTTATATTTTTGTAAAGGAAGATTTTAATACACCTTATGATGAAGAAAGTAAAATTGTTCAAAAATTAGCTCCACCCGAAAGGCAAGAAATATGGAAAAAATTAGGAATCTTCCCAGGTGGACTTTACGGTGAAATGATGTTCTCTACAAGTTCTTGTCTGACAAATGTAGATGGTTATTATGCAAGTTTAGCTCTCAAGGCGATGAGACTTGGGATCGCAATGGCTTATGAGAGTCAAATTGTCAATGAATTTACCCAGGATATTTTATTTAATATTCCTAAACCTCATAAAATGCGAGTTAATTTAGGAGTATTGGATCCAGATTATGTAAATATACTTCCAAATGGTCATGAACCATTCTTAGGTTTTGCTATGGTGCAACTAGCAAGAAAACCAGAATGGCAGGACAAAGCAAAAGCAGTTGGAGCGAAAGGATTAAGAATTATTGCAAATATTGAGACTGGACAAGAAATGATACAAAGATGGGAAATGGATGATATATTTTATGGATTTACAGGAAATTGGATTATGCAAGAAGCAGTTTTAGCAAGTGGTTGTATTGATGCATTTATCTGTGATATGAATTGTTGTATGCCAATTGATCCTATATATGCTGAAAAATATAAATTCAAGCTAGTCCCAGTTTCTGAAGTTGTAGCTTTTGAGGGTATAACTGAGAGAGTAGATTATAAGCCTGAAAAAGCAGAAGAACAAGCCGCTATATTACTCCAAATGGCAATTGATAACTTTAAAGAAAGACGATCTAGGATTGAACCAGTAACAGGTCTAGATATGAATGAAGCAATAGTTGGATTCTCAAGCGAGAGTATTCTTGCAGCACTTGGAGGTACACTTGAGCCATTATTGGAAGTTATTAAAGATGGTACTATACGAGGAGTTGCTGGATTAATATCTTGTACTACACTTAGAGATTATGGACAAGATGTGCATACAATTCAAATAACTAAAGAATTAATCAAAAGAGATGTTTTGGTATTATCAATGGGGTGTGGTAATGGTGCATTACAAGTTGGAGGATTATGTGTACCAGAAGCAAAGGATATAGCTGGTTCTGGTCTAAAAAAGGTTTGTGAAAAACTGGGAATTCCCCCAGTACTTAGCTATGGAACATGTACAGATACAGGTAGGATTGCAGATTTGATAGGAACAGTCTCTGCCGCACTTGGTGGTGTAGCAATTCCAGATTTACCTGTAGTAGCCGTAGCTCCAGAATATATGGAGCAAAAAGCCACAATTGATGCAATATTCGCCTTGGCATTTGGTTTATATACATATGTCAATCCAGTACCTACAGTAACGGGAGGTGCAAATTTAGTTAAACTTTTGACCAAAGATTGTAAAGATTTAACAGGTGGAATTTTGCATGTTGAAACTAATCCAATTCAAGCTGTTGATGCAATGTTAGCTCATATTGAGAAGAATAGGAAGAAATTAGATATATAAGAACTTATTCTCAAATCTTAGATTTTTTTCTTAATTTTTTTTTTATTCTTGGGATATACAGTAATTATTTTCAAGACATCAGCTTCTTTTTGTAAATAAAAATAGAATTTATACATAAGACTTATTTTTAAACCTTTGAATCTTATCATGATTATGAGACTATTTACTGTGAAAAATATAATTAGTTTTCTTTCCATGGGTCCATCTTTTTTACAGTCAATAGTAAGAAATGTTCCGTTATATGTGAATTATGATTTAACTTGGCAATGTAATTTAAAATGTAAGCATTGTTATTTTTTCTCATCAACAACGGAATTAAAAAATAAAAGAATGGAATTATCAGACAAAGAATGGATTAAAGTTTTTAAATACCATAGAAAATTAGGAACAAAAATAGCTGTTTTAACTGGTGGAGAACCTACTTTAAGAATGGATGTTATAAAAGAAGCGATTAAAATTTTTCCCTCAGTTCAGGTTGTATCAAATGGAGTTATAAAATTACCTCGATTTAATGGATTTAAACAACCGAAATACTGGGTGAGCATAGATGGTACTAAAGAAACTCATGATAAGATAAGAGGAGCGAAAGTTTTTGATAAAGTCATGCAAAATATTCGGGAAAGCAATCCAGTTGTTACATCAACCATTATGACATTAAATCACAAGGAAATTGAAGATGTTGTTAAGATTGCTCACGATAATGGTGCATCTGGATTTATTTTTTTATTATATACGGGTTATCCTAACGACCCACTTTTATTAAAAGGAGATATATTAAAAAAGACAATTAAAGACATTTTAAAAGTAATGCGTGAATATGGAAATTTTATTTTTTATTCAAAAAAAATGTTAGAATTATACCTATCAAAAGAATTTGTACCACATTGCATATTTAAAACCGGTCAAATAAAAAGTTTCTATCCTGATGGAAAACAAAAGTTTTGTGTTATGGGAAATTCACAACTTTTATGTGACAATTGTGGATGTGTCGTGCCAATTGCTGCTTATGCCTTATTTAAGAAATTTGATTCCGATACAGTTGATAAAGCGAGAAAATTGTTTAATTTCAAGTAATTTTTAATTTAAATTCCATTTCTATCTGAACATGTTCGAAATTAAAAATATATAATCACTTCCATTTGATTTGATCATGACTGAAGCAAAACAACCTAAAATAGTAAAAAGAAAAATCATACAGATCGATGAAGATCTTTGTACTGGATGCGGAAATTGTGTAGTAGATTGTGCAGAGGGAGCTTTAAAAGTCATCGATGGAAAAGCTAGGGTTATAAATGAAGTTTTCTGTGATGGTCTCGGTGCATGCATTTCTGGTTGTCCTGAGGGCGCGCTTGAAATTATCGAAAGAGAAGCTTTAGAGTTCGATGAGGAGGCTGTTGAGAAACATTTAGAGTCTATGAAACATAATAAACAAGTTGAAAAAGAACAAATAAAAGAAATTGTAACTGAGCATGTTCACCAATGTGGTTGTCCATCAGCCCAAACAATGGTTTTTGATGAACAAGAGACGCAAATAGAAGTATCTGGAAATGTACCTTCGGCATTACGACAATGGCCTGTTCAAATGCATTTAATTAATCCTCGAGCACCTTATTACCAAAGAGCAGATGTGCTTCTTTCGGCGGATTGTGTAGGATTTTCATATGGAGATTTTCATAGAGATTTCTTAAAACAAAAATCGATTGCGATTGCTTGTCCAAAACTCGATCATGGTAAAGAAGTTTACATAGAAAAAATCAAATCTTTGATTGATGATGCAAAAATAAACACACTTACAGTTGCTATTATGGAAGTTCCTTGTTGTTCTGGTTTATTAGCTTTAGCTCAAGAAGGTGCTAAACGAGCAAGCCGAAAAGTTCCTATAAAATATGTTGTTGTGGGCATACAAGGAAATATCTTAAAAGAAGAATGGATATAGGATATTTTTTTTATTTTTATTTAATTATTTTTCGAATAAAACTTTCTTTTTAATGATTTTTCTAAGCATTACGGATAATGCTGATTTAGATTTTCCTATTTTATTAGCTAATTCTTCTAATGAAATTTTTCGTGGAATTTCAAAAAAACCCAAAGAGATGGCCATATCAAGTATATTCTCTTCATCAAATGTTAATTTACTTTTTTCATCTTCAAGAGTATATGGAGATAATCCAATTCTTAACAAATCAAATTTAATATTTTTCTGTTCAAAAAGTGTTAATAATTGATCTATGCGCTCTCTACTTGATATCAACCTCCAATAAGCAAATCCTTCTTCTACTCTTACTGGAAAGTTCACAAGAACTCCACATTTTATTATCGCATATAATAAATAAGGATCTTTTGTTTTTACATTAAATTTAACTTTGGTTTCTTCTTTCTCTAAAACACTCAGCTCAAAAACAGAAGGATGGTTACTAATTTCTTCTATAATAGAATCTATATTGTAATGCATAATCTCAATTAAACTATTTCCGATGGACTTCTCGAGATCATAAGGAAGAAAATGTGAAATTTCCATTTTTATATCAGGATAGTTTTTAAAAATTTCAGAGATCCATATTTGTTCTGGAAACTTAATCTTGATTCTTGCTAAACTCGGTTTACTTGAATCCATCTTTAAATATTAGTCTTTTAGATTTTAATACTTTTGTTTTATACAATAATGATTAATTATTAATAAAAGCAAGTTAAATGTATTATTATGGTCGAAAAGAAGAATCTATTACTTGGGATATGTGGAAGTCCTAGAAAACAAGGAACAGAATATGCCGTTCAATATGCTTTAAATTATGCTACTGAGAAGTACGGATTTGATACAGAGTTTTGGACGGTCAGAAATAAAGAAATTAATTTCTGCCTTCATTGCGATTATTGTATTCGAGAGAAAAAGGGATGTATTAATAAGGATGATATAGTAGATCTTTATAGTAAATTAGAAGAAGCTAAATTTATTCTCTTTGGCACCCCAGTATTTCAAGGTAATTTATCAGGGCAACTAAAAACAGTAATGGATCGCTGTCGGGCTTTAGTCGCGAAAAATCCCTATGTATTTAAGAATAAAATTGGTGCTGCATTGGCTGTTGGTGGAGATCGAAGCGGAGGACAAGAGATTGCGATAAGAAGTATACTAGATTTCTATCAACAAAATCATATAATAGCTGTATCTGGTGGCGCGTTTGGAGCCAATTTAGGTGCTAGTTTATGGAGTAGAGACAAGGGAAAACCAGGTGTCGAAGGGGATGAAGAAGGTTTGAGAACAATCCGAAAAGTAATAAAAAGGTTAGTAGAATTTAAAAAATAAATAATAAATTAAAAAATTTTAAAAAAAACTATTTAACTTCAAATAATTTTTTTGCTTCTTTATCTCTAAGTCCAGAAGTACCCCAGAGCTCTTTAAACCAGTATTTTCCTTTATGAATAACTACTGGGGTATTCACTATACATCCATCAGCATCACAAAACGTTGTTAAAAAATTGTCATCATGTAATAGCTCGTGTACAAATTCCTCGTCATTTATATCTCGCTCAATATATCTAACTTCATGTTCATTTAGCCATTTCTTTAATTCATGACAACGATGACAGTCTTCTTTAGTTATAATTATAGGTGTTTTTGCTTCCATATTAAAAAGTTAAACACTAGGTCTAAAAAAACTTTATCTTTTGAATTATAAAATTATAAAATTAATAATCATTAAAATTGCGTATCATACATCAAACAGTTATTCCAACTGTTATTCTTAAACTTATTTTTCAGAGAAATTCTTATAATATGTTTATCAAAATTAGCGTCTAATCGTATTAGAAATAAAAATAAAATACATATTTTTACTTTACTTTTTACTTTATTTTCAGTAATATTTAATAAATTATTATGATCAGATTCTTATTTTTTATTCTTATTCATATCTTAAGATGGATCAAAAAATTCAAAATGAAGCCTTTAATAGCTATGTAAAAAAACTATTTAATAGTTCTAATTGGAAAGATAGGGCGATCGCTGCGCAAAATCTTGGAAAATCAAAAGAAGGCAGAGCTACTAATATGTTAGCTAGAGCTTTAAAATCCGAAAAAGATACTGTTGTCATAAATCGAATTATTGAAGCTATGGGTGAAATTAGAGACCCAAAAGCTACAATGTTAATCATAGATTTTTTAAAATCAGAGTTAGAAAAATCTGAAGAAGATCAAGATAAAACCCGATTATTTGTGATTATAGAGAGCCTTATGAAAATTGGAGATAAAAGAGCACTTGAATATTTAGGGATATTATTAGATTCATGCCACAGTGATATTAGAAAACTAACTGAAGAAGCTTTTGAGTGTATCGATCCAAATTGGAAACTTAATATTAAATCTATTTGAATCAAAAATTTTAATAAAAATGAGGAAAAAATAAAACTATGTCAGAAATTATAGAAAAACTAGCAGAAACCGTTGAGGGTTCAAAAAAAAACAGAGATGTTACAATACTAACATTATCCACTTGTATGTGGTGTAAAAAGTGTAAATCTTGGCTTAAAGACCGCGATGTACAATATAGATATGTAGATGTTGACAAAATTGACTTTAAAGACAAATCAAAAATATTGGATTATTTAAGAGACAAGTATCAGTCTAGAATCTCATATCCATTTATGATCTGCGACGATGATTTTGTAATAGGTTATAATCCAAATAGATATGAAGAATTAATGAAATCTGGAGGGGAATAAAATGGATATGGAAACTAAGGATGGAATGATGGAATATTGTAATAAAGTGTGTGAGACTAATAATTGGATATTAAATAAAGATCAAGAAACTTTAGATAATTTAATTGAAGGATTAGTTGAAAACAAGAAAAGTCATGGATATCAATCATGTCCTTGTCGTCTTGCTTCAGGTAATCGAGATTTGGACAGAGATTTAATTTGTCCATGCGATTATGCTCCATTAGATATAAAAGAGTATGGAGCATGCTACTGCAATTTGTATTTACGTCCAGATTTCTATGAAACAGTTGGAAAAAGTTTTATTCTTGTTCCTGAAAGAAGACCTATAGAGAAGGAAAAAGCAGTTTTAGAATATTTTAAGAAATAAATATGATTTTAAATTCTCTTTTTTTCTGCTTATTTGTTTTAGGAGAGTCTTAGTCTATTTTTTATTTATAAATAAAATCCTTAAATAATACAGTTACTCTTAGTTAATTATGACAGATGAAGAAATATCTGATGAAGAATTAGAAGAAGAACTTGATAAAGCATTTAAAGAAAGCGAAAGGTTAAGAGATCACTGTGGAACACCTTTGCCTACTAATAAAGAAGTTGGAATTCAACGAACTGATGTTAAACTAAAAAAGAAATAAAATATAAAGACCTTTTTTTAATTTTCTTTTCTTATTCTAAAGAAATAACAAGGATTAATCCAATAATGTAAGTTTAGTAAGAGCGCCAATTTCATTAAATTCTGATGGTTCCATTCTTAATTCTTTTCCTGTTATTTTATTTACTATTGAGGCCGCAAAAATTGCCCAAGGGCAAATAGCATTCGTTAACTCTTCTTTAGTCATGACACTCCTAACTTGAGCTGTGGAACAATTTACAGATTCAATAGTAAAGGTCTTTTCTGATTCCCACTTAATTTTTACCTTCTCTGCCATACCAATCTTTTCTGACATTCTCATAAATTCTTTTAAAGCGTCAGATAAACTCATTTTTTCAAGTTTTTTCATATTTAATCCTGACATTGTCATCATTTTCTCAATGAATTCATATGTTCTTGGCACAACATATTTAAAGAGTGTTGGGGTGCCAAGTAATTCTTTAGCTGATTTTTCATAGCCGAAGGTTATTCCATGAAGTAGAAATGCGATTTGGTTAAATGCAAACCTTGTTTTCTCTTTTATAGCTGATCCTCTTTTATAAAGAACAAATATGAATAGTCCAATCCCCCCAATAAATGGAATAATGGCTGCCCAGATAAAGGAACTAGGTGCAACTATGGTTGAAAAGCCTAATGAATTCCAATATGGCAATACAACATAATAAAAGTTATAAAGACTTGTCCAATGAGATAAACTCCACCCTAAAAACCCAATAGGACCAAGAAATTTCCCATATAAGTAAATACTATCTTTTTTGAATCGTGCGATGAAGAATTTAAAACTAACTAATATAGTTGCTATAAGCCCGCCAATCCAAGTATGAGACCAAACACCAGAGGGGATTAATAGTAGTGGATCTGATGCAGCTATATGTGCATAAAGCATGTACATACATTGAGTAAATAAAGCATAGAAAATTGAAATTTCAATCCATCCAAATCTTTTATGGAATTTTACAATTGTGAAATCTCCCTTCATGAGGTTTAAATCTTTTATATTATATAAACCAATAAAGACATTCGCTAATACAAAGCAGTATCCAATAATAGTCTGTAATATCATTAATTCAAACCATAATTCAAGAGCCATTTAAGTCCACTCCTAATTCTGAATCTTTTTCAAAATTGGAATTTGAGATTATATAAGTTTTAATAATTATAATACCAAATATGAATCTTTCATTTATAATTTAAATTAAATGCAGTTATATACAATCAAATTTATTTCAGTTTTTTATAAATATCCGAACAAGTAGTTTGAATAAAAGTATAATCAGAAAAATCTTGAATTTTCCCTATTAAAGTTAAAGCAAAATTATTAAAATTCATACAAATCGTAATTAATTTTTCTCCCCCAATACTTGCATTAAACAATGTTCTATTATATATTTCTTCACTCGCTTTCTTTGAGGATGTCAAAAAGCTTATAGTTTCTGGAATATAGTCGGAACAATCATAAGTCTTATCATAGATTTTTGAATAAAAAATTTTACCTACCATATCTACTAAATAAATTTGTTTGATTTTAGGATTCCAATCTAGACTCTCAAATTTTTCAATTAATTTTTTCGGTTTTTTGATATACTTATCTTTTACCTTGAAAAACTCCAGGTTTAAATAATCGTCTTCAAAGTTTTCTGATAATTGATATTGCTTTACTATTAGAATATTACTCCGAGGTTCAACTATTAGATTTTCATTACGAACTGTATTAAGAAGAATCCAATATAATTTTTCATTCAAATTATTTTGGTATAATAATCTCGCAGAATTCATGATCAAAGGAATGAGGAAACTAATTTTATCTTTGTTTACATATTGTTTAGCATGAATATAGTAGACATTACCTCCTTTCGGTTCGAGAAACATTATAGCCTTTAACGTTGTTTCATTGTCAATATCCCTTACAGCTTCATTTAAAATATCCAAGCCATGTGCTTTGATTATTTGGTTCACATTATTATCAAATATTTGGAATTGTGATATTAAACCATTAAATTCTTTATCAAGGCTATCGACAAAAAGTTTTGTAAACTTTTCCATGATATGATGTATTACTGCATGTAGTAATTCAATCAATTCATCATTTTTTGTTGTTACCACAAAAGTTAATTTTTGATGCAATTCTTCATATTTCTCAAAAATTATTTGAGTTTCTTTCATTTTTAGGGATTTTATATCTTCACCCCTTTCTACTGAAGCAAAACTATTCATTGCAGTCAAAAATCCACTAAGTAAATCATCTTGACCATTGTACTTGTCACTTTCTGAGTGCCAATTATATAAAAGAGCTCCAGATTCATTAAATATTAATAGATCATCAATCATCTCTAGTTAAACTAAATTTTGTTTCAAATATAAGTTTGATAATAATTTTTAATTAAATTGTTATCCTTCACACTAATATGAATTATCCATTTAGAATTCAAATTTCTTTATAAATCTTATAAATTCTAAAGAAAATCTTTAATTAAAAACTTAAATTTGATGTTCTTAGGTGATTACAATGAAAGAAAGAATAAAGGGAAGAAAAAATTATCCTACTGACGAGGTTGATCCATATAACTTTCTAAGCGATGAAACAGTAAAAGAACTTATCGATAAAAAAGATAAAATCAAATTTACCCCAGATAATTTTGATAAACTCTACAATTGTGTACACTGTGGAGAATGTAAAACTGAACATGAACGTATTTCATTAAAGGAAAAATATATTGAAGATGGTAACACATTTGAAGGTATTAATGAAATGCGTGAATATTTTGAGAAATATAGATCACCTTATCCTACAAATAAAATGCGAATAAAAAGACTAAAAGAAATTCCAAAAGAATCAGATACTCTTTTTTTTATGGGGTGTCTTTCTACGATAAGAATTCCTGAGTATACTCAACATGCTCTTCAATATTTGCTACAACAAGAGATTGATTTCACTATTTTAGATACTGAAATTTGCTGTGGATGGCATTTAAAAATTAGTGGGTTAAAAGATGATTATGAAACATGTGTAAAGGAGAATAGAGAAATTTTTAATTCAAAAAAATTTAAAGAGATAATTTGTTTATGTCCTGCTTGTTATTATCTTTTCAAAAATGAAATGGAAGGTTTAAATGCTGAAGTGAGATATATTTCTGATTACTTAAAACCTTCCAATGTGCGTAAAACAGGTAGAGTAGGAGTGCAACATCTCTGTCAATTAATGAACAGAGGTAAAGAAGGAGTAGATGACATTATTGTTCATATTCTCAAAAAAAGTGGGTATGAAGTTGTAGATGTTCCTCATTGGTGTTGTGGTGGTGGATCTGGTTGGATGGGAAGAACTGACGTAATAGAACAAATTGCACATAAAAGAATGTCTGATTTTGACCAAGAAGAGCTAGACTATGTTACAACCTACTGCCCTTCCTGTTGGTGGATTCTTCGCCGATTTAGCAAACAATGTAAAATTCATCCAAAAGCTATAGATTTATTCAAATTATTATTATAAAATAGATCTAAAAAAGGAGTATTATGTTCAAGAATTATTATTTAGAATAATTCTGGGATTTTCACTATAAAACTGCTCTCTTGCGTATAATTTAATTTAAGAAATTTAATAACTTTAGTATTTTTAATATATTTGATTGATTTGGAATCTAATAAAATTGCTTTTGAAAAAGAAGCTGAAAAGAAACACAAAAAATTTACTTTAAGGGAATTTGGAGGAGCATTTGGAGATTGGGGTACATTAATTCCATTTATAATTGGATACATCTCAATAGTAGGTTTGAATCCTGCGGGAATTTTTCTTACGTTAGGAATAACAAACATTATATTAGGAATAAAATTTAACCTTCCGCTTCCTGTACAACCACAGAAAACGATCGGTACTGTGGCAATATCAAAAGGATGGGATCCTAATATGGTTATCTCTACAGGATTTGGGACGGGAATGGTATGGTTTCTCCTTGGATTTTCAAAAAAACTTAATAAAATCGTAAGCAAAGTTCCTATTATTGCAGTAAGAGGAATCCAACTTGGTTTAGCGCTCATATTGGGTTGGACGGGAATATTATTATTTAGTGAAAACTTATATCTTGGATTAATATCAATATCAATAATTTTGATCCTAATAAAAAATAAACCAATTCCTTCAGCTATTATTCTTACTATTGCTGGAATTTTAATTTTGTTTTTTACTGGCGCAATTAGTATTTCTGAACTTAAAATTGGAATTCCAATTTTAGCTTTTCAAGTGCCTACATGGAATAATTTTCTACTTGGAATGTTATACGCAGGAATTGCTCAATTATTCTTAACATTAACAAATGTTATGGTTGCTACTATTGTGTTAATTAAAGAGCTATTTCCAGAGAAAGAAGGGATTGATGCGAATGCTTTAGCTTTTAATATGGGTGCAATGAATTTAATTAATCCTTTTTTTGTAGGAATGCCTTTATGTCATGGGTCTGGGGGATTAATGGCACAATATGCTTTTGGCGCAAGAACAGGTGGTTCCATGATATTAGAGGGAATAATGGAGCTAATTCTTGGATTATTTTTTTCTGAAACATTATTTGTAATTTTTTCAGAGTTCCCAATGGCTATATTAGGCGCTATGCTTATTTATACTGCTTTTTTATTAGGAAAAATTTCTTTTAAAGACTTTAATCTTAAGGTATTTCCCATAATATTAATCTCTTCAATAATTTGCTTCTTTCTTAATATTGCAATTGGATTTCTAATCGGTTTAATATTATATTTAATTTTTAAAAAATTTATTGAGCAAACTGAAAGTTAATCATTAAAACTTATCTTTTGAATTATTAATGGAATTCTATTACATTTTATTCAATAACAAGTCAGAACAAGTTTTTTTTATAAAATAAATGAAAAATTCTTTTAAGTATGAAAGCAAATATTCATCGTAGATTGAACTATAATGGGTGATTTTATGTTATTTTCAGAAAATGAAATGAATAACATTAAAAGAGAAATGAGTAAATTAAAAGATAAAGTTGTACTTAAACTTTTTACTGATTTTAAAACTCAAGAAGATGGAACAAAACTGAGAAAATGTATGGCTTGTGAAGCAACATATGAGTTATTAAAAATGTTAGAAGATTTATCAAATGGGAAATTAAAGATTGAAGAAATATCTACTGAAGAAAACGAAGAACTCGCAAAAAAATTTAATGTTACTAAGATCCCTGCTATATTATTTGTTGATCAAAATGATAGAGAAATTATTCGGTATTTAGCACACCCAATGGGATCTGAATTTGTACCCTTTCTTAATAGTATACAATACTTTTCAGGAGTAAGACCATATTATACAGATCAAATCCTTACACATCTTAAAAAGATAGAAAAGTCAAATATGAAAATTTTTATAACACCGACTTGCCCATATTGTCCTGCTACAGTTCCGGTTTTAACATTATTCGCTTTGGTTTCTAAAGGAAAGATTTCAGTTGAAATAATTGATGTTAATTTAAACCCAGACATCGGTATGACATATCAAGTTCAAGGAGTTCCCATGACAGTCATAAATGAAAAAGAAATTATTCATGGTATGTTTACACCTCAAGATTTGTTAGATAAATTAGTTGGCTCGAAGGGCAGAGATTTTGGGGGCATGTATGCATAACTTATATAAGGTGATATTAGAAAATGTCTCAAGATGATAGATATAAGGAAATAATCAAAAGAGAAATGGCTAAACTAAAAAAGCATGTTAAATTGAAAGTTTTTACTTCCCAGAAAGTACAACCTGATGGAACGAAAATTAGAGCCTGTATGGATTGTGGCCAGTTTATGGCTTTATTGAGAGTTTATGAAGAAAACTCAAATGGAATGTTAACAATTGAAGAATTATCTATAGATGATAATCCAGAATTTGCTAAAAGATACGATATTACACGTGTTCCAACAATACTTTTTATTGATAACAATGGGAGAGAAATAATTAGATATTTAGCAGCTCCTAAAGGAGGTGAAATTCAACCTTTTATCCAAACGATATTTACGTTTGCGGGAATGCCTAATTATTATGAAACTACAATAAAACAAAATCTAAATAGGATACCACTATCAACTATTAAGATAATGATGACTGAAACTTGTCCTTATTGCCCTCAAGTTATTGCAATTAGCAACTCATTCGCAATTGCATCTGAGGGGAAAATTAGAACTGTGATAATTGATATTATAGCAAATCCCGATATTGGGCAATATTATGATGCTGCTGGGGTTCCCTACACTATTATAAACGATCAAAATACCTTAGTAGGAATGGTTGGGCCCAACGAAATATTAAGAGCTTTGATTGGAGGGAATATACGTGTTCAATATTGATATGGGAAATATAGATTTAGAAAAAACATATGATCTTATTGTTTTAGGAGGCGGACCAGCAGCTCTAGGATGTGCGATTTATGCAGCTAGATTTGCAATGGATGTATTAGTTGTTGGTAAAACTTTTGGTGGTTTGATTGCTACGACTCATATTGTTGAGAATTATCCAGCAATTACCTCAATAAGTGGTCAAGGTTTAATGGATATGTTTAGGGACCATATGGACTCACTTAATATTCCATACATATCAGATGAAATAAGGACTATTGATAAAGTTGATGATCACTTTGAACTCCATTCTTTCTTTCAAAAATTTAAAGCATATTCAATTTGCTTAGCAACTGGTTCAGAAAGGAAAAAATTAGGCATTCCTGGTGAAGAGGATTTCGCTGGAAGAGGTGTTTCATATTGTGCGACTTGTGATGGACCGTTTTATAAGGATAAAGAAGTCTGTGTGATTGGTGGAAGTGATTCTGCCGCAAAAGAAGCCTTATTTCTAGCTCAAAACACTAAGAAGGTTTATATTATTTATAGAGGAGAAGAAATTAGAGCAGAGCCAATTAATAAGAAACGAGTATATGAAAATGAAAAAATTGAGATAATTTATAAAACAAATATAAGAGAGATTAAAGGAGACGGAACAGTAAAATCTGTAATTTTCGATAATGGAAAAGAGTTTGAAATTGATGGTGTGTTTATTGAAATTGGATCAATACCTAATTCTGATTTAGCAAAAAGTATTGGAGTTAAAACTAATGAAAAGGGTGAAATTAAAATTAACCGCAAATCAGAAACAAATGTTCCTGGAATTTTTGCTGCGGGAGATGTAGCTGATGCCCCTTTTAAACAAGCAATTACTGGGGTCTCTGAAGGAGTTATTGCTGCTTATTCTGCTTTGGATTACGTTAAGGAAATGAATATAGAGTATTAAGCTTGCCTAAAAAATCATTTAAAAAGGAAAATAAAAAAAATTAATTTATTCGATATTTATCTCTATACTATGAAACTTGGGCTCTTTGAAGGGGACTTCAATTTTTAAAAGTCCGTTTTTATAAATTGCTTTTGCTTCTTCTGGTTTTATTGGACAACAAACACCATAGGAACCTATGTAAATAGTATCTTCGGTTTCTCCTTTAATGAAAAAACTATCGTCATGCATTTTAAGCTTAATTGTATCTTTCTCTACTCCGGGTAACTGTATCTCAATTTTATATGTATTATCTTCATCATCAGCCCAAGAACATATCTCTGGTGACATCAATAACTTTTCAGCTTCTTTTACTTCAGACATATTTTTCACCTTAATAGTAAAAATTATGGGTTGGTTTCTTAATACCTTTGATCAAAAGAGCTGATTTAAAAGTTCTTTATATTAAATATTATAAAATCAAGAAGATGGGATTTAAAATTAAAACCAAACGCTATTTTTATTTTTAGATTATAAACTTACAATAATTCCTCTTAATTTAAAAGATATACAATAAAATTTAATGATTATAAAAAGTCACATCCAAAACATTTTTCTTCAATATAGGGGTCACATAGCAAACAATTTTTACCACATGGAGTATTTTGATTATCAATATCAAACAATTTAAGAGGTAAAAACTCTGGTTTAGAGACATCTGAAGCAAATATAATTTCAGATGAGTTAATCAGTTCTCTTTCAGATAAAAGACAATGATTAATAAAATAATTTATATCATCCATACTCTTGCCAATAACTCCCAATTTAATATGAAATTGACCTGTAATTCTTGATATCAAAAAAACTCTGGGACATATAATTAATTTATTAACAAATTTTTCAATATCTTCATAATTTTCCAGACGGACATTTAAATAAGCTACCTTAATATCAAGAGAATTAAAATTTATATTTCCTTGGATTTTCAATATATCAGAATCTATCAATCTTTTAATCCGATTTTGGATTCCGGTATGACTCATTAGACTTTTATTCGATCTAAACACTTTCATAAGAGATGGTCCAAGTCTGCCATCTAAATATAATTGATGGAGTATTTGTTTATCAACCTTATCTATTCTCAATTGCTTTTTTTTAAGCTTTTTTAATTCTTTTAATTGTTTGTTACTTTCTAATCTCGCATATAAAATAGGGGAAATATAGGAGGCAATTGTTTTTAATGCAGCAATATCTTCTTCAGAATAATCTGATGTTTTATTAGCAACTGTTAATACTCCAATTACTTTTTTTTGGTGCATAATGGGTACAACAATAGCTCTGTTCATAGGAATATGACCTTCGGGAGGATTCAAAGGTTGATTGGAATAAATTGTTTTTCCTTCTATTATAGCTCTGGCCCAAATTGCATTACTTTTATTCCAATCTTCATGTGGAAAAACAATATCTTTATCTGGAACCTGACATTCTTCCCATACATCCTTTGTCATTGAAGGACATACCAAATCGCCACTTTCATTTATATAACCAAAAATACCATATTTACTCTCAATCACAGTTAAAATTATTCCTAATACTTCAGGATATACTTGGTTATCCTCAAATTCGGTAAAAGCTTCAATAATTTTATCTCTAACTTCTATGCCTAATTTTGGACTCATTTATGGTGAATACTCAATTTTCAATTATTTAAAAATCAATCTAAGGAAATATGTTTTTTTCTATTTAAAAAAGATTTATGCTAATAACTTATAAAAGGTTTTATTAAATATCTACTAAATAAGAATTTTGCTAATGTTGAATTTATCTAATTTGGGGTATTTAGGGACAAAAATTATATTACTATACTTTTTTATATTTTGTAATTGCTTATTGAAATTTTTTTTAGATTTTTTATATAATTATGAATATATAAATGATAAAAAAGTTTAAATATGAAAGTGGAATATATTTTCTTACATATATATCCAAAATTAGGTGATTCAATTGATGGCTGAAAAAATAGGAATTGATGAAATTGATTGTAAAATCATGGATTTAATTCAAAAAGAACCAAGTCTCACACATACTCAAATTGCCGAACATGTTAACCGTAGCCAACCTACAGTTGGTATGCGGATTAAAAAACTTGAAAATTTGGGTGTTTTAAAATATCAAGCAGGGATAAATATTAAAGTCGCCGATCTATATTTCGCACGAGCCGAAATTCAAGCTAAAAATCCTAAAAAGATTTTTAATATTGTAAAAAACTGCCCCTTTATGCTCACAGCATTTAGATTGAGCGGAGATACAAATATCAGCATTTTAATCGCAGGTTTATCATTAAAGGATCTCGATCATGTAGTGAATCATCATCTTCGAGGTAATCCTGAAATTTGTAATGTCCATATGGATATTATTGAAGATGTTGTAGATGATTTTGTTTTGCCTATAAATTTAAACTTCGATTATGCTGAGATTGATTTAGAAAAAAATTGCTGCGGGAAATGTGAAAATTAATTCACATTTCTCTTGTACTTTCTTTTTATTATTCTTCACTAAGATTTTTTAATCTATAGTTATTGCTTTAGCTTTACATGCAGTTGTGCAAATATGGCATTTAACGCAGTTGTCTTCACGATCCTCCACCACTATACATTTAGGAGTAGATTCTTTATTTTTAACCTCATAAATCCCTCTAAAGCATGCTTCTTCACAAGAAAATTCGATGCAGTGCTTACATTTAGAGGTGTCTATATGATGAAATTTATAACTTTCAATAGTAGCTCGATCGTCTGCCTTACTCATTATGATTATTCAAATAAAAAACTCTTTTTATCTATTAAGGTTATATTCTATAATAAAATCTCTTAATTTTGTATTAAAATTTACTCAAAATATAAGCTATATTAAGGTAGGCATAGGATTCATGAACATTATTAAAAATCCCCTTTTTGAGATTCCTGATCTAATTAAAGGTACATTTATATCAAGGCCTAATAGATTTATTGGCGAAATCAAATACAAGGAACGAAATGAGACTGCTCATATACATGATCCTGGTAGATTAAAAGAATTACTTATTGAAGGTGCTGAAATCTTATTTACACATTCGAAAGGTAAATTAAAATATTATATCAAAGCGGTCAAAGCTGGAAATGAATGGGTTTTAATAGATACAGCTTTACATTCTAAAATTGCTTTGAAATTATTTGAATATTTACCAGAATTTTCCAAAGTGAAAGAAATTAGAAAAGAAGTAAAAATTGGAAATAGTAGAATCGATTTTCTTCTTGATGGTGTCCCATTGGAAGTAAAAGGCGTTTCATTGGTTAAAGAGGGAACAGCTCTTTTTCCTGATGCCCCCACTGAACGTGGAGCGAGGCATGTAAAAGAAATAATTAACCATAATGGTATTATTTTGTTATTAGTTGTTCGGAGAGCAGAAAGTTTTGCTCCGAACTGGGATATGGATCCTAAATTTTCAAATAATTTAAGCGAAGCTAGAAAGAAGGGTATTAAAATCGTTGCCGTTCAGATTAGTTTTGATGGAAAGATAATCTATTATAATGGGAGGGTTCCATTATCTAATTTTTAATAAGGTTATCATGAAAATATTTCATTTATTTGTATTTACAACTGAACATAATCAGAACTGATTTTTTATAAATTAGCCCTAATATTTTATAAATTGTAAAAATTATTACATAATTAGAAGAGAAAAAATAATTTTGAAGAAAAAAATATGATATCTGATAAATTAAAGCTTGACGATATTGATAGGCAGATAATCGCTCTTGTTCAGGAGGATCCAAACCTTACACATACAGAAATCGCTACAAAAATAAATAGATCCCAACCAACTGTTGGTATGCGAATAAAAAAGCTGGAAAAAAATGGGATTTTACAGTTTCAGCCAGGGATTAATTTTAAGAGAGTAGATTTGCATTTAGCTACTGTCGAGTTAAAAACTAAAAATCCTGACGAAATAATGGCCATGGCAAAGCATTGTCCTTTTATGCTGAATGCATTTCGATTAAGTGGGGAGCATAATGTGTGTATATTACTTGCAAGTTCTAAACTTCAAAAGCTTGATAATATTATTAATTATCACTTTCGAAACAATCCGGATATTCAAAATGTTTCTATGGAAATTGTTATCGATATAGCAAAAGATTTCATTTTACCGATTGATTTTGATTCTGAAGAGCATGATCCCACATTGGAAGATGGTTGTGGAGAGAAATGTAAATACAGAATAGCCAAGGCAAAAGGTTTGGTATAATCTATTAATGTATAATATTAATTATAAAATTAAAAAGGAAATAATTTAATCAATCTTCATTATCTTGATTAAATTTAAATTTTGGTAGATCTTCTGCCATATTACATCCAGGACCGCAATATCTTCCGTCAAAATTCTCAATTTGAAAATCTATCGGAACTACAAAATCATGAATGCTTTCTATTAAGATATTTGTCTTGACATTGATTACATTTTTATCCCTTCTAAAGCATAAATCAACTAGTTTTTCAATTGTTTGTAAATCTGAAGCAGCAATAAAGGCGAGTACATTAAATTCTCCTGATATCTTAAAAGCATGATTAATAAACGGGCAATTCTCAATCTTGTAAACAATATCATCAACATCTTTTGTAGAAATGTAAACAATAGCGACTTTTATATCAACTTTCTTGATATTGAATCCAACTTGCTTAGTTAAAAGATGTTTTCTTTCTAATTTAATGATACGAGCACCTACAGCAGGTTGTGACTTTTCAATTTCTTTAGCAATATCGCTATGGGTTATATCAGGATCTTTTTCAATCATTTCGATGATCTTTTTATCATCATCATCAATTGATAAGATTTCATTAAAACTTTTTTTCTTCATATCCATTTTATTTCATAACCTCACGATAATTTAAACTTAGTTTTAATGAATTTAAATCTTTATAAAGGGTACAATTTATCTAAATAAGAAAATATATGCAAATTATTTTGTTTTATAAATCTTTGATTTTTGATGTAGAGAGAATTAGTAGGTGTAATATTCATTATAATACACTCATAAAAATATTAATAATAATTATTATTACAGCGAGTCCCACTAAGCCAATTAGAAATTTCAATGGATCTCCTTTCTCTTTTTCGGGGATAACTTCCCTTACTAGAACATATAAAATCACACCAGAAATGAAGGAATAGAATATAAATAAGAATTCTAAATTAACACCGAAGAATATATTTATAATCAATCCAATTATTATTCCCGTTAAAGCAGACCCACTTGAGAAATATTTAATAATTGTTCTTCGTTCAAATTTTTGTTCTTCATAAATTTCTAAATCAGTAAATATGAGATGTGCTTCAGATCTTTTAGTTACAATGGTTCTAAGAAATGCGTATACGAAAAAGAGAATACCTCCTACTAATTCAATCCATAATAATCCTATTAAAATAATACCTACAAGAAAGTGGTAAATATAATCTGTGATTAGTCGGAAGTTAGATAACTCTTTATTTATTTTATTTTGAATCTTAATTTTATATTTATTTATCTCTAATTTCATTTTCTCTTCTTGATCATTTAATTCAGATAGTGTTCTAGCTATTTCTCTTAGAGCAATTTCATTTAGATTTTGATGTGTTATTTCTCTTGTTAGGATTTTTTCCATATTACGCTCTACACTTTCTAGAATATTTTCCTTTTCGAGTAGTTTTCTCATTTTTTTCTGAGTTTTTCCTTCAACCTTTTGTAGAATTAGTTTTTCTGTTATATGAACAAATGTAAAACCAATTAATACAAAGAGATATTCGAATAATTGTAAATTAAATGGAAACTCAGGAAGTCGTTTAGCTATTTCAGGAAGAACTACAAGGAAAAAATAAGCTACAGAGATTCCAGCTATAAATGAAGCGTGTAGTTGAATAATTTTATGCTCAAAGTAATCTGCAATAAACAAGAATACCCCGAAAGCTAAGGCAAGAATTAGGACTATTATTAAGTCATCTGTCATTACTATAGTTATTATTTTTGAGATTTTTAAAGTTTTTAGATATAAATTAATTAAAAATCTAATGTTCATATAAAATTTAAAATATAGAGAAGATAAAGTTTCAAAGGTGAAATTTAATCCAGTTTCTAATAATAAATTCAGCCGAAGATATAGCTTCAATGAACATGCGTGATAGATTTCTAAATTCTATTGCCTTTGATTTTGAAGAAGTTAATTTTACTTGGCATAAACATCCGGTTTTTAAGCTAAAAAGTTTTATTCCCAAAAATGAAATATTTCTTGGTTTAATAGACGATCCATTAATTTTTTTAGATAACTTAAAATTAGAGGAATCAAAATTAAATCCCGATTTACTTATTTTTGCGAGCCGTCACACGTCAAAAACTGCTCGCCCTGCATTTTTAGTTCATACAACTGGGAATTGGAGTAAAGATACGGATTTTGGTGGCGATCCTCAAGATTTATCAAAATCAAGTGCTTTACTTCATAAGGCCGGATTTATTTCATTAATTGAACAAAAATTATCACCACAATTAGCAGATTTTTCACTCGATATAGAAGTAACACACCACGGTCCAACAAAATTAGAAAAACCTTTAATATTCATCGAATTAGGAAGTAGTGAAGTAGAGTGGAAAATTGAAGAAGCGGGAGAGTTATTGACAAATACCATTATCAACTCAATTTACAAATTTTTAGAATTTAAAAAAGAAGGGAGTCAAAAAATAGGCTTAGGTTTTGGTGGGACACATTACGCGCCAAATTTTCATAGATTAATTAGAAATAAAAATGTTGCCATGTCATTTATATGCCCAAAATATTACATTCAGGATTTAGATGAAATCTTAATTAAGAAAATGATTAGTAACACTCTTGAAAATGTTGATTATTTTATAATTGATTGGAAAGGAACTAATTCCTCCAATAAAAAACATCTCATACCTCTTTTAGAAGAATTTGATATACCGATAAAGAAAACAAAAGATTTTTAATAATACTATAAAGTGTGAATTGTCCAATTGGAACTACTTTAACTCTTCCTTAACTTTTTCATAATATTTAATTAAATTTTTAAAAACATAATTTGTTGGAGAAAATCCTTGAGTAGCGGTTTTTAGAAGGATTTTCTGAAGAAAATCACGATATTTAACGTCTTGATTTAAAGTAACATTTAA
>JBHLMQ010000004.1:0-2346 GCA_048938005.1 Promethearchaeota archaeon | reverse complement strand
CCTTGAGTAGCGGTTTTTAGAAGGATTTTCTGAAGAAAATCACGATATTTAACGTCTTGATTTAAAGTAACATTTAATTCTCTGATATTAAAGAAGCTCCGGAAAAATAAAGTTGGAAAATCAACCAATTGTTGAAGTACTTGGCTATAATATTTTTTTCCCTCTTTGCTTAACTCTAATTCCTTTTTCAATGTATAAATATAATTCTTCCCTTTTTTTTTGATGTTAATTATTCCGTCTGATTCAACTTCTTTCATAATCTTATTTACATCAGTTAACTTTACATCTTTTATATTTAGTTTCTTCAAGCTGTCTAGAACTTCAATGCTCATTTGACCTTTTAATTTTATCAATGTATAATTTCTGGCAATTGTGTTGTATTTTAATGGGACTGATTCATGATCTAATTTATTATATTGTATTAAATTCCCTAAAATCTCTTTTGCAACAAGATATTTTAATATTCGTTGATCATCCTCGGAAAAATCATTTTGAAATAATTCAGAATCAAAATATGAACCATAAAAGGTTTGCAATAATGTTTTTACTGAATGGAATCCATCAACTGTTGCCTGTTCAACATTTTTTAAGACTTTAATTCTGTAATCAATATCATCTAAAAATTTCTTTTTATCTAGAGGTATTTGACGGACAATGTGAGGTTTTTCATTTAAAGGTCTTAAATAATCATCCCATTTTTTCTTAAAACGAGGGGATTGGGTTTTTACTATGTTTGAGAGTTTATATACAACTTCTAAAAGTTTATTAAGAAATTCATCCTCCGATACTTTAGTCATCCACTAAATACCTAAACCTTATTCAATTTTTTTTTGACATATTAATAATATTATAACCTAAAGATTTTTAAATTTTAAACAAAAAATCAAATGATATAATTAATTAAGAGCACACATTTAATATTGTAAAGATTTTAAAAAAAAAGAAATTATTGGTTGTTTGATAATTGATTCAAGAAACTTTTATTCTTTTATCTTCTCTTTTCTTATTTTTATATAGGAAATTAAACAGATAGTGAAGATAATTATATAGAGTATCAGTAAAATTGTTGTCAATATTCCAATTTCTTCGAAAGCTGCATATATAGCTAAGGCTCGAATACTTAATATTATACTTATTGCTGTGATGATATTACACCCAATAGTAACTACATTGAGTCGTCTCCCAGCAATGACCATTATACCTAAACCAAGATAAACTAAAACAGCAAATCCAGTAGCAGCAACTGAAAAAATAAAGGCAAAAAGAACTATTGCTAAACCTTCAAATATATTCACAACTTCCCCCCAAGGAATAAAAATAGCAGAATATACGATGGCCCCGCCAAGATCATAAAAAAATTGAACAACGCGCAGTAATGACACAATAAGACATAAAATTCCCGCTACTATTCTTAATTTTTCGTGAAATTCCATTTCAGATTCACCCAATACTTTTTGATATAACTTTACAAAATGATATTAAATAAAATTATACTAGATAGTTGTATATAAATAAGTTTGGAAAGAGAAGAGAAAAAAAATGAAAATTGAACATATAGCAGTAGGATACAATTCTGAAAAAGAATCCGATAAATTTTTTATTGGTTTACTGGGTTTAAAAAAAATTCGATTGAAATCTGTTCCAGCTGATTTGATGGATAAAATTTTTGGTGTAAAAAGAGAATACACTTTTGTTGTATATGGAAATGAAGATTTGAGTTTTGAGGTATTTATAACTAAGGATAAGAGTAAAGCAAATGATGTCTTTACGCACTCCTGTTTAGTAATAGAAAATCGTGATGAGTTTGTCAATAAGGCATCCTTAATGGGTTTTGATGTCGTAAAAATTCCAAGAAAAGATGTTGAGGGATATTATCTATTTATTAAAGATTCCTTTCAAAATCTATATGAGATAAAGGAAAAATTATAAGCAGATTAATTAGCATTATTTAAAATCCATAAGTTTTTAATAATCACTTAATGAAAAATGCTAATTTTACAGAAAAAATTAAGGAAAGTCCAAACTTACATCCATAATTTAATTCTTTATAATGATGTTCCTAAGTTGTTTAAAGAGAATTCCCAATATGCAAATAATTAAATGGAGATTAAAGATATAAAAAAATTTGGGAAATTTACTTATTATTAAGTTTTATTCTCTTTTTTTAAAATATCTATTTACGAATATAATTGCTATTATTAACGCTCCAGAGATAAATGGTCCTATGACACCAAAACCAAGACTATAGAAGCCCCACCAGTTAGGAGGTGAGGGGGCAACAGATTCAATCATAATAATCCAAGCAATTGATGATAGGATTACCACCAATCCACTTGAAATCCAAAA
>JBHLMQ010000070.1:0-13770 GCA_048938005.1 Promethearchaeota archaeon | reverse complement strand
GAGGAATTGATCCAAATCACCTAATAAATCAAATTAAAGGAATTGAATATGATGAATTAGTAGATATTTTGGTAGAAAAAGAACAAATTGTATCATGGATGTAGTACTTTTTTTGTTTTCAAAAATATAATCTTCCCTTCTTTAGTTTTTATCATTAAGTAAACTTTTTTTAATCTCCAAATACAATTGTATAATTATTAAATTCAACAATTATAGCGATATTATGTTAAAAGTTAAAAATGCCTATAAAGAAATTGAAAATATTGTGGGATCTGATTTTATAACAGATAAAGATTTCATGAAGGCAGCATATTCTCGAAATGTTGATCCTGCCTTCCCCGATCGATGGGCTGATATGATAGTAAGGCCAGAAAGTGCTGAAGAAGTATCTAAAATTGTAAAAACTGCAAATAAATATAAGATTCATATGGTTCCAAGAGGTGGGGGTGCGGATCTTGTAGGGGGTTCAGTTTCGGAAGGTGGTATTCTAATAGATTTAACACGCATGAATAATATTATAGAAATTAATGAATCGGATTTTTATTGTGAAGTTGGATGTGGAATAACTTGGGGGCAACTACTTTCAGAGTTACATAGCAAAGGATTAACAACAGGTGTTCTGGGACCTGGTAGTGGTTTTTCAGCAACAATTGGAGGAGGTCTTTCAAATAGTACTGCTGGTTTTGGGTCCACCAAATATGGACTTGTCCCTGATATCTGTTTAGGTGTTGAGGTTGTATTACCAAACACTCATGGTACAATTATAAGGACTGGAGCTGCTGTTAACAAATATGCTAAACCTTTCTGCCGATATGGAGCAGCACCAGATTTCACAGGCCTTTTTATGGGAGATGTTGGCACAATGGGGATTAAGACTAAAGCTTTCTTAAGATTATTTCCAATTACTCCATTTAAGGCTCAAAGGTATTATATGCTCCATAAAAATGATTACAACAAGGTTTATGAACTTATGAATAAATTACGGAAAGAAGTGCGTGATGGGTTACACGACGTTCTTGTAGTTCCGATTATTGTAGTTCAATTATTAGCAGGAATGGTGGAAAATAAACCTCTAAAAAGACCAAGATTGAAAGGACCTGTGTTTTCAATTTTAGTTGAAGCGACTGATGACCGTGTATTAGATATTTACCTCGAACAAGTCGATGAAATTATGAAAGATGATGCCAGACCGTTTGAATGGCAAGAAATTGATTTAAACGCGACTTTATCAAAGGATTGGCAGTTTAATTTAAAATACGCTTATAATTATTTTAATAAATATATATCCGTCGCACCTCCAAAAATAAGCTGTACAACCTGCCATAAAATCCCTATCTCAGCAATACCTGAAGCAGCAGCATCAAGTATGATATTTGATAACAAATATCGGGGTGAATTTCCTCCACAAAGTATTTCATTATTTGCGACAGTTATATTCCTCTTACCCAATGGAAATTGTGTAATAGTAGGGGGATTTAATGCTGATAATGTAGATGAACAACGCGAAGCTTCCATGAAAATGTGGCATAAAAAATTAAGACATCAAGTACGATATGGCGGTGTTCATTATTGGCTTGGAGAAGCAATATCACAATCAATTGTAGAAGCTGATGCATATACACCTGAATTTATCCAGTTCTTTAAGGATATAAAAAAAGTAGTTGATCCTAACTTCCTCTTAAGCCCGAAAAAGTTTCATATGTATAGTTATGAACATGATATTACAGAACATATAATAAAAGATGAGGAATAGGTGATAATATCGTTACATCAACAAAACCCAATATAAAATATAAGCATTTAGAAAAATTAGGACCAATGCTTTTACAATGTATAAGCTGCGGAGATTGTAGAGAAGCGACAGATTATACCTCAGATCCTCAAAAATGGGGAGTGTGCGTTGCAAGAGATCATACTTCTGGGTTTGAAGCTTATTTTGGCAGAGGAAAAATGCAAATAATACGTTCA
This sequence comes from Promethearchaeota archaeon, assembly GCA_048938005.1. Taxonomy (GTDB): domain Archaea; phylum Asgardarchaeota; class Lokiarchaeia; order Sigyniarchaeales; family SOKP01; genus Loki-b32. Next base: position 11,802 of record JBHLMQ010000070.1, on the reverse strand, counting down.
CTTTGGCAAGGAAAATTAGAATTGAGTAAAGATTTGGCAGAAGTAATATTTCAATGTCCAACATGCAACGCTTGCGCAGAAGCCTGTGCATATGATATAGATAATGTTACTTTTTATGAGGCTTTAAGAACTGAATTAGTGGATATAGGTTATGGATTAGAAGCTCACATCCCTATGAATAAGGCGATGGTGGAACTCCTAAATCCTTATGAAAGAGATAATAAACAAAAAAAGGATTGGATTGAAAATTTGGAGTTTAGAATCAAGGACGCTACTAAAGAAAAAGCAGATATTCTTTATTTTATTGGTTGCACTACAGCTTTAACTCCAGAAATACAAACTGTAGCAATAAATACAGCAAAAGTACTCAAAAAATTAAATATTGATTTTAGTGTATATGGAGATCAAGAAGTCTGCTGTGGAAGTGTAGCAAAAAGAACAGGAGATATTAATGCTTTTAATTCTGTTGCTATAAAAAATTATGAATTATTTAAAAAAAGTGGAGTAAAAAGAGTAATAACCAGTTGTGCTGGGTGTTATCGAACATTGAAAACTGATTACATCGATTATATGGAAGACCTAGGTATTGAAGTATTTCACGCTATTGAAATCATAAATAAAATTATAAATGAACAAAACATTCAACTAAAGGATTTAGGAATCAACGCAACCTATCACGATCCTTGCCATACAGGAAGAAATGCTGGATATAAAGAAGGAATTAATCCTCTCTATGAGGAACCAAGAGAAATTCTAAAGAAAATCACAAATTTAATTGAAATGAAAACGATCAAAGAAAATTCTAAATGTTGTGGTGCGGGAGGAGGAGTTAAAAAAGGATTCCCTGAGTTAGCTTTGGAAATTGCGAAATCTAGAGTGAAGGAGGCTGAGGTAACAGGAGCACAGTATCTTGTAAGTATTTGTCCGTTTTGCTATAGGAACTTGTTAGATGCAATAAAAGCGTTAGATTCAGATCTAAAAATGGTTGATCTTATGGAATTAGTAGAGCAAGCCTTACTATAAGTAATTAGATAATTTTTTATTATGAGTTTTTCTATTATTATTAATCTAAAAAAGTAATTAAAGAAGTGAAAATATTGAGTTTTTTAAGAAATTCAGGAGTTTTTATTTCTAATAAAGAATCTTTCGATTTCTATGATGCTGAAATTTTAACAGTATATTGGGAAACGAAACCAGAAATTATTGAAAAACTACTTCCACCACCTCTTAAACCCATGGAATCCCCAATTGCCTTTGCTATTGTTGCGGATTATCCAAGAACTAATTTTGGTATTACATATAAAGAAGGTGCATTATTTTTAACATGTGAATTTGAAGGTTTAGAAGGAAATTATTGCCTAGCAATGCCAGTTACAAATGATATGGCCCTAGCAGCTGGTCGAGAAGTATTTGGCTATCCAAAAAAGATTGCCAATATTCATCTAGATCGCAAAAAGAGAGATGTGGAAGGGTGGATAGAGCGCCATGGAACACGCTTTTTTGAAGTAAAGGCAAATTTAAATGGGAGACCTAACTCTTCAGATTTTCTTCAATTAGCTATTGAACGAACAGGTACTGGTAGTAGAAAAGATTTCTCCTTTTTCTTTTATAATTATAAACATTTTCCATCTCCGGATGGTAAGTTTTTTGATTATCATCCTCGTTTAATCAGAGAAGAAATAGTGTTTCGACCAACCGAATTTAAATTAGGAAATGTTGAAATAACTTTGAACTCATCTGATAATGATCCATGGGGAGAAGTAGAAGTTGAAAGAATATTGGGAGCAGCTTATTTAAAAGGAAACAATTCCATGCTTAAAGGTTCTGTAGTGGCCGAATTAGAACCAGAAAAATTCCTACCATATTCATTTCTAAAATGGGATATTGAGATTTAATATAATTTTTAAAATTAAATTCTTTTTTCTATTTTACATATAATCCTCGATATTTATCCCTATTTTTAAGAAGGTTTCTTTCATTGTGTTGAAATAATTCTCGTGTATATTCTTTAAAGAATCCTGATATTTTTGAGGGGAATTTCCCTTTAATGCCATAACGGAGAGAGCCCAATTAGCATCAAAAATATATAATTGATTCTCTTTAATTCCCTTAATATATTTTTTAATTACACGATCGGGAGATGAAGCTGTACGATTATATCCATGCACCATCAATTTTCTAAATTCCTCTAATTTTTGTTCACCAGTATCATCTATGAGTTTTTTCGGAAATCTTATTTTTGATTTATCATAAATATCAGTCCTTATATATGAAGGAAGTATTACTGAGACATTTATACCCCTATTAATAAGTTGACCATAAAGCGCTTCTGAAAGACCTACAACTGCAAATTTTGATGTGATATAGGGAATAGGATCTGGACCACCAATTATTCCGTTTATTGAAGCTACATTAGCAATGTGACCAGAGCCTCTTTCAAGCATGCGCTGTAAAAACGCTTTAAGTGAATGAATAACACTCCATAAATTTACATCAAGTACATTTTTCCAATCCTCTAACTCTAAGTTATTAACAGCACCGGCTATAGATATTCCTGCATTATTTATCAAAAGATCGACATCTCCTAATTTAGAATAGAACTCCTTGGCAACATTTACGAAATCTTCAAATTTAGACACATCACACTTACCTGCATGAACTTTAACTCCTAATTTTTCGATTTCATTTTTAACTTTTTCTAAATTTTCTAAATCAATGTCTGTGATGAAGAGGTTCATCCCTTCTTCCGCTAAAGCTATTGCAAAAGAGCGTCCTATCCCCTTAGCAGCTCCAGTTATGAAGCAATTTTTATCTTTTAAAACTTTCATAGCTTTTCTCCAATTGTTAAATTTTATAATTATTTTCTAATTTATATTTTCTTTTTTTTTTACATTTACATCTCCTTTTTAATTAAAGACTTTTAAATATTTGGGTTGATTTTCTTTATAAGAATTAATTTAATTTTAAGATAAAAGAAACATTAATTTGAATATTATAGGTAATTATAATGAAAGATTATTCAGATTGGGAGGCAATCCCTGATTATGAGAATGAATCCCCTTACCTCGAAAAGCTCGATCGTCCATGGTTAAAACATAAGCCAGATTATATTCCAAAGTCAGTGAAATTCGAACCGATTCCTGTTCATGAATTCATTAAACATGCCGTTGAAAATTATCCTAATAATGTCTGTGTTTATTATAAACCAGCAGACAAAAAGTATACTTACCGAGAAATGATCTATATCTCAGATAGAATAGCTAATGCATTATATGAAGCAGGTATAAAAAAAGGGGACGCTGTTGGAATTATGACAGCAAATTGCCCAGAGTTTTTATTTTGTTGTTTAGGGATTATGGAAACTGGCGCAGCTGTTGTTCCAATAAATCCACTTCTCAAAGAGGCTGATGTTGCCCATATTATTAGAGATGCGGGTAATATTAATACTGTATTTGTACATAAAAATAATTTTAGGACTCTTAAGAAGGTTAGAATAGAAATTGAATTGAAAAATGTGATTTTACTTCAAGCTGAAGAGGCAAAACCAGAAACAATTACTTTAGAAGAATTTATTGATGGAAAAGCACCTAAACCTCCCGAAGTTGATATTGATCCCACTAATGACATCGCTGCTTTACTATATACAGGTGGTACTACAGGTTTGCCTAAAGGTGTGATGTTAACACATAATAATTTAGTAGCTAATGCTCTATCAACTTTGAATGGCTTGCGAGATCCCGAAAGGGATGATGAAGAAATATATGGTGTAGGAGTGAGTTTAACTGTTCTTCCCATATGCCATTCTTTTGGCTTTCAAATCTTAATTATATCTTCAGTGCTTGCATCAATGTTACTAATATTTGAATCATTTAATCCCTCTGAAGTTTTAGAAGCAATTGAATATTATAAATGTATCACTTTTGTAGGAGTACCTGTTATGTTTCAAATGTTAGTTAATTCCCCTGATTTTACGGAGCGAGATCTTTCAAGTCTTGAATCCGCGACCTCCGGTTCAGCAGCATTACCTCCTGAGTTAAATAAAAAATGGGAAGATGTTGTTGGATTTAAGGTTGGTCAAGGATATGGGCTAACTGAGACATCACCAATCACACATAACCAACCAAATTGGTTACCTGAGATAAAACCAGCAAGTATTGGTATTCCTATTATAGATACAGATGCGAAAATCGTGAATCCAGATACGTTAGAAGAGCTTCCCACAGGAAAAGTAGGAGAATTGTTAATTAAGGGTCCTCAAGTAATGAAAGGGTATTGGAAAAGACCAAAAGCAACTGCAGAAACTTTTGTTGGTGATTGGCTTAGAACAGGTGATTTAGCGCGTATGGAGGAAGATGGATACTTCTATATTGAAGGACGTACAAAAGATATAATAAAGTATAAGGGATATAAAGTAATGCCAAAAGAAGTCGAAGAAAAATTATATGAGCATCCAGCAGTTTTAGAAGCAGGAGTAGTTTCAGCGCCTGATCCTAATATTGGGGAAACTATTAAAGCATATATTGCTCTTAAACCAGAATATAAAGGAAAAATTAGTGAACGTGATATTATTGAATGGTCAAAAGAAAAAATGGCTGCTTATAAATATCCACGGCAAGTAGAATTCGTAAATATACTACCACGGACAACAGTAGGTAAGATTTTTCGAAGGAAATTAAGAGAAAGGGCAACAAAAGAAGAATAAAAAAAACAATTTAATTTTTAGTCCTTTTATTATTATTCCATTTTTTAAAGATATTCACTCTTCGAACGTGTAAAAACTGAAAAGAAAATAATCATTACTCCCGTCATAATAAAAACACCAAAAACGTTCCATTCTACAAGAAGCCCTATAATTGGATAAAAAATTGCCCGTAATAAACTTCCAAACATATTTATTGTACTAAGAACCGTAGCTCTATTTTCAGATGCAATTTGTGTATTAATTCCATCAACAAATATTAAAAATCTGGAATAACCAAATGCAACTATCGTTAATATAATAGCAATACTTAATGGGATAATGTTAATTAATCCTAGCAAGATATATGCTACTCCATTTAATAAATTAATGGAGATAAGAAAAGTTTTTTTATTTTTAGATGATTTTATGTAAAAGGGGATTATTATCGAAAAAAGAGCATTTATTAAATTCATTGCAGAAGTAATGAAGCCGAATAAGACTATTGGGATATGAATTACTTCTAAATACACTTGATAAGTCCAGAACATAAAAAGTATTAACACATTAATAGGAATCCAATCAAAAGCCAGAATCCTTAAAATTTTATTATTTCGCAGTTCTTTAAAGCCCGATTTTATTATGCTGAAATAACTTTGTTGCTTGAAATTATTATTTAACAATTTAGGTTCTTTAAAAGTTAATGCAACTGTGAATGCCCCAATATAGATAAAAGCTAAACAGGTCATTGTAAATTGTAAAGAGATAAATTCTGCGATTACAGAACCTATTGGTGCTGATATTGTTAAAGCAATTAAATTTATAGTGCGAGTTCTCCCTAAAGTTTGTGGAAGATTATGTTCTTTACCGAAAGATTTTAAAGAAAAATAGAGAAAAGCGTCTTGCGTTCCAGAAATTAATGCTGATCCAAAAGCCCAAAATGTCTCTGCCAACATGAATAATAAAAAATTCGGAATAATACTATATGTGAATGCTGCTATAGCAACTGAAATCGCCGAGAGTGCTAAACCTGTTTTACGCCCTAGTAAATCTGATATTGCTCCAGAAGGGATTTCAAAAAGAACAATCATAGCTGTGAAATAACTTTGTAAAATCATTATTTGAAAAAAGGAAAGTCCACCCCATTTCATCATAAAAGGGATATATACTCCTCTTACAGTGTGAATACCTAAAATAAATGAGAAAATATAGACTTTTGATATGTTTGATTTATAACTTCTTTCCATTATTTTTTGTTCCTTCTAATTTGACCTATCAAAAAGTTCCAAATTTTAAAAAGTTAATTTAAGGCAATAGATTATTCAAAAAAGGGAAAAAAAAGATAAAAAAAAACATACATTACTTACCTATTTCTGTATTTTAGGTAGAATAAGACGGTGTTGATTATTCCAACTATAATAGCACCATAAAATCCAGTGTCAGGCCACCATTCAAATGCTTCATATACTACACCAAATGAAATTAATCCTATGATTGTCATAAGTACTGTTAAACCTGCTAAACCCATGCCATATATAAATAAATCTCTTTGTATAAATCGTTTTGGGAGGAGATCATTTAAGGCTACAATTATTTGAACTATTAATAAGATCAATATAATAATTTGTGCTGCTAAATCACCTCCCGTAGCATATGCACAATCTAAGCAAGAATGGTAATAGTAAGCACCAGACCAAAGACTGGCAAACCATTGAGTTGCTACAAGGATTATCCCTACAATACTTGCTACTAATATTACCGCAGCAAATATATCAGGTGTTCTCTTTTCTGACATTTTAGTTTCCTCTTTAAATCATATTGATTTTTTTTTTAATAATAATTTTGGGTTGTTAAACTATTTAAATATTTATTTTATATTTTCAAAATAAGTAGTTTTAAATATTACATGCTTCTAAAGCATCTTTAGGCATGATTTGTATTGTTGATTCGATTATATTATAATTTTTGGATAGAAAATCATTTATTTTTGAAATAAATTCCTCTTGATTACTTTTTATCATATCATTATTTAGTTTGACATGCCCTGAATATACAAGTATATTAGGGATAATTGTCCAAAGATGAGCATCATATACTTCGATGATTTCAGGGAAAGTAGTTTTTAAATTCTCGGAAATAGTATCTATATTCATTCCCTTTGGTGCCATTTCGAGCAATATGCGAACAGATTCTTTTAGGATTCCCCCAGCCCAATAGAGAATGACAATAGAAATCCCTATACTTACTATAGGATCAAGAATTACAAACCCAGTTGACATTATAATAAAAGCGGCAATAATAATTCCTATGGATGAAGCAGCATCAGCAATCATGTGGTAAAATACACTTTTTACATTCAAACTAATATTTTGGCTTCCTTGAAGTATCAAAATACTTGTTATGTTTACCGTCAACCCAATGAAAGCTACTACTAACATATAAAATCCAAAAATTTCTTGAGGGTATAAGAATCTAAGAATTGCTTCATAAATAATAATACCTACTACAGGAATGAGAAATAAACCATTAATAAAAGCGGCTAAAACCTCTGTTCTATACAATCCAAAAGTCTTGTGATGGCAAGGAGGTTTTCGTGCGATAAAGTTTGCTAATAAACTTATACCTATTGCGAAAGCATGTGTAAACATATGACCCGCATCACTAAGTAAAGCGATGCTGTTAGTAATGAGGCCCCCAACGACTTCTATAACCATAACTGTCAAAGTTATCGTAAATGATAATACAAGTCTTTTTCTCTCTACTGAGCGAAATTGAAATAAATGGTCCGAATAGGCATTATTACTAACTTTTTTTTCCATTTTAACCATTTTTTTATTTAAAAATCCACCTTTATTGATTTTTAGTCCTTTTTTCCTTATCCTCCAAACTCTTTTTAGTTACACAATAAACTGGACCTTTTCCCATCGACATAAAACAAGCATTACAACTAATACATTTTGCGGGAGAATAATCTCCAGCTTTCCAGCGATTTGGAAGCTCGGGCTCATAAATTAATGGTCTAGACATTGCTATAAAATCTGCAATCTTATCTTTCAATACTCGTTCGGCAAACAATGGATTTTTAATTCCACCCATTAGAATTAATGCAGTTTTATTCATGTGTGGCCTAATTGCTTTAACAATAGGTAGAAAATAATTTTCATCTTGAGGAGATTTAATTCGCTTACTTGGAAATGTATGCTTAGTTAACGCTTGCGTTTCGGTTCCACCACCACTAGGTTCGATTGCATCAAATCCGGTTTCTGATAGAATTTTAGCAAGTTCAACACCTTCATTAAAAGATATACCATTTGGAATGAAATCCTCTGTCTGTAACTTAATAATGATTGGAAAATCTTTTCCTAATTCATCTCTTAAGCCATTATAAATATCAATTAAGATCTTCGCTCGTTTCTGAGTAGTCCCTCCAAAATCATCTTTCCGTTTGTTTGTATAGGGTGAGATAAAATTACTTAAAAAATAACCATGAGCAGCATGTAATTGTACCATATCATACCCACACTCATATACTCTCCGTCCAGTATTTATAAAATTTTTAATGAATTTATAAACTTCTTCAGTTGTCAATTCTTGAGGAGTTATTCCAGTGTATTTAGAAGGAATTGGTGACGGTGCTACAGTTGGATATTTAGGATGCCTCCCTTGATGGCCCATATGAGCAATTTGAGCAGCAATTTTAGTATCAGCATAATCATGAACTGCATCTGCCAATCTCTTTTGACCCGCCATAAATGAGTCATCATATAAACACATTTGATAAGGACTCGCAGTCCCCCCTGGATCTACCGCTGTAAAACCTGATATTATTAATCCTGTTCCCCCTCGCGCTAATTCACTATAAATATCTATAAGTTTGTTCCCCACATATCCATATTTTTCAGCGCTTCTCATGTATGTCGCTGAACGCACAATCCTGTTTTTAATTCTAACTGTTCCAATTTTTTCTGGACTAAAAAGAGTTTCTAATTCCAATTAAATCACATGTTAAAATTATCTGATAAAATTATTTATTTTTTTGATTATAAATTATATAAATGTATCTTACATAAAAAAAGGCGAGAGATTCAATTTATTCATGATAAATGCGAAAAAATGGGAAGATAATAATTATTAGGTAGAAAAGGATTTAGATCTCTGTATGGTTTCAGGAGAATGTGTAGCTATGTTTCTTTTAATATAATCTTAATTAAAAATACTTATAAGATTGTGTTTCTATAATTACACTTATAAGATATTTAAGGTATCATTCTCAATGAAAATTCACTCCCTATTTATTCTGAAAAAAACTGGAGTTTGTATATACAGTCGAAATTTTACAAAAGAATTTGATAATATAGAAGTTAATTTAATTACTCCTTTCTTTTCAGCGATATTTTCATTTTCTGAGAATGTTATATCTAGAAAAACTCCAGAAATTCTTGAAATGAGAGAATTGAGATTTGTCTTTAAAGTACGAGAAGATTTAATTTTTTCTATCTTATCGGATTCGAGTGCGAGTCTTTTGTTTGTATCTACTCGTTTAGAAAGAATTTCTGATGTCTTTTTTGAAGAATTTCCAGATCCCAGCAAAATAAAGGACTATCTACAGATTGAAAATTCCAAACTTGATAAAATGATTGATTCGATAATCAGGGGAGAAGATGAGATTTATATGAGTAAAACATTTTACCAAAAAGCAATTGATATGTTTAAAGAACTAATGTATGAAAATGAGATCGTTGGTGCTGCTCTTTTAACAACTAAGGGAAATGTCATTTATACATCTCTTCCAAATGAGATTATGGTTAGTTCCATGAAAGAATTAGAAATCAGATATATGGTTGGAGCGTTGAATCTTCCAGAAATGCATTATACTTTAGAAAATGGGCAAAAAGTATTTTCGAAAGTTGTCGATATTCCCTGGAAATTAGATCCACTTTTGGTAGTAGTACTTTATGATAGCACTGTCCCATTAGGAATGGCTGAAGTAAATTTAACTAGAGTAGCTAATAAAATAACTAATATAATATAAGACTATTAACAAAAAAAATAAAAAAGGAAATAAAAAAATAATTTTTAATTTATTATGTTGGGACGAACCAGAAATAGAAACAGACCAAACCTAATATAAACGCTAAAACTGCCCAGACAAATCTAAAAGCTCTCGCATAGTTTCTGTGTCTTGTTCCAGACTCAGACCATATTGTATCCACTTGAATATACGGGATTGGACCTCTTCTATACCAACCTTTTATTCGAACCCTTTGACCAATTAACCTATTAACAGTTCTAAGAGAAAATATAAGATCCGCAATACCGATTCCAAATCTGTAATCAACATACATTAATCCTGTATCGTCTTGGAAGTACATATCTTCACTGAAATAATACCCTGGAATACCTTTCCCAACAATCGTTCCCTCTAAGAAAGCAGGAACGGTTCTGATGGGAGAAACTTTCACATTAGTTACCAAGTCTATTACTTTTTTATCTTCAAAGCCTCCCTTATACATATATAACGTTTTTATTATTGACATAAATCCTATAACATAAAATCCAATAGCCCATACAAGCCACATATTGTTATAGACTGGGGTAAGAAAAGCGATATGATAAAATCCGTAAAGATCGAATATCCATATAAATGTTAATACAAGTAAGGTTATGAAAACAAGTGTAGGAATTGATTTCATGAAAATATCCCATAAGAATTCATCCCACATTGATTTACCTGCTTGTTCTTCCTTTAATCTTTTTGCATCAGAGAAATCAATTTCTGGCTTAATACCATAAATATCACATAACATATTCAATCGCATAATTCTTTTCGCTGGTAATGGATGTGTTGAGAAAATTTGATAATATTTAGCCCAAGGATTATACAAATCCCATGCTGCGGCTTTTTGGATTGCTTCCATTGAAAAAACTTGTGTAGTTCCAACACTTATAATACCTAGTCCTCTTGCTGCTCGCGGATCAAAAATTCCTAATCCTCTCAATGCTAGTACTCGTGATTTCTTTCTTTCTTCGATAGTCCCATCTACCAATAATCCATAAGCAATTTTAACTAGTCCAGTTGATAATGCGTTTGGATCTTCTAAAACTTCTGCACTATGCTCATCAGCGTAGTATTCTCGTATTCTGCTCACTATCAGTGAAATAAAATATCCTAAGTAATAACTGAGATAAGATAAAGCTGCAACCACAATTAACAAAAGTCGAATTGCTGAAGCTTCATCGCTATCACTACGACTACTTCTAGAGAAAAAACTTGCGTAATATGCCCAACGAGCAACTGTTAATAAAATCAAGGGAATTGCGAATACAATAGTCATCAAAATAAAATCTGAATGAACCACATGTCCTAATTCATGTGAAAACACAGCATTTTGTTCTCTTTTATTTAAGTATTTTAGAATCCCATCTGTTATAACAATTCTTGCCGAATTTTTACTCCAGCCAAATGTAAATGCGTTAGGATTCATATCATGGATGATTCCAAGTCGTGGCATTTTAATACCGCGATATGCAACTACCTTATTTAGCGAATCTGTTAGATGTGGGAATTCCGCAGCGAATTCCTCATATGGTATCCAATCGATTTTATAAAGCCACCCTACTATCAATGGAGATATCCCATATTGGAATAATACCATTCCAATTGTAATTGCAATCATTAATATTAATCCCCATTGCCATCCTACAGCTGCAGGTAAAAACCAGACAGCTATAACAAAAACTACAGCATAAATTAAAGCAAATAAGGCAGTTAGAGCAAGTCCCGAAGCCAATCTTAATCCTATAATTTACCACCTTTAAATTTATTTATTTTTTTTTTTTAATTTATTTAAAAAATTTAATGTTCATAATATTTTAGATAGACACACCTATAAAAACTTTCTAACTAAAAATTAAAAATATTAGAAAGATTATAACAAATAATTTAGATTCATTCGATAGATTTGATTAACTGTGTATGATGTTATAATTATCGGTGCGGGAATTGCTGGTGCGACATTTGCTTCCAAGATTTCAAATTATGCGAAAACACTTCTAATTGAAGCTCAAGATTATCGAAAGGAAATACCAATTAGAACAAATATATTTCCCGAACATAATAGACC
>JBHLMQ010000069.1:0-13874 GCA_048938005.1 Promethearchaeota archaeon | reverse complement strand
GATAATTGCTATTGATGCGCCAAATATTATAATGGGATTATTTAATTTTACTCGAAAGAATCCAGATGGTAGTTATGGCGATATAATTTTAGACAGAACTCAAAGACCAATTTCTCATTTATATGGTCTTCTCTATAGGATTAATTTTTATTATAGTAAGAGATTTTTTCCTATCTTTTGCTTCGATGGTAAGGTTTCTGATTTGAAAAAAACGATTACCAAAAACCAATTAAAAGATTTCCTATTTACACAGAAATGGTATGAAGGAGCAATGAGAAATAATGACAAAACTTTAGCAAGGCAAATTGCATTAAGTAAAGAATACATGTGGCAAAATATTATTGAGGAATCAAAACAACTTCTTGGGACCTTAGGTGTCCCATATATTGAATCTCCCGCATCTGCAGAATCTCAATGTGCGTATTTAGTTAAAAAAGGAGTTGCTGATTATTCTAATTCTCAAGATTTCGATTCATTATTATTTGGGTGCCCACAAATCATACAGAATCTTTCTAAATCATTAAGAAAGAAAGTTCAAGGAAAATGGCAATATCAAAAGATACAACCCGTATCAATTAATCTACAAAAAAATTTAAAAAATTTAGGTTTAACAATTTTTCAATTAGTTGATATTGGTATTTTAATTGGTACAGATTATTTTCCAGGTGTAAAAGGTATTGGTCCAAAAAAAGCTTTACAACTTATTAGAAAATATGCGAGCCTTGAAAATATCATTTTAAAGGAGTATTATAACTATGAGTTGAATAATCTCAATCCTACAATTATTAAAAAAATAAGAAGAATATTTTTATTTCCTGATGTTAATCATTCTGTTGAAGAAGTTCATTGGAACCCCCCAAATAAATCTCAAGTTATTGAACTGCTATGTAAAGACCATCATTTGAATAAAGAGCGTGTAATTAAAAATCTGGGTAAATTTGTTATAAATTATGAGAAATGCAGGGAATATTTTATACATCAAAAAAAATCTCCAAAGATGGTCCAATTAAAATTATGCTAATTATAAAACTTATCAAAGAGATTACTTCATTCTTTTTTGTTTAAATATTCTCATTAGTAGTTGAATTCAAAGAAGACTATTAAAACTGAGAATCTCATGACTCAGACTGTAAAAAAAGAAGACTTTGAAGCTTATGATATTTCAGACTATTATAATAAATTTTATAAAAATAAAGGCAAAATTAAGCAGACAGTCCTAAATTATTTATTTAGGAATATCTCATTTGTATCAAAACACGAAAATGTTAGAGCTATAACTGTTTCTGAATATGGACAGATAAGTAAGGCGATAAATATTCCTAAAGTTCTTGTTCATAACTATATCAGCAAGTTTTTAGTTAATTTAATATATTTCAAACAATTTTTAAACAAACATCCAATTACTCTTGGATTAAAAGAACAGGCTAGAGAAAATAATGTTTATCTTCACAAATTTTATCATTTAGCGCCTGTATTTGATTATAGACGCGCGGAAGAGAATTCTAAAATCTTAAAAATTAAACTAAACCAGTTATTTTTTTGGCCACGGATAATGACGCAAATTGCAATTATAATATTCGTTACTGATTTATTTGATAAATCGCAGCCCCAAAAAATAATACAAGCTAATTTAAGGTCTTTATGTAATTGCTCAGCATATGCTTTTCACAGAACTCGTAATAAAATCGGGTTAACAACAAAATTTATCAAGAGTTTATAATAAGACGATAGTTGAACATTCTAGTTAGTAAGTTATTTCTATGGTAGTTTCATTTCACTTTAGTTTTTTCTTTAAATATTCTTTGCGTAATATATTTCTAAAATTAATTATTAAAAAAAGAAGTGATTACGGATTTCATGTGAATATCAAGAAGTAAGTTCCTACGGAAGAATAAAATTGGATATCTGTAAACATCATTCTATTGAATTTGGTGTCATTTTTGATAATAATAGACCAAGCTACAATTGGAATTGTTCATCACACCATAGTAGCGATACTCCAAATATTTTCAGGCAAATCAGTACACCTCTATTCAAAATAAATTATAGGCAGACACATTCTCCTTTTATTTATGAATAACAAATTGGATTCTAAATATGGCAGAACGAGCGGATCAGATATATCAGGCATTATTGGACACTGGATTTAGCGAAGAAGAGTTAAACAAGCAAATCACTGAAAAACTTACTGAGTATCAAGGATTTATGACCAAACAAGCAGTACTTTTTTTGATTGCGAAAGAGAACGGAATAAATATCTATTCTTCTAAATATAATAATGAAATTCAAAAAGAGCTCGATCAATTAATTGATTACAACGACTATACTATTCCAATCTCCAGTATTTCTGAAGGGATGCAAAATATAGTCATAGTGGGAAGAATTACTCAGGTTTTCGGAATAAAAAGTTTCATAAGAAAAGACGGTACTTCTGGAAAAGTTGGTTCATTTCAAATTTGCGATAAATCTGAGTGTATTAAAATTGTCATATGGAACGAACAAACAAGGATAATGGAAAATGATTTCTTTCAGAATGGAGAGGTTATCCAAATTATTGGAGGGTACTCAAACAGAGGAATTGATGATAACCTCGAAGTAAATTTAAACAGACAAGGAAAATTAATATTAGCTCCAGAAGGAATTATTTTACCTGAATCAAATATACATGAACATCAAAATTTATCAAATGAAAAGGATGTCAAGAGCTCCTCTAAATTAACCATCGAAGAACTTCATAAAAAGATGGGATTTATAAAATTTGTTAAGGGTATAGTAAAGGTTGATGAATTTAAGGAATTAAACTTGAAAAGTGGTGAAAAATCTTTTTTACTCAAATTAATTCTAAGTGATGAGAGTGGTTCAATTAAGGTAAATATTTGGGGTATGAGCGCTATAGATTGCGTAAAAACAATCAGCGATGGAGATTATATCAAAATATCCAACTTGATAATAAAGGAAAATTCATATTCAAATGAGAAAGAACTTAGTTTTACAAAGAGTTCACGAATTGAAATTATATAATTATGGAATTCCTACAAAATGAAAAAAAGAATAATTTAGATTTCAGAGATATTCTTTTCTTTGAGCAATTCTTTGTGCATTATGGATTAATGATCGTTGTGTTTTTCTTACATAATTGCATAATATATTCATAGATTCTGTAGGAACTTCAGAAAAATGTTCTTTAGCCATTCTTTTAATTGCTTCTTCTCTAGATATTATACCCTCTCTTATTGACACGCTTAATTCAGGCATAATAAACGGTCTTCCATCAGCGATTTCATATAGATATCCTGCGGCATCATGAGCAGCACAATCGAAATGTGTGAAAATGGCATAATCTTTATGCCGCTTCCAGTTCATATTTACTTCAAGAAATTCCACTAATTTAGTTTCATTGTAAGGATGATATAAGAAATAAGGCACAAATTCAGCAACACCTTCATCCTTATGGTTAGGAAAATATCTATTAAACTGTTGTATTTGGTCAGGGGGCATTAATCTATTTAATACAGCCAAAACTTCTTGATATGTTCTCTGTAAATCAACATTTTCTATAGGTCTTAATGACATATCAAGAAAAGGTTTATATACATCGAGATCATTCGTAGATGAATATGTTTTAAACATTTGAGGTCGAGATCTTCCATGTACCGCCATAGGTATCCCTTGATCTGATGCTTTTTTTATGAATGAGCTATACATTGCATAAGAACATGTATAACAGGGACCACCGGTCGCCATGATTGAAAGTTGATATAAGGGAGCCAGATTTTCTTGTTTTAATACCGTGTATTCATGATCGACTCCAAGCTCAGCTACAATACTTTCAATTCTCTCTCTTGACCATTTGGTTAGAAAACCTTGGTCTATCGTCCATGCTTTAACATTTAACTTATAAATATTTTTCAGTTGATATAAAACATAAGTGCTATCCTTACCACCAGAGAGTCCAACAAGTGCATCGTATTCTCTTTTACCCTTATATTTTTCAATTCTTCCAAGCCATAGTTTCTTAAGAGAATTGTAATCAGAAATTACCGGTTTAATGTTTTTGTATTCTTCGCAAAAATTACATATCCCCTCTGAATTAAATGATATTCCTGGTACAGACATGTCATTTACACATTTTTGACATATTTTTTTACTTAAAAATTGGGGAATTTGTTTTGTAATAGCTTTTTCTGTCAAGATAGAATCACTTTTTAATTATGTTTAGATTTGTGTTTGAAAGTGATTCTAGCGATCTAATATAAAGGAAAAAATTTGAGCTCCTATTTTTTTCTTTAAAAACATTAAGCTCAATTTAATATCAACTTTATTTGGAGTATAAAAAATGATAACTCATATACCAAAAGTATTGTATGAAAATAAAATAACTGAAGTGCTGGACGACATTAGATATCAATACGGTAAATTAACTCGAAAAGGGTATATCTATGGTGTTATAGCAATTGACCAAGACGCAAAAATTATTGCAATAGATTCGAGATTCGATAGGAAGCTTAATTATTGGGACTTAAGTTCGATAGGTGCGGCACTTTACGGAGTCGCAAGGCAAGGGCAAGATTTCTTTGAGACTGAATCATTAGAGCGTGCTACAATTATTTATAGCGATATGCAACTGTTTGTGAAATCAATTGGAGATGTTGAACTCCAGAAAAAAGGAAAGCGAGATATCCTCATTGTTTTGCTAACAGATAATGAAGTAAACTTAGGGGTAATGATTCTTCAAATGAGCAAATTCGCCCAGAAAATCAAAGAAGAAATAGAAAGAAACGAGCATATGAAAAACGTTCTAAGAATGCCAGAGAAAGATATTAAAGAACACATTAAGGAATTAAAGAAACAAATATTCTCGGATAAAATCGGAACCATTTCCTAAATTCAAAGGCTCAGGTGATGATATGGAGTTAGAGCAGAAGAATTTAGGTAAATTAGATAAAGTAAAAGTAGAAGTAAGCGAAGATTTTGATTTCAATGATTCAGAAAATATGATTCAGTTTAAAATTGTATATTGGGGTCCAGGTGAAAGTGGAAAGACTACCAATTTCTTTAGATTACGAGAGAAATTTGACTTATTAAAGTTGAATCGTGGCTATTCTATTGAAACTACTGAAGGAAGGACACTATGGGAAGATTCACTATATTTGCTATTCAAATTTACTTTACAAAATATTAAGTTTAATATAATTTGTCATGTTGTAACTTGTACTGGGCAGGAACGTTTTTTATCTACTCGTGAGTATGTTCTTGACGGTGCTGATGGAATATTATTTATAGGAGATTCAAACCCAGAAAAAATAGAGCAGAATAAAAGAAGTTTCCGAGAATTATTGAGTTTTGCTAAGCCAAAAAAAATTCCCTATTTGATTCAATTAAATAAACGCGATTTAGAAGATGCCATACCTATAAAAGATTTTAAGCTTCATTTGGGTCTTCCACTTCAAGAAAAATATCCTGACGGAACCTATGTAGTATATCCCGCAGAGGCACTTCAAGGAAAGAATGTTATTCAATGTTTTAAAGATTTAATGCTTCAAGTGATATTTAATTACTTTAAGGAATAATAAGATAAAATTAAGGTGTGAAAGTGGATACAGCAGCAGATTTTATTCGACCAGAATTTCTCAATATTTTATTTTTTCAACAAAAAAATTTAGTAGTATTTCCCTATGTTGATTTGAGACACCTTCACGCCTTAGAAATATTTACTGTAGGATATAACGTAGTTGACCTTGAAACCACTGCCCTACATAACTTAAAAGAGATTCTGGAATTTGAGGTCACTAATTCCTATTCTCAAAATCCTACACTCTATTTTATTTACAATGTTGATCGAGAAAAAGTTAAAGAATTAATGAATTTAGATGGAATTCGATGTATAATAAACTCAAATGAAAATATCTCCACTTTAGCAAATGGTAGCTCATTTATATTTTTCAATAAGAAGAATAATCAATTTCTTAATTACGATTTAATGGATTATGATTTAGAATTTGAGAAAGATTTAATCTCAAATTCGGAAAATGAAGAAATTCTTCAAGAAAAAATACAAAAAATCAAAATTGCAGCAATAAGAATTTTTAAAGAATTAAATCAGCAAGGTAATTTAGAAAACATCCCTCAAATTTTAGCAGATTATAAAAGGAAATATTGGACTTTCATATTACAATTTACAGGTCGTTATTATGACATTAATATTCCTGATATTAAATGTATAAAATTTAAGCCTCAAATAACAATAAAAGATTATTCAAGTGAGTATGAGATTCTTGTATCTACTAATAGACATATTGGGAAAGAGTTTATTCAATTACTTCATGAATACAGAAGTAAGAGAGTAAATCCTTCTCATTTAGAATTAGATGAGTTATACAATCCTCAAAAATTATATAATTATTTACGAAATCATCATTGGAAAGAGAAAATTCCTCAAGATTTCATAGTTGAATGGACTCAAATGAAAATCTCTAATTATCACTTAACAGATGAAGATATTATAGATTTTGAAGGAATATTTGAAAAAATGAATATATATCAAGATTTATCCCTTTCATTAATATCTAAACCAATACCTAGAATAGAAACTTCAACAATAAAGAAATCATTTGAGATAGTGCCTTTTCCAAGTAAAGAATGGAATAAATTTAAGCAGTGGCTTCTAATTCGCATAGATAAGATAGAATTTTTACTAAACAATATCACACCTAAAACTCAGGTATATTTGATAAATGAAATTACTAAAATAAAAAGGATTTTGCCTCAAGATTATTAATTTGAGAGGTAATCTTAGCGTAATTAATTCGACTCTAAGATTTTTACTCAATTTTTTAAATTTAACATTTGAAATAATTTATAAGATTAATATATTTATTTCCTCTTAAATAGTAGCGAAAATTATTTTCGTTAGAAATATGATCATTTGGATATTAGATGCAGATTCAGGAGTTAAATTACTTTATAAGTCCTTTTTGAAAACAGATGCCGATGAAGACATAGTTTCTGGATTTTTAACAGCTTTCCATCATTTTTCAATGGTAGAATTTAAAGAATCATTAGATTCTATAGAAATGGGAGGGCTAAGGTGGGTTTATATATTAGAAGAAAAGTTTAAATTACTTTTTGTTGCAGCAGATACGAAAAATGTAAAAACTGAGATGTTAATGGGTAGATTAAATGTTATTAAAAATTCATTCATAAAGGAATTTAAACCAACCTGGGTTAAAAAAGGGCATACTTGGGATGGAGATATTAATGTTTTTTTACCATTTCTTAATGAAATTGAAGATTATTATAACCAATGGGGAGAAGTGGAAGATCTGGAACAAGTTGCGGATTTTTTTGATATTTTAGGAATTTTTCAAAAAATCTTGATTATGTTAAGAAATATTATCGAAAAAAAAATGTATAGTAAATCGAAAAGTTTCATCCTGGATAAAATAGAAAAAATGTATAAAAAATTTAAAACCCAAGAAGATTTCAAGGATACTCCAGAATTAAAAAATATATCTTTTAATAAGGAATCATGGTTTAATATTATAGACATAAATTTAATTAAAAGTGATAAGGATTTAGTAATAAAAATTTTGAAATCAATTCTTAGTGATATTGTTAATATTTTAAGGGAAGTAAAAGGAAATAACCTATGTTTTAAATATTTTAGTGATGAGAAAATTTACGCATATATCTTCAATAATATGAAACTATTAAAGGATTTAAAATTAGATACTTTTGTATTAGAGACTTTTTTGTTATTATAAATTCAATACTCCTTTTTTAAGAAATACAAATTCTTTTATAGCATTTATATAAAAGAAAAATACAGTAATTAGCTTAGGTTTAGAATTCATATAAGGGAGGCTCCTGCCAAAAAACCTTAATACAAGGCAAAATTTTTCAAAAGGCAGAGTAGGTTATTCCTTTGTGTAAATAATTACACAACCAAAAGACAAAAATCCAGGGGATTGACAGGAGCCATTTTTATTTTAAATTCTAGATATGTTCAATTTTGTTTCAAGAAAATTCTTGCCTATAACTTATAAAACAGTTATCATATATAAAAATTCTAGCCATTAAATTAATGCATTTAAGATATTTTTTTTTCTTTTTATTTCTATTTAAAGAATTCAAAATTTAGTGCTATTTAAAAAAAATAATATGGAATTATCGATATGACTAGATTAAACAAGAAACGGCTGTATCAATATAGCATCTTTTTAAGTACTATTTTAGGCATTCTTAGCGTGTTCTTTCTTTTTTTCGTCAACAGTTCTTTAATTACGCAAGCATTTACCGATTATGAAGGAGCATTGCAAGTCGTTCTCATCATTTCACTTAGAATCCTCCTGTTGTCAATAATAACTTTTTATCTATTCAGTAAGTGGTTTAAACAGGAAGCACAATATTTAACAGATATTCCATTTTTACTAGGGATTTTTTTCTTTCTCTTAGCGTTTGGGAAAGCAATCGACATTTTCTGGGATCTTACATTTTTTACATTTGATGATGCATTTGTCCTTCTACTTGTGAAACTTCGGTATTTTATCATCGTGTTTGAAGTTGCTCCTCTAATATATCTTGGATTTGAAATAGTATTTTTCAGGTTGGAAGATAGATTTACACAATTAAAAGATAAACGATACATGAATACGCTCAGGACCAGATTACTCGCTATCATTGTAGGTGTTGAATCTGTCGCAATTATTATTGTTCCTAACATAACAATTTTAGGTATGATTTTACCCATTATCCTTATTCCCTCGTTGCTCGGTATAGTATACATTTTTTATTTAGCCTATAGATACGATCGCCTCAAAATGGTAAAACCTAAGATCTTAACAATTGGCTTTCTTCTATATATGATTTCCAACATTCTTAGACCAATTATGCAAAATATTTTAGGTGAAACTGCAAATTACGTTATTGTGGTTGAATTAGTTGATTTGTGCATCTTTTTGGTTATCTTTCTAGGATTATACAAGAACCAATGAATATTAAATTATACTTTTTTTAAAGATATAGTAGAAGACAGACGATTAAAAAGGAAATTTATATTTATTTATCCCTAGTTCTGTTTGCATTATTTTAATATCGTTTTGTAGGCTTTTATTGAGAGGTATACCTGTTTTTTTTCTGGTAATCTCTGCAATATATTCTTTTTCACCAGCTGTGTAAATACGTTCTTCACCAGGAATAATTCTTGAATTTCTAAGATCTCTCATGATATTACCTGCAGTTTCTTTAAATGAATTTACACCAATAAAACTTTCAAGATTAATAGCTAAGAAGAAATGACCAACTTTCAATCTTTTTTTATCATTTTCAACAATTCCTAGAGTATCTCTTAAATAAATACCCTCTTGTAACGCAGCTGAAAGGAGTTCTACTACTGTTGCATAGCCATAACCTTTATATCCCCCCGTTTCTTCACCTTTTCCACCTAATGGTAATAAAGATGCCTTTCTTTCTAACATTTCTTCTAAAACTTTATTGGGATTTGTCATAAATTCTCCTTTATCATCAATAACAGTATTTTTTGGAAGAGTTTTATTAATTCGAGCATAAATTTCAACTTTTCCTCTTTGAATAATAGAAGTTGCACAATCAAGAAGAAAAGGGAATTCTTCATCAGTTGGAGCGCCTACTGTTAATGGATTTGTACCTAACATAGGTTCACATCCAAATGTTGGAGGTATAGATGGTCTTGCATTAGTGACAACTAAGCCAATCATACCTTCTTTTATAGCCATTAAGGAATAATAACCTGCAATACCGAAATGTGTAGAATTTCTCACAGCTATTGCCCCAAGTCCATACTTTTTTGCTTTTTCAATTGCCATTTTCATTGCATTATAAGCTATAACATGACCCATTCCACAATTTCCATCTAATAAGGCTGTAGTAGGGCCCTCCTTTATTATATCAATTTTTGTTTTTGTTTCATAAATCCCTTGCTTGATGCGGTCGTAATACATTTTACACCGTTGGATTCCATGTGAGTCGATACCTCTTAAATCTGATGTAATCAACACATCAGCAATAATATCAGCATCTTCTTTTGATACTCCAAGTCCAAGGAAAACATCTCTCATAAAGTTTTGAAGAATATTAGCTTCAATATATACTATTTCTTTTGACATTTTAGAATTCCTCTATTTTTAAATCCTTATAGATAATTAAATCAATTTTGTTTTATCATCTAAAATACAATTATTGTTATATGATGAAAATAAAATCAATAGTAATCTTCTTTTAGTAAAATTTCATTAATATTTTAATTTTAAGATATTGGAGGGAATATGTTCCACATATTATTCTCGTATTTATAGATCCGATTGTACTATGAATTATGATATCACCTATTCAGTTAATGAATAAATTAAAGAGTATTTAAAAGAGTCATGAAGAAGAAAGAAAAGCTGAAATGTCCGCTATGTAGTATTAAATTCATTCCAAGAACTTTTTACCCAGAAGAGGCTACGTTTTCTTCTTCAGAGGGAAAATTATTATCAGGTTTTAATGGTTATATTAGTTCTAGTGGAGTTAAACCATCTGAAGTAATTTTAGGGTCATGGATTACCTATTGTCCAAACTGTAATTATGTGATGAAATTTGTAAAAGAAATAGTTAAAAAAGAAAAAATTCAGTCTCAGACCGTTGTAGGTAAAGATATTAAAGAAAAATATAACAACTATTACTTTGGATTCCCATTTGAGGATTATTCACATTATTTATCAGGAGTTTCTGAAAAAATTAAAGTTAGTATCAAAAAATCTCTTAAAGGAATAGATCTAAATATTTGGGAAAGTATGTATGAAATTGAAGATACATTTAAACTTTTGGTCAGATTTTACGCAAATCTAGAGAAATATTGTGATGCTCAACTTCCAAATAATATTAATGAAAATTTACCTACAAAAATAAAATTATTGAAATTGTTACCAGATCTAGAGAATTCATTATTAGAATTGAATGAATTGAGAAAACAAACTATTCAAGGAAACTATGAGTTATCCTCTTATGATAAAGAAAGAGTCAATAGTGCTGTTGTGAATTTTACATTGAATTTAATTGAAAAACATGTAAAACCTGTAGTTGATGCTAAAAAGTTGAAAGCAAAATTCAATTACATCGACATAAAAGATCTCAACTCTGAAATCAAAGTCTTTCTAAATGGATATCTAAATGGTCTTTTTAATCATGGAAAATCTGCTAATAATCAAGTAAGATCATTTTTAGATAATCTACTTATTAATTGAAAACATCAATTTTTTCAATTTCTTATTCTTTCGTCATCTCCATATTATCACCATGCTATACGTTTTTTTGAACCTTATTTTAAATATTTAGTTTATGATAATAAATGATTTAAATGCCAAAGTTAAAGAAAAATTCTATAAAGAAGTTATAATTGAAGATGATGGAGACGATATTGTTTATATCTTTCCAGATACAAAAGAATTTCTCTCAATTATAAGAAGAAAAGAAATTAAAAAAAATTTGATTTCAAAGGAATAAACTACACCTCAATTAATTGCCTTATAATCTTTAAGATACCATTGTCTTCGCAAAAATATAAATTTTAAATTTCATAATGAATTATATTTCTATGGCCGAGTTGGGCATGGCTGATTCCCCTATGCTGGGAGGACCATAAAATGCTCATAGTGGAAATTGCCTGAATTCAGATCTCATGAGTGCTATTATCCAATCTTATGTTCCGTCGAAGCATCGGCTACATAGGTGGGTTACAGAGTGATATATTTTGTAGGAAATATACAAACTCATAATTTCAAAACCGGACAGGCCCTGGCGGGAGCATCCGTGCGAATAGTAGTTCACGCTTTGTAGTGCGGGTGTGGAGGAGCATGAGATCTACTGGTCATAATAGTAGGATTGATATCGAGGTTCAGGTTTTTCTAAATCTAATACTCTTTACTATTATTTCCACTTTTTGGTTCTTTAATAAGTCGATATTTGCAGTCTATTATTGGAGCCAAAAATACATTCTAATATTTCTGAATCATAAATAAACTCAGGATGGGAAGAATTCAAAATAGCTGCTGTATAAGGGATACAAATTGTATTTTGAATAATTTCAGCCCGATGTTTAAAAATTAAATTTCTGATTTCAGAAATAAAATCAAAAAGTTAAAAATTTTATGTAAGTAAATTTACTTTTATTGTTTTTTAATCTTTAAAATATAATGACAAATCCTTTGATTATTAAGGGGAATACAATTTAAGAATTCTTCTCCAAAAGTTAATTGGGGAAAAAGTTGATTTAAAAAACCCCGTGTATAAGGTATGCAAATGTTCTCTTGAAAAATCGGAGCTCGGGAAGGATTATAAGCTCCTCCAACAGGGCAGAATTTTCTTGGGTATCTAACCTTTACTTCATAGCTATTTTCATTTAATCGTTTTATCACGGGTTTACCATTCAATGCAAAATAAATTTGTTTTAGTGCAGTTCCAATATCCAGAGTGTATCCTCGATCTTTATACATTTTCCCAAGTTTTGTCCCTAATTTACTAGAAATGGTTTTAGGTAAATTTTTTCCTCCAATATCAATCATTTCTTTAATGTATACTTGAAAAAACTTTAAAGCATCTTTATTTTTTGACATAATTTTGAGAAATTTATATAAATATCATGAAGAGAAATCTAGATTAATCTCCACTTTAAATTATTTAAGATTTGTTATTAGAATTATTTATTTGATAATAAAAAAGAAAATGAACTTTTTCAAGAATTTAAAAAAAATATAAGAATTGAATTAGAAACAACATTCAATTCAAGTCATTTGATTTATATTCTTCTTATTTTCAATTTTTAGAATGTAATGACAAGTACGTTGATTGTTAAGTAGTATACAACTTAAAATTTCTGATTTAAACGTGAATTGTGGAAAAACTTCGTTTAAAAAACCCCGTGTGTAAGGTATGCAAATATTCTCTTGAAAGATCGGAGCTCGGGATGGATTATGAGCCCCTCCTATTGGACAGAATTTTTTTGAGTATTTAATAATCACCTCATAAGTATTATCATTTAATTTTTTTATCAATGGTTTTGCTTTAAGTGCAGAATATATTTGTTTTAGCGCGGTACCAAGATCTAAAGCTAGCCCCCTTTCTTTATATAATTTACCTAATTTTGAACCAGATTTTGTGGAAATAGCTTTGGGTAAATTATTTCCGCCAATATCGATCATCTCTTTAATGTATGCTTGGAAAAATTTCAAAGCGTCCTTTGCGATAAAATCACCTCTAATTACCTTTAACCCCGAATTACATATGAAAACGAGCAATACCAATATTTAAATTTATCCATTAATGTCCAATTTGTAATAGGACAAAGTAGAAATCAGTTAAGAAAATTAACGTATTTCATTTTTTAAAGTAAATCTTAAGAGTCGATCTTTATCTTCTTCAGCATAACCAATTCCAATTCTTTTATTGGCTATAATAGAATTACTACTAATTTTCTCACCTTCAATAAAAAATAATTTTGAGCTAGTTAAACAAGAATCCTTCCCATTAAATTTGGCTTTTGTTATATTCAATGCCATACACAGTTTTCCAGGGCCATCAGTTAAATTCTTGAAGTTTTTTCCAACTTTAACATTTCTATTTTCAACCATCAACTCAATTCCTTCAATAGGAAATAATTTTCTAATTAATATCGCACAAGGTATTCCTGCTGGTTCAGTTATAACATTAAGGCAATAATACAATCCATATATCAAATAAATATAAAGAGTCCCCGGTTTCATGTACATTGGTTTTGTTCGGTTAGTCCTTTTGTAATTATAAGAATGACTTGCCTTATCAATTGGTCCAAGGTAAGCCTCAACTTCAATAATTTTGCCAAT
>JBHLMQ010000068.1:0-13998 GCA_048938005.1 Promethearchaeota archaeon | reverse complement strand
AAAATTAATTTACTCATTGCTACAGATGTAGCAGCAAGAGGTCTTGACATAGAAAATATCTCTCATGTTATAAATTACGACGTACCTAAGTTTCCTGATAATTATGTTCATCGAATAGGGCGCACATCACGGATGAGTAAAAAAGGAGTTGCTATTACTCTATGTTTAAAAGATGAATATGAATATTTGTGCCATATTGAAGGTCTTATCGATAAAGAAATCAAATTAAAAACGTTATATAAAAAAGAGAAAAAAAAATATCATAATCCTTTTTATTAATGATTATATTTTAAACGCATCATGAAAAAACTTATTTTTTAATATTCTGAAAAAGAAAAATCAGATTAAAATAGAAGGAAAATTATAACTCTTTTCCGCACATTTGACAAAAATTGTACTTTTTATCTTGTACATGCTTGCATTTAGGGCACTCTATTCCAGCAATTCTAGAGAGAAGGTCAAGAATATCAGTAACAATCTTTTCTTTTCTCAATTTAAACTCTTCTTTTGACTCCTTATTATATTTGGCTATGATTAAATTAATGATAAGATTATAAATTTTTTTTTCCGAAGGTTTCGCATCAATATTATTATAATTCATTGTAAATCCTACATTTCCAAGATCCGTTTTGCGTATATTATAAGGCTTATTATAACTAAACATATCAGGATTTTGATTAAAAACTCTGAGAAACAGTTTCCTTGCATTTACAATATGGTCCATAATACCTTTAGCTAAGAGCCAAGTCCCCCATCCTGTGATAGGCATCCAAGACCAAGGGGCACTAACTTTAGGAATGCCAGGACCTAATACTCTATAATTAGTTACCATAACATGTCCAGGAAATTCAAGATGAGCTTTAGGTAAATTCACCATTCCTTTAAAATGAGCAACAATATACTCACCTTCTTCAAAAAGTGTTGCGTAAATAGTTCTTTCGTAAAATTCTTTCTCAAGGTTGAAAAGATTCTTTTCTTTCTCTGGATATTTTTTTAGGATATACTCTCTTGCTTTCTGAAACCATTCCAGTACAATAATAGGTTTGAGTTCAAATAGTTCCACTAGAAGGGCTGTAGCTTCCTCTAATGAATGGTGTGGAAAGAAATTGGAAAAGGCCGTTGCCAATTCTTCCATCTTCATTACATCGTCGTATGTCCCAGTTATGAGATTATAATTCTTTACTTCTTCATGTATTCTTTCTTTACGATAAGTTAGGTCTTGAGATATTGTGATTGGTTCTCTATATTGAAAAATACCTTGTTTTACTTCTTTAACAATTTCCTTGAGAACTCTTTTTCTCAAAATCGTATATAAATAGGGAGGCACACATATATTTGAAGGATTGAAAGAGGGGATTTTCGATTTTGGATATGACTTTAAAATTGGTGCTATTAGGTTATAGATATTATCTCTACTTTTTTCTCTAAGAATTTTACTCTTCTCTATTAATTCTTTTTTTCGTTGTTTATATGGTTGTATTATTTCTAACTCCTTGTCTTCAAGAAGAGTGAAAGTATAACTAAATTCATATACCGTAGTGCTAAAATCTTTTGCAAGCATTAATCTATCCAGACCACCTACGCGTACAGTATACCAAGGAACATAATAACATATATCGTTATTGATCCCACAGAATTCATTAGTGTGAAAATAAAATGGCCATGTAAATGCCATTCCATTATTAGTTAATATTACATGTGATATCACTATATTTGATATTTTACTTCTTAGTTTTTTATATTTAATGTTGAATTTAGCGCTATAAAAAACTTTATCTTCTGAAGGGATTATGCTAACTAATTCAGAACTCTCTAAAGGCTCATAGATTTCAGGTTCAGATAGGAAGCTTAAATCTTGGTCTATATTTTTATCTGTCATCTGGGAACCATTCTTTATTTAAGATATTAGTCATTATAAACCTTTGGTACAATCCATAGTATAATAGCTATAAATATACCTAACATTATAGAAGAAATCCGATGGAAATCTAATAGATAAAGAAATCAGATTAAAAACCTTACATAAAAAAGAGAAAAAAAATTATCATAATCCTTTTTATTAAAAACTTGTTTTTTAATATTCTCAATTAGAAAAATCACGTTAAAATAGTCCATCTTTTTAATTTTGAACTATTTTTTTATAAAATGAATAGATCTATTAAGAACAAATCTTTTTCTACTTTTTTTTTCCACCAAAAAAGAAATGTATTTATAATTAAAAATATCTTTTTGAATAATAAGACAAAAATAAGATTCAAATTATCAGTTATTATATGTGTGAGGAAAAGTAAAAAATGGGAGCCCCTAGAGATTATATTTGGGTAACGCCTCTAATTGCTGGGATTCTAACTCTTATATCATTTTTTACTCCAGCAGTCTATGGTACTGGATATGGGATCCAAGAATATTTTTGGATGTGGGGATTACACTATTCTAGTTCCCTTTATGGATCAAGCACTATTTTTATTCCCTTAGAACAACCAACAAACTATATGATACCGATATTTTTATCGGGAATCTTTACAGCAATTATAATACTATTTGGCGCAATACGATTTATTTTTATGGCAAATAAGGTAAGAGTTGGAAGAAAAAGTATAAAGGATTGTGCAAATACTTGGATTGGGATGGGAATCATGATGATCATAGTAACAATAATCTATATCATAGCAATTGATATTAGTGTGATGAATTATGTCGAATATGAATGGCTTTTAATATATGGGCCACCAGTAATCCTACCTAATTTTTGGTCTGTTTATAGCCCGGGATTCGCAACCATAGCTCCATTTATAGGAGCAGCATTATCTATTATTGGAGGAATTGCTAGTAAGACAATTAAACCAAGAGAGGTAATTTTACCGATGAAAAAAGAATTTTTGAAACCTGAAATTAGCCAGCCAAGCGAAATAGCTAAAGATATAGTATCAAGTACTTTTAAATTCTGCCCTGAATGCGGACACAAAATCATAAGTCAAGACCAGCGCTTTTGTACCAATTGTGGATTTGAGCTTAAAGGAATACCAATGACACAAATTCCATAAAAATTATTTTATCCTTTGCATGGCATAAAAAGCTAAATAGGTAAAATAAAAAGCATTCTTATTTATAATATTTAGATAATAGTAGTAAATACATATAAGAACAACACTTTCAATACTAAAAAATCACAAAACTTTTCTTTTGCAAATTTTTATATTACAAGAGTTTTATAGAATTAATAAGATTTAATTTAAAATTTTTGAATATTTAAAGCGAGGATTGATATATTTGCCAAGTCGTCGGGGAGATGGAACACTTGTTTTCAAAATTTGTTTTTACGGTCCAAGTCTCGGGGGTAAAACTACTGCACTAGATTGGGTCTATAAGAAAGAGGGTTTAGCCACGGGAGATATGCAACAAATTCAAGATCCAACTGGTCGGACGCTTTTTTTCGATCGGGTAGTCGCAAGAGTTTCAAATGTAGTTTTTCAAGTTTATACCGTTGCAGGACAGCGAAGGCATAAATTTCAACGTCAGACTGTTCTTAAAGGCACAGATGCAGTTATATTTACATGGGATAGCTTAATAGACCAATGGTCGGAGAATATTTGGAGTTTAAAGGAGTTACTCCGTTTCTATGGTGATAAATTAATACCTCCAGAAGCATTTACACCTCCCGAAGTACCAACTGTTTTACTTGCAAATAAGCGTGACCTAGAAGATATTATAGAGATATCAAAAATACGTCAGGCTCTTGACACTGCAAAACTGAACCATGTACTCATTTATGAAACTATTGCTATCCAAGGTGTAAATGTTAAGAGAGCTTTTGTATATGCAGCTCGTCAAGCTGTTCTTAATCATTATAAAAAGCTCTCAGGCAAAACAATGGAAACTGCTTAATTAAATTCTTTTCTATTAC
Source organism: Promethearchaeota archaeon (assembly GCA_048938005.1). Classification (GTDB taxonomy): domain Archaea; phylum Asgardarchaeota; class Lokiarchaeia; order Sigyniarchaeales; family SOKP01; genus Loki-b32. Next base: position 10,094 of record JBHLMQ010000068.1, on the reverse strand, counting down.
AAATAAATTATTTTTGCTTTTACTTTTTCATTAAAAATTTTTAGATCTCTATTAAGCCTTTAAATAACATGCGATCTTTCATTTAAATTTTTTTCTTCTATGTATTTCAGATATTCTATTTCCTTTTTCTCATGAATTTTAATAATTTCTGCTTTTTGTTTAAGCCATTGAGGGCCATCTAAAGGGTAAGAAAACATCAATATTGCACCTATAATCAAAAATAAAGAGGGTGTATACAAGAATCCCATCATGATTCCAAACTGAGTAAAGAAATCTTGTGTTTGTTTACTTGCATCGAATCCATAAGATGCTATTATTGTTAAAAACAGCCAATTTGCGATTGAGATTGCAGGTTTTGTGATCAAGGCGTTTATTCCTGAATAGGTAGTTTCTCTACGCTTTCCCGTTCTTGTTTCGTCATAGTCAACAATATCGGCTATAACTACTTGGTTTGTAAGGAGATAACCTGACAATCCAATTCCTATTAATATGAATCCAATAAGGGCAAGAGATAAATTCCATCCAATGAAAAATGTTAGAAGAAAGCTCACTCCTGTCCATAAATTAGCCAAAATAAATGTATTTTTTACACCATATTTTCCAATCAATTTGTTGAAAACGATCAAGAACACGAAAATCATAACAAAGACTAATAATAATGGAATTGTGGAGAGGATCCCAGTTAAAATTAAGACATATTCAACGTAATAAAAAATAGCAGTGGTGAGGATTGTTTGGGCGATGGTAAAAGAAAAGTTTGCTGCTTCAAAAATTAAGAATGGTGTGTTTTTAAACGTTTCTTTTATTCCCTTGATGATAGGGAGCGTTTCTTCCATTTGTGTATACTTATTTTCTTTCAAGTAAAAACTACTCATGTATAATATTATAGCGGAGATAATACCCACAAGAATCATTGCAATCAGAAAGAGAGCAAAATTAGGCGATTCATGTCCGGTTAACAATACTAGAGGTAATACAAAAGAAATTAGATATGAAATAGAACTTATTACACTACCATATATTAATAAGTTAGCTCTTTCCTTTGCGGTCATTGCCATTTCTGCCGGAAGTGTAAAATTTATCAGACCTAATATTGTAAATAATGTGTCAAAAACAAACAGAACTACAGTAAGATTGAAAAAGAGAGCTATCTGGTTATTTACATCTACAAAAGGAATCCAACATAAAATGAACACTATTCCATAAATCGGAGCACCAAATCGAATATAAGGTATCCTTCTGCCATATTTTTCTGATTTGGTATGATCTTCTATGAAACCAAATAAAGGATCATTCAATGCATTCCAAACTGAAAAGATTAACCATGATATTCCAATCAATTCGGCATTTAATCCTAATATCGTATTATAAAAAAAAGTGATTGTGGCATATGTAATTTGAGAAGGTAAGCCAATGCCCGCTCCAAGACCACCATAAGCTAATTTCGATCTCAAAGGTAATTTTTCATTAGACATAATCGCTTCAAATTTAATAAAGATCTGTAGTTATAATTAAATCTTTATTTATTTGAGAGATTGCTTTTCTTATAAATAAATAATTTTTGGCTCAGCAATTTCTTGAGATATTTTAAGATATCCATAAGAATTAATATCAGTAAATCTTTTGTCGGTTGGCGTGCCTGGGCTAATATATAGTTTTCCATCTCTCCATATTTCATTGAAGGGACGATGAGCATGGCCAAAAATGATAATATCATATGGAGATAAATCAAATCTTCTATTTAACTGTTCAATAATATTTTTTGGCCCACCTGTACCATGGGTTATAAAGATTTTATGCCCATATAAATTTAATTCTATTTTCTCAGGTAATTCTTTCGATATTTTTGATTCATCCATATTTCCCCTGACTGCAATAACTCTTTCCTTTCCAAAGATATCTTGAAAGTTTTTATAAACTTCAAAGCTAGTAAAATCACCCGTATGGAATATGTAGTCAACTGATTTTTCTTGAAAATCATCTATTATTTGTTGTGGGATATTAAGCTCTTTTGAGCGTAAGTGTGTATCGCCTATAAGTCCAATTAGTAATTCTTTTTTATCGGTCTTCATTACTCTTCTCAGCTTTTTTCATTCTGATTTTTGTAACTTTTAAGGCAAAATTAATTACTTCATCAAGGTTTTTCCATTTTCCTTTATTTATCATTTCTTTAGCCCAATAAAAAAGATCTTGATTAATGGCAACTGAAGTGAAAATAGGTTTAACTAATTGTTCCTCTTCGGTTCCTGCTTTATTTAGTAACCAAGTAATCATATTTGAAACTAATTTAAGGTTTTCAGCTGACCTTATCCCATATGATTTGTTTAAACTTGAAAATATTGAAAGATTTCCAATCACAGCAACTTTCCCTATATAATAATGGATAACACCTATAATTGGTAGATGTTGCTCTGATTTGTCCTCCCAACCATCCCCCGTAAAAAACCTATGCCATGAAGTATTTTCAGAAGAAAATGCTATACTGTTAACATCAATTTTTTCTTCCTCAATAGATTTATCTATTACTAAAGTACAACCGTTAGAGTGAATAATTTGAGAAACATCTCTTGTAATAAAATGGCTTTTAAAATCCTTTATTATCGGATGAGAATTATCTTTTGAGAAACTTTTATTATCAAATAATACATCAGAATTAAAACTTATACCGAAATTCTTAGTTAATTCAGTTAAATTATTCTTATTTTCATAATCACCCCCACCATCGTTTATAACGAGGAGACTCCCGCCATCCTTAACATATTTAACTAAGTCAATGATTTCATAAGAATCGAGAGGAGTTAGGCTTGGGACCCCTATTATAAAAAGGTCATATTTATTTAATTTTTTATAAGTTATACCTGCTTCAATTTTTCCTAATTTAAAATCAGAATCGAACAAATACTGGATAAAATCTGTGAAAGTGGTGTTTTCAATTGTTAGTTTGTTATTGTGAGATTGGTCGAAACAGATACTAGTCATAATTAATATTCCTTATGATTGCTAATTCAATTTAATTTTAATTTGATATAATTTTAATAGATTAAGATTTTTTATTTATTTATGCTAAAAAAAAATTATAAAGATGTAGAAGCAAAACCCGCAACCTTAATGGATGGTACTCTAGTAGAAAATGTTTTTGTAAGATGGCTAATAGATGAACAAACAGGAGCTAAGAACTTTGCTATGAGACGTTTTGAAATCAAACCTGGCGCAAAAGTTATCCAACATAATCATCCAGAAGAGCATGAAATTTACATTTTATCTGGAATTGGTAGATTTTACAATGTTGAAGGGCAAGAAGAAATAGCAAAAATAGGAGATTTTTTATATATCCCCCCTAATGAGAAGCATGGAATAGACAATATTGGTGAAAATAATCTTATTTTTCTCTGTCTTATTCCATATCTTAAAAAATAAAAAAAATAATTTTTAAGTCTCTTTTGCGCTCTTTCCATTTTTTCTTTTAGGAGGATAATGCCAAACTACTTTACTAATAAAACGTCACAAGGAGCACTATTTACAACTCTCGTTGCAACCGTTCCTAATAAAATTTCTTTTAATTTAGAATGATGGCCCTTAGAACCTAAAACAACAAGATCGAAATTTTCTTCTTCTACAATTCTTCTGATATATACCTCAGGAGCAATATCTTCAATTAAACGAGTTTCAACACTCAATCCTGCTTTTTTAAAGATATCTTTTGCTTTATCCAACAAAGCCTCTCCTGCTTTTTTACTTATATCTTCTATATTATTATAGATCTCCATAGGAATATTTGTATCAGGATAAATCCCTATTGGAATTTTATGATGCTTAGTTGAATGAAACATTACTACTTTGCAATTCCATTGGTTTTGAAATTCAATAACTTGTTCAGTAGCATTATTAGAATGGAGTGATCCATCAGTAGCTAACAATATTTTTTTATAAATTATTGATCACCTCAAATAATTTTTTAAGAACTATTAATTTCAAATGAATTTCAATATTCCTCTTATAATTTAAAATGAAAGAAAAAAAAAAGAAAATTGTGTATGCTATTAAATGTCTTATCCCCTTTATTGGAAAAAAAATTTTAATATAATTAAGTTTCTTGTTCACATTTTCCAATTGCAACTACAAAATCGTTCTCATATAATTTAATGACTCTAACACCTTTTGCAGTTCTATGAGTAATTCTTATTGAATCAACAGGTACCCTTATCATTTGTCCTTGTTCTGTTCCAATTAATAGATCCATATGTTTGGCAATTTTAATAGCTATTACTTCATCATCTTTTACTTTATCTAATGTGATGTTTTTGACTCCTTTAGCGCCTCGTCCTGTTTTACGATATTCTTTAACGTAGGTTCTTTGACCATATGCATTTTGAGTTAGAGTTAATATGATATCATCATCAGATACAAGAAGGGTATCAATAACTTCATCATTTTCTCTTAATTCTGCTCCTTTAACTCCCATTGAATTACGTCCTAATTCTCTTAATTCTGATTCGTCAAATCTAACTGCATATCCCAATTTGGTAGCTATAAAAATATCCTGAAGTTCATTTGAGAGCCTTTTAACGCTTACTAACTTATCATCAACCCTTATTCTTTGTGCTCTTACTCCTGTACTCCTCAATTTTGAAAATAGTTTTAAAGGAGTTTTTTTAATAATACCTTTCCTTGTGGTCATAATAAGCATTTCATTTGTATTGAAGTTGTTAATTGGTATCATAGCGGATATATTTTCTCCTGATTGAAGAGGAATAAAATTAACTATCGGTTTTCCTCGAGCAGTTCGTTTTTGTAATGGAATATCGAAGCATATAATTGAATAGACTCTGCCTTTTGAGGTAAAAATTAATATTGTATCATGGGTACCACAAACAAATAAATCTGTGATAAAATCTTCTTCACGTACAGTCATACCTCTTTTGCCACGCCCACCACGCCTTTGAGCTTGGTATTCTTCTAATGAAATTCTTTTAATATATTGGTTTTTCGTGAAAATAACAATAGTCGTTTCTTTTTTAACTAAATCTTTCTTTTCAATTTCCTTTATTTCATGATGTTCAACCATTTTAATTTCCGTTTTGCGTTTATCTCCGTATTTCTTGATTAATTCAGTTAAATCCTTCTTTATTATGTTTAACTGGAGTTTCTTTTGTTTCAGAATTTTATTATACTTAATTATGTCAGATTGTAAAGAGTTTTGCTCATCAACCAATTTTTGATGCTCTAAATTAGTTAATCGAGACAAAGGCATACTTAAAATTGCTTGAACTTGAATATCACTTAACTCATAAGTCGCTTTTAATTTAGTTTTTGCTTCATTTGTATCTTTAGAGCTCTTAATCAAATTAACTACATTATCAATATCATTTAATGCGATTAATAACCCCTCAACCCTGTGAAGTCTTTCCTGTGCTTTCTTAAGAAGATATTCAGTTCTTTTAGAGATAATTACTAATCGATGTTCAATATATTCATTAATAATCTCCTTTAAATTGAGGATTTTTGGCTGTCTACCCTCCTTAATTAGAACTAGATTAGTAATATTATAAGTAGTAAAAAGACGAGTTCTTTTAAAAAGGATATTTTTTATGATGACCGGTTGAGCATTTTTAGTTAAATCTAATACAATGCGCATGCCTTTCCTGTCGGATTCATCACGCAAATCTCTAATATCTTTAAGTACCCCATCTTTAACTAATTTAGCGATTGATTCGATTAAATCTGTTTTATTAACTAGATATGGAATTTCTGTAATAATTAAACTAGTTCTTTTTTCTGTTGTTTCAGTTTCAATCTTTCCACAAATATTTATTGCTCCATTTCCAGTATGATATGCATTATATATCCCATTTGTATCAGTAATAATCCCTCCTGTTGGAAAATCAGGACCTTTAATTATTCCCATTAATTCTTCTATGGAAATGTCAGGATCGTCAATAGTTGCAATGATCGCATTACACACTTCTGTTAAGTTATGTGGAGCCATAGATGTTGCCATTCCTACAGCAATTCCTTTAGTACCATTTAATAGGATATTCGGAAGTTTTGCTGGTAAATATAATGGTTCAGAAGTACTGTTATCAAAATTAGGCTGGAAGTCTACTGTTTCTTTATCAATATCCTCAATTAGCTCATTCGAGATTTGTGATAACCTAGCTTCTGTATACCTATAGGCGGCGGGAGGATCTCCATCAATCGATCCAAAATTCCCTTGCGGATCGATTAAAGGGTATCTTAAAGAAAAATCTTGTCCCATTCTAACTAAAGCATTATAGACGGCCATATCACCATGGGGGTGGTAATTTCCTAGGGTTTCACCAACAATTTTAGCGCACTTGACGTGGGAGCTTGTATAATACCAATTATTGGCTGCCATTGCGTATAAAATTCTTCTGTGTACGACTTTTAAGCCATCCCTGACATCTGGGATTGCACGTCCGACGACCACGCTCATTGCATAGTCGATATAGCTACTTTTCATTTCATCTTTTAACAAAATCTCTTCAATCTGTTCTGAAGTCAATTATGACACTTTTTTTATTTTAAATTTTTTAATTAAATAAATCAGAATTAAATATCTAACGTTTTAACTTCATCAAAATTGCTAATAATAAATTTTTTTCGAGCTTTTACTTCTTTACCCATCAATTTAGTAAAGATTAAATCGTTTTCTAAATAATCTTCATAGGTGACTTTTTTAAGTCTTCGAGTATCTCTTTTCATAGTTGTTTCGTAAAGCTCATCAGAGTTCATCTCCCCTAAACCTTTAAATCGTTGGATTTTTATTGATTCCGTATTTTTTAAATTGTATTTCACTTTGATGTTTTTAATAAGATTTTCTTTTTCATCGTCTGAATAAACATACTCTTTAGTTTTTTTATAAGACACTTTGTATAAGGGAGGTACAGCAATAAAAAGATGACCTGCATCTATTAAAGGTCTTAGATATCTAAAAAAGAAAGTGAGTAATAAAGTTTCGATGTGAAAGCCATCAATATCTGCATCACACATAATTATGACTTTATGGTACCTCAATTTACGTAAATCAAAGCTTTCTTCAGCTTCCTCTCCGTTTTCTTCTAATTCACCATTAGTTCCATTTGCCAGGTTAGCTTCTTGAAATCCTACGCCTAAAGCTTTAATAATAGCTTGAATTTCGTTATTTTGCAATACTTTATCTATTCTAGCTTTTTCAACGTTAAGAATTTTACCTCTAATTGGAAGAATAGCTTGATATGTCCTGTCTCTTCCTTGCTTTGCAGGTCCACCTGCAGAATCACCTTCTACGATGAAAAGTTCTACTTGTTCTGGATCATTTGATGAACAATCAGCAAGTTTTCCAGGCATTCTAGCACTATCTAATGCAGATTTTCTCCGAATTAATGCTCTTGCCTTTTGAGCCGCTTCTCTAGCTATTTTTGCATTAATATTTTTTAAGATAATTTTTTTGGCAGTATCTGGGTGCTCTTCCAAATATTGTGTTAACCTATCAGTAACAATTTGGCTTACAATTTGTCTAATTTCAGGATTTCCTAACTTAATTTTAGTTTGACTTTCAAATTGAGGTTCAGGAAGTTTAACGGAAATAATTGCCGATAAACCTTCTCGTGTATCACTTCCACTTAAAACATGATCTTTATATTTTTTCTCCATAAAATTTTCTATGTATGAATTAAATACTCTAGTTAAAGCAGATTTAAATCCAGTTAGATGTACTCCACCTTCGATAGTATTTATTGTATTTGCGTAAGTTAAAATATTAGTTTGATATCCTTGGTTGTATTGCATAGCTAAATCACAGTATATCGTTTGTCCATTCTCATCATTATAGGAATCACTTATGAAAATAATATCGTTATGTAAAGGTTGTTTATCTTTATTTAGATATGATATAAATTCTTTAAGACCCCCCTCATAATGAAATTCTTCTTTTTCATTGTTTGATTTATTATAAATTTCAAATCTAGTATGTGGAGTAAGAAATGCTAGCTCTCGCATTCTTGTGATTATTGTGTGTTCATTAAAAATTGGTTCATTTGGCTCGAATTCAAAAATTTCACTATCTGGATAAAATTTTATTTTTGTATAGGATTCTTTTGAGTTAATTTCATTTATACTTGGTTCTGATGCTTTCTTGCCCTTAGAAAATTTTTGCTTGTAACAGAGTCCATCTCGGCAGACTTCCACTTCCATCCATTCTGTTAATGCATTAACAACTGATAACCCAACTCCGTGTAAACCACCTGAAATTTTATAACTTTTATTATCAAATTTACCTCCAGAATGCAAATACTCCATAATCACTTCTAGAGCAGGTTTTTTATATTCTGGATGGGTATCAATGGGTATTCCCCGCCCATTATCGTATATTTGAACTGAATTATTCTTGTAGAGGGTTACTTTTATCTCATCGGCATAGCCTCCCATCGCTTCATCGACAGAATTATCCAAAACTTCAAAAATGAGATGGTGCAATCCTTGTTTCCCTCGGGATCCCACATACATTGCTGGCCTCTTCCTTACTCCTTCCAAACCTTTCAAAACCTTAATATCATCCGCATCATAAGAGTTTTGATTAGAGGGTTTATCAACCATGAGAGAACAAGCTTTTATGATTTAATTTGTTATCATAAAAATATTCAAAATACCATAATATTTTATCGATATACATATAAAATAAGGTAATTCACACATTTAAATATATGTGCACTTTTTCAACATTCAAAAGTAATAAATCTTATTAAATATAAGCCAAATAACGGAATATATTTACTTTATGAGAGATTTATTTGAAAACTTTAAAGAATAATTAGATTTTAAATTTTTTAGCCCTAATTTTAATAGTAAATTTTATGTAAAAAAATCGATTTTTATCTGTTTTTTCGAATTTTTTCAGCCATTTTCACAATTTCTATAAGCTGTTTATTCACATCATGGGTTCGGACAATATTAGCACCATTAAAAACCGCTATTGCTGTTGCTGAAAGTGTTCCATTCAATCTATTTTCTGGATCTGGGATATTTAATGCTGTACCAATAAAAGATTTTCTTGAAATTGCTACTAATATTGGCTTATTCAATTCTTTAAGTTTTTGAAGATTCCCTATTATCTTTAAATCATATAAATGCGTTTTTTCCTCAATCCAATGCCCAATTCCAGGATCTATAATGATTTTATTTTCATCATAACCTTTTTTTTTCAGATTTTTAATGGTACGGTTAAACTCTTCAATTATTTCTTCAATAGTACATAGATCTCCTGGAACTTTTTTAGAGGCCATGATAATTAGAGGTAGGTCTTTTTCAATAAGAAGATCAGCTAAAGTAGGATCAGTTTTTAAGCAACTTACATCGTTAATAATGATTTTTCTGCTCTCATTAGAAGCTATTTTAAAAGCATTTTCTGCAACTTCCCTGTATTGAGTATCAACAGATATTATAACATTCTCTGGAATGATCTTACAGACATTACCAATGGCTATCTTTATTCGATTTACTTCTTCTTTGACAGTAATTTTTTCAGACCATGGAGCAGTAGAACGTCCACCTATATCTAATATCTGTGCTCCATTTTTTATCATTTCCAGTGCTGCTTTTTTGATTCTCTCTGGGTCTTCATAAACAGAACCCTTATAGAATGATTCTGGGCTGAGATTGATGACTCCCATAATAACAGTTGGAAAATCATCTCCAATTTCTAAAATATCGAAAATTTTAGTATATATACTCTTCATTGTCTATCTATATAGCGAAAAAGTAATTTCAAATTTTTTTAATTGACATTTGTCTATACATATGCATGGATTTATATAAAATTGTTAGGATATTTGAATAATTCATTTTGGATACTTTCTACTATTCAGATTAAGATTTGTTGAAAATTCAATCTTAATTAAACATATATTATAGAAATCTATAAGTTAATCAAAAATAATTGATATTTTCAAAAACGAATTATTAGAGGGAGATAAATTTATGGTAAAAGAATTAACAACAAAAATGATCGATATGGTGAGATTGCAAATGCTTTATAATATTTCTAATGGATGGTCTTGGTATGCATATAAAAAATTGGGACCAAAAGGTATTATTGA